>JAZRTX010000001.1:0-53804 GCA_045652205.1 Clostridia bacterium
TTTGGTGGGAACAACAGGGCTCGAACCTGTGACCCTCTGCTTGTAAGGCAGATGCTCTCCCAGCTGAGCTATGCTCCCAAGTGCTCTTTAAAGCGTTGTTATTATATTATAACACAATATTTTTGTCAACTGTTTTTTATATAACTTTTGACATTTCTTTCTTTAATTTTTTTATTATCTTTTTTTCAAGGCGGGAAATATAGGATTGGCTTATTTCTAATTTCTGCGCAACTTCCTTTTGAGTAAATTCCCGTTCGCAGTCAACACCGTAACGCAAGGTAATAATTTCTTTCTCTCTTGGGGTTAATTTATCAATTAACTGCCTTAAAACTTTAATATCATCGCGGTCATCCATATCCTTATAAACAATATCTGCTTCCGTTCCTAAAATGTCAGAAAGCAATAGGGCGTTACCGTCCCAATCAACCTTTAAGGGCTCATCAAAGGAAACCTCACCCTTTAATTTTGCGGTGCGGCGCAGGTACATTAAGATTTCGTTTTCAATGCACCGTGAAGCGTAGGTTGCAAGGCGAATCTGCTTATCGGTGTTATAGGTGTTTACCGCTTTAATTAAACCGATTGTACCGATGCTTGTAAGGTCTTCAACGTTGACCCCTGTGTTTTCAAACTTTTTTGCTATGTAAACTACAAGGCGAAGGTTATGTTCAATTAAAAGGCTTCTTGCCTCATTATCTCCGTTTTTTAAGCCGATTAGCGCATTGTCTTCGTCTTCGGGGGAAAGTGGGGGCGGAAGCGTTTGGGCACCACCAACATAGTATATGCTTTCTTTAATAAAAAGTTGATGTATTTTTTCAAAAAGTTTCTCAAAGCTCATTAAACATACTCCTTAATTAAGTCAGGATGCATTAAAGCATCAAATTTATTGTTGAATTTATGGTCGCATAGTGCAACTATACAGTTGATTTCCTGCGTTTTATCAGAATAAATTATACAAGCATTTTCAGGCTTAAAGCCAATTAACGCACCGCTATTTTTTACCGTAGAATAGGGAATAATTAAAGGCTTTATGGGATTTAAGTAATCCTTTACCGCATTTTTATTAACAAGCACAACAGGGGTAGATTTATAATAAAGTGAGTTTCCGCTATCAATAAAAGCGCAAAGGGTAGTTTTTCCTAATTGCAGTTTGCAAACGGCGGTTTTTAACTTTTTTTCGTTCATTATGGGAATCAACAGGCGGTAAAGCAAAAATGCTGAAAATCCTGAGCACAACGCAAGAATAAATAATACGTTATCAGAATATAAAATACCTTCAATAATTTCACCAAAAATTAAATTTATAACGCCAAATAAACAAGAAGCACAGGCACTTAACGCGGAACAGGCGTAAATAAGATTTTTTATATTTTTTAATGTAAAGGTGATGGCGCACATACCGATTAAAACAAGAACTCTTTGTGCAAAGGGCGCAAAATCATAAAAAAGGGGCATAATGCAAGCGTAAAGCGCCCCAAAGGTAGCGCCTAAAAAAGCGTGTTTGTGTTTAATATGGGTAATCTTGCTTGCTGAAAGCAACAGAAAATAGTCAACTATAAAATTTTCTATAAATACAAGCTCCACGTAAACAGTCATAATATCACCAAAAATATTGTAATTGTTTTTTGTTTTTATAATTGTCGGTTTAACGTAAAAATAAAAATCGTTTTTTGTAAAAATCTTTGTGAAAAAATTTTCTCTTTTATTTTTTAAAGCAATATGATATAATAAAAATGCAGTTATATATTATTTATTTATTTTTAAAAGGAGAACGAATATGAAACCAATTAAAATCATATCTGATTCAACCAGCGATCTTTCAAAGGAGTTGATTGAAAAATACGATATTGCCATTTTGCCCTTACAGGTAAATTTAGGTGACGAAAGCCGTTTTGATGGTATTGATATTCAGCCTGACGAAATTTACGCCTGGGCAGATAAAAACGGTAAAACACCTACAACAAGCGCACCCTCACCCGATAGCGTTATTGAACTTATGGGTAAATACGCTAATGAATACGATATTATCGCATTTACTATCAGCAGTGAAATGTCATCAACTTATCAGACTTTCTGTAACGCCGCAGGTGAATTTCCTGAAAGCAAAATAACAGTTATTGATAGCCGTAACCTTTCAACAGGTATCGGATTACAGATTGTAACTGCCGGTGAAATGATTAAAGCAGGCGCAAGCTATGATGAAATCGTTAATAAGATTAACGAAATTATTCCAAAGGTGCGCGCAGGCTTTGTTGTTGAAGATGTTTTATTCTTACATAAAGGCGGAAGATGTTCTGCTATGGCAGCCTTTGGCGCAACTGCATTAAAGCTTCGCCCAACGTTAAAAGTAGAAGGCGGTTTTATTAAGGTTGATAAAAAGGTACGCGGTGATATTCATTCAGCTACTATGAAATATGCTCAAGGCTTGGAAGAAAACATCTTAAACGCTGATGAAGAAGTTGTGTTTATCACCCATTCAGGCACAACAAAAGAAATTATTGATGACGTTTATGCATACGTTTCAGGCCTTAACAAATTCAAAAATATTTATATTACCCGCGCAGGTTGTGTTGTTTCATCACACTGTGGCGCAGGTACCTTAGGCGTATTATTTATCAGCAAGTAATTTTTTCACAAGGAGTGATTTTTAATGAAGGTTATTCTTTTACAGGACGTTAAAGGCTCAGGCAAAAAGAATCAGATCGTTGAAGTAAATGACGGTTACGCAAGGAATTTCTTGTTCCCGCGTAAGTTAGCCAAGGAAGCTACAAGCACCAATATTAACGCAGTTGAAGTTCAGAATAAGGCAGAAGCCCACCGTAAAGAAGTTTTAAAGGCTGAAGCCATTGAAAACGCCAACAAGTTAAGCAAATTAAACGTAACAGTTATCGGTAAAGGCGGAAACGGCAAGATGTTCGGTTCAATCTCTGCAAGCGACGTTGCAGAAGCTATCAAAAAAGAGCACGGCTTGGATATTGACAAAAAGAAGATTGATATTCCAACAATGAAAACCGAAGGCGAATATACCGTAACCCTTAAACTGTTCCCTGAAGTTTCTGCAAAAATGCAGGTTATCGTAAAAGTAAATTAAAAGAAATAAAACCGCTTTTTTAAGCGGTTTTTTTACTGTTGAAATTTTCTACAAAAGGTGATATAATACAATATATAAATCTATGATTTTTTCCTGAGGTGAAAAATGAAGAAAAAAATCACAATTTCAGAGGTTGTAGAGCGCCCGATTAAAGCGGTAATATTTGGTGATAACGGATATGCCCGCGGTATCTGCGGAAGAATTCTGCAAAAGGCAAACGATGATAATAACATTAACGCTAACGCAGTAATGGTGCGTGATAATCCGGCGGATAAAAACCAGAAGCAATTTAACAGATATAATTTAATGTTTAAACGCGGCGCAAAGGAAAGCCTTGTTGACGTTAACTGTATCAACGAACTTATTGATGGGTTTAACGATTATAACCGCTTTTCTGCCTTAGGTGATAATGAGAACATTATAACTGTGTTCTGGGCGCCGGAAAAAAAGAATTGGATTAAGCCTGATGGCACCATTAAAGAAGATAATGATACTCTTTTAGCGCAGTTGACCATGATGCTTTTCAGGCGTTTCTGCCAAGAAATGCACGGGGTAGAGGTTATCTCTTTATTGAACGAAGACCATAACGGCGAGGTTTTAAAGGCGGAAATCATTGAGTATGCCGATATCCGCGGATTAGGTATGGATTTTGTAAACTGGATGACAATGGAAGTTCAGTTTATCAATGCTTTTATTGAAACAAGAGTTGGCACACAACAATTCGGCACAGAATTAACTATAAACGCTGAAAGATATCTGTTATGCGTTTTTGATAAGGAAAGCAAGCTTTTAAAGGGCGTAAAGTTTATTGCAATAGATGAAGAACTTTCAGGCTACTACGTTTTAAGAACCCATATTTACGAAGGTGCGCTTTGTTCAGCCTGCGCTTATGCGCTTTTGCACGACGTTTTAACTTTGGATGCATTTATGTTCAGGGAAAAACTTGTTAAACACATGACCGTTTCTGTTTTTGAAGAAATCGTTCCTGCATTAAACGTTAACTTTCAAACTGTGCAAGCCTACACCGTAGAAATGCTTCAACGCTTTGAAGATCCGTTTGTAACTGTAAAATGGCGCGAATATGCAGAAAATTTAGGGGATAAATTTAAAAAGTCTATTATTCCCGTTATAAAAAGGTTTTATGAAAGCTACGAAAAAGTGCCAAAGCATCTTACCTTTGCGCTTTTCTGCACAATAAAGCTTTATAACGTTACAAATATTAACGATAGCTTTTCACAAAAGCTTAAATTAAGCAAAAACGTTTTAAAGGATAAAACTCTTTGGGGTGAAGATATTTCATTTTTGCAAAAAGATATTGAAGCCTTTGAGAAAAAATTAGGATAAAAAAAGCACCGCAAAAGCGGTGCTTAATTTTTTAAACCAATAAATCAAATAACGTAAAAATCAAAGGAATTGTTAAACAGGATAATAAATGGGATATTAGCGCAAGTCCTGCGGCAACGGAAGTATCCTGTCCGTATGCACCGGGAACAACGATGGTGTTTAAACCAAGTGGCATTGAAACACAGCATATTGCACAAAGTTTAATGCCTTCATCAACAGGAATAAATATAAGTACAATTAAAACTAAAAGCGGAATAAATATAAGCCTTATTAAAGAAACAAGATATATTGAAAGGTTTGAAAAAGTCTTTTTTAAATCTATCTTGGCGATGGTCATACCTGTTAATATCATTGCTAAGGGTGACATACAAGCACCAAGGGATGTAAACGAAGTTAATAAAAAGCTTGGTAAAGTAATTCGTGTAAGCCCTAAAACCGCACCGATAAAAATAGAAACGAACATTGGGTTTAAAAAGGCACCAAGAGTTTCTTTGATTGAACGCTTGCCTTCAGAATTAGGTATCAAAAGCACAGGTACTGCCCAGGCGTAAATTGCAACCCAAAGTGGAAGTACAAAGATAATGTAGTTCATAAACATATCGGGGAAAAGTGCCATAACAACGGCGTTACCCATAAAACCAAAGTTTGCAAAAGCAAGCCCGTATGAATAAATGTTTTGTAAATACTTATCCTTTGAACAAAGCCTGGCTATAAAAACAGCAAGAAAACTTGTTATTAAAATAAGAATTGTTCCGCCTAAAAGATACTTCCAGGCATCACTGATTTTTTCAATGGTCAGGTTATTTACAAAAGTGTCTAAAATAAGGGCAGGTACAAAAACGTTGTTTTCTAAACGTGAAATTAAAACAGTACCCTCACTTTGAACAACCTTTAAGCGCACGATAATATAGCCGATGATTATTAAAAGCATCAAAAAACCCATTTGGCTTGCCGTTGATAAAAATACGCTCATAAAAAACTCCTGTAAAATATATTACCGAAAGACATTATATTATCAAGCATCAAAAAAGTCAAATAAAAAAGGCGCCCGAAAGCGCCTTTTATGTTAAAGGGATCTGATGGAATCAACAGGCTTTTTCTTTGCTGCATTATAAACAGGTAAGAACGTTGCAATAATTGCGGTAACAAAAGCGATTCCAATAAGAATAATAAGGGAGAATGGACCAAATACAAATATTGATGCACCAATGGTTGAAGCAAGTGAAACGTTAATAAAGTGGCAGATAACGATACTTGCCACAGAAGCCAGCAATACGCAGATAACGCTTATAACAAAGGATTCTGAGAAGAATATCTTAAATACGTCAAAGCTTCTTGCACCAACCGCTCTTAAAATACCGATTTCACGGGTCTTTTGTGAAATTGAAACAGATATAAAGTTGGAGAAAAGAAGTATTGCAAAAATAGCAAGTACAAGGCCAACGTAAAGGAATACCTTTGATAAACTCTTAACCATTGAATCCACGTTATCAATAGCAAAGATGAAGTTGCCTTCAAAAATAAGGCGAGTAGAATCTTCACCAAATTCTTTGTTGGAATATATGTTCCAATAGTTATCAATCAATTCTGCATTGTTATCGTAAGGTAAGAAGATAACGTTATAAAATGCATTTTGGGGTGCAACGTAATCGGTAACCGTTTCGGTGTAATAATCAAGGGTTAATTTGTGTTCATCCCACATTGCGTTAAAGTTTGATTCGGAAACACCGATAATTTCATTAGAGGAAAGGTGTGATGGCATTGAATAAATACCAACAACTTCAAATGCACGGGCATCACCCATAACGCTTTGTGAACGGCTGTTGAAAAGTTTGAAATTAATGGTTAACGGAATCTTACTTTGTTTTGCAAGGTTTACTAATTCTTTAATCTTTGCTTCCATCTGCGCATCAGTAAATGCGGTAAAGATAGGATCTTTCTTTTCTTCTGAAGGCTCGCCGTAATCATATATACCGCCAAGGTAAACTGAATCGGCAACAGTAGCGTAGGCATAATATTTTTCCCTTGCTTCCCATTCATCGTCTTTTACGTTTTCTGCAAGGTAGTAGAACGCATCACGAAGATAGTTTGCAAGCGTTTTTGATGAGATAATAGCCTGATTATCGTTTACTGTTGAAGAAGTAATAGGAATGATTTTTTCTGTGATTTCAGTTGCCTTGTTATAAGTGATGGAAGACCAATCGGTGTATTCAATCTCTCCGCCCTTATAATTGCCTAATGAAACATAGGTATAATTTGTAACGCTTTCCAAGTACTGAGGATTATTGTCTTTAATGGTTTTAACCTTATTTTCGGTGCCGAAAATAATTAAGTGTATACTATCTGAAAGATATGAAGAAAACTTGTTGATTAAGGTGTAATCGGTTGCGCCTTCTGCAGATTTAAGCGCATCGTATTGCGCAGGGATTTCACCTGTTTGTAAAATACCTGTAATCTTATAAGTGCCGTCTTGCAAAGTAATGGTTTTGCCGATAAGATCGCTTGTAGAAGTAACTTCAATAGCGTTGCCGTTTTCATCGTAGGGCATACATTCTTGTAGCATTGTGGCAAAGTATGAAGAAATTACGATTTCGTTATCATTTTTAGGATATTCGCCGTTAAGGGAATTCCTTAAAGCGTTGTTTTCAGGTAAAAATGCAAAAGCACGGATTTCGTTTTGCCAATAACGGCTTGTTGCCTGGCGCAATCCGAATGAACCATAGTATGCATATCCGCCAAATGCGTTAGAAGAAAGTGTTGAAGAAAACTGTTGTAAATCTTCCGCAGAAAACAAAGCGTTATAGTAATTATCGTAATCGTGGGAAAGCGCGCCGAATTCGTATGCGTAAGAATGTGCTTTAAACTGCTTTTTCAATTGGATTACGGGACCGTTAGAATCCATAAGCGTCTGTTTGAACGTTGCTTCGCTATCATAAAAACTTAACGTTGAAAGCAAGGAAAAGAAAATAAAAGCAATTGTGCAAAGTAAAACTGTAAATATAAGCCTGAAAGGTTTTGTTTTAAGCCCCGAAGCACCTATTTTAAATGCGTGCTTTAAGGGTAACTTTGAACGTATAAAACGGCTTTCTTCCTTTGTGTATGTTTTTAAAGGGCGCGTGCTTTCGTCAGTTTCAACAAAAACTTCTTTTTCGTTGTTGTCGTTAATTCTGCTTGCCTTTTTAAAGTTTTTAATATCATCCTTATCGGTAGCAATAATAACGTCTTCATCTGCATTCTTTAAAAAGTCGTTAATCTTTTTGATGTCTTCGGGTGTAAGGGCAGAACCTTTTTTTACGTGAAGCACGTCACCGATTGAATTAAGGTTTTCGGAAAGAGCCTTGTTTGAAACCTGAGTTTTTGTAATATCGGAAAGAATTTTTCCGTCTTTTAATTCAATAATACGGTCACCGTACTGCTGGGCAAAATCGCGGTCGTGGGAAACAACGATAACAAGTTTTTTCTCTGATAACTTTTTAAGGGTATCAAAAACCTGTTTTCCCGTTTTTGAATCTAATGCGCCGGTTGGCTCGTCAGCCATAATGATTTCAGGGGATTTAATTAACGCACGGGCAATAGCAATACGTTGCTTTTGTCCGCCTGAAAGTGTGTTGGGTTTGCGCTTTGCAAGGCCTGTAAGATCAACCTCGTCAAGTAAAGCTGCAACGGCTTTTTTATCCTTGGGCTTGCCTTGTAATTCAAGGGCAAGGGCAATGTTATCTTCAACTGAAAATTCGTTTAAAATATTATATTCCTGGAAAATAAAACCGATAAAAGTGTTGCGGTATGAATCAAAATCGCTTTGTGAAAAGTCCTTACTGCTTCTGCCTTTAACGATTATTTCGCCTTCTGTTGGCGCATCAAGACCGCCGCAAAGGTTTAAAAGCGTAGATTTACCGCTACCTGATTTACCAAGCAGGAAAACCATACCTTTTTCTTCAAATTTAAGGGAAACACCGTCTAATGCAAAAACGTCAGCCCCCTTTTTTGTTTTGTAAACTTTTTTTAGATTTTTAACTTCTAACATTTAAATATCCTCCGTGAAAATGGAACATTAGATAATTTTTATAAAAAGCGCCTTTTAAGACGCTTTATGATTATTTTACTATATCACCAACACCGTTAAATATGTATTTGGGACGATAGGGGAACTTTTCAATATCTTCTAATGAGGTAACACCCGAAAGCACTAAAATAGTATCAACGTTGGATTCAATACCTGCGATAATATCAGTATCCATTCTGTCACCGATAAAAGCGATATCCTGTGAATGACAGTCAAGCTTTCTTAATCCGTGGCGAAGCATAAGTGGGTTAGGCTTGCCAACGAAATAGGCTTTCTTACCTGTTGCAATTTCAATAGGTGCAATCAGTGATCCTGTTGCGGGCATAACGCCTTTTTCAGTAGGACCTGTAATATCGGGGTTTGTGCCTATTAATTTTGCGCCTTTATTAACAAGTTCAATAGCTTTTTCAATTTTTTCAAAATTGTATGTTCTTGTTTCGCCTACAACAACGTAATCAGGTGTAACGTCATTCATATAAATATGGTGATCGTAAAGCGCCTTTGTAAGCGCGGCTTCGCCGATAACGTAGGCAGTGCTGTCAGGCTTTTGGGAATGTAAAAATTCCGCAGTTGCCATAGCAGAGGTATAAAAGTGGTTTGCAGAAACGTTTAAACCCATTCTTTCAAGCTTCATACTTAATTCGTGGGGTGTTTTTTCAGGGCTGTTTGTTAAAAAAACGAATTTCTTATCGTTTTTATTTAGCCAATCAATGAATTCTTTAACGCCGTCAAGAACTTTATTGCCGTGATATATAACACCGTCCATATCACAAATAAAGCCAAGTTTACTTTTTATATTGTCCATAAATAAGACCTCCGCAATAAATCTAAAAGTATTTTAACATAGTTTAAGGTTACAAGCAACAGACTTTCACAAAAAAACCACAAAAAACTTTAAAAAATATAGTGATTTTTACTTTGAAACATGATATAATTTACATATATATTGAGAATGGAAATAAAGCAATGAAAAAAAACAAGTGGATAAAAAAACGCCATAAAGTAATACGTGATATTGCAGGGTGGGTGTTAAAACCGTATATAAAAACAAAATACAATGTGGAAATTGTACAGCACGAAGAAAACACGCCAAGGCAGTATCTTATTTTGTATAATCATCAGACTGCATTTGATCAATTCTTCGTTGGCTATGCATTAAAACAACCTGTTTACTATCTTGCGTCAGAAGATCTTTTTTCAAAAGGCTTTATTTCTACGCTTTTAAGGTATGCCGTTGCACCTATTCCCATAAAAAAGCAAACCGTTGATATAAGTGCAGTTAAAAACTGTATTCTTGTTGCAAAGGAAGGCGGAACTATTGCTATCGCCCCTGAAGGCAACAGAACTTTCAGCGGTAAAACTGAATATATGAACCCTGCCATTGCTTCCTTAGCTAAAAAAATGGGCTTACCTATAATGCTTTATAGGATTGAAGGCGGATACGGTGTTCACCCAAGATGGAGTGACGTTGTTCGCAAAGGCAAAATGAAAGCCTACGTTTATAGGGTTATTGAGCCTGAAGAATATAAAAATATGACGGTGGAAGAACTTTTTGAAATTATAAAAGAAGGCTTGACCGTTCAGGAAAATAACGCAAATAATATCTATAAGCATAAAGAACTTGCCCGGTTTATAGAACGTGCCATATACGTTTGTAAGGATTGCGGATTATCTTCTTTTAAAAGCAGTGGCGACACCTTTAAGTGTGAAAAGTGCGGTAAAAAGTATAAATATTTTGAAGATACTCATATTGAAGGCGATGGGTTTGAAACAGAGTTCACCTTTGTAAACGATTGGTACGAATATCAGAAAGATTTTATAAATGCTTCTGATTTTAAAGACGAGCTTTTATATATAGAAAAAGTAAAACTTTTAAAAGTAAACCTTAATAAAAACAAAGAAGAAATTATAAAAGACGGAACTATAAAACTTTACGGCAATAAAACGGAAATATATGAAAATGATTTATTAAAATTCACCTTTGATTTTGATAAAACTGATGCAATAACCGTTTTAGGCAAAAACGTTTTAAACGTTTATTTTGAAGATAAAGTTTATCAGGTGCAAGGAAAAGAAAAAGGCTTTAACGGATTAAAATACGTACATTTATTTAACAGATATAAAAATATACAAAGGGGTGAAGCGGATGTCAAATTTTTGGGATTATAACGTTTGGGGCACTATCAGCTTAATTGCTATGCTTCTTTTAAGCTTGCTTGTTGCCAATATGATGAAAAGAAGAATAAAGTTCTTCAGGGCTTCTTTGATTCCTACTTCTGTTTTAGGCGGCGTGCTTTTGTTGATAATTGCGGCAATTTACGATGCGTTTTCAAAAGTTCCTATGTTTGAAACTAAGTTCTTTGGCGGTAACGGCTACGAAAAGTTAGAGATTATTACATATCACGCCCTTGCATTAGGTTTTATTGCTTCTACTTTTAAAGCATCAAAAGGAACATTAACAAAACAGCGCACTGTTGAAATTTTTAATACAGGCGTTACAACCGTTTCAACCTATCTTCTTCAGGCAATACTTGGCTTTGGCATAACTATGGTTGCGGTGTACTTTATAAAGGATTTCTTTTCTCCGGCAGGAATTCTTTTGCCCTTTGGTTTCGGTCAGGGTACAGGTCAGGCGCTTAACTACGGTACGATTTATGAAACTGAATACGGTTTTGTAGGCGGAAAAACCTTTGGTTTAACTATTGCCGCGTTAGGCTTTATTTCTGCAAGCGTAGGCGGTGTTATCCATCTTAATATCTTAAAAAAGAAAAATAAGATAACCGTTTCTGAAAAAGATGAAGGCACAATGTTTTTACAGGAAATTCAGCCTGCAAACGAAATTCCTATGCAGGATAGTATGGATAAAATGACCGTTCAGATAGCCTTTGTTATCGCGGCATACTTTGTTGCATATCTTTTAATGGTGCTTTTAGGTCTTTTGTTGCCCGGTATGAAATCGGTAATCTTTGGCTTTAACTTTATTCTTGGCGTGTTAAGTGCTACGCTTTTTAAAACGGTAATTAACTTTATGCGCAAAAGAAAAATTATTAACCACGGCTACATAAACGACTTTTTAATGACCCGTATCAGCAACTTTTTCTTTGATGTAATGGTTGTTGCAGGCGTTGCGGCAATCAGACTTGGCGTATTGGAAAAATACTGGGGAATAATGCTTGTTTTAGGTGTTGTTGGTCTTATGAGCACGTATGCATATAATCTGTTTGTTGCTAAAACCTTATTTAAGGATTATCCACAGGAACAGTTTTTAATGATGTACGGGATGCTTACAGGCACTGCAAGTACAGGCACGATTTTGTTAAGGGAAATTGACGGTGAGTTTAAAACTCCCGCTTCCGATAATATGGTTTATCAGAATTTTCCCGCCATCGTCTTTGGTTTCCCAATGATGCTTTTAGCAAACCTTGCCCCTGAAAATCCGCCGCTTACAATGGCGCTTTTGATACCGTTCTTTATAATAATGAATATTATCTTGTTCCGCAGTAAGATTTTTAAAAAGAAAAATAAAAAGAAATAAAAATAACGGCACTTTTATTAGTGCCGTTTTTATTTTTAAATTTCATAGGCTTGGGTGTGGGCGTGGTTGTTATATTCATCAACCACCGTAATGCGAAAATATCCGTCAGTATCCTTTACTTTAAAGGTAGCCTTTGTTAAGTTTTCACCACGTTTTGCTTCTGTGCGCCTGCCTTTTGTTGAAAGGCTTATGCGCTTTGCACTTGAACATTCAACCGTTACTTCGTTACCGTTTCTTACTAACGAATAAATTAACGGTCCTTGGCTTGAATAAAATTCACCGTTTTTAAGGGCAGAAATTATTGTGTTATAATCAAGTTTTGGGGCATTTATCATAATAAAGCCGCCAAACATATCTTCTTTTTTGTGGCTGTCGTCAGCCATAAGGTTAAAAATCTTTTTGCCGTTTCTTAAAAAATCGTCAAAAGCCTGAATCTGATAACATTCAGAACCTGCAATAGTGCTGGCGTGATTATAAACTTCAACAAAATCAAGATTTTCGTAATTTAGATAATCGGTGGCGTTTTCCAATGACCATTCAGGGTGGTTATAGCAAACTAAAAAACCCTTTGATTTAGCTTCTTTGATAATGGCGTTTATTCCGTCTTTTGAATATTCGCGGTTATATTCACCGTCAAATTTAATTTTATCCAATATATTATCATTTATAAAATGGTCGCAAACAGAATTATAACAAGGCGTTACCACGTTATGCTGATCTAACGCATATAAATTAAGATGTGTAACGCGCATTAACGTGTTTTTTAAGGTTGACTGCTCAGGAAATTCCTTAATTGCAATTTCACAAGAAGTTATGGTTAAAAATTCTTCATCATCTAAATGGGAATTATCAATTAAATGCTCGTGGTCGGTAAACGCAACAACGGAATAACCTTGCTTTTTAAACAGTTCCTTTTGTTCCTGAACAGATAATTTACCGTCAGAGTTAGTGCTGTGACAGTGCATCGCAGCCTTAAAAAAAGGCATATTTTTGTTAAGTAAAATTTGCATAAACGGTACTTCCTTTTTTTGATATTTATATTATATATGTGCAAAAACAAAAAGTCAACTTTACAAAAATCAAAAATCAGGCTTAAAACGAAGCCTGATTTTGTATAAATGTATCAACTTAATATACTCTTCCTAATTTTTTTTATTCCCATAACGGTTAAAGTTGTAATCACACCAAGCATACACGCAACAGGAATTGCTAAAATAAAAGGTACTATAAACCAAGGCGGACCGCTTTCAATTTTTGATTCAACATCGGTGCCTGACAAAGTTATGTCAACATGTATAGGGCTTAAACTCCATTTGTATATATCTATTGCATCACTTACGAAAAGTATGTTCCCTGCATCATCAAGATATGCAACTTTTGCACTTTTATAGTTTTTGCAACAATACTCATAATCATAAGTATTTTCAAAATGATTAAAGGTCGCGTGCATTTTGTTTAAATCAATATAATATTCTGATTCAAGTGCATCACTGATCTTAATCATTGTTTGTTCATCAGCTGTTTTATAGCCTACGGTAATAAAAAAGTTTTTGCCATCTTTCACATCTAAATATGAAACTTCACTTAATGAATCAAACAACTCTTGATTTTTTATATATTCTTCGTTTGGAACAATTAAGCTATAAACATAAAACGGTCGCATTTCACTTTTTGCATCAGTCATGTGAAATGTGTAGCTTACATACCCGTCACCACAGTAATTTGCTATCTGGCTATCTTTATCAATGCCGTATTTTTTGCCGTTTTCTGCGTTAAATTCAACATAACATTCGTCATTAGTATCAATGGGCAACAAAAAATCAACATAAACTGCGTTTTCGGGCATTTTTTGTGTATCTACATCAATAGAAAATTGATAAGGTGGAACATAGGCTAAAACGCTAACTGAAAAAAATATAGTAAGTGATATTAAAATTGCGATAAACGAAAACAGTTTGTTCTTCATTTTTTCACCACCATCAAGTTTTGGTATGCTATAAAAAGCAATATTGATAAAATTATTGAGAATTTCTTTTTAAGAAAACACAAAAAATCACGCTTAATCATTCTTTTTTTATATTATAGTTGATTTGAAATCATTTTTCAAGCCTTGAATAAAAAGTTCAATCTAAATTAAAGTTTTTTTAACAGTTCGTCAGTTTTTCAATATGCTCCATCATAAATTGGGCATAATGTATTCCGTGCTTCTTTGCTTTTGCAAAAAGCTCATAAGCCTTGTTCATATCGGCTTCACAGCCTCTGCCTAAAAACAGGAGATTAGCAAGTAAAAATTCACCTTCGGCAACACCGTGCTCTGCGGCCAAAGTAGCACATTCGTATGCTTTTTGGTAATTCTGTACTTCGGGCTGCTGATAAATTAAAGCCAGCTCCATTGCAGAAAATGAATTTCCCTGCGCTTTTGCTTTTTCAAGATATTCAACTGCTTTAAAAAGATCCTTTGTTACGTGTCCTGATTTATACATAAAACCAAGCACGTATTGGGCTTCTGCAACACCACCGTCTGCGGCAATGGTAAGATATTTCTGCGCATTTTTAAAATCCTTGCGGAATCTGCCTGTTGGGCGGAAACAAAGCATACCGTATTCATAAGCTGCCATAACGTGATTTTCATCAGCGGCGTTTCGTAAATAGTATGCCGCCTGCATATAATCAGGCTGTGGCGGGTCAAAAAGTACGCCATCTTTATACAATAACCCTATACGGTAGTTAATTTCGGGGGTTGGGTTGTCTACTGAATCGTAAATATCCATTGCTTCAGAATATTTTCCGTATTTAATATAAAAGTTGGCCAAAGCCATTGCCATCATATTGTCACCATCGCCGATACCATCTCTGTAAACGTCTAAAATTCTTTGATAGTCAAATTCACAGCCAAGGCCTGTTCGTATATGAAATGCCCTTTGCGCCCTTGCATAACCGTTATGCTCAGCGGCTCTTTCAACGTACTCCAAAGCTTTTTCGTAGGATTGTGGTTCTCGGGGAACGGTTCCGTTATAATACATACGCGAGATAATATTATCTGCGTGATATTTTAAGGGGTGATCTGATTCAGAAACTAATCTTAACCAATGTATAGCCTGCTCAAAATCCCATTTTGATTGGCTTTCTTTGGACGTAACACCGTAATAGTACATCATACCAAGCTCATACATAGCTTCAATGGAACCTTCGTTGGCTTTTACTTTAAGGTCTTCAAAAACTTCGTTAACACAATAATCGGGGTTGCTGTTAAAGGCATCCTTGTAATTGTCAAGACCGTCCTGTTTAGAAATCAATCCCCCAAGTAATGAAGTGAAAGGGGAATCCTTATATTCATCAGGAAGCTTAATTGCATCAATGTAAGGGAAAAAACTAAGGTTTTCCGGCATATCATCGGGATTTGATGGCATTGAAGCACCGTCAACCAAAACAGGAATAATATGCTTGCCGTTTTTTTGTGCCGTTAAAAGCTCTTCACGTACCCAATCAACGTTATCGTTTCTTTTAAGCCTTTCTATTGAAGCAGGGGAAAGCACAATAATAAAATCCTTGCAGTTAGTAACGGCATCCTTTAAACGATCAGGAAAACTACTACTGCGTTCTTCATTAGGATTAAAATAAACACTATATCCCATATCCGTAAGATCGCTTGCCAAACGGTGCGCGAACTGATTACTGCAACCATCGTTACGATAAGAAATAAAAATATCTTTTTTCATTTTGTTGCCTCAACTCTTTCTTGTCTATTGCTCAATTTGTTTTAATGAATCAATCTCGTCTATTATAACAAGTTCATCGTCAGAAAGCGACTTTCGTATTTGCTTAATAATTCTTGGGGCATAAGAAAGACCGCAAGTTAAAAATCCTTCAAAAACGTCAAGAGCAATCTTACCAACGTTTTTTCTGTTGCCATCCAAAGCTTCCTGACACTTCGCTTTTGATTCCATTTCCTTATCGGCAAGAACGCTTAATTTTTCCAACTTTTCGGCATCTGTAAACTCTTTGCTGTTTGCAATAATATCTCTCATTTTGCCGTATGTATCGTCTATGTTTTTGTTAAGTTCGTTAATGCTTTGCGTATATTTTTGCGGATCTCCGCTATCAATCGCTTTTTTACAAAGGTCTGTAATGCCTTTTAAGGCAGAAAAAAATAACTCAACTAAATTAGTGTTCATATATACTCCTTATTATTCTATTAAGTTAAATCTTTTTTTATTTGCTCTGCAACTGATAAAAATACTGTTGCATCATCGTGCTCGGAAAAACTATCATTAAATATTTTAGTAATTATGTTTGCAATTTCAAAAGAAGACATTTCAGGACTTATTTGCATAGTAATTTTTTTAGATTCACCATCAAACTCGTTCTTTGGCGCACCACCAGCTAAAAGAGCATAATAATCCATTTGGTCAATATGCTTTTTTACTATACGAAATATTTCTTTATCTTTCATAGTATTAAGACCTCTCCAAGTTTTTAAATAGTGTAACATAAAATGCAGTATTGTTCAATGGGTTTTACCTAAAAAACAAAAGATTTTTGACACTTAACAGTTAAATCTCAACTTGACAAAAGGGGTTAATTATGTATAATAATTTTATCACGGAGAAGTACCCAAGAGGCTGAAGGGTCTGGCTTCGAACACCAGTAGGCGGCTAATTACCGTGCGGGGGTTCAAATCCCCCCTTCTCCGCCAAACAGAAAAACACCCGAATGGGTGTTTTTTTGTTTGCAGGGGGGTGAAGCCAAAGTGGGTGCGCAGGAAATAAAATAATTTATTTTTTTATAAATACTATCTTGCTCTTTTATTAAAGGCGTGTTACAATACATTTTAAGAGGTGAATTACAATGAAAAAATATGATATTGCTGCATACGTTTGGCCTGCCTACACAGGCGATGAAGAAAGAACAAAGATTTTCTGGGAAGAAGGCTATGGCGAATGGCAGACGGTAAAAAATTCTAAACCCAAAGATAACGGATATAATTGGGGAAGAAAGCCACTTTGGGGCTACGTTAACGAAGCTGATCCATACGTTATGGAAATGGAAATTGAAGCCGCAGTTGACCACGGTGTAAACGTGTTCATTTACGATTGGTATTGGTACGATAACAGACCGTTTTTAGAAAATTGCCTTAACGATGGTTTCTTAAAGGCAAAGAACTGTAATAAAATGAAGTTTTACGTTATGTGGGCTAACCACGATGTAAACTATACCTGGGATATCCGCAATTCAAAGATGATTGATAGATCAACGCTTTATAGCGGCGCGGTAACCTTTGAACAGTTTAAAATTGTTGGTAAGCGCTGGATTGAACAGTATTTTAATAAAGAAAACTATTATACTATTGACGGCAAACCTGTTGTAAGTATCTATGACCTTAATAACCTTGTTAAAGGTTTAGGCGGTCTTGATAAAACCAAGGAAGCGATTGACTGGCTTCAGGAAGAAGCAAAGAATGCAGGCTTAAAGGGCGTTCATTTACAGTTTGTCCGTTGGGATGGCAGAACTCAAAGCATTACGGGTGTTGACGGTGAAGCACTGAAAACCACCGCTGAATTAGTTGAAAACTTAGGCTTTGATTCACTTACCCATTATCAGTACTGCCACTTTACAGATATCAGGCGTGATTACAACGTTATTATGGAAGACGTTAAAAAGCAGTGGGAAGAAATTGAAGCAGAATATAATATTCCTTACTATCCCCATATTTCACTTGGCTGGGATAATAACCCAAGATTTAAGGAGTTTATTCCTTATATCACTACCAATAACACCCCTGAAAACATTGAAACTGCTTTAAGAGAAGCGAAAGCCTTTGCAGATAAAAATAACGTAAATCTTATTACGGTAAATAGCTGGAACGAATGGACCGAAACAAGCTATCTTCAGCCGGATAATATTTACGGTTACGGTTATCTTCAGGCAATTAAAAAAGTTTTTAAAGACGAAGAATAAATTTTTAAAGCACCCTAATGGGTGCTTTCAGAACACGAACAAACCCTTACAAACATAAAATCCTGCAAGGAACTTGCAGGATTTTATTTGCTGTGTTGCATTCACTTGCAAAATTCGGTCATTTACGTCTGTGTAAAATCCCTTTTTTGCAAGTTCTGCGCCTTGCCTTGCAAGGATTTGTTGAATTCTGACAGTTTGCTGACTTTGCCAGCAAACTAAAAGCACCCTGATGGGTGCTTTATTTTTCTTAAAAAACCTATTGACAAAACTAAAAAAACACTGTATCATTGTATTAGCTAAGTAATACAGTGCAAAAAAGGAGAATATATGTCTTTTACGTTTGATAATAATTTACCTATATACTTGCAGCTTGTAAATGAAATTAAAATAAACATAATTTCGGGCAAACTTAAAGCAGGGGAAAGAATACCATCGGTTCGTGAGCTTGCCTTAAAAAATCAGGTAAACCCAAATACTATGCAAAAAGCGCTGACAGAACTTGAAGATATGGGGCTTATTTACACTGAACGCACCAACGGTAAATTTGTAACCACAGATAACGACTTAATAAAAAAATATAAAAAGGAATACGCTTCTCTTTTAGCGCAAAACTTTTTAAAGGATATGGAACAAATAGGATTAAATAAAGAAGAAGCCATAGACTATTTGAAAGGAGAAAATAAATAATGGCATTATTACAAGTAAAAAACGTTTATAAAGCCTTTGGCAATAAACAAGTTTTAAAGGACGTTACTTTCAGCGTTGAAAGTGGTAGAATCGTAGGATTATTAGGCAAAAACGGAACAGGAAAATCAACCTTAATTAAGCTTATTAACGACCTTTTAACTATTGATAAAGGCGAAATTTTAATTAACGGTGAAAAGGTTGGGGAAAACACTAAAAAGATAGTTGCATATTTGCCTGAAAGAACTTATTTAGATAAATCAATGACCGTAAAAAAAGCAATAGATTATTTTTGCGATTTTTATGAAGATTTTGATAGGGAATTGGCAATTAAACTTCTTGGCGACCTTAAATTAGACATTAACCAAAAGCTTTCAAAAATGAGTAAGGGTATGCAGGAAAAGGTTCAGCTTGTGCTTGTTTTATCCAGAAAAGCTCAGCTTTACGTTTTAGATGAGCCCTTAGGCGGTGTTGACCCTGCAACAAGAGATTACATTTTAGATACTATTCTTAAAAACTTTAATATCGGTGCTTCGGTTATTATTTCAACCCACCTTATAAGTGATATTGAACGAATTTTAGATGACGTTATTTTCATTGATGAAGGTAAAATCGTTTTAACGAGCCCAAGCGATGAATTAAGGGAAAAGGAAAACGCTTCCATTGATGAAATTTTCAGGAGGATGTTCAGATGTTAGGAAAACTTATAAAACACGAATCAAAATATATGTTTAAATTTTTAAGCATATTTTACAGCCTTGCCATTGTGTTTGCTCTGCTGACGCGCTTGTTCTTAAACATTGAAAACTCACTTATTTTTAATGTTATCGGTGAGATTTGCTCAGGCGTAACAATCGCTATGATAGCAAACACCATAATCAATAATATTATTCGTTATTGGGTACGATTCAGACAAACAATGTACGGTGACGAAAGTTATTTGACCCACACCTTGCCTGTTACAAAAGCAACTATTTATTCATCAAAAATGATTACAGGTTTAATTACTATGCTTGTAAGCGTTGTAGTTATTGCATTAAGCGTATTTATCGCATATTATTCAAAAGCAAATATGGAAATGCTTAAAGCTATATTTGATTCCATTGGCGGCGCGTTCAACCTTTCGGTTTCAGGTATAATTGTTGTGTTGGCACTTGTTCTTTTTCTGCAATATTCCTGCTTTTTGCAAAACGGCTTTACGGGTATCGTGTTAGGCCATAAAATGCAGGGCGGAAAAATTGGATTTTCCTTCTTGTTTGGCTTTATCGTTTACTCTGTTTCGCAAACCATCGGCGTGCTTACGCTTTTTATTACAGGATTGTTTAACAAAGATATAATGGAAATGTTTAACTCAAACAACGTTTCTTCAATAGAAGCATTTAAAACGATTTTTGTGGTTATAAGCATTTACTACGCGGTAGTTGTTGCGGTAAACTTTATAGTAAACGTAAAACTTCTTAAAAAAGGCGTAAACGTGGAATAAACAAAATGATAAAAGCACCCTGACGGGTGCTTTTTATTCGTATAACAGTATAAATTTTAAGTATTTTCCTTTGCGGTGTTGATGGAAGCGATTAAGATACGATGTATCGTGCCACACTGGTTGTATAGATCAACAGCAGTTTCCTTGTTTAGGATGTTGGATTTTACGAACAGTTCCAACCAATATTCTGTCTCGTAGCATTCCTTTAAGGCGATTTGTAATTTGGTAATAAAATCCGCCTTTCCGTGTGCATAGTTTGCTTCGTGAATGTTCGCACCAATAGAGGTTGCGCTGCGTTCTAACTGATTTACAAGGGAGTAGTGTCCTTTAATGGCTTCGCAGAGTTTAATTATTTTAACTGCAAAGTCTGTTGAAGTTCTCGTAGTTTTGATTCTGCCATATAAACACAACCTTTCTTATTGTAATTATATCATATTTTTGCAGGTAATTGAAGTGAAATATCCTTCGGATGTGAAATAATGACCTGCGTTCATTGTGAAATATTGCTCCTTTGTCGCAATGTGAAATAAAATTTGCCCACGTTCGCGTCAGCGAATATTTCACTTTTGCGAAGCAAATATTTCACAGCGAAGCTATTTCACTTGCCCGTAAGGGCAAATTTCGTTGAAAAAAGCAACCTTTGCCCAATAGACAAAGGTTGCTTTTTTCTGGTCTGGGTGAGAAGACTTGAACTTCCGGCCTCATGAACCCCATTCATGCACGCTACCAAACTGCGCCACACCCAGAAAACAAGCATATTATATACTTAATGCTTTATTATGTCAAGCAAAAAAGCAAAAAAATTTTCCTTTGAAAAAAATAGGTATAAAAGGAATTTTTGCGGTTAAAAATCAAAACGAAAAGGAGAGAAAATTATGAAAAAAGTTTTAGTTTCTGTTTTGATTTTTGTTGTTTTGTTGGTGTCGGTAATAAACGTTAACGCTAAAAACGATATAGTAAGGATACATATTCGGGCAAATTCAGATAGTGAATACGACCAGAATGTAAAAATAAAGGTGCGTGATGAAATCAACCTTTACCTTGCACCGATTTTAGAAACGCCTGAAACAAAGGAGCAGGCGGTTAATATATTAAATGAACAACTGCCAAAACTTAAAGAGATTGCAGAGCGTGTTTCAAATAAAGAATGCCGTGTTACCTTAGGGCAGGAATATTTTCCTGAAAAAAACTATAACGGAACAGTTTACCCTGAAGGCGAATACACCGCTTTAATTATTGAAATAGGTGAAGGCACAGGCAGAAATTGGTGGTGCGTAGCGTTCCCTAATATGTGTTACACAAGTAGCGAAAAAAAGACTGAATATAAATCATTCTTTATTGAAATTCTTGAAAGGTTAGGTGTTTTATGAGAAAAATTGTATCCCTGATTTTAATTTTAATAACTGTTTCTTTAACGGTTTATGGCGCAACCTTAACCCAAGGCTCACGGGGGCAGGAAGTTATAAAACTTCAACAGGCGTTAAAGGATAAAGGCTATAACGTTACCGTTGACGGTATTTACGGCGCAAAAACAAGGGAAGCGGTAATTCAGTTTCAAAAGGATAACGGTTTAACTGCTGACGGTATTGCAGGCGCAAAAACCTTGGCAAAATTAAACGTAAACGTTCAAAGCAACAATAATTCAAGTGACGTTTATCTTCTTGCACGGTGTATTTACGGCGAAGCAAGGGGCGAAGTGTATTTAGGCAAAGTTGCAGTTGGTGCAATAATTTTAAACAGAGTAAAGGATGCTAACTTTCCTAATTCTGTAACAGGTGTAATCTATCAGCCTGGGGCTTTTGATGCAGTTGCTGACGGGCAAATAAACTTAACCCCTGATGAAGAATGTATTCGCGCCGCCCGTGATGCTTTTGGTGGCTGGGATCCAACAAACGGTTGCCTTTATTACTATAACCCTGCAACCGCAACTAATAAGTGGATGCTTTCAAAAGAAGTTACTTTGGTTGTAGGCAATCATTCTTTTTGTAGGTGAATAAAATGAAAAAAGTATTATATCTTTGCCTTTCGGGGCTTTTAACGTTGGTTGTTTTAGTTTTAAGCGTAATTACAATAATAAAATCAAATCAGTTAAGTGAGGTTGAATTAAAATACGAAAACTCTTTGATTTCTTCAACTCGCGAAGCCATTAACGATATGCGAACAATAGAAGCAGACCTTTCAAAGCTGATGATAACAACTGATAATAAGGTGATCGTTCAGCTTCTTTCTATCGTTGCACTTAAAAGCTCTGCCTGTGCGCAGGAATTATCAAAGCTACCCACTATTGCAACAGGCGCGCAGAATACGTTAAAATTTGCAAATCAGCTTTCATCTTATTCAACAACAATAATAAAAAACTTTTCCGAAGGCTTTAATTTTCCTGAAAATTTTGATAAGCAGATAACTGAGTTTTTTACTACCTGCAAACAGGTGAACGGTGAATTAAACGTTTTAGAAGCCGATATTTTAAACGGAAATCTTTCCTTAATGGATATAAAGGAAGAAAATACAAACGTTAGCGGTATTTTTGCTAATATTGATGAAAACTTAATTGAATATCCTTCCGTTATTTTTGACGGCCCTTTTTCTGACGGACAGGAAAGGGAAGCCCCTAAAACAAAGCGTGAGCCTGTTTCAAAAGAACAGGCACAGGAATTTGTAAAAAGTTTAGGCTTTAATTGTACTTTTGATACGGAAATAGGCGGGCAAAACCCCCTTTATCAGTTTAAAAACGAAAACACTATCGTGCAAATCACAAAAAACGGCGGACTTTTACATCTTGTAGTGGCTGATGAAAAGGATACCCAGCCAAAGCTGACAAAAGAGCAGGCTCAAAAAAGCGCAGAAGAGTTTGTTCAAAAACTTAATTTAGGTAACGTAAAAAATATCTGGCAGGAGTTTTACGGCAATTTTATTGTTTTTAACTTTGCTCCTGAAATTAACGAAACAGTTATTTATCCTGATATTTTTAAAGTAAAGGTTTCCCTTAAAGACGGTAGCATTTTAGGCTTTGAAGGCAAAAGTTATATAATGAACAATCAAGAACGAAACTTGCCCCAAATTAAATTTTCAAAAGAACAGGCAAAAGAAAAATTAAAGGAAGGCTTTTTAGTTGAAACAAGCCGTTTAGCCTTAATCAGTATTAACGAAAAAGAACAACTTACTTGGGAATTCTTCGGCAAATATAATGATTTAGAGTTTGCGGTTTATATTTCGGCAACAGATGGGGAAGAAAAAACAAGCTTCCGTATTTTATCAACGGAAACAGGGCAGATGGTAGTTTAAAAAATTGACAAAAAGCGCAGGTATTTTTTATACCTGCGCAATATTTTTTATGTTAAAATCTTGAAAAAATATACAGTATGTGGTATAATAACCTTAATCAAACTGAAAGGCTAAAAATTATGGCAAAGAAAAAGATACTTTTTATTTCTTCAGAAGCAGTACCTTTTGTAAAAACAGGGGGCTTGGCGGACGTTGCAGGCACTTTGCCTGAATATTTTGATAAAAGAAAATATGACGTTCGTGTTATTTTGCCTAAATATGCCTGTTTGAAAAAACAGGAAGAATTAAAGTTCTTGTTTTCTTTAAACGTGCGCCTTGCCTGGCGCAACCAGTATGCAGGTGTTTTTGAGGCACAACATAACGGCATCACTTATTATTTTATTGATAACGAATTTTATTTTAAAACCGATACTCCTTACGGTGAAGCCAGGGGTGATATTGAAAAGTTTGCGTTTTTCTGCCGTGCCGCTTTAACTGTTATGCCCCAGCTTGACTTTAAGCCTGATATTATTCACTGCCACGATTGGCAAAGCGCGATGGTGCCTGTTTATCTTTTTGATGAGTTTAAAAAAGACGATTTTTATAAAGACGTAAAAACAATTTTTACCATACATAACCTTAAATTTCAGGGCGTATATTCAAAGGATATAGTTGAAGACGTTTTAGGCGTTTCAAACACGTATTTTGATAATGGCGCGTTGGAACAGCACGGTAACGCCAACTTGTTAAAGGGCGCGTTAAGTTTTTCTGATATTATCACAACTGTAAGCGATAGCTATGCACAGGAAATCAAAACTGCATTTTACGGTGAAGGCTTAAACGATTTTATTCTTTACCGTCAAAATGATTTATACGGTATAGTAAACGGCATTGATTATAAAACCTTTGACCCTAAATGCGATTCCTTGATATTTGAACCTTTTTCAAAAGGTCAGTTAAAAAATAAAACGGTAAATAAATTAAAGCTTCAACAGGCTATGGGCTTAGAAGAAAACGAAAACGTATTTTTATTAGGTATCGTTTCAAGATTAACCGACCAAAAGGGCTTTGATTTAATTGACTGCGTACTTAATGAAATCTTACAGGAAAACGTTCAGTTAGTAGTTTTAGGTACAGGCGAAAAGCGATACGAGGATATGTTTAAATATTTTGAACAAAAGTATCCTGATAAATTAAAGGTTAACCTTTGCTATAACGAAGAACTTTCACATAAAATATACGCAGGTTGCGATGGATTTTTAATGCCTTCGTTATTTGAACCTTGTGGTCTTTCCCAACTTATGAGCCTTCGTTACGGCACAGTTCCGATTGTAAGGGAAACAGGCGGGTTAAAGGATACCGTTATTCCTTATAACGAGGTTGAAAATTCAGGCACAGGCTTTTCTTTTGCTAATTATAACGCCCACGATATGCTTTACACTATCAGGTATGCTTTAAAAGTGTTTGAAGATAAAGATAAGTGGAACGGCATAGTAAAACGCGCTATGGATAAAGATTATTCATGGAAAAATTCTGCCAAGGAATATCAGAAACTTTATGAAAATCTTTAAAATAATTTCTGCTGTTTTAATATGCGTGTTTGTTTTTTCAGGGTGCATAAACGAGCAGGAATATAACGAAATAAAACAGTATAATTTTACTGCAGGGCAAAGCAACATTTTTCCTTTTTACGTTATTGGTGAAGATGACGATTTGTGGCGTGTGGAAAGACATAGCGCATATTCAACAAAAATTCGGGTAAATTATCCAAAAGGAAGCAGTGAACTTAATTTTATAAGATATTTAAAAGGTGAGGACACTGTTATCTTTGCAACGGAAATCACCGTAGAAAACGGCACGGTTATTGCAGATATCTGCCAATTAACCAACAATGAGTCTTTTAAAATTAAGGAAAGAATAAAGCTTAATACTTTGCGCCTTTTAAACAACGGCGATATGTTGTTTATTGATGAAAACGATACTTTGTTTTTCAGAAGAGACGGCATTTTAATTAAGATTGAAGAGAATGTTGCCCAAGGCGAATTTGTTGGTGAAGATACTTTTTTATTCAGGCTTAAAAATTCTGTTGAAAGTGATGGGCAAAAACTTTATCCCATATATTCTGCAACGGCTGAATATCGCAATCATTTAATGGATGGCAAGGAAATCGTTTCAGCAGATAGTGAAAACGGAAAAGCCTATATTATAAAAGAAAAAAGAACTGTGCAAAAGCGCGCATCTTCTTGTGAAGTTGCCACCGTTTACGTTTATGCAGATGGCGAAATTCTGTTTGAACTGCCATCGGTTGTGCTTTCACAGTTTGATGAAAGCAAGCATATTTTTCTTTTAACAATTAATGAAGAAAGCCCCACTTTAACTTACGATCTTTACCGCACAGATTCTTCGGGCGCAGTTTTGATGGCAAAAAATATTATCGGGGGCAGATATATTTCATTACAAAGAGAAGTTTTTGCTTATGAATATAATGATCAGGGCGCAGTTTTAACTGCCGTTATTGATTACAGGGAGAACATTTCAACCTACAATTTAGGCAGTGCTTGTTCGCTTGAAAATATCTATTACTCAAACCAAAGCGTTTACGCATTAAAAAATAATACTCTGGTTTTATTGGAAAACGGAACGGAAAACATTTTGCACGAAAACGTAGATGCGGTAAAAAACGTTTCAGGCGCGCTTACCCTTTTTAAAGGCAAAATGCCTCCTTACACCGTTACGGTATGTTTAAACAGGGAAACTCATTACGAAGCCTACCACGTTCAAAGCAACAACGTTTTTTATAAGGATGGCAATCTTTATTATTATAGTGGCGAAGGGCTTAATATCCTTGATAAATGGGGCGCGTCAACTGCCATTATAAGTAATATAGATACAGATATTGGCTTTATTGCCAATGAAGATACCGTTGCAGTTTGTAAAAAAGATGATAAAACTTTACATATAGCAGGGCGTTGGGGTACAGTCAACGCATCTGTAAGAATAAAATATTTTGTTCAGGAGGTTTAAAAATGTTTATTCCCTTAGGGCTTGTTGTTGCCGCGTTGGTTGCAGGTTGCGCTCTTTTGTGTTTTGAATGTTTCATTCCCGGCTTTGGCATAGCAGGGATAACGGGCGCGCTGCTTTGTTTATTTGGCATTATTGCTTTGGTACCTTATATCGGTTGGTACGTTATTTTTGTAATTATGCTGATTGTTTTGATCGTGCTTGCGGTTATATACTTCTTTGCTAGAAGTGCAGACCAAGGCTGGAATCCTTTTATTTTGAATGCCAAATCAAGCAAAGAAGAAGGTTTTTCGGCAAACGATGATAATACTGATTTAATTGGTAAATCAGGCATAGCCATTACCGATTTACGACCTTCGGGCATAGCCGAAATTGACGGTAAGCGTGTTGACGTTGTTACTGACGGTGCGTTTATCACAAAAGAAACCAAAGTTATTGTTTCGGATATTCAGGGACGCCGAATTATAATAAATGAATTTAAAGGAGAGTAAAAAATTATGTTGAACGGTTTAGCAGTTGCCGCATTAAGCGGTGAAGGGGTATTTATGGTGCCCGTTATTATTATTTTGATTGTAGCATTTATTTTTCTTGTTTTGTTCTTGCGCCTTTTCCCTGTGGGACTTTGGATGACTGCAGTTTTCTCAGGTGTACGCGTTGGAATTTTTCAGCTTGCAACAATGCGTTTAAGGCGCGTTAATCCCCAAAGAATTGTTTATCCTATGATTCAGGCAACAAAAGCAGGTCTTGATTTAAGTATGAGCAAGCTTGAAGCCCACCTTCTTGCAAAGGGTAACGTTGAAAAAGTTGTAAACGCTTTAATCGCCGCACAGCGTGCAGATATTCCCCTTAACTTTGAACGTGCCGCCGCTATTGACCTTGCAGGACGTGACGTTTTAACTGCGGTTCAGATGTCAGTTAACCCCAAAGTTATTGAAACTCCCATTATTGCCGCTATCGCAAAGGATGGTATTGAATTAAGGGCAAAAGCAAGGGTAACAGTTCGTGCTAATATTGACCGTCTTGTTGGTGGTGCAGGTGAAGAAACCATTATTGCCCGTGTTGGCGAAGGTATTGTTACCACCGCAGGTAGTGCCGAAAGCCATAAGGCAGTTTTAGAAAACCCCGATCTTATTTCAAGAACAGTTCTTGATAAGGGTCTTGATGCAGGTACTGCGTTTGAAATCCTTTCTATTGATATTGCTGATGTTGACGTTGGCAGAAACATCGGCGCACAGCTTCAGATGGATCAGGCAGAAGCTGATAAAAAGATAGCACAGGCAAAAGCAGAAGAAAGACGTGCTATGGCAGTTGCTAAGGAACAGGAAATGAAGGCACAGGTTCAGGAAATGCGTGCCAAGGTTGTTGAAGCAGAAGCAGAAGTTCCAAAGGCAATGGCAGAAGCATTAAAAAACGGTCATTTAGGCGTTATGGATTATTATAAAATGGAAAACGTGCTTGCCGATACCCGCATGCGCGCTTCTATCGCAGAACCTAACGTAAAAGGCAAAACAGAATAATGGAAGAATTTTTTGATATTATAATTGCTTTGGCAGCAATCGGTGCAGTGATAATCCGAATAGCTAAAAAAGCGCAACAAAAAGCGCAGGAGCAGGAAGTTTTTAACGAAAAAGAAGTTTTCTTTGAAGAAGAAAAACCTGCAACAAAACAAAGGCAAAGCGAATTTAACCGCACTACTCGTTCAACAGAATATGCAAAGGCGCAAAACGTTTACGTAAGTGCAGAAGGCAGTGAAAGTCAGGAAGGTAAGTGTATTGAGCCTGATGCAAATCATTGTTCCGTTGAACACACAGCAGATAGTGTTTATGCATCGGAAATTACTGATGAAGCATCCCCAAAATTTAACAGGGAAAGCCTTGTTCAAGGTATAATTATGGCAGAAATACTGTCCAAGCCTAAATGGAAAGAATAAAAAATATCCGCGGATTTTTTCTGCGGATTTTTTTATTACAGTTTGTTATATTGATTTATCATACTTCTGCCTATTTTAGCCATAAAAAC
Source organism: Clostridia bacterium (assembly GCA_045652205.1). Classification (GTDB taxonomy): domain Bacteria; phylum Bacillota; class Clostridia; order Christensenellales; family QALW01; genus UMGS1322. The sequence goes on from JAZRTX010000001.1 coordinate 28,460, forward strand.
AGCGGTAGGCTCTAAAAGGTCATCGGGCATTCGTAAAAGGGTGTTGTCGGCTTCAAAAGTAAGATCGCCTGTATAATTGACATCTTTAAGTGCTTTTAAAACTTCTGCCCATTTTGTATTGCCGATTATATAAGGTGCGCGGTGAAAATCCCAGTTGCCTTGCGCTTCGTGAACGTGCAAAGCCACTAATTTATCACCAAGAGTTTTTATAAAATCGGGAATATTATGTTCAAGCAGATTTGCGTGGCCAATATCAAGGCAGGCACACATATAGGGGCTATTAAGTTCATCAAGATATTCTTTAAATTCATTGGGTGAAGAACAGGTTGAAGGTGTTACGCACCAAGTATCATTTTTTTTATGCATCTGAAACATATTTTCAAGGCAAACGGTAATATTAAAATTCTTGCAGTAAGGAATAAGTGAATTGTAAAAATCCATATTTATTTCTTTTAAAATACGGGCGTTGTTGCCTTCAATATATTTTAAATGCTGATTAGGGTGAACGATGATGTTTTTTACGCCTAAACAAGAAGCAAATTCCATTGCTTTAACGGTTTTTTCAAAAGTATTTTTGTTTTTATCTTCTTCAAAAAAGCTTGTGGGAAAAGGCGAGTGCGCCTGATTAAAAATAATGCCGTTATCGTCTGCAACTTTTTTAATTTCCTTTGCTTTTAAAAGCATATTTTCTGTTGCAAAAAGCTCGTCTGTGAAGGAAGAAAAATCAATGGCGTCAAAGCCTGACTTTTTTATGATTTCAATGGCTTTTTTAAAGCCTGAACGTTTAAATAAAACGTCTGATTGAGTTGATAAAAGCATCAAAAATACCCCCCCTTTTTTTTCTAGGGGGTATTATATAGTAATTACAGTTAAAAGTCAATATTAAAGGGGGCAAACATCAAGACGCTTTTTCATTTTATCTATGCGATCTTCATAAATATCGCAGACAAATCTTAAAATAATTATACTAAATAAAACAGTATGTAAAAAAATCAAGGTGTAAAACCTTTAAAAATGATAAAATTTAAAAAAACACAAGGAGAAAAAATATGAAAATAGGTGTTTGCGGTTCAATTTTAGGATTAACCTATCCCCTTGCAAAAGAGATAGGCTTTGATTATTTTGAAATTCCTTTCAGGGATCTGGGTAAAATAAGTGATGAAGAATTCCAGCAGATGTTACTTAAAAAACAGGAGATAGGATTACCTGTTTTAAAAGCAAATGCAATGATACCAAATGATTATAAATTGTTTGGTGAAGAAGCTAAAACTAATGAAGAAATCAGTGATTTTTTAGAAATAGGTTTCAAAAGGGCAAAACAGTTAGGTATTGAAATTGTAGTTTTAGGATCAGGTGCAAGCAGAAAATATCCTGAAGAAATGGATTATCAGCAGGTTGAAAAACACTTGCTTGAAGTGTGCAATATTGTTGCCGATTTTAGTGAAAAATATGGCATTTTGGTGGTAATTGAGCCTTTGCACAAAGGTGAAACCAATACTTTTAACACCTTAAAAGATACTTGCGCTTTTGTAAAAAAACTTAATCGCAAAACGGTAAAGGCGCTTGCAGATAGTTTTCATATGATGGCGGAAAGTGAAAATTACGATACCTTGTTTGATTGTAAGGATGAAATTTTCCACGCCCATATTGCAGAAGCAAAATTCGGCACAAACGCTATTCGGTTAGTGCCTGATGAAAATGACGAAAACAACGTTAAAGAATTTGTTGATACCCTTAAAAAAATTGGTTATAAAGGCGATATTTCTATTGAAGCACCATTAAGGACAGGCGATTGGAATTTTGATATGGTGCAAGGCTTAAAAGCTATAAAAAGTTGGTTAAATTAAATAAACTATTAAAAAACAGAATTTTCAAAGTTATCACAACAGAAAAATTCTGTTTTTTTGTTGTTTTTTCTGTTGTTTCTATTGACTTTTTTTTATAAAATGCTATAATTAAACTGTAATAAAACAAACGTACTGCATAGGGGTGCAATAAATGAAAAAATTTGAAGTTATAACCGATATATACTTTGGCGAAAACGCATTAGAAAGGCTTAGTCAACTTGAATGTAAAAAAGCCTTTGTTATTGCCGATCCCTTTGTTGTTGATAGTGGGCTTATCCGTCATACAACAAGGCCTTTGGACAGGGGAAACATTGAGTATGAAATTTATACTGATGTTTGTGCAGATCCTACCACTGAAAAGGTGATTGCAGGTATTTCTGCCGCAGTAAAGGCAAACCCCCAATGTATTATTGCTGTTGGCGGCGGAAGCGCTATGGATCTTGCAAAAGCAATCCGTAAAATCGCACAACAGATGGATAAAAACTTTAATCCCCGTTTAATTGCTATTCCCACAACAAGCGGAACGGGTAGTGAGGTTACTTCATTCTCAGTTATTACTGATACTGAAACACATTCAAAGATTCCCCTTGCTTCACCTGATATGACTCCTGATGAAGCTATTTTAGATGAAGTTTTAGTAAAAAGCGTTCCTGCAAGCGTAACGGCAGATACAGGTATGGACGTTCTTACCCACGCTATTGAAGCTTACGTTAGCATTAACAATAACGAATTTTCAGGCGCTTTAGCTGAAAAATCCATTGAAATCTGCGGTCAGTTCCTGTATAGATCCTATATGGATAATAACGATGCCCACGCGCGCAGAAAGGTGCATATTGCCGCTTGCTTGGCAGGTCTTGCATTTAACTCTGCATCATTAGGATTAAATCACGGTATGGCACATCAGCTTGGCGCGGCTTTCCACATTCCCCACGGCAGAGCAAACGCTATGCTTTTACCTTTAATCATTGAATATAATTCAAATATCAATCAGGGTTCACGTTCAAGGCAGAATTATGATCCCTGTGTAAGAAAATACTGTAATATTGCCCGTATTTTAGGGCTTCACGGCACAAATGAAATTATGACAATTCATTCCCTTGCCAACTACTTGCGCTTTATGGCAGAAGAAATGTCAATTCCTATGCATTTAAATGAAATTCTTTCCTGCACAAAGGAAGAGTATGAAAGCCATATTGAAGAAATGGCAGTTGCGGCTATGAATGATGCTTGCACGCAAACTAATCCAAGAATTCCTACTAAGGAAGAAATTATTGCAATTTATAAAAAACTTTGGTAAAAAAATATGGATCAGAAAAAAATTGATAGAATTAACTTTTTAGCAAAAAAAGCTAAAAATGAAGGCTTAACGGAAGAAGAAAAAATTGAAAGGGAAGAACTTCGCAACGAATACAGGGCTTCCTTTAAAATGGGGCTTTCAGGAATTTTAGATAACACCGTTATTCAGTATCCTGATGGCACAAAAACTCCTGTAAAAAAGAAAACAGACGCTAAATGCTAAAAAAAGGGCAACTAAAGAGAGACACTTCGTAAGGAAGTTGTCTCTCTGTTTTTATATAAAAATGACACTTTACGTAAAAACGAAAGTGTCATAGTGGGTTACATATTTTAAGGCATGTATAAAAGTTACTTGCCGAAAAAAATTCTTTTTCGGCAAGTTTAAGTGATATTGCAAACTGCCGTTTGCAGTGATATTTTGCCTTGCGGCAAAGTGATATAAAATCCGATGGATTTTGTGATATTATATTCGCACAAAAACTGGGCAAAGCCCAATATCACACGGCAAAGCCGTATATCACTGCGAAGCAATATCACTCGCTAAAGGCGAATATAACTGCGAGACTTCCTTGTAAGAAGTCTCGCAAAGTTGCCCTTTTATTTTTAAAACAACACCAGCAATGCAAAGCAGGAAATGGCTAAAAGCATACAAACGATTATAAAATATTTCTTATCATTTGTCATAAAATCACTCCTTTTAAAATATTTTAACCTGTTTTAAAAGGAATATAATCAAATAGTTGAAAAATTTTATATTATTTGGTATAATATAAGAAATACAAAAAGAAAGGGGAAAATATATGAAGCAGATTAAAGATACAAAAGATAATAAAAACACTAATGCTTCGGGCTTTCAGGTAACGCCGGTTAATAAAGCGCAAAGTGAAAGTTCCCCTAAAAATACACAAAAAAGACAGCTTACTCCTGATGAAATTCAGTTTATTAAAAAACGCCGTGAAAAATTGGGCGCAAGTATAAGCGGTCCTTTAACTGACAGCGAAAAGGAACTTTTAAAACGTCGCCGTCAGGCAATAATAAATAAGCAGGCAGAAGCTGAACAGGTGCAAAAAAAACCTGAATCTTCACAACCCCAAAGGCGCCAATTAACAAACGAGGAAAGGGAAGCCTTAAAAAAACGCAGGGAAGAAAGGCAAAGGAATTTGCAGGTTGAAACCGTTAAACAGCAACCTGAACGCCCCAAAGCTGAGAGACCCATCAGAAAAACAAGCCCAGGAACACAGGTAAAAGAAAGAGAAAACGAAGAAAAACGCGGTCAGATTGAAGCTATTTCAAAGTATTTTACTAAGCGTACCGAAAACAGCAATTACTTTGTAAACCTTTTAATTGTAACCTTTAAAATGTTCCTTGTGGGATTGCTTATAATCTGTATTTCAGGTGTTGGATTTGTGCTTGGTATGTCAAAATCCTACCTTGAAACTGTGCCGGAATTAGACTTTGGCGTTGTTAAAGATCAGGAACAGGCAACTGTTTTGATGGACGTTAAGGGCAACGTTTTAGTAAACTATTACAATATGGAAAATCGCGAGTGGGCAACCTTAGATGAAATTCCCGATGCCTTAGAAAACGCAGTTATCGCTATTGAAGACGTTCGCTTTAAAAGGCACATGGGTATTGACTTTAAAAGGTTATTTTCCGTAGCATTATCAAACCTTACAAGCGGTTCAATGCAAGGCGGTTCAACCATTACCCAGCAGTTAATTAAAAATACAATACTTTCCTTTGAACAAACTTATAAAAGAAAAATTCAGGAAGCTTCTCTGGCTTTGGAGTTAGAACGCAAATATTCAAAAGAAGATATTTTAGAAGCTTATCTTAACACCATTTATATGGGCGGATCAAGTTATGGTGTTAAAACTGCCGCAAAAGATTATTTCGGCAAGGAATTAAAAGATCTTACTTTAAGGGAATGTGCTTGTTTAGCAGGTATGATACAGAATCCTTCAAGGTACAACCCCCGCAGCAATTTTTATTCAAGGAACAATCCTGCAAGAACAAATAACCGTACTAACCTTGTGCTTTATGAAATGCGCGATAACGGTTTAATAAATGAAGAACAGTATCAGGCAGCAAGAAACGATTCTTTAAAGCCCTTAGAAGATTCACCGTATTCAACAGAAACAGGCATGATTTATTATACTGATTACGTTATTGATAGCGTAGTAAGTGAAATTTTAGAAGACCGTAATTTAGAAGATAACGCTAAAAACCGTAGCGAAATACGAAAAGAAATCCGCGTTTCAGGTTACACTATTCATACAACGGTTGACGGTGAACAGCAAAAAGCGGCAGAAAAAGCAGTTTACGGATTTAAAAATTATCCTAAAATGCGTTATGAATCAGATTCTTATACCGTTGCAGGCAGAAACCCCGATGGTACAGTTATCCGCTTAACACAGCCACAGTGCGCAGTTGCGGTAATGGATTACCGTAACGGTTATATCGTTGCTCTTGTTGGCGGAAGGCAGGCACCAACAGGTTCATTGCAGTTTAATAGGGCATACCAATCAACAATGCCCGTAGGCTCGTCAATTAAACCTATCGCAGTTTACGCCCCTGCTATTGAAAACGGCTTAGGCGTTGGCTCAGTGTTTTATGATCAACCGATGAAAATAAACGGATGGGATTCTGCAAACGGTTATCCTATGAACAATAACCGTACCTATTCAGGCAGGGTAACCATGCGTACAGCTTTTGTTAATTCGCTTAACACCTCTGCCGCACAGGCACTTTTATATGACGTAGGTATTAACAATTCAGCAAACACTCTTAAAAACTTAGGTGTTGATCCTGACCATATCAGTTCAACAGGTTCGGGCCTTGCATTAGGCAGTTCAGGTATTACACCATTAGAGATGGCAGGCGCTTTTTCCGCTATTGCAAATTTAGGAACTTATTTAGAGCCTATTGCCTTTACAAAGGTTGTTGACCAGAACGGCAACACCATTATTGATATGTTAAGCGGACAGGATAAACGCAAAGTATTTTCTGAAAGCACCGCATGGCAGGTTGCACAAATGATGCGTGACGTTGCTACAAGCGGTATCGCAAACAGAATTGCAGTTTCAGGGCAGACTGTTTACGGTAAAACAGGTACAAACTCAGATTCCCGTGGCGTTTTCTTTGCAGGTTTTACAGGATATTATACCTGTTGCGCATGGGTTGGTTCTGATGCTTATAAGCCACTTCAATCAAGCGCACAAGGTAGCCAGTACGCAGGTCCGTTGTTTGCAACGGTTATGTCGGCACTGCACAAAGGCAAACCCAATAAAGCCTTTACTGATATTGATCCTGCAACAATCGGCGTTCAGCAAGTACAGTATTGTACTATTTCAGGTAAACTTGCAACGGAGGCCTGTACGCAAACACATACAGACTTTGGTGCGCCGGGGCAAATGCAAACCTGCGATATGCATAAAACAGTTGAAATTTGTTCTGATTCAGGTGCACTTGCAACTGAAAATTGCCCAATAGAAAGACGCAAGAAACAAACGGTTGTTCTTATTCCCGAGAAAGGTATGTTCAACTACGTTTACTATAACTATTATCAGTATTTTGTATCCGTAGCAGGAACGCCTGTTGTAAATATGAACAGCTGTAAGGTAGACCATAGCGGGCAGACGTCAGTAACTGGATAACAAAAAAAGGAAGGTCAGGAACCTTCCTTTTTATTTTTTATTTTGCCGCTAAGTTTTCCAAAGTAAGCTTATCTGCAATTAAAGCGATAAATTCGCCATTGGTGGGTTTATCGTTTTTACCGTAAACCTTAAAGCCGAAAAGCTCGTTAATGTTTTCAATTTTGCCTCTTGTCCAGGCAACTTCAATGGCGTGGCGGATTGCCCTTTCAACCTTGCTTGAAGAAGTATTGAACTTCCTTGCAATCCCCGGATATAATTCCTTTGTAATACGGTTAATGGAATCGGGGTTTTCAACCACCATCTTAACGGCTTCGCGCAAAAAGTGATAGCCTTTTATGTGTGCAGGAATACCGATAGAAATAAACACGCTTGAAATTTTTTCGTCTATTGAAGAGGCAGAACGGTTCTCTTTATTTATTGATACAGGCGAAATACCTTTTTTAAGGGATATAACGTCACGGATACGCCCTTTAACGCTTTCTGATTCAAAAGGCTTGGCTATGTAATATTTTGCACCTAAATTAAGTGCGCGAAATATAAAATTCTCCTGTGTTAAGGCTGAAATTACGATAACCTCAGGCATAATGTTATGTTCTACTAAATATTCCATAACACCAAAACCGTCAAGCTGTGGCATAATTATATCTAAAAGTACAAGGTCAGGCTTTTTATTTGCAATCATATCAATGGCACACATTCCGTTGGCGGCAGTGCCGATTAAATCAACCTCAGGCATTTCTTTAAGCATGGCACTTAATTTCTCTCTCACCTCCTGACTGTCATCAACGACCAAAATCTTAGTTTTTTCTTGTTCTATCATAGTTATTTTCTCCTTTTCTTCCCCAAATGAATGAATTATTATTCAAATTACTTACATATTTTACCATTTAACCTAATAAAAGGCAAGAGAAATAAAGTAAAAATACCATAATTTTCCATAACTTTCGCACGACATTATTTTTGCTTGTGTGATTTTTTGTTTGTTTTTAGACGAAAAAAGGTAAAAAAAGAAAAACCGTAGGATATTTTACCTACGGTTAAAGTATTGACTCTTAAATATTGGTTACCACGCCTATAAAAATCGGTAAACAAGTTGTAGTATCAAAGATTGTGAAAAGGAATGGTCTGTCTAAAATAACTTCCTTTGATTTAACAGGAATCATAGCGGCACCATTCATTTCTATTGACGTTACCGCCCCTGCTTTTGTGCCTTTTTCATCAACGGTTATGTGTGTTTTATGTAAAATTCTACTTACAAAAAGGTTATTGCCACTATATGTACCTAATTTTGAAAAATCTGCCGACCCATCAAAAGCATTGACCATACCTAAGTTTTTAAGAATGTTGTTTAGTTCAATAGAATAATCAAATTCAAACTTAGGCATATAAGTCTTTACAGTATCGATACTTGGATTTTTAAGCATATGTAAAAATGAATAGGGATCAACTTTGTTTATGTAATCATAAATATCAACGTTTTTATTTGGCAAAATTGCCCCGAAGGCATATTTACCGCCATTGTATTCTTTTATGAAGCCTGTTGCATCTTTATCGCAAATATATTTATACTCTTGTGAATACATAAAATCAACGTTCTGTTTTTTGCCGTCAATAGCATAAAAGGTCTTTTTAGAAATAGAATCTGTATTATAAATTTTTTGCCACTGGGCATCAAAATAAAGGGCGTTTATTAAAAACATTACTGTATTTGGGTCGATTTCATCAACGATTTCCCTTATCATATCATCGGTGTTTTTGCTAACCCAATTGTTTATCTGCTTTTTGGTGGAAGTATCAAAAGGTGCTTTATAAACTTCCGCATTATAATAATTTACGTTGGTTTGCAAAAATGAATCCTGCACCATTAAAAGCGGATCATCCTTTACCCAAAGCGAATTGGCGATATGAAGTTTTGCTTTTTCACCGATGGGCAGATTTTTATAATAATAACTTAACTCCTTATTAAGAATTTCGGGTGTTAATTCAATAACGCTTTGCATTTGTTCTTTTGTTTTACCGTCAGCACCATTATACAGCATAGCAAGGGCAAGCTTTATTGAAAGTGGTGAAAATAGAACGTTTTCGTTTTTATCCGATTGCACACCGCCTTTTAGCATATCAAAAGCAAAACGAATTTGCGTGATTTCAAAAGCATCGGTAGAAGTAGGCTCTGCAGGTGTGGGCACAGGCGTATATTCTGCCGTTAAATTTTCAGGCGCGCCTACACAACCTGTAAAAAGTAAAATCACTAAAGATAAAGCTAATAATTTTTTCATAAGCATCACCTTTCCTTTCTTAAATAATATTATAATCTTTTGTGCAAATAAAATCAATAGCAACAAGAGAAAAACAATACAAAAATTCACCAAAGTATTTAGTTGATTTTTAATCTAATATACTGTATAATATATAAATATAATAAAATAGCGGTATTATGCTTAATTAAAGGAGACATTACATATGAAAAAATATTTCTTTACGTCTGAATCCGTTACAGAAGGGCATCCTGATAAAATCTGCGATCAGATTTCTGATAGCGTACTTGATGCTATATTAGAACAGGACCCAATGGCACGTGTTGCCTGCGAAACTTCTTGCACAACGGGTTTAATCGTTGTTATGGGTGAAATCACCACAACAGCGCAAATTGATATTCAAAAAATCGCAAGGGAAACTGTTTTAGAAATCGGCTACGACCGTGCAAAGTACGGCTTTGACGGCAATACCTGTGGCGTTTTAACTGCGTTAGACAAGCAGTCCCCTGATATTTCAATGGGTGTAAGTAGCGCGTTAGAGCAGAAAAACGGTGAAAAAGACGATAAGTTCTCAACCGGCGCAGGCGATCAGGGTATTATCTTTGGCTTTGCCTGTGATGAAACAAAGGAGCTTATGCCTCTTCCCATTTCCTTAGCACATAAGCTTTCCAAACAATTAACTCTTGTTCGCAAAAACGGAACTTTAACATATTTAAGACCTGACGGCAAAACTCAGGTTACAGTTGAATATGAAAACGATATTCCAAAACGTGTTGATGCTATTGTTGTTTCAAGCCAGCACGCACCTGAAATTGAGATGGAACAGCTTCGCGAAGATATTATTAAGTACGTTGTTAAGCCAATCGTACCTGAAAATATGATTGACGAAAACACTAAATTCTTTATTAACCCTACCGGCAGATTTGTAATCGGTGGTCCACAGGGTGATAGCGGATTAACAGGCAGAAAAATTATCGTTGATACTTACGGCGGATATTCCCGTCACGGTGGCGGTGCATTCTCAGGTAAGGATCCTACAAAGGTTGATAGAAGCGCTGCATACTTTGCCCGTTATATTGCAAAAAATATCGTTGCTTCAGGGGTAGCTAAAAAGTGTGAGGTTCAGCTTGCCTACGCTATCGGTGTAGCAAAGCCTGTTTCCGTTTTAGTTGAAACCTTTGGTACAGGTAAAGTAGCAGAAGATAAAATTGCAGATGCGGTAAACGCGCTTTTTGATATGCGCCCTGCGGCAATTATTGAAACACTTGATTTAAGAAAACCCATTTATAAGCCTGTTGCATCTTACGGTCACATGGGCAGGGAAGATTTAAACGTTAAGTGGGAACAAACAGATAGAAAAGAAGATATTAAAAAGTATTTAGGCATTTAATTTAAAGGAGAATTCAATGGGACTTTTCGGATTCGGTGATAACACCAAAAGTCAACTTAAGAAGCTTGAAAAAATCGCGGCAAAGATTGAAGCATTAGATAATGAAATGCAAAGTCTAACCGATGAACAATTAAAGCAGAAAACAGAAGAATTCAAAGAAAGATATCAATCTAAAAAAGAAGATTTAGACGATCTTTTACCTGAAGCCTTTGCAGTTATCAGGGAAGCCGCCTGGCGTGTATTAGGGCAAAAGCCATTCCACGTTCAGTTAATCGGCGGTATCGTTTTACATCAGGGCAGAATTGCAGAAATGAAAACGGGTGAAGGTAAAACCTTAACTGCAACACTTCCTGCATATCTTAACGCTATTTCAGGCAAGGGCGTTCATATCGTTACTGTAAACGAATACCTTGCAGGCTATCAGTCTGAAATGATGAGCAAGCTTTTTAATTTCCTTGGTTTAAGCGTTGGTAACATTTATAATATGATGGATCCCCAGGATAGAAAGAATGCTTATAACGCAGATATTACCTACGGCACCAACAGTGAATTTGGCTTTGACTATTTAAGGGATAATATGGCGCAAAGTAAAGCAGAATGTTGCCAAAGGGAACTTAACTTTGCTATTGTTGACGAAGTTGACAGTATTTTAATTGACGAAGCAAGAACGCCTTTAATTATTTCAGGCGCAGGGCAGGAATCCTCCACTATGTACGTTGTTGCCAATAAGATAGTTAAAGGCTTTAAGGGTATTCAGGAAAAAGAAAAAGCATCAAAATTAGACCTTCCTGACGAAAAAGAGGAAGAAGAACGCTTAAAGTATGATTTCACCTTGGACGAAAAGGCAAGGACTGTTGCTTTAACTGAAACAGGCGTTAAAAAGGTTGAAACCGCACTTAAAATAGAGGACCTTTCTGACCCTGAAAACACTGAGATTGCCCACCATATCAATCAGGCATTAAAGGCAAACTTTCTTTTTAAGCGTGATAAGGATTACGTTGTAAGCGACGGTGAGGTTAAAATCGTTGATGAGTTTACAGGCCGTATATTAGAAGGCAGAAGATATTCCGAAGGCTTGCATCAGGCTATTGAAGCCAAGGAAAACGTTAAAATTGAAAGGGAAAATCAAACCCTTGCAACAATTACCTATCAGAATTTCTTCAGAATGTATAAAAAGCTTTCTGGTATGACCGGTACTGCGAAAACCGAAGAAGAAGAATTTAAAGGTATTTATTCTCTTGACGTTGTTTGTGTGCCTACCAATAAGCCAATGATACGTAAGGATTTAGACGACCGTATTTATTCAGGCGTTAAGGAAAAATTCAACGGCGTAGTTGATGAAGTTGTTAAAAGGCATCAAACGGGTCAGCCTGTACTTGTTGGTACGGTTTCTGTTGAAATTTCCGAATACGTAAGCGCACTTTTAAAGAAAAAGGGCGTTAAGCACGAAGTTCTTAATGCAAAGCATCATAAAAAGGAAGCAGAAATCGTTGCACAGGCAGGTAGATTTGGCGCAGTAACTATTGCAACAAATATGGCAGGCCGTGGTACTGATATTCTTTTAGGCGGTAACCCCGATTTTATGGCAAGAAAAGACCTTTTAGGTCAGGGCTATGAAGATTATAAGGTTGATCTTGCAACAGGTCATCAGAAAACCGATGATCAGGAAATCCTTGAATTAAGAGCAAAATATAAAGAACTTTACAGTAAATATAAAGAGCAGACAGATATTGAACACGAAAAGGTAAAAGAAGCAGGCGGTCTTTGTATTATTGGTACTGAACGCCACGAAAGCAGACGTATTGATAACCAGTTGCGCGGCCGTTCCGGTCGTCAGGGTGACCCCGGTGCAAGTTGCTTTTTTATTTCCTTTGAAGACGACCTTATGCGCCTGTTTGGCGGTGATAAGATTCAGGGTCTTGCGCAGATGGCGCTTGAAGGCAATCTTGCTTTAGAAACAGGTTTGGTTTCAAAAACCATTGAAAACGCCCAAAAGCGTGTTGAAAGCAGAAACTTTTCAATCCGTAAAAACGTTTTACAGTATGATGACGTTATGAACACCCAAAGAACAACTATTTATTCTGAACGTAAAAAAGTTCTTGATGGGGCTGACGTTAGTGAAAATATTACTGAAATGCGTAACAGGGTTATTGAAAGATGCGTTCAGGCTTTTACTGCTGACCAGAACCAAGATGAGTGGAATCTTAAAGGTATGACCGAAGAACTTAAACGCCTTTGCATACCTTACGAAACCAAGGCAAGCGTGTTTAAGGATATGTCCCGCAAGGAAATGGTTAATAAAGCCAAAGAACTTGCTGACCAGAAGTACGCTGAAAGGGCAGAACAGTTTAAAAACTTTGAATACGATATTAAGGATTTAGAACGTCTTGCGCTTTTACATTCCGTTGATATTCATTGGATGGACCACATTGACCAGATGGATCAGTTAAGGCAGGGTATTTCTCTTCGTTCAATGGCGCAAAGGGATCCTTTGCAGGAATACACCATTGAAGGCTTTGATATGTTTGAAGAAATGAACCGTCTTATTCAGGAAGATGCAGTTCGTTTTGCATATAACGCTGCCTTTAATATTCAGGTGGCTAATCCTAAGGTTACAAAAGAAGGTAACGGAAACGCACCCCAAAGACCTAAAAAAGCAGGGGCAGTGCAAGCACAGAAAATCGGCAGGAACGATCCCTGCCCCTGCGGAAGCGGTAAAAAATACAAGGCTTGCTGTGGTAAATAAAATATAAAGCAATTTGCTTTTTAAGGAGATGATAAATTTGATAGAGTTTGATTCATTAAAACAACGCGCAAATCAGGCTGCTGAAAATATCAAATTGGCAGGTGAATCTCTTTGACCCGGAAGGGATGAAAGAGAGAATTTTAGAATTAAACGAAGAAATGGCTGAGCCTGATTTCTGGAACAATCCTGAAAAGGCACAAAAAAAGAATAAAGAACTTTCTGACCTTGAAGCCAAGGTAAAAGAACTTGATTCTTTTAACAAAGCCATTGACGATATTTTTGCTATGATTGAACTTGGTATTGAAATGGAAGATGAAGATACTCAGGAAGAAGTTAAGCAGGAATTAGATGCATTAGAAATTAAAGTTGAAAAGCTTCAGCTTGAAACTATGCTTACAGGCGAATACGATTCCAATAACGCCATTTTAACACTTCACGCAGGTGCAGGCGGAACAGAAGCACAGGATTGGACTGATATGCTTTTCAGAATGTACCGCAGATACTGTGAAAAATCAGGCTACCAAGTAGAAATTTTAGATTACCTTGCAGGTGATGAAGCAGGTACAAAAAGCGTTACATTCCGCGCCCAAGGTATGAATGCTTACGGCTTTTTAAAGGCGGAAAAAGGCGTACACCGTTTAGTTCGTATTTCACCTTTTGATTCAAATGCAAGAAGGCATACTTCATTTTCTTCTTTGGAAGTAATGCCCGAAATAGAAGAAGATAATACCATTATAATTCCACCTGAAGATATTGAGGTTGAAACACGCCGTTCAACAGGTGCAGGCGGTCAGCACATTAACAAAACTGAATCCGCTATCCGTATTATCCACAAGCCTACGGGCATAATCGTGCAGTGCCAACAGGAACGTTCACAGATTCAGAACAGGGAAACTGCTATGAATATGCTTCGTTCTAAGTTAATTGAATTAAGGGAAAGGGAAAGGGAAGAAAAGGAACTTGAACTCCGTGGTGACGTTAAGAAGATTGAATGGGGCAGCCAGATCCGTTCCTACGTTTTCCACCCTTACAATATGGTAAAGGATCACCGCACCAATGCTGAAACTGCAAATATTCAGGCAGTAATGGATGGGGATCTTGAAATGTTTATTCGTGCCTATTTAGGCAAAAGGGATAAGGAATAAATGAAAAAAAACAACTTTACAAAACGTCAGAGATTAAGCGGTATAATATTGGGATTAGGCTTAACGGTTTTAATGTTTTCGTTGTCTATGTCCGCAGTAATATTAAACGGTGATTTCTGGCTTAAACAAAATGATAAATTAAATCATACCCAAACGCTTAAACTTGTAAGTAACGATGATTATAATTTCTTATATCATAACTATATTGAACTGTTAAAAAACAAACAGTCTTCTGATAAAGAGTTTACTGTAACACTTCAAAGCGATCCCGAAGAATTTGTAAACACCTTTATTGAATTTGATAAAGAAGAAAACAGTCCAACAAAAATCACAAAAAGCGTTACTTTAAATAGCGAATATCTTCAAACCGTTTCACGCCTTAGCCAAGCAACAGGCGAAACGATTAAAGATGCTATGCGTTTTCAGTTTGCCTTTAATCCAATTGGCGAAGACGCAAAGCCACAGGATACTGTTTTAAACGTAACAAACGTTTCTGTTAAAGATAATAGCGGTAAAACTTACGAATACACGATAAAAAAGTATTTTTATAATAAACAAGGTGCTTTAATAGCAACGGATATTGAAGATATAAGTAATATTGAGTTCAATACAACTAATTTATTAGGTGTTGTTATCTTAGGCGAAACGGGGGATAACCTAAGCGTTGAGTTAAATGTTGAAGTTCAGGATTTAGAATATACCTTAGAATCCGTTTTCACCTATAAAGAAATGCTTACAAATGAGCAGGTTGCAAAAAAAGTAGGATATGAAGCCGATATTGTTTCTTTTGAAGAAAGACAGGCGCTTTATAATTTAGGTACAATAAATATCTGGCAAAAAATAATTGCAGTTGCATTTTGCGTTTTAGCTTGTTTGCCTGCCGTTATGGTGTTTGTTAAAGAAAAGCGTGCTTCGCTTCAGGGCATTGGTTTTTACGCTTTTATTACGGCAATAATTATTAGTGTTATAATTAACGTGATTGCAATGAAAGTGCCAAGTGATTGGGGATTTTCACTTGTTTTAGAACTTCCCAAATCAAGCACAACGGGTATTGTTTTAGGTAAGCAGTTTATGGAAGATTTTGCAAAAGGCGGTATAAGATTTTTTGATTTTACAATGCTTCTGCCTTTGTTTATATCCTATGTTTTAACCAAACTTTCAAAAAGTAATAATAAAGACGAAAACGAGGATTATTTATACCAATAATATGTATTTTGATATTGCAAAAGAAAATGCAAAAAAGTTAATAAAACAAAAAAGCGCGGTTATTTTAGCCATTGAAACCTCTTGTGATGAAACAAGCGTTGCGGTAATTAAAGATGGCAGAGAAATTCTTTCTAACGTTATTTCAACGCAGATACCAATTCATACTCTTTACGGCGGTGTAGTGCCTGAAATTGCTTCAAGAAATCATACGTTAGCGCTAACAAGCGTTACCGAAGAAGCGTTAAAGCAGGCAAATATGACCTTAGATGATATTGATGCTATTGCGGTAACACAAGGTCCCGGTTTAATCGGTGCGCTGTTAACAGGCGTTAATTATGCAAAAGCGTTAGCCTTTAGTAAAAAGAAAGTTTTGATTGGCGTGCATCATATTCAGGGGCATATATGCGCTAACTTTTTAGAGCATCAGGATTTAAAACCACCCTTTATCGCACTGGCGGTTTCGGGGGGACATTCTCATATATTAAAGGTAAGCGATTACTGTGATTTTACGCTTCTTGGTGCAACCCGCGATGATGCGGTAGGCGAAGCCTTTGATAAGGTTGCCCGCGTGCTTGGGTTAGGTTACCCGGGCGGTGTAAAAATTGATGCTTTAGCCAAGGAAGGCAACGATGAAGCCTATAATTTTACCACCCATTTAGAAAAGGAAGATACTTATGATTTTTCATTTTCAGGTGTAAAAACTGCGGTTGTAAACCTTGTTCATAATATGGAACAAAAGGGCCAAGAAATTCCAAAAGCAGATATTGCCGCAAGCTTTCAAAAAAGCGTTGTAAGAATGCTTACGCAAAAAGCAATAAAGGCGGCAAAGGAACAAGGATATCAAAAGATAGTACTTGCAGGCGGTGTTGCATCAAATTCCCGTTTGCGTGAAGATATTAAACGAATGTGCAACGAAAACGATATTCAATTATATTTTCCAAGCCCTGTGCTTTGCACAGATAACGGCGCGATGATAGGCTCTGCGGCATTTTATACGTTAATGCAGGGCAAAATATCAGATATAGATTTAAACGCCTTTGCAACAGGCGGATTAGACGAATTTTACAGAAAGTGAGATAAAAAATATGAAAAAACCCTATTATATTTCAACACCCATATATTATCCAAGTGATAATCTTCATATCGGCCACAGCTATTGTTCAGTTGCGGCAGATACTATTGCCCGCTTTAAGCGTATGCAGGGTTATGACGTATATTTTTTAACAGGCACCGACGAGCACGGTCAGAAAATTGAACGTAAAGCCAAGGAAGCAGGCAAAACACCACAAGAGTACGTTGACCATATTGTTGCAGGGGTAAAAAAACTTTGGGAACTTATGGACGTTCAGTACGATGGCTTTATCCGTACAACTGACGATTACCACGTTGAAGCGGTGCAAAAGATATTTAAAAAGCTTTACGATCAAGGGGATATTTATAAATCAGAATATGAAGGTTGGTACTGCACGCCTTGTGAAAGCTTTTTTACTGAAACTCAGCTTAAAGATGGCAAATGCCCCGATTGTGGCAGAGAAGTAGAAAAAACAAGGGAAGAAAGCTATTTCTTTAAGCTTTCAAAGTATCAGGACAGGCTTATTGAATACATTGAAAGCCACCCTGATTTTATTCAGCCACCAAGCCGCGCAAAAGAAATGATAAACAATTTCTTAAAGCCAGGTTTAGAAGACCTTTGCGTTTCAAGAACAAGCATTAAATGGGGTATTCCCGTTACCTTTGATGAAAAGCACGTTGTTTACGTTTGGATTGACGCGCTTTCTAACTACATTACAAAACTTGGCTATACTACCGATAATCACGAATTGATGGATAAGTATTGGCCTTGCGACGTGCATCTTGTAGGTAAGGAAATTATCCGTTTCCATACGATTATCTGGCCTGCAATGCTTATGGCACTTGATTTGCCACTTCCCAAGCAGGTGTTTGGCCACGGTTGGCTTGTTTTCGGCGGTGAAAAAATGAGCAAATCAAGGGGCAACGTTGTTGATCCCGTTGTGCTTTGCAATAAGTACGGCGTGGATTCTATCCGTTATTTCTTAATGAGAGAAATGCCCTTTGGTTCTGACGGTAACTTTACCAACGAAGCGCTCTTTGGCAGAATAAATTCAGATCTTGCCAACGATTTAGGTAACCTTGTTTCAAGAACCTGCGCTATGATTGAAAAATACTTTGGCGGTGTGCTTCCTGAAAGTAAAGTTAATGAAGATCCTGATAACGAGTTGATCGCATTAGCGGAAAACACCTATAACGAATTTAGTAAAAAGATGGATGAATTACAGCTTTCTTCTGCACTAGTTGAAATCTGGAAACTTGTTTCCCGCTGTAATAAATATATTGATGAAACTATGCCCTGGGCATTAGCTAAAGACGAAAGCAAAAAGGACCGCCTTGGCACAGTAATGTATAATTTAGCAGAATGTGTGCGCATTATCAGCGTTCTTATTGCACCCGTTATGACTAAATCCCCTGCAAAGATTCAAAAAGCGTTAGGCATCGCAGAAAGCCTTACAACCTTTGATTCTGTTCAAAAATTTGGTCAAATCAAAGCAGGAAGCAAGATAACAAAGCCTGAGGTTCTTTTCCCAAGAATTGATATTGAAGCTGAATTTAAGGCTCAGGAAGAAGAAAAAAAGGCAAAAGAAGAAGCCGAAAGAATTAAAAAAGAGCAGGAAGAAAAGGAAAAGGAAGAACTTATCACAATTGATCAGTTTGCTTCCGTAAAACTTGTTTCTGCAAAGGTTTTAACTGCTAAAAAGTTAGAAAATTCTGATAAGCTTTTAGTTATGACTCTTTTTGACGGTACTCGCGAAAGAACCGTTGTTTCAGGTATTGCAAAGCATTATTCACCTGAAGAAATGGTTGGTAAAACCGTAACGTTGGTTGCAAACCTTAAGCCTGCAAAGCTTCGCGGAGTTTTATCCGAAGGTATGATTCTTTGCGCTGAAAACGAAAAAGGCGAGCTTTCGCTTGTTAAACCCGAAAAAGATTTTGATGCAGGATGTGAAATAAGATAATGCAGTTTATTGACGTGCATTGTCACTACGAAGACGACCGTTTTAACGAAGATAGGGATGAAGTAATTTCATCCCTTCCTTTTAAAAACGTGCTTTATGCTATATCAGCAGGCTGTAGTGCAAAAGAAAGTATAATAACAAAGGAAATTGCAGAAAAATACGAACATATGTATTTCTGTGCAGGTGTGCACCCTTGTAATGCGGATAAGTTTTCTGAAACAGAAATCAATATTTTAAAGGATTTGTGGCAGCACGAAAAATGCGTTGCAGTAGGTGAAGCGGGGCTTGATTATTACTGGGCGGAAAACCCCGAAAAAAGCGTGCAAAAAAACACCTTTATAAAGCAAATTCACTTTGCAAAAGAATATAATCTTCCTATTGTAATCCACAGCCGTGAAGCAATAGGTGATATGCTTGAAATTATAAAAAGCGAACAGGTTACTAATGGCTTAATGCATTGTTTTTCCGAAAGCAACGAAAGCGCAAAAATCTGTTTGGACCAAGGCTTATATTTTTCTTTTGGTGGTGTTTGTACCTTTAAAAATTCTGTCCGCGCACAAGAAAATTTAAAGTACATTCCAAAGGATAGAATCGTTTTAGAAACCGACAGCCCCTATTTAGCGCCTGTGCCAAACCGTTCAAAAAGAAACGATTCAACCAACATAATTTATATCATTGAACATATTGCGATGCTGTGGAATATGACGCCTGAAGAAGTTGCCGATATAACCACCCAAAACGCTAAAAGGCTTTTTACGAAATTAAAATAAAACCTGACCTGCTTTTGCAGGTCTTTTTTTATGCCCAAATCCCACATTTTTTCATTAAAACAAACAACAACCAACTTAAACAAACATAATACAAAAGAACAAATTGAAATTTAAGGAAATTTAGCGTTTTTTATAAAAAAGTTCGTGCAATTATAATAATAATGTGTTATAATACTACCGTACGCGAATATGCTTACTTTTAAGCGTAAAGTTATATTAAATCTTATTAGGAGGACTCAAAAAATGGCTTTAACAAAGGAACAAAAGCAGGCTGCCTTTGATGAACTTGCAAAGTTTATTGAAGAAGTAAAAGACGATCAGGGTAAAATGATGCCCATTATGCAGCAGGCACAAAAGCTTTTAGGCTGCGTTTCACTTGAAGTTCAGGAATTCATTTCCCAAAAAACAGGCGTTCCTGTTGCAGAACTTTACGGTATTGCAACCTTCTATGCACAGTTTACACTTGAACCAAAAGGCGATTACGTTGTAGCTGTATGCCAGGGTACTGCATGCTACGTTAAGGGCGCTGCCGCAATTTTAGACGAGGTTAAGGATTACCTTGGAATTAACGCAGGTCAGACAACACCTGACGGCAAATTCTCAATTCAGGATACACGCTGCCTTGGTTGCTGCGGTCTTGCACCTGTTATGACTATAAATGAAGATGTTTACGGTAAACTTCTTCCCAGTCAAGTTAAGGATATTTTAGCAAAATACTAATTTAAGGAATTAAAAATATGAAGATCAGTACAATAAAAGAGCTAATAGATGCCGAAGTTTTATGTTCAGAAGATTCTTTAGGTCGGCACGTATATTCTGCTTGCGGTTGTGATCTGATGAGTGACGTGCTTGCATACGTAAAGGATCAGGCAGTGCTTTTAACAGGGCTTGTAAACCCACAGGTTATCAGAACTGCAATTATGATGGATATGGTTTGCGTTGTGTTTGTTCGTTCAAAAGAACCAACTGAAGAAATGATTGCCCTTGCAAAAGAAAGTGGCATAGTCATTTTAAGAACAGATAAACGCCTTTACGAAGCCTGTGGAATTTTATATTCTAACGGCTTAACAAGCAATAAGGTGAAACAATGAGTGAACCTTTAATTTTTAATTTTGATGTTGACGGCAACGATTTTACTTCAGCCGGTCAGGCATCGGTACAGATTAAAAAGAATCTTCGTCAGTTAGGGCTTACCCCCGAAACCATACGCCGTGTTTCAATCGCAATGTATGAAGGCGAAATCAATATGGTTATCCATGCAGGCGGCGGCAAGGCACAGGTTCAGGTTGATGAAACCGCAGTTACCATTATTTTAGAAGATAAGGGTCCCGGTATCAAAAACATTGAACAGGCTATGCAGGAAGGCTATTCAACAGCCCCTGATTCTATCCGTTCCTTAGGCTTTGGCGCAGGTATGGGATTACCTAATATGAAAAGATATTCTGATGAAATGAATATTTCTTCAGAGGTAGGCGTTGGCACAACTATCACAATGAAGGTATTTTTACAGTAGGTGAAGGTATAAATGAAATTATATGAACACTCTGTACAACTTGAGAAAGATAAGTGCAAAGGCTGTACTACGTGCATAAAGCACTGCCCTACGGAAGCTATTCGTATTAAGGATGGTCATGCAGTTATCATGGATGCACGATGCATTGACTGTGGTGAATGTATCCGCGTTTGTCCCCATAAGGCTAAAAAGGCAGTATGCTCAACTCTGGCCGATATGGACAGGTTTAAGTGGAAAATAGCTTTGCCTGCACCATCACTTTACGGTCAGTTTGATAATCTTGATGACGTTGACTACGTTTTAAACGGATTAAAGAAGCTTGGCTTTGATCAGGTGTTTGAAGTTTCAAAAGCCGCTGAACTTGTTTCAGCATACACCAGAATGTATTTAAAAACCGATGGCGTTAAAAAGCCTGTAATAAGTTCTGCCTGCCCTGCGGTAGTAAGGCTTATCGGTTTAAGATTTCCTTCATTAAACGATAATATCATACATATGCTTCCACCAATGGAGGTTGCTGCAAAGTTAGCAAGAAAGGAAGCAAAAGAAAAAAATCCCGAATTAAAGGATGAAGAAATAGGCGTGTGCTTTATTTCACCTTGCCCTGCAAAAGCAAGCTACGTTAAAAACGGTTTTGCAAGCTATAATAGTCAGGTTGACGTTGTTATTGCTATCAGCGATATTTATTTTCAGTTAATAAGCACAATGAAGATGGATGATAATATTGAAACCTTGTCCCAGTCGGGTATGCTTGGCATCGGTTGGGCTTCTTCAGGTGGTGAAGCAACGGCAATATTCAATGAAGATTACCTTGCAGTTGACGGTATTGATAACGTAAACCGCGTGCTTGACCAGATTGAAAACGGTAACGTTCCGCCGTTAGAATTTATTGAGCTTAATGCTTGTATCGGCGGTTGCGTAGGCGGTGTTTTAACAATACAAAATCCATTCGTTGCAAAAGCAAGGATGCAAACGTTGCGCAGATACCTGCCTGTTTCACAAAACTTTATTGATGGACAAAAGGGTTATATACCCGAAGATTATTTATTTAATGATCTTCCTGAATACAGGCCTATATCCCGTTTAAGCAGTTCAATGGCTGAAAGTATGCGGATGATGGCTGATATACAAAGATTTAAAGAAACACTTCCCGGTATAGATTGCGGTTCCTGTGGTGCGCCCACCTGCCGCGCCTTTGCTGAGGACGTTGTTAAAAAAACTGCCTGCCCCGAAGATTGCTTAATTGCAAAAAGCTGGGCGCAAAAGGCTGAAAAAGGTAAAGAAAATGACTGTTAAACAGTTAGCCTTGCATCAGGGCTTCACTCCTGTTAGTTTGCCCGACCCTGAAAGAGAGATTAAAAACGTTTATATCGGCGATCTTTTAAGCTGGGTTATGGGTAAGGCGCAGGAAGATGATGCGTGGATAACGATAATGTCCAACATCAACGTGGTTGCAGTAGCATCATTATCAGATACTGCGTGTGTTATTTTAGCAGAAGACGTTATTTTAGATGATTCTACCATTAAAGCGGCAAAGGAAAAGGGAATAAATATTCTTTCAACACCTCAAAGCGCGTATGAAGTAGCAAAATATCTTGCAACGGTTATATAATGAACAAGTATTATTACGATCTGCATATACACTCCTGCCTTTCACCTTGCGGTGACGAGGATAACACACCAAATAATATTGTAGGAATGGCTTTGCTTTCAGGTCTTAACATTGTGGCGCTTACTGACCATAATACCTGTAAAAACTGCCCTGCATTTTTTACTGCGGCTAAAAAGCACGGATTAATTGCGGTCGCAGGAATGGAACTGACCACAAGTGAAGATATTCACGCAGTATGCCTTTTTGATAGTTTAGAAGCCGCGTTGGAATTTGACCGCGAGGTTGATAAAAAAAGAATAAAAATAAAAAACGATATAAAAGTATTTGGCAATCAGTACATAATGGATGGCGATGATAATATTATTGGTGAAGAAGAACATTTTCTTCCAATAGCCACAAATATTTCGTTAGAAGACGTGCCAAGTATGGTTAAAGCCTTTAACGGCGTATCGTATCCTGCGCATATAGACAGGCAGTCAAACGGCATAATAAGCGTTTTAGGTACGTTTCCTGAAACACCGTATTTTTCCTGCTTTGAACTGCGCGAACAAAAAAATGCAAAGGAATATATTGAAAAATATAATTTAAAAGATAAACGCTATATTGTAAGCAGTGATGCCCACTATCTTACAGATATAAAGGATAAGGAAGCCTTCGTTATGCTAAATGACGAACCTTATTCAAGCGCGTTAGTCAGAAAAAGGCTTATCCAATGGCTTAAAGGAGAATAAAAATTGAAAGAACTTTCACTTAATATTTTAGATATTACCGAAAATTCCGTAAAAGCCAAAGCCACATTAACCCAAATTACCGTTTTAGAAAAAGATAACACCCTGCTTTTAACCATAAAAGATGACGGTACGGGAATGCCAAAGGAAATCGTAGAAAGCGTTACAAATCCTTTTTACACAACCCGCACCACAAGAAAAGTTGGTTTAGGCTTGCCCTTATTAAAAATGGCGGCAGAACAAACGGGTGGAAATCTTAAAATAGAATCTAAGCAAGGTGAAAATCACGGAACAACAGTTGAAGCACTTTTTTATAAAGACCATATTGACTGTGCGCCCTTAGGTGATATTATTTCTACAATGGTAACCTTAATTCAGGGCCACCCTGAAACTGACTTTCTTTTTAAGCATATAAAAAACGAAAAGGAAGTTAAACTTGATACTCGTGAGCTTCGTCAGGTTTTAGGCGACGTTCCACTAAACGAGTATGAAGTTATTAAATGGATTAGTGAATACCTGCGTGAGCAGTATGAAAATTTTAATTAATTATTATTTATAATGCATAGGAAAGGGAGAACAAAATGAAATCATTAGCTGAACTGCAAGCAATCAAGGACAGAATGAAGGACAAGGTAGTTCTTCGCGAAGGCACCAACAGTGTGCGCGTTGTTGTTGGTATGGCAACCTGTGGTATCGCCGCAGGCGCAAGACCCGTACTTAACACCTTTGTTGAAGAAGTGAACAACAAAGGATTGGCTGAAACCGTAGCCGTTTCACAAACAGGCTGCATCGGTATCTGCCAGTTTGAGCCTGTTGTTGAAATTTTTGAAGCAGGCAAGGAAAAAGTTACTTATGTAAAAATGACCTCTGAAAAAGCAAAAGAGGTTGTTGAAAAGCACCTTAAAGGCGGCAAGGTTATTCAGGAATATACCATTGCGGCTAATCAGTGATAAAATCGGAGGTTAAATAAAATGATTCGTTCACATGTACTTATCTGTGGCGGTACCGGTTGTACATCTTCAGGAAGCGTTAAGATTCAACAGGCTTTTGAAGAAAACCTTGCTGCTAACGGAATTTTAGAAGAAGTTAAAATCGTTCAGACAGGTTGCTTCGGTCTTTGCGCTTTAGGCCCTGTTGTTATCATCTATCCCGAAGGTACCTTCTATTCACAGGTAACACCTGAAGACGTTAAGGAAATCGTTGAAGAACATCTTCTTAAAGGTAGAGTTGTTGAACGCCTTGTTTATGCAGAAACAGGCGAAGAAAACGTTGACGTTAAAGACGTTTCACTTAACGATACAGCCTTCTATAAAACACAAAAGAGAATCGTTCTTCGTAACTGCGGTGTTATTGACCCTGAAAATATTGAAGAATATATCGCTATGGACGGTTATGCCGCATTAGGTAAGGTTTTAACTGAAATGAAGCCCGAAGACGTTATTCAGGTTATTTCAGATTCAGGTCTTCGCGGTCGTGGTGGCGGCGGCTTCCCAACAGGTAGAAAATGGGCACTTTGCGCACCTAACAAGGCAGATCAGAAATACGTTGTTTGTAACGCTGACGAAGGCGATCCGGGTGCATTCATGGACCGTTCCGTTCTTGAAGGCGACCCCCACTGCTTAATTGAAGCTATGGCTATTGCAGGTTATGCAATCGGCGCATCAATCGGTTACGTTTACGTTCGTGCTGAATATCCTATCGCAGTTAAGCGTTTACAGATCGCTATTGATCAGGCTAAGGAATACGGCTTATTAGGTAAAAATATCTTTGGTTCAGGCTTTGATTTTGACCTTTCAATCCGTCTTGGTGCAGGCGCATTCGTTTGCGGTGAAGAAACTGCTCTTATGACCTCTATCGAAGGTAACCGTGGTGAACCCAGACCCCGTCCTCCTTATCCTGCAGTTAAGGGTCTTTTCGGCAAGCCCACCGTTGAAAACAACGTTGAAACCTTTGCTAACATTCCTCAAATCATCCTTAGGGGTGCTGATTGGTTCTCTTCTATGGGTACCGAAAAGTCAAAGGGTACAAAGGTATTCGCTCTTGGTGGTAAAATCGCTCACACCGGTCTTGTTGAAATTGCAATGGGTACAACCCTTCGTCATATCATTGATGAAATCGGTGGCGGTATTCCTAATGGCAAGAAGTTCAAGGC
>JAZRTX010000002.1:0-75557 GCA_045652205.1 Clostridia bacterium
AAACTTTCAATTGAACATTACAATGGTTTATCGTACCAATATATTCGCAAATCGTTCAATATATTGAAATATTTTACTGTTTTTTATAAAATAATTTGAAAATCATTCAATTTTATGTTATACTGAATTAAGAAGGTGAAAATATGAAAACTGCTTTTGATTTATCATTTAAGACAAATTGGGATAAAGTTTACGTTAATCATAAGGAAAGCTATTATACGTCTATTTCTGACTTTCATAAGCACGAATTTTATGAAATCAACCTTATCTTAACAGGCAACGTAAAAATAATATTATCTTCTTTAAGCGAAGAAACAAATGAGCCAAGGCTTGTTCTTACACGTCCCCAAACTCCCCATTTTATAACATGTAATCCCGATACTTTATACAGTAGATTATATCTATTATTTACCAAGGATTTTTTACAGGATTATTTTACTGATTTTAAGCGCTTTGAAAAAGTTTTTGGCGAAAGCGGAAATATTTTAAAAATAGATACTCATCAACTTGAATTTATTAAAAGCACTATTCTTTTAATAGAAAAAGAGAAGAGTACTTTAAGGCAAAAGTTGCTTACCTTATATTTACTATCGTTTTTATTTGAGATTAACGGTCAGGAACAATTTAACACTTCATTTGTTCCGCCTTACATTATTAAAGCGCTTTCTTATATTGAAAACTATTATAATGAAAAAATTACCGCTGATTCTTTATCAAAAAAACTTTTTATCGGCAGAACAACTTTAATGACCAGCTTTAAAAAACATACAGGAAGTACCTTAAACGATTATATAATTGCAACAAGAATAAAAAAAGCCGTTACTCTTTTAAATGAAGGTAAAAGCGAAAGTGAAACCGCCGAATTATGCGGGTTTTCGGATGCGGGTAGTTTAATACGTAATTTTAAAAAATACTTTGATCTTACACCTATGCAGTATATAAAAAAACAGACACATCAACATTGATGTGTCTTGTTTTTTATTCTACTGTAATTGTAATACTTCCACTATTTAAACCGTCTCCCACGCACGTTACGGTGGCCTTTCCTTTAACGCCTTTTATCGAACGGACACAGGCAACAAGTTTTGAACCAAGAGTCATTTTATCAGGGCGGTAAAAAGATTCGGTTTCACGTTGATCACCTGCATCGGTGGTTAAAAATTCAACGTTATCCGTTACGCTAAAGGTAAGGCGTTGATCGCGCATACACGGTATTCCCTCTTTATCAACGATAGTTGCCGTAATATAACATAAATCATCGCCATCAGAAAGAATTATATTGCGATCGCATTCAAGTTCTATATGATGCGGTTCGCCTGCTGTTTTTACCGTTTTTTCCATAACGGCATTATTTTCTGAATCATAGGCTACAACCTTAATCTCACCCGATTGATAAATTACGTTATCCCAACGCATACGGAAGCGGTCAATTTCGTTAGTGCTTTCGTGGGTACGTATTCCCTGCGATTCGCCATTTACAAACAATTCCGCTTTAGGAAGATTTGTAAAAACGTGAACCGGAACGTTTTCACCTTCTTTACCGTGCCACGTCCAATGTGGGAACACGTGAAGAACTTTTTCATTGCTCCAAACAGATTTATAAAGATAATATCGGTTTTTAGGTAAACCTGCAAGGTCAACAACACCAAAGTACGAGCTTCTTGACGGCCATTTATTCAGATACGGTGTTGGTTCGCCAAGATAATCAAAGCCCGACCATATATATTCACCTGCAACAAACGGGCAATCTTCCTGCGCGGCAATTTCCCTTTCAGAATAGTACGCCCAAGATTGCGCGGTTAACTCGTATGCCGAAACCGCAAGATCATCGTATTGCGTGGCAGGCATATCAATTTCGGCAGGGAAATGATACACGTCACGCGTTGACACACAGGAATCTGTTTCAGAACCTAAAATTATCATATCGGGGTATTTTTCGTGCCATTCCTTGTAACAATGCGGTTTATAATTAAGACCAACAACGTCAACATACTGAACAAGATTATTTTCAAGTGCCTTAATATGATTATTAAGGCCTACGGTAACTTCTCTTGTAGGGTCTATGGATTTTGTTATTTCTGTAAGGCGTTTTGCTACACGCCAACCTTCAGGCAAAGCTTGTTCCCCTATTTCATTGCCTATTGACCACATAATTACGCAAGGGTGATTTCTATCACGTTTTACTATATCGGCAATATCTTTTTCAACGTTATCCTTAAAATATTTAGCGTATCCGTTTTTAACCTTTGGTTCTTCCCACTCGTCAAAAAACTCATCAAGAACAAGTATGCCGTACTGATCGCACAAATCAAGCAATTCAGAAGCCGGCGGATTATGGCTTGTTCTGATTGAATTTACACCCATTTCTTTAAGGATTTTTAACTGCCTTTTAAGTGCAGAAACGTTTAGTGCTGCGCCAAGCGAACCTAAATCGTGGTGCATGCATACACCTTTAATTTTTAGTTTTCTTCCGTTAAGGAAATAACCTTCGTTTGTAAACTTAGAAATACGAATGCCAAATTTAACTGTTTCCTCATCTATAACGCATCCGTTTTTATCAAAAAGAGTAATTTTTGCAGTATAAAGAACAGGGTTTGTTATATCCCAAAGTTCAGGATTAGGAATATTTAACAGTCCGTTTTTTTCAAAAAAATCTTTTTCGCAAACAAAATTACCGTATTTATCAAAAACAGTTACGGTTTTTTTGTAAATTTCAGTACAGTTAGTTTCTATATTTGCTTCAAAAATTGCGTTTTCCTTACTAACTTCAAGTTGCTTTAACCAAACGCCGTCATATAAAATATGCTTTTTGTTTTTATATACGATACGAACATTTCTGTAAATACCTGCGCCTGAATACCATCGACCGCTGTGTGCTTCAAGAACAACGTGTACCGCGATTAAATTCTTCTCGCCAATTTTAACGCAATCGGTAATATCAACCTCAAAAGATTTATATCCAAAGTGGCATCCACCTGCCTTTTTGCCGTTGCAATAAACTGTGCTCTGCCACATTACACCATCAAATTCAAGGGTTATATTTTTATCTTTTGCTTCCATAGGCGCGTCAATCCATAAACGGTAGATGCCTTCTCCAACTGCGGGCAATCCGCCTGTTGTTCCCGTGTACATAATAACCGCTACGCCGTTACTCCACTGCCAGTGACGTTCACGGGGATCGTTATTTTCATCAAACACGCCTGTTATTGCCCAATCGTGCGGAACACGTACGGTTTCCCATTTATTATCGTTATAATCAACGTTAACAGCAGATAAATCCGCATTACCAATATCAAATTTTTTAAATTTATATCCGTATTTTAAAACCGATACGTTTCTTACCATCTATCACACCTTCTTTACAACTGAATATAACACTAAACAATAGCCGTGTCAATAGTAAACTATCAGGATATATCAACGGTATAAAAAAAGACGCATCAAAACTGATGCGTCTGTTTTGTTTATAAAATTAATTAACCCTTTTTTGTAACGATCCGCGCAACTGCAACGGACATACCATTATTACCCAAACTCATAAAATCTACAAAGATTTTCCGTTTTTATGGTAATGCTTTTTCCGTCTATAAAAAGAGTAGCAACATAAGAATCACTTCTGGTTGTTTCAATTACGTATCCGTTATCAAAGGTCAGCGTTGATCCAAGATTATCCCCGTCAGAACTTGTGTATTTTCCCGAAGCAATAATTTGTTCGTCTATTGTATAACTGTTAGCAGTAAGTTTTTTAAGTTTTATATGTTTTACAACGTACGTTTTTTCGTGAATATCAACAATGATAGTTTTGCCTTGCCTATCAAACCAATCTAAACTTCCATCTTCACGATAAAATGGTCCGTTTTCCACATTATAAAACCATTGTCCCTGAAGGGTTTCTCTATGGGGTGTTTGGCAAGCATACTCGCTAACGTCTATTTCGTCATCAGGTTTTACTTCTGTAAGTCCAATAGCAAACACAATCTGGTATCGTGTTCCATTATGAACGTAATAAACTATATCCTTTTTTCCGTAGAAATCTTTATCAATCAAAAAGCCTGCGTCTTTGTTTTTCTCGGCAAAGCTTCTCCAGGTATCTCCGGAATTAAAAGTAATTTTCAGATTATTATTTGAAACCAATGCCTTTTTACCATCAACAACGGCATAATCAGCATCAACAGCCAAATTAAAGGCGGGTTTTTCGGTAATTACCACCGCATAAACGCTAAAATGCTCTAATTTTGCAACAACTGCTTCCTGCGCAACTGTAGCATCAATTTTCTCACTTTTACCGTCGTCAGAAATATAATAAACTTCAATTATATGCTTATTTGAATCATACCCCGCAGGTATAGGAAAAGAAACCTCAACCTTACCGTCAGGCTGAATCTTTTCGCTATTCAGCGTGGCATTTATATCATAAACCTCTACAATTTTTGCCGTTGTAATTATGTTTTCAACCTTTGCAACGTCTTTAACTTTCTCAACCTGAATAACCGTGTTTTCAGGAAAGCTATCAGTAGAAACTACCACTTCCTTCTTAACGGTACTTGCAGTAGGTGTTGAAACACTTGCATTATTTTCAGCATTATCTTCTGTTTGTGCCCCTTGGCACGCCACAAAAGCAATCAAAATACAGAACAGAGTTAAAACTGCAACCAACTTTTTCACCAAAACACCTCCTGAAAATTCAGTACAATTCATTATAAATCTATATTACCCGAATGTCAATAAAAACAAAAGCACTCGAAAAAACGAGTGCTTTTAAAATAAAATCTGCTATAGTTAATTAGCCCTTCATTGCAACTTCGCAAGCAACTGCAACTGCAACGGACATACCAACCATTGGGTTGTTACCTGCGCCGATAAGACCCATCATCTCAACGTGAGCAGGAACTGAAGATGAACCTGCAAACTGAGCATCACCGTGCATACGACCCATAGTATCTGTCATACCATAAGTTGCGGGACCTGCAGCAGCATTATCGGGGTGAAGTGTTCTGCCCGTGCCACCGCCTGAAGCAACTGAGAAATATTTTACGCCGTTTTCAATAGCCCACTTTTTGTATGTTCCTGCAACGGGGTGCTGGAAGCGGGTGGGGTTAGTTGAGTTACCGGTAATGGAAACACCAACGTTTTCTTTTCTCATAATAGCAACGCCTTCAGAAACATCATTTGCGCCATAGCACTTAACCTTTGCTCTATCGCCTGTTGAGAAAGCCTTTTCATAAACAGTTTCAAGTTCACCGGTATAATAATCGTACTTGGTTTCAACGTAAGTAAAGCCGTTGATACGTGAAATGATATAAGCGGCATCCTTACCTAAGCCGTTAAGGATAACGCGAAGGGGGTTCTTACGAACCTTGTTTGCATTAAGAGCAATCTTAATTGCGCCTTCAGCAGCAGCGAAGCTTTCGTGACCTGCAAGGAAGCAGAAGCACTCAGTTTCTTCTGATAAAAGCATTGATGCAAGGTTACCGTGACCTAAGCCAACTTTTCTCTGGTCAGCAACTGAACCGGGGATACAGAAAGCCTGAAGAGCTACACCGATTTCCTTTGCAGCTTCAGCAGCGGTTTTGCAACCTTTTTTAAGTGCAAGAGCAGCACCTAAGGTGTATGCCCAGCATGCGTTTTCAAAAGCGATGGGCTGTGTTTCCCTAACGATAGTTTCAGCATCTACACCCTTTGAAAGAGCGAAATCCCTTGCTTCGTCAAGATCCTTAAATCCATATTCTTTAAGGACAACGTTGATCTGATCAATTCTTCTTGAATAACTTTCAAAATTTGCCATATTCTTCGTCCTCCTTATTTCTTTCTTGGATCAATTACAGTCTTTGCTTCAGCAAAACGACCGTATGTGCCGATATTCTTTTCATAAGCTTCTTTAGGATCAACACCCTTTTTGATAGCTTCCATCATCTTGCCAAGGTGAACGAACTTATAACCGATAACTTCGCCATTCTCATCAAGACCCTGTTCTAAAATATAGCCTTCTGCCATTTCAAGATATCTTACGCCCTTTGCAGCGGTTGAATACATTGTACCAACCTGTGAACGAAGACCTTTACCTAAGTCCTCCATACCTGCGCCGATGGGAAGACCGCCTTCTGAGAAAGCCGTCTGTGTTCTGCCGTAAGCGATCTGAAGGAAAAGCTCACGCATTGCAACGTTGATAGCATCACATACAAGGTCAGTATTAAGTGCTTCAAGAACGGTTTTGCCGGGAAGAACTTCTGCTGCCATAGCTGCAGAGTGAGTCATACCTGAACAGCCAACTGTTTCAACAAGTGCTTCCTGAATGATACCTTCTTTAACGTTAAGTGTAAGCTTGCATGTGCCCTGCTGAGGTGCGCACCAACCGATACCGTGTGTAAGACCGGAAATATCCTTAACTTCCTTTGAGGCAACCCAAGCGCCTTCTTCAGGAATAGGAGCGGGATCGTGCTTAGCACCCTTTGCAACACAAATCATTTCTTCAACTTCATGTGAGTATTGCATAAAATATATCCTCCTATATATTGTTTTCCCTATTATTATACAACATTTTAAAAAAATGGCAACAGGTTTGTTCTTTTTTTTATCCCATTTACATATATTTTTAAACAAAAAAATTTATTTAGACATTTTTTATTTATTGTGGTATACTTTTTGTATCACTACTTGGAGGTGCTTTTATGGAAATTTCCTGGTGGAAATCTATTATTTTAGGAATTATTCAGGGGCTTGCAGAATTCTTGCCTATTTCATCAAGCGGACACCTTGCGCTTTTTGAACATATTTTAGGTGTTGAAGAAGTTCCAAGGCTTTTTGACGTTTGCTTACATATCGGTACGTTGGTTGCAGTTTTTATAATCTTTTGGAAAGACATCTGGGCGATAATCAAAAACCCCAAACAAAAGATAACGTATATGATAATTGCCGCAACTATTCCTACCGTTATTATTGCAGTTTTATTGGAAGCGCTTTTGCCTGATTCATTTTCTTCTGCATTTTTAGGCTACGGCTTTATGATAACAGGTATCTTGCTTTACACTATGGAAATGATATCTAAAAACTACGCAACTAAAAAGCTTGAAGATATTACTGCAAAGGACGCTGCATTAGTTGGTTGTGTTCAAGGTATTGCAACGATTTCAGGTATTTCACGTTCAGGCTCAACTATTGCAGGCGGTGTGTTCTTTGGTATGGACAGAAAGTTTTTGGCAAAGTTCTCATTTTTAATGAGTATTCCTGCTATTTTAGGTGCTTTTTGTTGGGACGTTTTAAAGCTTATTTTAAAAGGTAACGATTCACCTGTTAAAATCTCGGCTATATCTATTATTTTAGGCATGGTTTCTGCTTTTATCGTTGGATTTTTAGCTATTAAATATATGCTTCATTTAATTAAAAACAAGTCATTTAAGCCTTTTGCAATTTACACCTTTATTTTAGGATTTTTAGTTTGCTTGGATAAATTTGTTACACACATTGTTTTTTAAATCAAAAACCCGCGTTTTGCGGGTTTATTTTTTTATTTTTGTGCAAAATAAATATAATTAAATTAAAGAATTTTAATAAATTCAGTTGCCAAATATTTGAATTTAAGGTATAATTTTTCTTGAAAAATTTAAATTGGCGGTCCTTTGAATGTTTTAAAGGTTTACGCTATTATGTTAATATTTAAGGAGGTCACTAACAATGACAAAAAATGTCAAGCTTTTAAGCTGGGTTGACGAAATGGCAGCACTTACCAAGCCCGAAAACATTATGTGGATTGATGGCAGCCAGGAACAACTTGAAGCATTACGTAAAGAAGCTCTTGCAACAGGCGAACTCATTAAGCTTAATGAGGAAAAGCTTCCCGGATGCTATCTTCACCGTTCTGCACTTAATGACGTTGCACGTGTTGAGCAGCGCACATTCATCTGCACTTCAACTGAAGAAGGCGCAGGTCCCACAAACAACTGGATGGCTCCAAGTGAAGCATACGCTAAATTAGGTAGCCTTTTTGATGGTTCTATGAAGGGCCGTACAATGTACGTTATTCCCTATTCAATGGGTCCCGTTGGTTCAGAATTCTCAAAAATCGGTGTTGAACTTACCGATTCTATTTACGTTGTAGTTTCAATGGCTATTATGACACGTATGGGTAAAGCCGTACTTGATCAGCTTGGCGATGGTGATTTCGTTAAGGGTCTTCATTCAAAGGCACAGCTTTCAGAAGAAGACAGATATATCTGCCATTTCCCTGAAGATAATGCAATTTGGTCAATTAACTCAGGCTACGGCGGAAACGTTCTTTTAGGTAAAAAGTGCTTTGCACTTCGTATTGCTTCCTACCTTGCAAACAAGGAAGGCTGGATGGCAGAACATATGCTTATTCTTGGTATTGAAAATCCCAAGGGTGAAGTTAAATATATTGCTGCTGCATTCCCCTCTGCTTGCGGTAAAACAAACCTTGCTATGCTTATTCCCCCAGAATTATATAAGAAGGAAGGCTATAAGGTTTGGTGCGTAGGTGATGATATTGCTTGGCTTCGTCAGGGTCCTGATGGAAGACTTTGGGCAATTAACCCTGAAAATGGTTTCTTTGGTGTTGCACCCGGAACAAACGCACATTCAAACTTCAATGCTCTTGCAAGCACAACAAAGAATGCAATCTTTACAAACGTTGCACTTAACACCGCTGACAACACAGTTTGGTGGGAAGGTATGACAGACGAAAAGCCTGAACACGCTATTGACTGGAAGGGTAACGAATGGACTCCTGCTATGTTTGATAAGAAGGATAAGTCCACATACGCTGCTCATCCTAACAGCCGTTTCACTGCTCCTGCTGAAAACTGCCCCTGCATTTCTTCTGAATTCAATTCAGGCGCAGGCGTTCCGATTTCTGCTATTATCTTTGGCGGACGCAGAGCAAAGACTGCTCCATTAGTATATCAGTCAAGAGATTGGCAGCATGGCGTATTTGTTGGTTCAACAATGGCTAGTGAAACAACTGCTGCAGCAGCAGGTGCTGTTGGTGTTGTTCGTCGTGATCCTATGGCTATGCTTCCCTTCATTGGCTACAATGCAAACGATTACTTTGCACATTGGCTTAACATGGGCAAGAAGCTTGGCGATAAGGCACCTAAGATCTTTAACGTAAACTGGTTCAGAACTGATGATGAAGGTCATTTCATCTGGCCCGGATTTGGCGATAATATGCGTGTTCTTATGTGGATTCTTGGCCGTTGTGATGGTACAATGGATGCAAATGAGACTGCTATCGGTTACGTTCCTAAGGCAGAAGATATTAACATTGAAGGTCTTGACATTACACTTGATACTGTTAAGGATCTTTTAAACGTTGATACTGAGCTTTGGAAAGAAGAAACCGTTGGTATTGACGAATTCTATAATAAGCTTGGCAGAGTACCTGAAGAACTTCAGGGTGAACTTAAAACTCTTAAAGCAAATCTTAATAAATAAGATTAAATAAAAATTAAAATCCCTTATTCAAAACGAATAAGGGATTTTTTTATTTGATATTAAGTTTTGAAACCTTTAAGCGTATTCTTTGCATAGCATTATCAACGCTTTTTCTGCTTATATTAAGTTTTTGTGCAATCTCATCATAGGATTTATTCTGCAAAAACTCAACTAAAATACTTTTTTCTTTTTTAGAAAGAGCATCGGCAATATTTTTACTGTCATTTTGAATTTTTTCAGAAACCATAAATATTTTTTCAGGATCTGTTGAAAAATCTTCTATGGTTTCCCCTAAGGTTCTGCCTTCTTCATTAACAGGTTTGTTTAACGAAACTGACGTATTAAGGGGAATATTCTTTTTGCGGTTGGCAGAATTCATTACTGAAAGCACACGCCTTTTAATGCACATTGAAGCAAAGGCAGAAAAGCTATCGTTTTTTTCGCTTTTATAATTCATTATTGCCCGATAAAGCCCTATCATACCTTCTTGAATAATATCGTCCTTGGTGCTACCTGCAATAAAAAACTTATTGCAGATACTTTTTACAAGGAACTTATATTTATTTAAAAGAAGTTCAGATGCACGTTTATCGCCCATTTGGGATAAATAAGCAAGCTGTTCATCCGTTACGTTTATTTTCAATTTTTATCACCTTTTTGCCTTAAACAATCGTAAATTAAAATGCCTGCGGCAACAGAAGCGTTTAAGGAATCAATTTTACCAAGTTGTGGCAAGGAAACAAGGCAATCGCAAGAGCGTTTAACAAGCTGTGAAAGACCTTCGCCTTCGTTACCGATAACTATAGCGCAAGGACCTGTCATATTAACACGTGAATAGTTTTTGCCTTCCATTGAAGCGCCGTAAACCCAAACGCCTTCTTTCTTTAATTTTTCAATTACCTGAGAAATATTGGTAACACGGGCAACGCGCATATATTCAATAGCACCTGCTGAGCATTTTGCAACAACAGGTGTAAGACCTGATGCCCTGCGCTGAGGTATGATTACACCGTGAACACCTGCACACTCGCTTGTTCTGATAATTGCGCCTAAATTCTGGGGATCACAGATACCGTCTAAAATAACGATAAAAGGATCTTCGCCCTTTTCTTTAGCATAATCTAAAATATCCTCAATAGAAACGTATTCTTTAACCGCAACGTAAGCGATTATACCCTGGTGTGCGCCTGTTATACTGATTCTATCTAAACGGGTGCGTTCAACCTCCTGAATAATAGCGCCGTTTGCCTTTGCATCGTATACGATTTCTTTTACAGAGCCTTGAATTTCGCCTTGTGCAACAAGAAGCCTTTCAATATGCCTGCCTGCTTTTAAGGCTTCGCGAATAGGATTTCTGCCTTCTAAAATGTTTTCTGCATTTTCATCTTTTTCAGGATCTTCGCGGTTTTCAAAGCGTTTAACAGGTTTTTCATTCATTGGTTTACTAAAACGTTTTTCATTTGTAGTTTTATCAAAACGCTTTTCGCCCTGCTTTTTAAAGTTTGTGTTTTTTGATTTACCATACGTTTTTTTATCATCAAATCTTTTCATTTTTATTCTCCAATATTACTTTTATAAGTTCGTTTATTCTATCGTTTTTATTTAAAATATAAAGGTAGCCAAATAATGCTTCTAACGCAGTTGCAATACGGTAATCGTGAATATCTGCGTTTTTGGGAACTGTGCCAGGATGAGCATTTCTGCCACGCTTTGCAATATATTTTTCTGTTTCAGTTAACATTCCTTCAATTAAGTAATAAGCTTCCCTTTGAGCTGATGCACAAACAAGCTTTGCACTGTAAATATGAAGCATGTGCGGGCTTAAATCGTGTGTTGCAACTATATAGGCGCGGATATTAAGGCTATATGCCGCATCACCAACAGAAGCTAATATTAAGGGATTAAGCTGACGTACAGCGTTTTCATCCTGACCGAATTTTTTAAAAAGTTCACTTGAAACAAAGTTTTCTATTGTTATCATTCCTTTAACGTTTATAAATATCATTGCCGTTGGTATCAATGGCAACTATTAAGGGCATATCTTTAACTTTTAAAAGATGAATAGCTTCGGATAAAAGTTCTGGGAATGCAATTACCTGACATTCCGTAACACATTTTGCCATCAATGCACCTGCACCGCCGGCAGCAGCAAGATAAACTGCGCCATTTTTTTTGCAAGCATCAATAACACTTTGATTTCTTTCGCCCTTACCTATCATAACTGCTTGTCCTAAATCAAGCAAAAGCGGCGCGTATGCATCCATTCTGCCACTTGTGGTTGGTCCGCAAGAGCCAATGGGCATACCTTCTTTTTTAGGACAGGGGCCTGTATAATAAATTGCAATATCCTTTAAATTTATGGGAAGCGGTTTGTTTTCATTAATTAAGCCTATCAGTTTTTTGTGCGCCGCATCTCTGCCTGTATAAATAATGCCTGATAAAAGCACCTGATCCCCTACATTTAAGGCTTCTAAAATGCTTCTGTCTTTTAAGGGAAATTCAAGCTTTATCATATTTCCACCTCACCGTGCCTTGCGCAATGGCATTGAATATTAACTGCAACAGGCAAGCCTGCAATATGAGTTGGATAAGTTTCAATAAACACGTTTAGGCAAGTGGTTTTGCCACCCATACCCTGTGGGCCGATACCCAAATCGTTTATTTTATCTAATAATTCCTGTTCAAGATTAAATATCGTTTCATCTTCTGAACGCTTTGAAACTGCCAAAGAATGTTTAGCCATTAAAGCCGCTTTTTCCATTGTACCGCCGATGCCAACGCCAACGATAACAGGCGGACAGGGGTTTGAGCCTGCATTTTTAACGGTTTCAATAATAAAACGCTTAACTCCTTCAATACTTTCAGAAGGCTTTAACATTTTTAAAGCACTCATATTTTCACTGCCAAATCCTTTGGGTGCAACGGTCAATTTTACTTTATCACCCTTAACCAAAAAAACGTGAATAACCGCAGGAGTGTTATCCCCTGTGTTTTCCCGTGTTAGTGGCGTTAAAACGCTTTTACGAAAAGGAACGTATGCTTTTTTTACACCGTTATTTACTGCATCAACAAAACTGCCGCCAACAAAGTGAACGTCCTGACCAATTTCAGCAAAAACTGTAACCATACCTGTATCCTGGCATACAGGCATTAAATTTTCCTTTGCCACTTTTGCATTATTTAATGCAATCTGCAAGTTATTTTTACCGATTTCAGAAACCTCGTTTTCTAAGGCTTTTTCAAGCATAGAAACCGTATCATCAGGCAAAAACACACAAAGGCGTGTGCAAAGTTCATATATAGAATTTTCAATAACCTTTGTTTCAATATTACGCATAAAATTACCTTGAATATAAAAATACAGAATAATTATATTACAAATATTAAAAAAAAGCAATTATATATTGTATGGCGTACGCATTTTCAATATAAATTTGCTTGTTCCATCAAAAACACTGTACGCAATTTTATCCTGATAGCTTTCATCCTGCAAAAGAACTTCTTCTTCAAAACAGGATAAAAAGCCACATTCAATCATTACGTTGGTGCTTTGCCCGTTACGAAGCATAAAAAAATCTGCTTCCTTTATTGCACGTTTATTATCAGCATCTGCATAAAAAGAAATGCTTTCCTGTATTGATTGTGCCAAATACTTTCCCGTAAGAGAATCAGGATAATAAAACATCTGCGCCCCATGAACGTGACTGTTTTGCGGAAAACTGTTACAATGAATACTTATAACGATATACGGTCTTGCTTCTTTGATTATTCTTGCCCTGTTATTCATATCTTCCATCTTATTAAAGCCGTTTTTACACAGCGCCCCATCATCAGTTCTTGTTAGAACTACCGTAGCACCTGCACTTTCAAACAAACGGCTTATTTTTTTAGTAATGGCTAAATTGATTTCTTTTTCACGAACCTTAGTTTTAATGCCGATTGCACCACCATCGTCTCCACCGTGGCCCGCATCTAGTACAATTACGTAATCGTTTAACGGGTAATCGGAAAAGCATTGTTTTTGGTAATCAACATAATTTTTATTGATTGCAACGGTAACTATATATAATATAACAAGCAGGCTTAAAAGCACTTTTATTTTGCGAAAATACATAAAAATCTCCATTCAAAATAATGAATAATGTATGCATAAATTATTTTTGCACTTTTTTACTGAATTAGTGCAAAAAACACCTTTTGTGTAATAGTTTTTTAATAAATAGCCTAAAAAAAGATATTCACACCAAAAACTCAGTAAAATCAGGGGTTATTACATATTATTGTGGATAACTACCTTTTTTAACAAAAAGTTATCCACAATTAAAACCGCGATTTATCTGCATATATGCATTTATCCACAAATGAAAAAGCAGTTATCAACAGCTGTTGATAACTTTTACGTGTGTAAATTTTTATTGCTGAAAAACAACGTGTCAAGTGATTTTTTATGTTTCAATTGTAAACTTTTTGTATTATTATTCATAAAAATGTATATTTACTATCTATAATTATCAAGGATTCCTTTAACCCACTCACTATCGGGACTTTCAATAGTTGAAAGGGGTGTACCTGAAGAAAAGGGTGTATCTA
Source organism: Clostridia bacterium (assembly GCA_045652205.1). GTDB lineage: Bacteria > Bacillota > Clostridia > Christensenellales > QALW01 > UMGS1322. The sequence goes on from JAZRTX010000002.1 coordinate 14,038, forward strand.
CCATAAACATATAAATTTTGAAATTACGGGTTTCACCTTCTTTAAGCTGAGCAAAAAACAGGGCGTAATCATTATAACCATCTTTATATCCTAAAAGAGAAAATGTGCCGTAACCTTGTTTTATGGGATAACGTTCATCAAAAAATATTGGCACATCAGTAATGGAACATTTGCCCGAAGAATCCGTATATGCAATTTTTTCGCCTTCAGGAACAACAAGTTTAACCTGTTCAACCGGCAGACCGCTGAAACCATCAAGCACCGTTACGTTTATCTGCCCTACCGCGTTGTTTTTTTTCTTTGTTTCACACCCTGAAAACAACAAAATTGAACATATAATTATTACAGAAACTATTTTTTTCATTTTTTGCCTCCTGTTAAATAAAATCACATTTTATCTTATTATTTATTTTATAAAAAAATTACATTTTAATATTTACAAACGGCTTTTTAATATGATATAATTTATAAAAATATATTTATATATAAAGGTGCTTATGAAATTTACCAAACAGATAAAAAAAGCCTCAAATGAATTTGGCGGTTTGCCTTTTTGGAGTTGGAATGACAAATTAGATAAAAACGAACTGTTAAGGCAGATACACAATATGAAAGATATCGGCTTTAACGGCTTTTTTATGCACGCCCGCGGTGGTTTAAAAACAGAATATTGTTCAAAAGAATGGTATGATTGCATAAAGGCTTCTGTTAAAGAAGCAAAAAAATTAAAAATGGAAGCCTGGGCGTATGATGAAAACGGTTGGCCAAGCGGTTTTGCAGGCGGAAAACTTTTAAAAGACGAAAATAACTTTGTAAAGTTTTTAAAACATTCTATCGGCAAATATGATAAAGATGCTTTTGCTGTTTATTCTTTAAAGGATAACGTTCCTTGCCGTATTTTTGAAGATAACAATGAAGATGAACTTATAAACATTTATAAAAAAGCAGATGCAAGCTACGTTGATATAATGGATGAGAGCATTGTAAAAAAATACATAGATGCCACTCACGAAGAATATAAAAAAGAATTAAAAAAAGATTTTGGCAAGGGTTTGCCCGGATTCTTTACTGACGAGCCACAATATTACAGATATGCTACCGCCTGGTCTGATACTTTTTTAACCGAATTTGAAAAAGCCTACGGTTACAGTGTTTTTGAGGTTTTGCCTGCCCTTTTTGTTGATTATGAGGGCGCAAAAGAAAAGCGCTACGATTACTGGGCGCTTTGCCATAAAAAATATATTGAAAGTTTTGCTAAACAGATTTATTCATGGTGCGATAAAAACGGTGTTCAATTAACAGGCCACACTATTGAAGAAACTTCATTAGCATTTCAGATGTGTTGTTGCGGTGGCGTTATGCCTTTTTATGAGTATGAGCACGTTCCCGGAATAGACCATCTTAGCCGAAATATTTATAACGATCTTGCGCCTAAACAGATAGGTTCTGTTGCCGCACAATTAAACAAGAAAAAAGTTTTAACCGAAAGCTTTGCAGTTTGCGGTTGGGCAGTTTCACCTGTTGAATTAAGGCGTATACTTAACTGGCAGTTTGTTTCCGGTGTTAATCTTTTATGCACTCACCTTTATCCATATTCTGAGCGCGGTGAAAGAAAATACGATTATCCTGCACATTACAGTGAGCATTTGCCTTGGAATTCTTATTTATTTAATTTCAACACTTATTTTAAAAACCTTGGCGCAACTTTAAGCCTTGGAAAAGACGATGCAAACGTTTTAATTTTACACCCGATGCATTCGTTCTATTTATACTTTAAGCGCGAAGAGTGGGATACCTGTGCAAGCCACATTGAAAATCCCTTCCATCAGATGCTTGATAAGTACGGTGAAAACTGCGTACAGTTCCATTTTGGCGATGAATCCATTATTTCGCGCCATGGCAAAACAGAAAACAACAAGTTTGTTATTGGTGCCTGCAAGTATGATTACGTTGTTGTTCCCTACTGTGAAACTATTGACAAGACTACTGCTGATTTATTAAAGGAATATATTTCCTGTGGCGGTAAGGTTGTACTTGAAGGCGAAGCACCTACAAGAATTGACGGTAAAATAGCTGATCTTTCCTGGTTAAAGGCTACTGCTACCTTTGAAGATATTTTAAAGGACCGCGATGCTTACTTTGTAGATTCCAATTTAACAAGAACACGTTTAAATATCCGCTACACTAAGGAAGGCAGAGTTTTTTACGTTGCAAATTTAACAAATCAGGAAAAGAAAAACGTTACATTGTTTATTAAAAACTGTGGCGGAGTAAACGAAATTGATATGCTTGATTTAACCGAAAAAGCAGTTAATTTCAAAAAAACCGACGATGGTATTTTTATTACCTTTGATATTTTTGATTCAAGCGGTTTTGTTTTTAAGGAAGAAAATAAGCCCTTAGAATTTAAGCCTGCTTTATTAAGCGAAGAACACGTTGAGATTTCAACTGACAGCTTTAAGTTCAATAACGTTCCTGAAAACTATTTAGCACTTGATTTTGCATCTATCTCAACCGATGGTGAAAACTACGAACCTGTACGCTATATTAAACATATTCATGAACTTTTACTTAAAAGACAGGCAGAAGGCAGAATTTATTTAAAATTCAATTTTAACGCTGAATATATACCAAACGACCTTAAATTACTTATTGAACCGTTAGATGACGTTATAATTACAATTAACGGCAAAAAAGTTACTTTAACTGATGAATGGCGTATTGACAGATGCTTTAAACTTGCACCTGTTTCCAAAGAAGCTGTTATTGGCAACAATGAGATAGTTATTTCATTTAAATACTATCAATCAAAAGAGGTTTATGACGTTCTTTTTAAGGACGTTATGGAATCTTTAAGAAATTGCCTTTCACTTGATACGGAAATTGAACCTGTGTTTTTAGTTGGTTCTTTTGGCGTTAAAGCTAAAAAAGAGTACACAGACGGGCAAATGGGCACAAAGCTTAACGACGGTCCTTTTACCTTGGTTAAGCAAGAAGAAACCGCTAATATTAAAGACTTAACAAGCGGGCTTTATCCGTTCTTTTCAGGTAAAATTAACGTAAATAAGGATATTAAGGCTGAAAAAGGCACTTACAATATAGATATTGGCGGACAGTTTAGCATAGCAAACGTTTACGTAAACAACAAGTTTATTAAAACGCTTATGTTTGACCGTTTTGCAGAAATTGAACTGAACGAAGGCATAAACAATATTCGCTTTGAGCTTATCGGTTCATTAAGGAATACTTTTGGGCCACATCACCATAAGGAAGACGAACTTACTATCGTTTGCCCTGATTCATTTACATTTGAAGGCGACTGGACCGAAACAGAATTCCCTGAAGAATACAAAGAACGCTATTCCTTTATCGGATTTGGCGTAAATAAAATTACATTAACTAAAATCAACAAGGAGAAATAACAAAATGAAAGACAGTGTAAGAGTTCCCATAGCGTTACAGGTAGTAGTAGATGACTTTGGATGGCATAACGGTAAAAACGGATTAGCAGACAGCCGTCCTGCACGTACAGGCATCAACAGAAACCACGTTTTAGAAGATTACGTTGTAATGAACGAAATCGGTAAAAAAGTAGGCATGAAAATTGTTTGCGGTTTTACTATCGGCGAATGGGATAAAGATAACGTACTTCGCGGTATGGAACACGCAACGTGGGATGAAGAGAACTGGGATCGCGCAAGTGAAATTGACTACGAGCTTGCCAACAAATGTTTTAAGCAATTAGAAAAAAGTGATTATATTGAACTTGCTTTCCACGGACTTATGCACGGCTATTGGGTAAACGGCGAAAACTACGGTAACCCAAGAGAGTTTTTTAGCTACGATATTCCATTAGATACAAAGGAACGCAAGGTAAACTATCCTGTTAAACCTGTTCCTGCTGAATATGTAGATGAACACCTTGAAGCTTACTTTAAAATTTATAATTCATGGGGATTCAGCCAAAAGATTCGTACCTTTATTATGCCTGCAAGCTTATATAAAGACGTTGATACTGTTTTAGAATATGCTTCGGTAGCAGAAAAGTACGGTATTAAATATTGGAAGAACTTTTGGAACGAATTAAACGATTCAACAACAATGCTTAACAGTATCGTTTTCTTAAACACCCGTGGCGGTGATATGGTTGAATGGTATGAAATTGACGTTGAGCCTGAACAGATAAATGATAGAGTTTATAATACAGAAGATCCTGACCAACCTGCAGGCTTTGTTATTTTAGGCTCACACTGGCCAAACTTCTTATCAACCGATCCAAGCAAAAACCTTGAAAACGTTGATAAATGGGCAAACTTCCTTAACAGACAAAAAGAAATATTCGGTTATATGCTTGCAAAGGACATTGCTTTTGCAGCATCGCAGGCACTTTATAACAAGCATACAAAAGTTGATTTTGTTGATAACACTTGCATTGTTGACGTAAGTGAAGTTGATAAGCAGGGCGCACCTGAACTCTCAAAAGATTTTTATATCAGCATTAAAAATGATAAAGAAATCAAAGAATGTATCGGTGCTGATTTTGAAGTTTATGAAAAGCACAACGAATTTACAACATATAAACTTACACGTAAGGATAACGGCTTAATTAAGCTTGTTTTTTAAGAGAAAAAAACGGTGATTGAAAATCAATCACCGTTTTAAATTTTTTAGATAAACTTAAATTTGATATTATAGGTTTTGCTTTGACCTGCTCCTATTTCATCATAGGTTCCTTTTTTAAGAATTTCTTCTCTTCCATCAGGGTTACAGGTGCCAGGTTCAAGACCTAAAACGTACTCGCCCTGCCCCATCATTTTCCACTGTGTAAAACATGGAAGCTCTTTTGTGTTATAAGTTATTTCTACGCCTTTATTTATTTTGTTGTTATAAAGTGAAATTGTTGGTGTTTCTTCATTAAACGAATGGAAGAAGCACATTTCCTGATAATCCTTTTGGGGTTTTTCAACTTTATTCCACACAGAAAGACCTGTTTGTGCGTGTGCATCGCGGGCAACAACGTCAGATGATGGAATATTTAATACAGCATCTTCACTTAAAAGCGGATATCCCATATTGCAGTGATAAAGCACCATTACAGGTGTGTTATTAAATCCTATATTTTTAACTGTATCTTTTAAGTAAATAGCGTTTTCGTTAATTGGGCAGATAATTTCCCGTTCTAACAACAGTTTATCGTTAAATAATGCTGCATCGCGAATGGTTGCGATAATATGGATTTCATCATTTTCAACAAAATAACAATACTTTTCGCAAGGTACGTTTGAAATATTGCCGTGAAGCCCATATTCTTCTTGCGCACCGCCTACGTTATTTAATCCACAGGTTGTAAAAAATCCTGCTGTGAAGGATTTTAAGAAATTTGCGCCTTTATTATCATAAAATGTTGGTGCAACATAGCCACATGGCGATATAAAAGCAAAATTATCGCCTTTAACACTTAATTCGCTTATATCTGCGCATCTATCTAACGATACGGTAAATTCAAGACCTTTGGCGTTTTTAACCATCAAAACACGCATACCATCTTGTTTACCGCCCATTAATCGCGCTTCTTTAACACAATAAAGTTGCATTTCGTTGCCGATATATTCGTTCATAACTTTTCTCCTGTTTTTAAACTGAATTTTTCCTTGCCGGTTATATTATTTTCGTTATCGTTATAAGTTACGGTTACGGTATTTTTATCAACCACAATTAAACCGCCTGTAAACTTATCAATATTTTCTTCTTTCATAAGTTTCAAATGGGGATTAGATGCCATAACTATAGGACAAGCCTGACCCTTATTATCACGTTTACATCCTTTATAATAAACTTCTGTACCGTGATCGTGGCCTGAAAAGAAAATCTGCGGTTTTATCTTTTCCCTTAAAAGTTTTGACCAGTAATACATTAAATCGGTATCCACGTCAAAGGGATAGGAATATTTTTGCGTAAAAGCAACGTGGCAAACTATAATTCGTTTTTTTACGCCTTTTGCCTTATATTCGTTTTTAGCGTTTTTAATTACGTTTTCAATAAACTTGGTTTCTTCTTGCCTGAAATATGTGCCACACATTGTGTTATTATAGCCATCAAAATTATCCTGCCTGTCAGGACCTAAATCAAGCACCATACCCCACATATCACCTAATCTGAACGTAAAATACGATTTGCCGTTTTCTGTTGGGGTGTATTCGTTAAAGTTTTCGGCACAAGCACCCATTAAATCATGATTTCCCCTTGCAAAAACAACAGGAATTTCACCGTTTGTTGCTTTAGAAGCAAGTTCATGCACCGTATCAAACTCTTCAATAGTCTGAACGCTGTTAGGGTTATCCCCTGCCATAATAAGTAAATCAAATTCATTATATGAAGAAGCTTTTACAGGTGTATCAATTTTTGAATGTGTATCGGTTAAATTGTAAATTCTGATGGTTTCACTTTCAATGGGTCTAAACTTAAACGTTAATTCAATCTTTTCACCAACGTCGGAATTAAAAGGTCTGCGTGTAAAAACAGGTATATAACAAATAGTGTATTCTTTTGCATTATTTAATTCATCCATAGGAACGGAAATAATATGAGTTGTTTTCCTTGAACGGATAACGCCATTTGAATGATCAAAATATTCTTTGCCGTTTACCTTTGCCCACGCAACCATTTCGCATTTTGCTACGAAAATAATCTGATAATTTCTACCTACTGCATACACAACAGGTTTTACTTTTAAATTATCCATTTTTTCTCCTATCTTTCAAACACTACGTTTCCGCCAACAACGGTTTTTAAAACGTTAAGTTCATCATCAACAACGATAAAATCGGCATCATATCCTTGTTTTATTTCGCCTTTATTTAAATTCATAAGCATAGCAGGGGTTTTAGATGCCATAAAAAAGGCATCTTCTTTTGAAATACCAAATTCTATGGCCTTTTTAACACCTGTTAAAAGGTCGCTTGTGCTACCTGCAACAACGCCGTCTAATGTTTTTGCAACTGAATTTTCTACCTTAACGGGCTGACCGCCAAATTCATACAAGCCATCAGCCATACCTGTTGCTTTCATTGCATCGCTTATTAAAACCATTCTTTCCTTAGTAAAAGTACGGTAAAGCATCTGAATAACGCTTGGGTGAATATGTACACCATCTGAAATCACCTGAACGTAAGCATCTCCCATTATTGCTGCGCCAACAGGACCTGGGGCGCGATGAAGAAGCGGTGGCATAGCGTTAAAGGTATGGGTTAAGCATTTTGCACCGTTATTTATTGCTTGTAAGCAATCTTCATAAGTGCCTTCGGTGTGACCTAACGAAACAACTGCTTTACAGTTTTTTATAAATTCCTGCCCGCCTTCTGTTTCAGGGGCAACGGTGACCATTAAGATATTTTCTAAGCTTTCAAATTCCTTAATATCAGGCTTGCGGATATAATTGATATTCTGTGCGCCACGCTTTGATTCGGCAATATATGGTCCTTCAAGATGATAACCTAAAACGCATGCGCCTTCTGTTTTAGGGATTTCACCATTTACAACGTTTTTAATATCCTTAAAATCAACTGTCATTGTAGTTGGCATAAAAGAAGTTACGCCTTTTGTTGCAAGGAATTTGGAGATTTCGTTTAACTTATCCCCATCCATCGTATCAAATCCAAGGCAACCGTGAATGTGTATATCAATTAAGCCGGGATAAATGCTTTTACCCCCGCAATCAACACCTTGTTTATCAGTTTTTTCCGTGCTTGAAATTATTCCGTTTTGAACTGTAATATCCGTCAAAACTCCGTTTAATAGTACATTTTTAAATATTTTTTCCATAATAATCACCTTACAATATTGTATTGTTTTTTCTTGTTTCTGTCAATAGCAAGGGCGTAATTAAAGTTTAAAACAACCGTGGTTTTAATATATACAAACAAAAAATTCAGGAAATAAATTCCCGAATTTTTATTTTTCATATAAAATTACGTTTTGGTCACCGTCAAACTCATCAGTAGAAACTTTAATAACTTCGTCTAAACTTGTGGGAACGTTTTTGCCAACATAATCGGCGCGGATAGGAAGTTCACGGTGTCCTCTATCAACAAGTACAGCCAAGCGTATACATTGTGGTCTGCCCATATCCATAATGCAATCAATGGCGGCGCGGACAGTTCTGCCTGTAAACATAACGTCATCAACAAGCACAATCTTTTTGCCATTAACTAAAAAAGATGGTGTTTCTTTCTTTTCAACAGTTGATTTTTCTATATCGTCGCGGTACAACGTTGTATCAAGCTCAGCATACTCCGGATTTCTGCCTTCAATCTGACCGATTTTTTGATAGATAAACTTTGCAAGCGGAACTCCACCGCGCTTAATACCAACTATAACTAAATCATTTGAACCGTTGTTTTTTTCTAAAATTTCATGCGAGATACGGGTTAATGCCCTGTTTATCCCATCACGATCCATAATTTCTGCTTTTTTACGCATAATATTTATCCTTTATTTTTTAATTCTATAAATACAATTTCAGGCTTATTGTTAATTCTTATTGGAATAATACTATTGCCTATTCCCCTGCTTACTACCATATTAGTACCATCTTTATAAAAGACGCCTGCATCATATTCAGGAAAAAAGCCCTGATTTGGCGCAAACAAGCCACCACCTATGCGAAATTGTCCGCCATGGGCGTGACCTGTTAAAACAACATCTATTTTGTTAGACGCATATACATCAAAAAGTTCCGGGCGGTGTGATAAAAGCAAGGTAAAACCATCTTCCTCCGTTTTCAAATCAGCAAGTTTCTGATCAATAACTGAAACGTTATTTTCAGGAAAGACGGTTTCAAAACTTGGATCATTTATCCCTATAATTTTAATTGTTGAATCTTTTTGATTTATATAAGCAAATTCATCATTAAGAACAGTTGCACCTATATTTTCAAGTCCCTTTTTAAGTTCAGGATATTGGCGCACCCTTTGTTCATGATTGCCCGTAACATAGTAGCATGGTGCAATTTTAATTATTTCACCAACAAAATTAGTAGCAACCGCAATATCCGTTCTTCTTGAATCAATAATATCGCCGGTTATACAAATAATATCAGGGTTACATTGTTTTATATAATCAATTAAGTTTTTGTTGTTTTTGCCAATTTGCGTATTATGTAAATCCGATATATGTACTATGCGATATCCATCAAACGATTCCGGAAGGTTATCAAAGGTTAAAGAATATCTGCTAATTTGAAGTGCAGTATTTTCCCATATTGCATAACTGCAAAAAAGCATTATAAAAACTAATAAAACAGCAACAAATCTTTTTAATCTTTTTGATTTCATAACAATTATATTTTACCATCTTATATATGCTAAGTCAATTACTGTTTACTTTAAAATCAAAAAATGCTATAATAAAGTATCAATTTTTAAGGAGGTGTTACCCTATGCTTATACAGATTTCTGCAGGTGAATTAAGCGAATTTTGCTTTCCTGAAGGCTCGTTAGGGGTAATGCCTACCGTAGAAAGAATGTTTGAAGGCACTAGCGCCCACAGGAAATTACAAAACGTTTATAAGGAAGACGAATCCATTAAATATGAAAAAGAAGTGCCTTTGGAATTCACAAAAGATTACGGTGAGTTTTCTTTAAAAATACAAGGCAGAGCCGACGGAATATTCTTTGATAAAAAATCTTATTATATTCACGAAATTAAATCAACCTACTGTGCAAAAGATTCTATAACTGCACCATTAAAGCGCGCACATAAAGCGCAAATGATGATTTATGCGTTTATTTATGCTAAAAATAACGATTTAAGCGAAATTAAAGGGCGTTTAAGCTATTTTTGTTTAAGTGACGATAATATAGTTGATTTTGAGTATTCATTTCTTTACGAGCCTTTATTTAAGGTTGTAAACGAAATGCTTGACGATTATGCTTCTTTAATCAAAGAGCATTTAAAAAGCATAAAATCTTTAAAAGAAACGGCAAATGAGCTTCAATTTCCTTTTGAAGATTACAGGCTTGGGCAAAAGGAAGGCGCTAAACAGATTTATTCTGCTTTAAAAAAGAACAAAAATCTGTTTTTACAGGCACCCACAGGCACAGGCAAAACGTTAATGGCACTTTTCCCTACCGTTAAATATTTAACTGACGAAGATTCACGCGTTTTTTGTTTAAGTGCAAAAAATCAGACTATGTCTGTTACTGAACAAGCGTTAAATTTAATGCGGAAAAAGGGATTAAAAATTAAAAGCACAGTAATAAGCGCAAAGGCAAAGTGCTGTTTAATGGAAAAGCAGGATTGCAATCCCGATTACTGCCCTTATGCAAAGAACTATTACAAAAAGGTTCACGATGCCCTGCCCGAAATTTTAAAAGAAGATAATTTTAATTTTGAGAGTATAAAAATTTTCAGCGAACAATATGAAGTTTGCCCGTATGAGCTTTCATTGGAGTTATCGTTATTTTCTTCTGTAATTATTTGCGATTACAACTACTTATTTGACCCTGTTGTTTATTTAAAAAGATTTTTTGATATTTCGGGCAATTACGTTTTTTTAATTGACGAAGCCCACAATTTAATTGAGCGTGCGCGGGATATGTATTCTTTTACAATTAAGCAAAGCGATTTAAGAGAGATTAAAAAGCTTTTTGAAAAAGAAAACCCAATAAAAAAATCTTTTGGCAAGGTTTTAACCCAGCTTAATAAACTGATAAAAAAGCAAGAAGAAACAGGTGCACTTAATAAAGATGATTTAAAGGATATTTGTTTTGCTATTTTATCTAACGGTGAAACGGTAAACAAGTTTTCGCAAAATTTTGTTGTACCCACAGAAGCCGTACTGTATCAAAAGGACTTAATGCGGTTTGTAACTATTGTTGAAAAGATAAATGATTTTGATTTCAGGATATTTGCAGACAGTCATTCATTAAACGTTGTTTGCATTGATGCTTCTTCTTTTATTGAAGAAGCCGTTAAAAAAGGTGATTCTGCCGTTTTTTATTCTGCTACGCTATCACCTTACGAGTTTTATAAAAACAGTATGTTGCCAAATACTGAGGTGTTTGGTTTTTCAACCCCCTACCCCTTTGACCCTGATAATTTAAAGGTTTATGCTGATTATAGTGTTGATACAAGGTTTTCGTTAAGAGAAGAAAACTACCCCATAATTGCAAAAAAATTAGACAAATATTTAAGCCAGGTTAAAGGCAACGTGTTTGTTTATTTTCCATCTTATAAGTTTATGAACGAGGTTTTTTCCTTTATGGAAACCCCTGCCATATTACAACAGACTGACTTAGATAAAAACATGCGCCAGGAGTTTTTGGATAATTTAAAAAACAACCAAAACGTTTGTTTAATGGGCGTTATGGGTAGCCATTTTGGTGAAGGAATTGACATTGAAAATCTTAATGGCATTATTATCGTTGGTTTGGGATTACCACAATTTAACGAAACACGCAATCATATTCAACAGCATTTTGAAGAAAAATTCAAAAAAGGCTTTGAATACGCTTACGTTTATCCCGGAATAAACAAAGTCTGCCAGGCAAGTGGCAGACTTATAAGAAAAGCAGATGATAAAGGTTTTATTATTTTAATGGATGACAGATTTAAAAAATACAAAAATCTGTTGCCATCACATTGGAATATTGTTCCTATAAAAAATTAACGGATAACTGAATCTATGATTCCGCCACCAAGGCAAACTTCGTTATCATAAAGCACTACTGACTGCCCCGGTGTTACTGCACGCTGGGGCGTTTTGTGTGTTATATGCATTATATCCCCATCAATTTCAACGTGCACCTGTTGGTCAGGCTGACGGTATCTGAATTTTGCAGTGCAATCAAAGCTTTTTTTAGGTGCTTCGCCTGCAATAAAGGTAAGGTTAGAAGCAACAGATGCTTTTGAATAAAGCATTGGATGTTCGCCCTGTGCCGCGTAAACGATATTATTTTTAATATCCTTATCAACAACGAACCAAGGTTCACCACTGCCTGTATTACTGCCACCGATACCAAGACCGTGGCGTTGACCTAAGGTATAATACATGGCGCCATCGTGGGTGCCGATTTTTTTGCCGTCTAACGAAAGTATATCACCTTTACCCGCAGGCAAGAAAGTGCTTAAAAATTCACGGAATCTTCTTTCACCTATAAAACAAATGCCTGTGGAATCTTTCTTTTGCCACGTATCAAGCCCTGCTTTTTTTGCGATTTCCCTTAATTCAGGCTTTTCTATATCACCGATGGGAAACATAACAGGCGAAAGCTGTTGCTGATTTAACGCATATAAAAAGTAGGTTTGGTCTTTGTTTGAATCTTTTGCCCTTAAAAGTGTGTTTAAGCCATCACGCTTTTCAAGGCGTGCATAGTGACCTGTTGCAACACCCTGCGCGTTTATTGAAAGTGCAAAGTTCAAAAATGCATCAAATTTAATTTCTTTATTACATAAAACATCAGGATTAGGGGTTCTGCCTAAGGAATACTCATTTAAGAAGATAGAAAAAACCTTATCCCAGTATTCCTTTGCAAAGTTTACTGAATAATACGGAATACCGATTTTATCGCACACTGCACGAACGTCATCATAATCCTGTTGCGCGGTGCACTGACCGTCATCATTATCTTCTTCCCAATTTTTCATAAAAATGCCAACACAATCGTAGCCCTGTTGCTTTAAAAGATATGCCGCAACAGAAGAATCTACGCCACCTGACATTCCGATAACTACTTTCATTTTTTCACCTTTAAAAAAGCCCCGAAAAATTCGGGGCTTATAATTTATTTAGCTGCTTTGCCTGCTTTTTTCTCAGCCTTTAATGCTTCCTTATTTGCTTTTAATTCAGCTTTATAAGCTAAATCCTTTTCTTTAAATTCTGCTTTAATTGCTGCCTTTCTTGCAGGATCAAAGTAATCTTCACCGTAAATGTGAATCATTTCTGCCTTATATTCTGCGGTACATCTGAGATAATCCCAAACTGCCACAAGCATAATAAGTACGCCTAATACGATTAAAACGTATACACCCGGATCAACAAGGAATCCATAAGAAGTATAGAATGACATATCAAGGATAGGAAGAATTACAAGACCAATACCCATAATTTCAGCAATAATGAGTTCAATTAACTTGAATTTGTTAGGAATGATAAATGCAAATAATGCTGCCATTGCACCTAAAACCATAAATGAAAGCATAAATGCATCTTCATCATAAAAATCCATTTTGCCGTTAAGTTCCTTTGACATAACGCTTCCGCCGATTTCACCAACAACAGGAAGTGTGTTGCGTTCTGCATCACGTTCAACGGTAAGGGTGAAGATATCTAAAGGAAGATATACAGGACCTGAGTTTTCTTCAGGCTTATTAAGTAACTGAGCAGTAGGATCAACTTCTGATTTAAGTGTAATTGCTATGTATTTTGAGTAAAAATCACCGGGATTTATTGGAACGCTTTTAATTTCCCTTTTATCCAAGCTTGAGAACTGCTGTGGCATTTTGGTATCCTGAATTAACCAAGCGGTTTTAGTATCAATAACCCTTGCAAAATCAAAATTTGTTGCCTTTGGAACGCGAATAGTGATAGTTGCATCAGCAATATTACGTTCAACGCGAACCTGTGAGTTATTCTTTGTATCTTTTTTAAAGGTAACTGTATAAACCTTAATAAGATTGGATTGAAGACCTGCTTTTTTATCCTCAACGTTATAGCCATAAGCATACGTTGCAAAATAATACGTACAGGTATCGCCTTCTAACGGAACCTTTGATTTATCAACGGTCTGTGTTAAGGCTTCATCCTTATAAAGCTCATAAGCAGGTGAGCCGGTGCTTGTAAATTCTGATATATTAAACGTGCTTTGATTCTTACCTATCTTACGGTCCAAAGTAAAGTTTTTAGTATCAACGTCCTGTACTGAATCAACTGCAGGAACACGAAGATAAGGAATGAAAACGCACACAATAACAGCAAATGAAAGTACTGCTAAAATAATTTTAGTAAAAAAGCTGTTAACGTTTAAGATCTTGTTCATAAGAAACCCCCTTATAATATAACAATACAATTATACTCTTTTAATCGCTAATAGTCAAGAGCCAATATTAAAAATATAGGTGTTTTTTGGCTTTATTTACAATTTAGTAAAAAATAAAAAAAGCGTGTGATAAAAATCACACACTTTTTTCTTTGATTACTGAATTTCCTTAACCTTAGCGGCCTTACCAACACGATCACGGAGGTAATAGAGCTTAGCCCTACGAACACGACCACGACGAACGATTGTGATAGAACCGATTCTGGGTGAATGAACGGGGAATGTACGTTCAACACCTACACCGTAAGCTACACGGCGAACAGTAAAGGTTTCACGAGTGCTACCGTTTTTACGGGCGATAACAGTGCCTTCAAAAGCCTGTAATCTTTCGCGGTTGCCTTCAACAACCTTAACCATAACTTTTACAGTATCACCAACGTTGAAATCAGGAAGATCTGTGCGAAGCTGTTCTGCTTCAATTGCCTTAATAAGTTCCATATCTTTCTCCTTAAAACATAGGCGTTCATTGGCGCGTTGCTAACGGCCAAGCGGACCACCCGAATTTATCAAGCTTAAATAATATACCATAACTTGTATTTTTAAGCAAGCGTTTTTTATTGATTTTTAAGTTTTTCTAATATTTTTTTATCTTCTTTTGTTAAATTTGCCTTTTCAAGAAGGTCAGGACGCTTTTCCAAGGTTACTTTTAACTGCATTTCCCTTTGCCACTGTGAAATCAGCTTGTGATTTCCGCTTAAAAGTACGTCAGGAACTTTTAACCCGTTAAATTCTGCAGGACGGGTATATTGGGGAGCTTCTAAAAGACCATCAGAGAAGCTATCTTCATAGGCACTGTCAACACTGCCTAAAACACCGTCAACAAATCTTGAAAGCGCATCAATAACCACAAGTGCCGCAAGCTCGCCACCTGTTAAAACGTAGTCCCCTATTGAGATTTCACGGTCAATTAAATTATCAATAACCCTTTGATCAACGCCTTCATAGTGGCCACAAAGTATGATAATATGTTTGTTTTGCGAAAGTTCTTTTGCAATTTCGGGGGTTAAGGTTTCGCCCTGGGGCGACATATAAATACTTAAACTATCTTCTGTTTTTATTTGTTCAAAAGCAGAAAATATAGGTTCTGCCATCATAAGCATACCTACGCCACCACCAAAGGGATAGTCGTCAGTATTTTTATGTTTGCTTAAAGCAAAATCGCGGATATTGATTACTTCAACTTCCAGTATGCCTTTTTTGATTGCCCTACCTAAAATACTGCAATTTATCATAGGTTCAAGCATTTCAGGAAATACGGTAAGAACACTAATCTTCATAAACTGCAACCTCTTGAAGCATATCGCCTTTTACGATTATCTGTTTTTTGTTAATATCAATATCAAGAACAAAACTTTTTACGCTTGGCACAAGTATTTCTTTTTCGCCGTTTTTAACCACGTAAACGTCATTTGCGCCGGGTTGCATAACCTCAGTAACCTTACCTAAGGTTTCACCCGTATCGGTAATAACGGTGCAACCGATAAGGTCAAATATAAAATATCTGCCTTCGGGGAGCTTTATGGCATTTTTACGGTCAACACACACGTACTTATTGCGTAATGTTTCAGCGGCATCGCGGTCATAAATCTTTTCAAGGAATAAAAAGGCACACTCATCCCCAAGACGAGTGCCTTTTACGTTATACCTTGTATAATTGCCCTTTTCTTCAATAAAGACGTATTCAAGTTCCAAGAACCTGTCAAGCCTGTCCGAAAGGCAACTAACTTTAATTTCACCACGGATACCCTGTGGTTTAAGGACTAAGCCTATCCTTATATAATCCATCAGATTATATCAACGATAACGCGCTTTTCTTCCTTGGAAGAAGCCGCTTTTACTACTGTACGGATAGCTTTTGCGATTTTGCCTTGTTTACCGATTATCTTTCCCATATCTTCCTGAGCAACACGAACTTCAATAACAGTTGCATCATCGCGTTCAACCCTTGAAACGTTAACCTGATCTTTTTGATTAACAAGTTGTTTAACTATGTACTCAACTAAATTTTCCATAAGTGTAACCTAATTATTCAAGACCAGCGATTTTGAGTAACTTTTTAACAGTTTCAGAAGGCTGTGCGCCCTTTGCGATCCAATCTTTTGCCTGATCAATATCAATCTTGATTTCAGCAGGATCGGTCATAGGATTGTAGTAACCGATGTTTGCGATTGATTTACCGTTTCTTGCATTACGGCTTTCTGAAACAACAACACGATAGAAGGGAGCCTTCTTTGCGCCGAGTCTTTTAAGTCTGATTTTTACCATTTTAGTTTCCTCCAATAAAAATAATTTTTTAAATATTTAAGTTAAATAAACTTATCAGAATTTAGGGAAGCGACCGTTACCTTTTTTATTGAACATACCAAATCGCTTCATCATTGTTTTTGTCTGCTCAAACTGACGTATCAGCTGATTAACTTCCTGCACGCTTGTTCCTGAACCTTGGGCAATTCTTCTGCGGCGGGAAGCGTTTAATAAATCGGGATTTCTGCGTTCTTTCTTGGTCATTGAAAGTATGATGGCTTCAAGGCGATCAATACGCTTTTCGTCAATTTCAGCCTGAGAAAGTTTTTGGGTATCTAATCCGGGAATAGATGGTAAGGATTTTAAAATATCCTTCATTGAACCCATTTTACGCATTTGTTTAAACTGATCAAGGAAATCCTGAAGGTCAAACTTGTTTTGTTTAAGGCGGTTTACAAGCTTTTCGCCTTCTTTTTCATCAAAATTTTCCTGTGCTTTTTCAATTAAGGAAAGCACGTCACCCATACCTAAAATACGGGAAGCCATTCTATCGGGATGGAAAGGCTCAATATCGCTTAACTTTTCGCCGATACCTGAAAATTTAATGGGCTTGCCTGTTACTGCCTTAACGCTCATAGCGGCACCGCCACGGGCATCACCGTCAAGCTTGGTTAAAATTACACCGTCAATGCCAAGCTTTTCATTAAAGCTTTGGGCAACGTTTACTGCATCCTGACCTGTCATAGCATCAACGGTAAGAAGAATTTCTGTCGGGCGAACCTGTGATTTGATTTCAACAAGCTCATTCATTAATTCTTCGTCAATATGCAAACGACCTGCGGTATCTAAAATAACCGTATCGTAAATATAGCTTTTTGCATATTTAATAGCTTCCTGTGCTGTTAAAACAGGGCTTTGTGTGCCCTTTTCAAAAACAGTAATATCTAACTGTTTACCAACAACTTTTAACTGTTCAATAGCGGCAGGACGGTAAATATCACAAGCAACCAATAACGGTTTTTTGCCTTGTTTTCTTAAATATGCTGCAAGTTTACCGCACATTGTGGTTTTACCTGCACCCTGAAGACCGCAAAGCATATATACGCTTGGTGGCTGTGATGAAACTGTTAATTTTGAATGGGTTGAGCCCATTAAAGTAACAAGCTCATCATTAACTATCTTAATAACCTGCTGACCTGGGGTAAGAGAGTTTAAAACCTGTTCCCCTACTGCCTTTTCGGTTATCTTTTTAACAAAATCACGGGCAACTGCAAAGTTAACGTCGGCCTCTAAAAGTGCCATACGAACTTCGCGCATTGCCTCCTTAACGTCACTTTCAGAAAGCTTGCCGCGGCTTTTAAGACCTTTAAACACGTTTTGAAGTTTTTCTGTTAAGCCTTCAAAAGCCATTTAGCTTTCCTCCATAACATTTTTTAATATTTGAGCGCATTCTGTTGCGCCGTTTGATTCTAACTTATCAATAACCTTTAAAATTGCGCTATCCTTTTTTGCAACTTTAAGAGTTTCTTCGTAAAACTTTAATTTATCTTCACCTTTAATAATGGCGTTACGGACTGCCTGACGTGAAATATTTAAAATTTCACCAATTTCACCTAAAGAAAGGTCTTCATCGTATCTCATTCTTAATATGGTAACCTGGGTGTCAGTTAAAAGCTTTTCATAAGTATCAAGCAAAATTGCCATTTCTATACCTGTTTTAAGCAATATCGCACCCCCAAAATTATCAAAGGCTGTAAAGCAAATTTGGTTTACAGCCCTTATGATATAACTAATATGAAATTTTGTCAAGCGAAAATTATATAATATTTTCTGCAAAATCCTTGGCATCAAAGGGACGAAGGTCGTCAATGCCTTCACCAACGCCGATATACATAATTGGAATATGCATTTCTTTTGCAATCTGAACTGCAACGCCACCTTTGGCAGTACCATCAAGCTTGTTTAAGATTATACCGTCTATGCCAACTGCATCGGAAAAGCCTTTTGCCTGCATTAAGGCGTTCTGCCCTGTTGTTGCATCTAAAACAAGTATATTATGTCTTTTTGCTTCGGGATAGTTTTTTTCAATGGTTCTGCCGATTTTAGCAAGCTCATCCATAAGATTTTTCTTATTATGAAGTCTGCCTGCGGTATCGCAAATTAAAACGTCAATCTTCTTTGCTTTTGCGCTTTGAATAGCATCAAACACAACGGAAGATGGGTCTGCCCCCTCTGTTCCGCGGATAATTAACGCCCCTGCCCTTTGTGCCCACAGATCAAGCTGTTCCTGTGCGGCAGCCCTGAAAGTATCTGCGGCGGCAACCATAACGCTTTTACCGTTATTTTTGTAATAATTTGCAATTTTACCAATAGCAGTAGTTTTACCTACGCCGTTTACGCCTGTTATAAGTAGTAAAAGCGGATATTCTTCTATTTCTTCCTTTTGGCAGGATAACAAAATATCTTCAATGCTTTTTCTTAAATAGGCGTAAATAACCTTGGTATCCCCTGTTTTTTCTGCCTTTAATTTTGCTTTAAGGTCATCAATAATTGCGCCTGTTGCAGAAACACCGATATCGGCTGAAACAAGAATCATTTCTAATTCTTCAAAGAAATCGTCATCAATTTCCTTATAATATTTAACAAGGTCGTCAATTTTATTTGCAATATTATCCTTGGTCTTTTTAAGACCGCCTGCAAGTTTATTAAGCCAACCTTCTTTATTGAATAAACCCATAATTACTCCTTAGGTAAGTTTTACTGAAACGATTTTTGAGATACCCTTTTCTTCCATAGCAACACCGTAAAGACTATCGGCTTCTTCCATAGTAGGCTTACGGTGAGTAATAACGATAAACTGAGTATCCTTTGAGAATTTACGAAGATACGTTGCAAAGTTACCAACGTTAGCTTCATCAAGTGCCGCTTCAATTTCGTCTAAAATACAGAAGGGCGTGGGCTTTAATTTAAGCATAGCAAAGAGAATTGCAATAGCGGTTAATGCCCTTTCGCCACCTGAAAGAAGGCTTAAAAGCTGTAAGCTCTTTCCCGGAGGTTGTGCAACGATTTCAATATCTGCATCAAGGCTTGTTTCACCATCTTGAAGTTTAAGTTCTGCTTTACCGCCGCCAAAAAGCTCGCTGAAAGTTTTAGCAAAGTGCTTATTGATAAGTTCAAACTGTTCTTTGAACTGCTTATCCATCTTTTTGATAAGCTCTTCAATAATCTGACGAAGGTCGTTTTCTGCTTTAACAAGGTCGTCTCTCTGGCTTGAAAGGTCATCAAAACGTTCCTTGGTTTCAACGTATTCATCAATAGCATTTACGTTTACGTGGCCAAGGGCAGAAATTGACTTTTTAAGCCTGTTGATTTCAGTTTGTGCGCCTGTAACTTTAAATTCAGGATCCCTAAATTCTTCACAGGTTGCCTGCGTAAGCTCATATTCTTCCCAAATTCTGTTTTCAAGATATTGAAGATCATTATCAACCTTTGTTTGCTGAAGCTCTACCTTGTGGCGTTTTTCACCTGCTTCGTAGATTTCCATTTCAAACTGACGGCGTTTTTCTTCATTTTCCTTTAATTTAGCGTTAATGCTTTCGCGGTTTGCTTCTTCGTTGCGTTCTTTTTCCTGAATCTTTAAAAGATCATCCTGCATTACGCCTGTTTTTGAAATACTTTCTTCCTTTTCTTTTCTTGCTTCTGCAAGCTGTTTTTCTAAGGAAACGCCTTCTGCAAGAATTTTTACTTTTGCCTGATTAAGATTTTCAATTAACTCACCTAATCTTGCGGCGTTATTTATCATAGCGTCAAGTTCTTTTTCAAGACCTGCACATTCAACGCGGGCATCGGTAAGTTTTTGGAAGAGTTTTTCCCTTTCAAGTTGCTTTTTATTATACTCAACCTGACGGGCAGATATACTTTCGCCTTTTTCGGTGTTTGAATTTTCAAAATCACCTTCTAAGGTATTGATGTTTTCAAGCTCTGAATCAATTTCCTTTAAAGTATCGTCAAGCTGTTCGTTTTCAAGCTTAACTTCGTTTTCGTTTTCCTCAGTTGCCTGTAAATCAGCCTTTAACTTATTAAGTTTTTCAATATCGTGGGCAAATTTAATATCAAGGGCGTGAAGCTCATCGTCCTTTTCCTTAACCTGATTTTCAAACTGATTATACTTAACGTCAAAGTTCTCAACAATACTGTTAATACGGGCAATTTCACCGTTTGTTTCCTTAATAACGGTGTTAAGCTGTTCAATTTCACGCTCTCTGCCTAAAATACTTGTAGTCTTTTGCCTTAAACTACCGCCTGACATTGAACCGCCTGTATTCATAACGTCACCCTTTAAGGTAACAACTTTTAAGGCGTGGCCTGTCTTCCTTTGAATTGCAATACCTGTATCAAGGTCATCAACAATAACAGTTCTGCCTAAAAGGCTTTTTACAACTTCGGAATAAATACCGTCATAAGTGATTAAATCGCTTGCAAGACCAAATGAGCCTTGCATTTTAATAACGTCACCTTCGTTGCCTTCAAGATTTCTGCCTTTTACCGCAGAAATAGGTAAAAAAGTTGCCCTACCTAAATCATGGCGGCGAAGATACTCAATTAAAGCCTTTGCATCTTCTTCAGTTGGTGTAACGATGTTTTGCATAGCAGAACCTAATGCGGCTTCAATAGCAACCTCAAACTTTTGAGGAACTGAAATAAGTTGCGCTAAAACACCTGAAATATGTGATTTGACTTCAAGATCCTGCTGACTTTTTGTTAAAAGGTTGCGAACTGCGTGGTTAAAGCCTTCAAAATCTCGTTTTAATTCTTCTAAAACCTTTAATCTTGACTGTGCACCGTTAAGATCCTGTTTTAATTTCTGAAGATTTTCACTTGCGTTATCTCTTTCAAGATAAAGCTCCTGCCACTTTGTTTTTAATTCTTCTTTTTCTTTTGTTAAACGGGTTTTTTCCCTATCGTATTCTTCGGTATCTGTTAACTGATCCTTTAAAGCTTCTTCAATATTAGCCTTTTGTAAGCGAATCTGTTCAGATAAAATAGAAAGCTTTTCTTTACGCTGTGAAATGCTTGTTTTCATAGCGTTCAAGCGGCTGATATTTGATTTAACGTCAGAAAGCTTATTGATATTCGAAAGCATTTCTGCCTTTAACTGTTCAAGTTCTTCGCTTTCCCTATTTAAACTTTCATCGCGCTTTAAAATATCTTCTTCAAGAAGTGAAATTTCGTTCTTTTTTTCTTCAATGGCTTTGATTTTTTCGTCCTTTGCGCCTGTATCGCCGTTAATGGCATCTTCCATTGATTTTTTGCGTTTTTCGTTACTTTCAAGTTCTTCCTGAACGCGTTCAATACCGCTTAAAAGGTTTTGGATTCTTTCATCTAAAACACTTATCTGACCTGAAAGATTTTCGTTACCCTTGGTAAGTTCCAATAAATCGTTACGGATTTGTGCAAGCTCGGCTTCCTTATTTAAAATCTGTTCTTCTAAGGTTACGTTTTCACTTGTTATAAGCTCAACCTGCTTGGATTTTTCGCTTCTTTCTTCATCAATTCCCTGAAGTTGTTGAGCGAAACTTGCCCTTTTCTGCTCGGCAAGTTCGTTCTGAACTAAGTAAAAATTAACTTCTATTGTTCTTAACTGTTCCCTGAATTGAAGATACTCTTTTGCCGTTTCTGCCTGCTGGCAAAGTGGCTCAATGCGTTCTTCTAACGTATCAATAATATCGTTGATACGCATTAAGTTATCTTGTGTGTGCTGTAATTTTCTTTCGGCTTCATCCTTACGGCTACGGTATTTTACAATACCTGCGGCTTCTTCAAATACTGCACGGCGTACTTCCTGTTTGCCAGAAAGAATGTTTTCAATCTTACCCTGACCAACGATAGAATAGCCTTCCTTACCGATACCTGTATCCTGAAAAAGCTGAACGATGTCTTTTAAACGACAGCCTGTACGGTTTATGTAATATTCACTTTCACCGCTGCGATAAAGCCTACGGGTAATTACAACCTCAGAAAACTCAATATCAAGACCCTTGTCCTCATTATCAAAAACAAGAGAAACTTCACAGTAGGATAAAGGCTTACGGGCTTCGGTGCCTTTAAAGATAACGTCAGCCATATTTGAGCCACGAAGCTGTTTTGCGCTTTGTTCACCCAAAACCCATCTTACAGCATCGCTTACGTTACTTTTACCGCTTCCGTTAGGACCTACGATTGCAGTTATTCCGTTTGAAAAGCTGATATCAAGGCGTTCGGCAAAGGATTTAAAGCCGAACACTTCTAATCTTTTAAGAAACATATTTCCTCCAAAGTTACTTTTTTAATTTATTAAAGGCATCTTTTGCGGCAGCCTGTTCGGCACGTTTTTTACTTGTACCCGTACCCCTGCCCAAAAATTTGTTGTTACAATAAACTTCAACGGTAAAGATTGCATTATGAGATGGACCTTCCATTGAAATTAAGTTATAATCAACATCAACCGGACCGTTACGGAAAAGATATTCCTGTAACGTAGTTTTAAAGTCCAATGCTCTTTCATTAGGATTTTTTAAAATTTCATCCATTACTTTAAGAATGACTTTTTGAGCTTCAAAAAATCCGCCATCAAGATAAACTGCGGCAAAAACCGATTCCATAGTATCTGATAAAACGCTTGGTTTATTGGCGCCGCCTGTTGCCTGTTCCCCTGCACCTAAAAGAATAAACTCTGATAAGTTAATCTTTTCTGCCGCAGAAGCAAGAGGGTCTTCTGAAACGATAGATGCGCGCAATCTTGAAAGTTTGCCTTCATCATAATCAGGGAAATTGTGATAAATATAATTACTGATTACATTTTCAAGAACAGCATCACCTAAAAATTCAAGACGCTGATTGTGTTTTACGTTATGTTCTGCCCCATAAGAACAATGGGTTAAAGAAAGTTTTAAAAGATCCTTATCCTTGAAAGTATAACCAAGTACTTTTTCTAATTCTTCCATAAAACATTATAAGCACAGGCTTACTTTTTTTAATAAGCCTGTGCATTCCTTTTTAAATTATTTTTTGTTTGCTTCTATGTATGCAACAATGTCGCCAACGGTTTTAAGATTTTCAAGTTCATCTTCGGCAATCTCAATACCGTGATTTTCTTCAACCTCTAACAAAAGAGTGGCAATATCCATTGAATCTGCCCTTAAATCTGTGATAAGGTTGCTTTCCTTTGTGATTGTTGCTTCATCAATACCCAGAAGCTCTGCAATCTGACTTTTTACTTCTTCAAACATTTGTTTTTCCTCCTAAAAATTAAAATAAAGACGAATTTATTCATTAACAGTCATCGCGGGAATATTTTCTTTAATAATTCCCACAATATCTGCTTGAACCATTTTTATTGCTTGTGCAATGTTAGCGTGCATTGTATTTGCTTTTGATGAGCCGTGGCCTTTAATAACAACGCCATCAACACCTAAAAGCGGCGCACCGCCGTAAGCGTTATAATCCATAGCATTTTTAAGATCTTTTAATGCAGGCTTTAAAAGTAATGCGCCAAGCATTCTGATTGGCGAAGCCTTAAAGGATTTTTTCATTGTACCAATCATAAAGGAAGCAAAGCCTTCCATACTTTTAAGCATTAAGTTACCTACAAAACCATCGGTTACCATAACGTCAACCCTATCGCAAAGATCTCTGCCTTCGGCATTACCGATAAAGTTTACAAGGTTCTGTTCTTTTATTAACTGAAATGCTGCTTTTGAAAGTTCGTTACCCTTTGTATCCTCTGTTCCAACGCTTGCAAGACCAACGCGTGGATTTTCTACGCCACACACTTTTTCCATATAAATACTGCCCATTACTGCAAACTGTGCTAAATTTACAGGCTTACAATCCACGTTAGCACCGCAATCAATAAGCATCGCACCTTTTTTGCCGTTTGGTAAAACAGGCGCAAGTGCAGGACGGTTGATTCCCTTTATCCTGCCAAGGCGAAGCTGTGCACAAGCTAAAACCGCACCTGTTGAACCACAGGAAACGAATGCATCACCTTTTCCTTCTTTTAAAAGAAGCTGACCAACAACCAAGGAAGAATCCTTCTTTTTGCGGATTGCTTCAACAGGATGCTCATCCATACCGATAACTTCAGTAGCGTTTACTATTTCTACCCTATCCTGTGGATACTGATATTTAGCGAGTTCTTCTTTAATGATTTCTTCTGGTCCTGTAAAGATTACGGAAAAATCCTTGCGTTCATTAAGGGTTTCAACAGTACCTTTAATAATTTCCTGTGGGGCGTTATCGCCGCCCATAGCATCAATAATAATCTTCATAAATTTAATCACCTTGAAAGAATTTCTGCGATATCGTAAAGGTCCTTGTCAAATTCCTTTTTCATTGAACAAGCTTCATCAATATCCATATCAATTATTTTGTTATTCTTTATGCCAACGCATCTTCCGCCGATACCATTTGTAATAAGTTTAATAGCATGCGCACCGAAACGGCTTGCAAGTAAAACGTCATCAGCACTGGGTGAACCACCGCGCTGAATATAACCAAGAACTGAAGTTCTTGTATCCATTGAAGTGCTTTGTTTAATTACCTCAGCCAAAGCTGCACCTTTTACTGCACCTTCAGCAACAACTACGATACTTGAAGTTTTGCCTGATTCCTTACTTTCTTCAAGTTTTTTGCAAAGCTTTTCGTAAGACCACTTATATTCAGGAACGATAATATATTCAGCACCGCCGCAAATACCTGCATAAAGTGCGATATCACCGCATTTATTACCCATAACTTCAATGATACTAACTCTATCGTGGCTTGCCATTGTATCACGGATTTTTGTAATTGCATCAACTACGGTATTTACCGCAGTATCAAAGCCTAATGTGTAATCAGTGTAAGCAAGGTCGTTATCAATAGTTCCGGGTATTCCGATTGCAGGAACACCAAGCTTTGTTAAAGCGTTACAGCCCTTAAATGAACCGTCACCACCAATAACAATAACGCCGTGAATATTGTTCTTTTTAATGTTTTCTAACGCTATTTTCTGACCTTCTTCAGTTTTGAATTCAAGACAACGTGCAGTACGAAGAAGTGTTCCGCCCCTGTTGATTATATTACCTACCGAACGGTTTGTTAAAGGAATCATTTCGTTAGTAATAAGACCGTTATAGCCTTTTACTACGCCAACCATTTCAAATCCGTTATATATACCGTGACGAACAATTGAACGGATACATGCGTTCATGCCGGGAGCATCGCCACCACTTGTTAACACTGCTATTCTTTTTACTTCGTTTTCCATTTTTCTATCTCCTTTAACCTTTGAATTATTATACCATTTTCACAAGAGTTTGAATATACATTTATTCTATTTTTTTACCAGTTTAACATTCTCGGATCCAAACTTTTGTTTAATGGCCATAATAGTTTCTTCATCAAAGGCTATTTTTTTGCCAAGTTGTTCCTTTAAACGCTGGGCTTCATAATAGATTATAAGTGTTCCACTACCTTGCATATTATTTATATTGTTTTTGAAATCTTCAACAAACTGCTGATTCTGTGGATTTATTCTTATCCAGATTTCAACTTCTGATGCCTCACCATCTTCCTGTGCAGGCACAATGTTATTGATTAAAATTGTTGGCTGTTCTTCATCGCGAACGCTTAATTTACCTGTGATTTGCACAATGGCATCATCATAAATATAACTGCTGCTTTTTAAAAGCGTTTGCGGGAAAATAAGCCCTGTAATTGAAGAATAAAGATCTTCAACAGTAATAAACGCCATCATTGAACCGCTTTTTGTTGCTTTTTTGCGGATTGATGAAATAATGCCGATAAGTTTAATTTCCTTATTGTCTAAGCGAAGAATATCCTCAGTTAAAATACTGTCGCCCTGGTCATCGGTTTCCACCGTTATCTCAGAAAGGTCAAAGCCTGTATTTTTAATGCTTTGAGCATATCTTTCCAAAGGATGACCGCTTAAATAAACGCCAAGCATTTCCTTTTCAAGCATTAAGAATTTAAGACGTGGAAATTCTCCTGTTTCTTTAATGGTTTCAAACTGAACGCTATCAAGTACGCTGACGTCATCAAAAAGCGAAAGCTGACCCTGTAAACTGTTTTTTGAACGGTTTTGCGCCCCATCAAGCACAGCCTCAAAACCGCCTAAAAGCGCACGCCTTGAAAATGAAGTGAAATCAAACGCGCCTGCTTTTATCATACTTTCAACCATACGCTTATTAACGTCAGACATATAAACGGTGCGCTCAGCAAAGTCATCAAGGGATTTAAATTTACCGTTCTTTTCCCTTTCTTTTACAATTGAATTTACACCTGAAATTCCAACATTTTTAATAGCGCTTAAACCAAAGCGGATAGCATTTTCACCTTCGGGTGAAAAGCCTGAAACGCTTGAATTTACATCGGGGGGTAAAATGGTAATATTATGCTCGCGACAATAACGGATATATCTTGCAGTTTTATCTTCATCACCTAAAAGGGAGTTAAGCATAGCCGCCATAAATTCCAAGGGATAATAGCATTTTAAATACGCAGTCTGATACGCAACTACGGCGTATGCGGCGGCGTGGGATTTATTAAAGGCGTACTGTGCAAAAACTGCAATTTTATCAAATATTGCGCTTGCAGTTTCTTCGCTGATGCCGTTTCTGATAGCACCGGGAACGGTAACTGTACCGTCATCGTCAGTTAATCCGTAAATAAATACTTTTCGTTCAGTTTCCATTGCTTTTTGATCTTTTTTGCTCATTGCCCTGCGCATTATATCACTTCTGCCCAAGGAATAACCTGCAACGTCACGAACGATTTGCATAACTTGTTCCTGATATACCATACAACCGTAAGTTACTTCAAGAACGTTTTTCATAATCGGGTGCTGATATTCAACTTTTTCGGGATTTTCTTTACCGAAAATATATTTTGGTATGCTATCCATCGGGCCCGGTCTGTAAAGAGCAATACCTGCAACAATATCTTCAAAACAGGTAGGCTTTAATTCCTTCATAAAGGCGCGCATACCGTTACTTTCAAGCTGGAAAATACCATCGCACTCTCCCTGACCGATAAGCTTATAAACGTTTTTATCGTCAAAGCTGATAGAAGAAAGGTCAGGCTTTTCGCCTGTGCGTTCTTTTATAAATTCCAAGGTATCCCTTATAACAGTTAAGGTTCTTAAACCTAAAAAGTCCATCTTTAAAAGACCAAGCTGTTCAAGGTATTTGGCAACGTACTGTGTTGCCACCATTTCACCGTTTACACAAAGCGGAACATAAGTATCAACGGGATTTTTAGAAATAACGACGCCTGCGGCGTGGGTTGATGAGTTTCTTGGTAAGCCTTCTAACTTCTTGGCAAAATAAATAAGTTT
This sequence comes from Clostridia bacterium, assembly GCA_045652205.1. Classification (GTDB taxonomy): domain Bacteria; phylum Bacillota; class Clostridia; order Christensenellales; family QALW01; genus UMGS1322. Next base: position 41,755 of record JAZRTX010000002.1, read on the forward strand.
TTCTATCTGTGGGTCGGCACAGGCTTCACGAAGTTCAGGGTTAACGCTTAAAGCACGCTCAATGTTAATATCAAGCTCCCTTGGTATCATTTTTGCAATTCTGTCAACGTCAGCATAAGGAAGGTTCATTACCCTACCAACGTCACGGATAACTGCGCGGGCTTTCATTGTACCAAAAGTTGCTATCTGCGCAACGTGATCGGCACCGTATTTGCGTTTAACGTATTCAATAACTTCACCCCTGCGTTCAAAGCAAAAGTCAACGTCAAAGTCAGGCATACTTACACGCTCGGGGTTAAGGAAACGTTCAAAAAGAAGATTATATTTTAAGGGGTCAATGTTGGTTATTCCGATAGCATATGCAACAAGACTGCCTGCGCCTGAGCCACGGCCGGGGCCAACAACGATATCTACGCTACGCGCATAATTTATATAATCCCATACGATTAAATAATATTCAACGTAGCCCATACGCTTGATCATATTGTATTCGTAATCAAAGCGTTCTTTTATTTCATTTGTAATCTCAGGATATTTTTTATTTAAACCTTCCATACCCAGTTTATAAAGGTATTCCGCGGCGGTTAAGCCATCAGGCACTTCATAATAAGGGATATGAATATTACCAAATTCAAAGGAAAAATTACATTTTTGTGCAATTTCAACCGTGTTATCAATGGCTTCGGGAATAAAATCAAAAATTGCACGCATTTCTTCTTCGGTTTTTAAATAAAATTCTTCCGTTGAAAAACGCATTCTGTTAGGTTCGTCTAACGTTTTTCCTGTTTGAACACACAGTAAAACGTCGTGCATCTGCGCATCGTCTTTATGAATATAATGCACGTCATTAGTAGCAACTAATTTAATATCTAAATTACGGGCAAGCTTTATTAAAGAAGGTAAAACTTGCTTTTGTTCAGGGATATTATGGTCCTGAATCTCAATATAAAAGTCTTCTTTAAACATATCCTTTAACCTTTTTGCAAGGTTCTGGGCTTCATCAAAATTGCCGTTTAAAAGAAGCTGTGGTATATCACCTGCAAGGCAAGCAGAAAGGCATATTAAGCCTTCGGTATGCTTTTCTAAAAGGTCGTAATCAATACGTGGTTTATAATAATAGCCTTCGGTAAAAGCAAGGGAAACAAGCTTAATAAGGTTTTCATACCCTACGGAATTTTTTGCTAAAAGAATTAAATGGGCATATTCCTTATCGGTTTTGCCTGCTTTATCAAAGCGAGAGCGGGGCGCAACGTAAACTTCGCACCCAATAATTGCTTTTACACCGTGTTTCTGCGCCGCTTTATAAAATTCAACAGCGCCATACATTACACCGTGATCGGTTATGGCAATAGAATCCATACCCGCATCTTTGGTTGCCTGAACAAGCTCATCAATTCTTGAAGCGCCATCAAGCAAACTATATTCAGTATGTGTATGAAGATGCACAAAACTCATATTGCCATATCCTTTCTTTAAAGTTCTTCACGCATTTTGCGTATTTTTATGTATCTTTTATTTAGCGCGGATTTTGAAATTCCGCTGATTTTTGATAAGTCCGAAAGTGACGTATCCGGATTATTAAGCCTTAAATCACAGGCTTCCTTTAAAGGTTTTGTAAGCTTTACACCTGCACTAAAAAGTGCGTTAATATCTTCTATCTGCCTTTGGGAAGCATCAACGGTTTTTTGAATATTTGCAACAATACAGTTGCCTGTACGGTTCATCTGATTTTTAACCGCTTTATTCACGCTGATACTTTCAATTTGCATCATTACGTTTGTTGCACCTGACATTATCAAAGTATCTGCAACAAATTCCATTTGCTTAAAATAAATAACGTTGCGTTCTTTTCTTGTGGTAAATTTTGCATTCATACCTTTTTCAATTAAAGTGTTTAAAAGATATTCAGCAAATTCATGGTGGGATAAAACAAACTCCAACCGATAACTTTTTTCAGGGTCACAAAGAACGCCACAGCCTAAAAACGCACCGCGTAAAGATGCTTCAAAGCAACCTTCCGGCTCAAAGACCTTTTTGTTAATCTGCCCAAAGGAATAATCCTCACAAACGCCTTCCAAAAGACCGATTTCAAAAAGCATCTGACCTTCAGGACTGTTTGGTATAATATCCATTTTATAAACCGTATGTTTTTTAGGCTGAGTTTTTTCAACTGCCCTGATTTCAGGGAAATTTTTATAAAGCCTTTTAATAATTGAGCCCATACGGATAATAACGTTTTCGTTTTCGCTTGAAAGTTCAAGCACAAGACTTCCCCTACCAAGCTTTATATTACCCGAAGAAAATGAAAATGCCGAAAGTTCAGCCAAAAGATGCTGATCTTTGGTAAAACGAAGTTTGCAAAGTTCATCCTTTGTTATTGATGTGTAGGATCTTTCCATTTTTCACCTTCTGCATCAAAATCGCGATGCTCACAAACAACCTCAAACCCGTCGTTTTTAAGTTTCTCGGATACTGCTTCAGCAAGAGCAACGGAACGGTGAAAACCGCCTGTGCAACCGATAGCATAAAAAAGTTCTTGCTTGCCTGAGGCTGAATATTGTGGGATAACGTATTTTAACTGCTGATAAATATTTTCAACGGTTTCTTTAAAGTTATCAAAACTGTAAAGGTAATCCTGAACAGGCTTTTCAAGACCCGAATGGCTTCTTAATTCCTGAACGTTATAGGGGTTTGGCAAGAAGCGCGCATCAAACATAAAATCTGCATCAACAGGAATTCCGCGTTTAAAACCAAAGGAAGAAACGTAAGTTCTTACGATATTACGTTTATTTTCGCCATAAAGACGCTCTAATGCAAGCCTTACGTTTTTTGTTTGCATTTTTGTTGTATCAATTAAAAAGCTTGCGTGTTTTTTAATTGGATCAAGAATCTTGATTTCTTTTTCAATACATTCTAAAATTGTTCCGCCTTCTTCTTTTAAAGGGTGCGCTTGCCTTGTAAAATTATAACGGTTTACAAGCACGTCCTTATCGCATTGAAGAAAGAGAACGTCAGTGGGATAATTATTTTTATCCATATAGTCAAGGGCAGATTCAAGGGCATCAAAATAGCTTCTGCCACGGGCGTCAATACCAACTGCAACCTTGTTAAACTCAGGATTCCCCTGAAAACAAAGGTCAGCAAACTTTGTTAAAAGTACGCTTGGAAGATTATCCACGCAGAAAAAGCCCAGGTTTTCAAGTATTTTTAATGCAGTTGTTTTACCTGCACCTGAAAGCCCTGTTAAAATAACAAATTTCATTTTTTATCCTTCCCTGAATTTCTTCGGTATATAAATTTTGTTGTAATTTAAAATATTTTCCGGATTTATGCCTGCTTGTAATGCCCGATTTAGCATCTCTTCAACGTCACCAACGTCTCTAGGGTCGTGGGCATCTGAAGAAAGTAAATATTTTACGTTGGTTGTTGCCAAATAAACAAGCTGTTCAAAAGTAAGTGATTGGTGTTTATTGTTTAATTCAATACAGGTATCCGTTTTAATTGCAGTATCTGCAATTTTTTCAATATCATAATCAGGCATGCTTGTCCCCAAATGAGATAAAGCATCAATCCTGTACTTTTCCATAGCTTTACAAAGGGCGTTGGTGTTTATCCTTTTTAAACGTTCCCTATTGCGAATGAAAAAACGGAAAAGATTTTGCCATACGATAACAACAACGTTCCTTAACTTTGTGCCTTTTACAAAATAGTGCATACCTAAAAGCACAACGTCAAAAATATCCTTGTATCCCTTTGGCAAATCAACCTCGCCCTCAGGGGAAATAAGGTCGGCTTCTACCCCAAAGTACATTTTTAAATCGGGAAATGCTTTTTGAGCATCGTCAAATTCCTTGCGGGCTTCCTTAATCTCTGCCGATTTAAGACCGCCTGCAAGGATAAATAATCCGTGTTCAGTTATAGCAAGGCTTTTTAAGCCTTTTTTTGTAGCTTCTTCAGCGTTAAGATAGGCACTGCCTTTTCCGTGGCTGAAACTTGCGTGTGTATGAAAATCGCCTGTAATCAAATTTCTTCTCCAACAATAATTATTTCAGGTTCAAGCATAGTATCAAACTTTTCAAAAACCTTTTTCTGTACGTCTTTAAGTAAACAAACAACGTCCTTTGCGCTTGCGTTATCTTTATTGATAACAAAGCCTGCGTGTTTTTCGGAAACCTGTGCGCCGCCTACCGTGTATCCCTTTAAGCCTGATTCATCAATCATCGCCGCGGCATATCCGTTTTGGGGACGTTTAAATGCTGAGCCTGCACTTGGATATTCAAGAGGCTGAGTTGTTCGGCGCTTTTGGGAAAGTTCTTTAATGCGCGCTTTTATTTCTTCCTGATTGCCTTTACTAAGTTTAATCTTAGCTTCTAAAACAAGCATATCACTATCAGTAAAAACGCTGTACCTGTATGAAAAATCAAGTTCATCCTGATTAAACACCTTTACAGTTCCATCTTTAAGTAACGCGGTAACCTGAATAACAACGTCCTTTAATTCGCCTTTATAAGCGCCTGCGTTCATAACGATTCCGCCGCCTAAGGTTCCCGGTATACCTGAAGCAAATTCAAAGCCCGCCAAAGAATTGTCAGCAGCAATAGAAGCAAGTTTTGACATTAAGATTCCGCTTTGTGCGGTAATGATATTATCTTCAATGGTTGTTTTAGAAAAATTAACGCCAAACTTTATTACTACACCGCGGATACCGCCATCTAACACAAGAAGGTTTGAACCGTTACCGATAAAAGTTACCTGAACGTTTTCTTCCTTTGCTTTTTTAATTAAATCAACAAGCTCATCCGTAGTGCGAGGTTCAACTAAAATATCTGCTTTACCACCAATTTTAAGGGTGGTATATTCCTGCATTAAGGCATCTAATTTATAATCAAATTCCTTTTGGGAAATATATGCTTTAAAATTATCAACGGACATACTGTCCCTCCCTACCATACATTCTGCAATATTATATACTAAAATATAAATAATATCAATATGTTTTTGACTAATTATTCCTTTTTTTGCAAAAAATCAAGGCACTTTTTTTGTTCTTCATCTCCTGCACCTGAATTAAACAGATAACTTTCACATTTTATCCCCTGTTTTTTGATGTTTTCCCAAGCAGAAACCATATAAGAATTTTCATAGTTTGGATTGGCATCTTTTATTACGGGAAACATACCGATCTGATCTAATTTGCTTTGCTGTTCTGCTTCTAACATAAAGGAAATAAACTGCTTCATAGTTGTAACCTTTTTACTGTTTTCACATTTAAAAATTGCAAAAAACTGAACTAAATCCGTATAGCCTAAATATAGCGTTTGGCTTTCCCTTAAATTATTCTTGCTTTGTGCTGACGCCATACGGTAAAAATCACGCTGTGTGCCTATCATTCTGTTCACTTTTTTTGAATAGTTATAGGCTTCAAAAATTTCCTGAGAAGTGCCGAAAAATAAAGCTTTTTCGTCTGAAAAACTATTGTTGCAAATTAAGGAAATTCCCTTTAAGGAAACGTATCCGCTTCTATTGGGAATCCCTACGGAATAAACGGTTTTTTCTGCCTTTTTTGCTTTAATAATTTTGCCGTCTAAACCCCAATTTTCTTTGTTTATATCCCCTATCATAAAGTATGCGCCCATACACCATGGAACTGCAATATTATTTACCTTTTCAGCATAGCCTAAAACTTTGATTCCGCTTAAATCCATAAGCATATTTTCATCTATCAAAAGCCCTGTTGAAAAGGATATTATATCAGGCTTTTTTTGCCCTGTTTTAATTAAATTACCGGCAGTTTCAAGTGAAATTGATTCAACGTTTACAAATACACCGTTATTACGTTTTTCAAAGGCTGAAACTATATTTTTAAGCCAGTTTGCACGGGAACCTGTTCCGCCTTCAAAACAATCAATCTGCCATAAATTTATTACCCCGTAAAAATACTTTTCTCTGCGGGAATACATTTCTTCGCTGATTTTATCGTTTTCAAGAAATTTAACCATTTTACCTGGTAAGAAAATCACCGAAAGAACTAAAAAAACCGATATTATTCCTTTAAATATTTTAAACATAATCACATCACCAACAAAATTATATGTTATATTACGATAAAAAATCACTTATATAGTTCCTTGACTTTACTGTTATTTTATAATATAATAACCTTGTATATCGCATTTTACTTTTTGGAGGTTTTTTTGATGAAAAAAAGTCTACTTACGATTTTTACGTTGTTATTTACTTTAATTATGGCGGTAAACGTTTGTTTTGCCCAGCCTTCACAAACACCATCAGCAGTTCCGCCAATGGATTTTGAAGTGTATTATAACAACGAACAGAAAGTGGTTATAAACAAGGATAACAATAATGCTGCTGTTGAACTTGAATTCAGGTTTACTGCAAGAGGTGAAAATTTCAGTGAAGATTTTACCATTGTCAGCATTACCAACGAAGCCACTAAGGATGTTTATAATATCAATAAAAGCGGCACGGTAAACCAGAATCAAGTTTCTGTTAAACAAGCCGTATATATTCCAAGTACTAAGGTTGGCAAAACTGTTGAATTCACACTTAACTGGAAGGATTTTTCAGGTGCTTCAAGGCAGACTTCGGCTGAAATTGAAGTTGTTGCACCAAGACCTGAATTAACTATTGAAGCAGTTGTGGATTCACCTTCTGCTGCACCAGGTACTTTGGTGCAGATCAAATACGTTATTAAAAATACAGGTAACGTTCCTGTTAAGAACATTCTTATTAAGGACCAGGCAGTTTCTGATATAAACGGACTTGATACCTTTACCACTGACGATTATCTTTCAATAAACGGAACAATCATTAAATTTGTTTCAGTTGTGCTTGATGGCGAAATCAACCTTTGCCCCATTGCAACTTTTACTTATGACGGCAAGGCATATCAAAACGAAGGTGAAAGCGTTAAGATTTTTTCACAGGATATTATGCCTGCGGTTTCTCTTACCTGCGATTCTTATATAGCCTCACAAAAAGGTGCAGATCACACTTTTAACTATCAGATCACAAACACAAGCACCGTAAAAATTACAAATATCCGAGTGTATAACAGTGATAGTCCCAACGCAGAATTGATTGAAGAAATTCCTGAATTAGAGATTTCACAGTCAGTTTCAGGCAGTTATATGGTGCCAATTGAAAAGAGCGGTTTTTACAAATTCAAAATTGTTTACACTTATGAAGGCGCTGACGGTGATAAAGAGATTTCTGCAAAAACCGACAAATCAATAAAGCTTCCTAACGAAGTATTTTTACAGGTTTCAAAGGTTGAACCACAGAATATTACCGAACCAGGCAAAGTTAAGTTTACGTTACTTATTGAAAACAGTACAAACTACGAATTAAGAGATCTTGCTATTACAGAAGAGGCAGGTCTTGTTGATAAAATCAACCTTAGAAACATCGTTGTTCCCGCTATGAAAAACGGCGAACCCGGTACTTATTCAACAACGGTTGAAGTTGATATTTATAACGACCAGACCACAGTTTTATTTAACCTTAGCTATACTGTAAACGGTGAACATACAACCATCAACACAAACTACGTTGTTAATTTTGTAAAGGCTTCACCATCAATAACACCATCACCCACACCTGTTCAACAGAATAACGATACCGATAATTCAGGATTACTTATTATTATCCTTGCAGTTCTTTTCTTATTAATCGTTCTTGCTTTAATCATTGTTTTAGTAATTCTTAAAAACAAAAATACCCCTGCACCAAAGAACAGAAAAAAGCGTGTGTACGCCGATGATTATGAAGAAGATTACGAAGAAGAATTTGACGAAACTGAATTTTACATTGAAGATACAAGCGAAGAAATCATTGATACCGATATCAGTTTAGACGATGATCTTGATGATGATGGCGTAAAAATCTATAAGAAAAAGTAAAAAAATAAACGGTCTGAAAATTCAGACCGTTTTTTATTTTAAAAAAATTATTTTAAAATAACTTCTTTTCCGTTACTTATCTTAAATGCAACTGTTTTGCCTGATGCAAGAGTCATAACAAAAAGATTCTTTTCTAAAGCATAGCCCGTCATAGTGCCCCTTGAAACACGCCAGATATCCTGCGCTTCATCATCCTTAACAAATACGCCTTTTTTATGCACCATAAACACCATATCGCGATTTGCAAGATAAAAGAAATCAACAAAATCACTGGGCATAGGAATAATTGAACGAACCTGCTTTTTAACAATATCAAATGCAATAACAAAGTTATCCGCACCGATAAAAAGCATATGATTTTCAGTAGCAAGAATATGAGGCTCCTTATTAGTTGCACAAAGCACACCGATACCGAAGTAATCACCTGTATCGTGGTCAGTTACCGCAACCATATTCCAAGCGCTTTCAGTACCTTTTTTCTGTCCTGCAAAAACAGAGCCTGCTGAACAAAGAAGAAGGTCTTTTTCAAGGCTTTCAAAATTAGAATATGTTTTTGTACGAACGTCTGTTGTTCCTAAGGTAAAAATCATTTTTATGACCTCGCATTTTAAAATCTATAATTATTTTAACAAAATTACCATTTTTAGTCAACACTTATAATAATTAAAGTGGCTTCTTTTTAATTAAGCCTGCCTGCCTTGGATACTTATTGGGAGTATCCTTTATTTTTTTAATTTCAACTATGTAATGGTCTGCCCCCTGAACAGACTGTTTATGAACTTTTGTTAAGCTTCCGCCTAAAAGATTTATAGCGTTTTTGGCTTCTTCAAGTTCTTCATACACTTGCGGACCTTTCCAGGCAAGCATACTTCCGCCTTTTTTTACAAAAGGAAGGTCGTATTCTGATAAAACGTTCATTTTTGCAACTGCACGGGAGAAAGCGTAATCGTATTTTTGCCTATGTTCAGCGTTCTGCCCTGCATCTTCACTGCGTGAATGGAACGTTGCAACGTTATTTAAACCTATTTTTTCCTTTAATTCATTTAAGAAAACAAGCCTTTTATTTAAAGCATCAATAAGTAAAACGTTTATATCTTCCCTTAAAATTGCAAGCGGAACACCCGGAAAGCCTGCACCTGTACCAATATCAGCGCAAAGGGCGTTTTCTTTAATTAAGGATGCACCCATACAGGAATCAACAAAGTGTTTTAAAATAACTTCGTCTTCGTCAGTTACGGCGGTTAAATTAACCTTTTCGTTGTACTCTAAAAGAAAGTTAAGATAAATTTCAAACTGACCTGCCTGTTTATCAGTTAAAGTAATTCCGTTATCTAAAAAGATGCGGGATATTTTATTTTTCAGTTCACTCATTTATCTCACCTTTTTCCATTGCAACAAGAAGTACCGCAATATCCGCAGGTGAAACGCCACTTATTCTGCTTGCCTGACCGATAGATGCAGGCTGCATTTTAGTAAGCTTTTGCCTTGCTTCAATACGCAGACCCGATATTTTATTATAATCCATATTCTGTGGCAACAGGCGTTTTTCAAGCTTTTGCATTTCCTTAATCTGCGCTTCCTGTTTTTTAAGATAGCCATCGTATTTTATATCGGTTTCAACAGTCATCGCTTCGGCTTTTGTTAAGGGAATTAAATCAGGGAAATATTCTAACAGTTCAAAGTAAGAAAACTCTTTTCTTCTTAACATATCAATGCAGGAAACGGGACCGCTTGGCTGTTCAAGACCTTTTAAAGCATAAATCTGTTTAGTTTGCTCATAAGTTGGCTTGGTTTTCTTTAATACTTCCGTTGCCTTTTCCTGACGGTTAATTTTATCTAAAAATGCCTGATATCTTTCGTTCGTTACAAGACCTACCCTTTTGCCTTTGGGTGTAAGGCGCATATCGGCATTATCCTGCCTTAAACTTAAACGGAATTCTGCACGTGAGGTCATCATTCGGTAAGGTTCGTTTGTGCCTTTAACGGTTAAATCGTCAACCAAAACACCGATATAGCTTTCAGAACGGGAAAGAATCAAAGGCTCTTCACCCTTAATATAAAGAGCGGCGTTGATACCTGCCAAAAGTCCCTGTGCAGCGGCTTCTTCATAGCCTGAAGAACCGTTAATCTGACCTGCACAATAAAGACCTTTAACAGTTTTAACCTGTAACGTTGGATAAAGCGCAAGTGGATCAATACAATCATATTCAATGGCATAGCCGGGACGCACAACTTTTGCGTTTTCTAAGCCGGGAATTGTATGTATCATATCCCTTTGAACTTCTGCAGGGAGAGAAGAAGACAAACCCTGAAGATACATTTCATTTGTATAAAGTCCTTCAGGCTCAATGAAAAGCTGATGCCTTTCTTTATCCTTAAAGCGCATAATTTTATCTTCAATACTTGGGCAATATCTTGTACCTGTTCCCTTAATATTGCCTGAATACATCGGTGAACGGTGAATATTATCAAGTATTATTTTATGTGTTTGTTCGTTTGTATAAGTTAAGTAGCAAGGAACAGGCGATTGAACGTCGTCTTCTGTTAAATATGAAAAACTGTAAGGAACGTCATCACCATTTTGGATTTCCATTTTGGAATAATCAATTGTTGAACCGTCAACACGGGCAGGAGTGCCTGTTTTAAAGCGCTGAATAGGAATGTTTAATTTTCTTAAAGCATCAGTTAAATAGCGGGAATTTACAAAGCCTGAGGGTCCGCAATCCCTTTCCCATTCGCCTGTGATAATACGGCTCTGCATATATACGCCTGTTGCAATTATTAAGGCTTTAATTTTGTATCTTGCGCCGATTGCAGTTTCTACCCCTGTTATAACACCGTTTTCGGTTATTATATCAGATGCTTCATCCTGTACAACCGTAAGATTTTCCTGATTTTCAACAACTTTGCGCATATAAAGCTGATATTCCATTTTATCAGCCTGTGATCTTAAAGAATATACCGCAGGGCCTTTGCTTAAATTAAGCATTTTCATCTGTATTGCGCAAGCATCGGCAGAAATACCCATCTGACCGCCCAAAGCATCAATTTCACGAACAAGATGCCCTTTACTTGTACCGCCAATAGCGGGGTTACAAGGCATAAATGCAATAGCATCCTTGGTTAAGGTCATTAAAAGTGTTTTCAAACCCATTCTTGCACTTGCAAGGGCGGCTTCACAACCTGCGTGGCCTGCACCTACAACTGCTATATCAAATTCACCGTCAAAATAATTCATATTATTTTCCTACACAAAACTTTTCAAAAATGTTGTTTACAATATCTTCAGTTACCGTTTGACCTGTTATAACGCCAAGCTCACTCCAAGCATTAGTAAGGTCAATGCTTAAAATATCAGGGGGTAATTCGCTTAAACAGTTTAAAAGCGAATTTTTTGCGTTAATTAAGGCTTCGTAATGCCTTGCGCTTGTTACTGTTAATTGGTCGGTAACGTCGTTTTCTCTGGCAACAGATTTAATAAAATCTATAACTTTATCTATGCCTTCACCTGTTTTACAGGAAATTTCCGTTCTTTCAAAAATATCAGGCAGTAAGATATTTTCTTCCTTTTTAATATCGGTTTTATTAAGCACAAACAGTCCTTTTTTATCCTTTAACTGTTCAAAATCAACGAAAGTTAAATCAAGCTCTTCACTTAAATCAAGAACTAACAAAATAACGTCGCTTTCCTTAGCGGTAAGGTTACTGCGCTTAACACCCTGAACTTCAATAATATCTTCACTTTCGCGTATTCCTGCAGTATCAAAAAGATGCACGCGCAAGCCTTCAATATCAAGAATTTCGTGTAACGTATCCCTTGTAGTTCCTGCAATATCGGTAACTATGGCTCTTTCGTAGCCACAGATAGAATTTAAAAGTGAAGATTTGCCTGCATTGGGCTTACCTAACAGGCATACTTTTAAACCTTCTTTAGTGATGCGACCTTGGTTATAGCCTGAAATCAATTTTTCAATTTCAGGAAGCATATTTTCAACAAGTGCTTTTATAGTTTGGGAAGTATGCTGTTCATCAATTTCATCAGGATAATCTATACCTGCCTCAATTTCAGTTAAAAGTTCTTTTAATTGGTCCTGAAAGTTTGTTATCTTTTGACCTAACGCACCGCTTAAAAGACGTGCGGCGGCGCGGGAAGCGTTTTTAGTATCGGCTTCAATAATATCCCCTACGGCTTCGGCTTGCGAAAGGTCAATTTTGCCATTCATAAACGCGCGGCGGGTAAATTCACCGCTTGCAGCCATTTTAGCGCCGTTCTTTAATACGGTTTCAAGAATATCGCGGGCAGAGGCATATCCACCGTGACATTGAATCTCGGCAGTTTCTTCCCCTGTAAAAGATGCGTTTTTATCAAACTTTACGCACAGGCATTTATCAATTAAGGTTTCACCATCATAAACGCCACCGTAATACATTTTGCGCATTTCCATATTCTGTTTTTTAAACACCTTATCTAAGCAAGCGTGGGCGCCATCACCGCTTATACGGATTATGGCTACGCCACCTTTACCTGCAGGTGTTGCTATTGCCGCAATAGTTTCCATAAAAAACTCCAAATTAACCTATTATAGTTATATTATATACTTATTTTAACTTAATGGCAAATGATTTTCATATTTTTTAAGGTTTACATATTGTAAAAAAAAGGTTATAATACTTTAAAATGAGGTGTTAAAATGAGTGATAAAAAGAAATCCTTTTTAAACGGCGCTTTTATTCTTGCTCTTGCAGGGCTTATCTGCAAGGTTATCGGCGCTGTATATAAAATTCCTTTAAGAAACTTTATCGGTGAAGAGGCTATGGGTATATATTCAAGTATTTATCCCATTTATACCTTTTTACTTATTTTTTCTACTTCGGGCATACCTACCGCTATTTCAAAGCTTGTTGCCCAGGAAAGAAGCAAGGGCAATTTTTCAGGCGCGCATAATGTATTTTTAACAAGCCTTAAAATGCTTATAATTATCGGCAGTGTAACAACGCTTTTAATGTTGGTTGGCTCGCCCGCTCTTGCCGAAATTTTAAAAGTAGATTCCTGGCATCCTGTTGCGGCAATAGCATTTTCACTGTTGTTTGTTTCCCTTCTTTCTGCGTATCGTGGATATTATCAAGGTATGCAGAATATGGTTCCCACTGCTTTAACCCAACTTATTGAGCAGATAATCAAGCTTTTGGCAGGCTTCTTTTTTGCAATCAGATGGATTAAATACGGCCCTGCAATCAGCGCGGCAGGCGCACTTTTAGGTATAACGATTTCTGAATTATTTGCATTTTTAACAATATTTTTCACCTATCAAAAAGATAAAAAGAAAATCATTACTTTTAAAGAGCAAAATGATAAATCACAGAATTTTGTAAAAAGTCTTTTTGCTATCGCAATTCCAATGACCATCGGCGGTGCCGTTAAACCCCTTGTTGATATTATTGACTCAGTAATGGTTAAAAATATTCTTGAAACCAATTTTAGCTATCCTGTTGAATACATTAACGCACTTTACGGATTCTTAAAAAATGACTGTGGCACGTTAATCAATATGCCTTCTGTTTTAACCGTTGCGCTTTCAATGGCACTTGTTCCTGCAATAAGCGAAGCCCTTACTTTAAAGGATAATAAAAGTGAAGTTAAAAGCATCAGCGCAACAGGAATTAAGCTTTCCCTTGTTATTGGTCTTCCTTGCTCCGTTGGTCTTTTCACATTAGCAAAAGAGATACTTTCTCTATTATACGTTTACATTACAAAAGATCACGGCGGAATAATTTTTAGTGGCGAAGACAAGCTTATTACCACAGGATATTTTATGATGATACTTGCATTCGGTGTGTTATTTTTATCTTTAATTCAAACCTGCGCAGGTATACTGCAAGGCATGGGCAAGGTTGCAATTCCTGTTATTAACCTTGGAATCGGTATGCTTGTTAAAATCTTAATGAATATTATTTTAATACCTATTCCTGCCCTTAACATTTACGCAGTACCAATCGGCACGGTAACCTGTTACGCTATTGCCGCTATTTTAGACCTTATATTTGTTTATAAGCACACAAAAATGAAATTAAGGCTTTCTGAAGCATTAAGACCTATTGGTGCTTCCGTTTTAATGGCAGCAGCAGTTTACATTATGAAATACGTATTCGCTTCCCCACTTTTACTTGGCGGAACAATTTCAAAAGCAATTACTGCATTTATAATTTTAATTGCCGCTATCGTTTATTTTATCGGCATTTGCATTTTCAACGTATTTGACGAAAACGACCTTAAATTTATGCCAGGTGGCAAAAAGATTGAAAAACTTTTGAAAAAGGTGGGCGTTAAGATTCGCCCAACGGTATTATAATTATGGTTCTTGTTGTAGGTACAGGCTCAGGCAAAAAGGAAAATCTTACCTTTCAGGCTTTTAACGCTATAAAAAACGCAAAAAACTTGGTGTTAAAAACTGAAAAAATGCCTGTTTTAGAATTTATAAAAGCAGAAAATATTCCCTATACTACCCTTGATTTTATTTATGAAGAAGCATCTGATTTTGATGAGCTTAATAATAAAATCAAAGAGCATTTATCTTCCCTTTCGGACCCTGTATACCTTGTGCACGGTTCAGGGTTGGACGATACTTCTGTTCGTGTTTTAGAAGATAAAAAGATAATCCCGGGTGTTTCAGTAAATGATTGCGCCCTTGCATTTTTAAACGTTTCAACAGATGCAAAACACTACACGTCTTTTGAGGTTTTAAACGGTGTTTTACCTTCTGCACACACCGATAATATTATTACGTGTATTGATTCTTCGTTACTTGCAAGCGACCTTAAATGCGTGTTATCGGAAATCTTTGGCGATGAATACCCTGTTTCTTTTTACTGTGAAGATTTTTCGGGCGAGCAAACAAAAAAAGATATTATGCTTTACGAACTTGATATGCAGAAAAATTACAATCATACTGCAAGCATTTTTATTAAAAAGCCTGAATTTGACAATGTTTTTAAATACGATTGCCAGCATTTAGTTGAAATTATGGAAAGGCTTTGTTCTAAGAACGGTTGCACTTGGGATCAGGAGCAGACTCACGCTTCATTAACCCCCTATCTTATTGAAGAAGCCTACGAGGTTGCCGACGCCATAGAAAAAGATGATTTTTACAGTTTATACGACGAGCTTGGTGACGTTTTATTACAGGTAGTTTTTCACGCCTGTATCGGCAAAAAATGCGGTGAATTTGATTTTTCAGATATAACCGATACCATCTGTAAAAAAATGATTCGCAGGCATCCCCACGTATTTAAAAACGAAAAACTTAAAGGCGAATTGCTTGACCTTTGGGAAAACATTAAAAAGGAAGAAAAAAGTTTAACTACTACTTATGAAGTGTTAAAAGATATACCTGAAAATATGGCTTCCTTGATGCGTGCGCAAAAGATAATAAAAAAAGCGGAAAAAGCAGGTTTAAAATTTGATGAACCTATCAATAATATAATTGAAATTTTAAACAAAAAAGACGCTTTAAGTGAAGAAGAAATCGGCGATATTTTACTTTACACTGTTGCCCTTGCAAAAGAGAAAAATATAGTTTGTGAGCTTGCTTTAAACAAAAAACTTAACGCTTTTATTGAAAAACAGTCAAAAACCCAGTAAAATAAGGCTTTTTTTGAAAAAAATTCATAAAAAAGGCATATTTTATTAACTGCGCTATTGACATTTATCCCAAAATATGCTATTATTTATATGTTACTAAACACTATATTGTGTATAGCAATTAATATTAAAATAAATTTTTTTGGAGGAAATTACAATGAACAAAGCAGATTTAATCAACGCATTAGCTGCAAAGAATGCAATTTCAAAGAAGGATGCTGAAAAGGCTGTTAACGCAGTTCTTGACCTTATTGCTGAAGCACTTAAGAACGGTGAAAAAGTTCAGATCATGGGCTTTGGTTCTTTTGAAGTTAAGGCTCGTGCTGAAAGAACAGGTAAGAACCCTGCAACAGGCGAAACAATTAAGATCGCTGCAAGCAAGGCTGTTGTTTTCAAAGCTGGTAAGGCTCTTAAGGATTCCGTACAATAATATAAAAAGAAGTGCCGTTGCTTAATGCAACGGTCTTTTTTTGTATCAAAAGCAAAAAGGAGCAAAACAATGAACCGGCAACAAAAAAAATTAAAAATAGCCTGTTATACAGTTAGTGTAACAATGGCTTTTGTCAGCAACATATCGCCGCTTTTGTTTTTGACATTTCGGCAGCAGTACGATATATCTTTTTCTCTTTTAGGTCTTCTTGTGGTAATCAATTTTGCAACACAGCTTGGCGTTGACCTTATATTTTCATTTTTTTCACATAAGTTCAATATTCCTAAGGTCGTTCGCGCTATGCCTTTGCTTACCTTTATCGGATTATTTATATTCGCACTGTGGCCTCTTGTTTTACCTAATCTTGCATACGTTGGCATCGCGCTTGGCACAGTTATTTTTTCCGCATCCTCAGGCCTTGCAGAAGTTCTTATAAGCCCTATAATTGCTTCAATTCCCGCTGAAAACCCTGACCGTGAGATGAGTAAGCTTCACTCGGTATATGCCTGGGGCGTTGTTGGTATTGTAATAATAAGCACATTATATCTTCTTTTGTTTCAGAGACAAAACTGGTATTGGCTTATATTTATTTTTCTGCTTTTACCGATTCTTTCAAGTATTCTTTTTAACAGCGTTGAAATAACCTGTGTTCATTCGCCCGAAAAATCTTCCGTTACACTTGACCTGTTTAAAAATCCTGCGCTATGGGTGAGCTTTATTGGACTCTTCCTTGGTGGCGCAACAGAGATAACAATGTCACAATGGAGTTCAAGCTATCTTGAACAGGCAATGAATATCCCAAAGGTCTGGGGTGATATTTTCGGTGTTGCATTGTTTGGTGTTGCACTTGGTCTTGGCAGAAGCCTTTACGGGCGTTTCGGCAAAAATATAACACGTGTACTGTTTATCAGTGCAATCGGTTCCACTTGTTGTTATTTGATTGCCGGCATCAGTAACAATGCTGTAATCGGGCTTATCGCTTGCGCACTTACAGGATTTTGTTCTTCAATGATGTGGCCCGGCGGACTTGTTGTTGCAACAGACCGTTTCCCATCCGGTGGCGTTGTTGTATTTGCTTTAATGGCCGCAGGCGGTGATATGGGTGCTTCTGTTGGACCGCAGCTTGTGGGTTGGATAACTGACTTTGCAATTACAAACCAATGGGCTATTAACCTTGCAAACAGTTTTTCACTTTCACCTGAACAATTGGGAATGAAAGTAGGTATGCTTGCAGGAATGGCATTCCCTCTGTTTGCTATTATTGTTTATGGCATTTTACATAAACAAAGCAAAAATAAAACTAATTAAACAGTTTAAACAATATTATTAAAGGCTGTGTAGAATTTCTACACAGCCTTTTTTATGAAAAATTTAATTATTAAGATGTTTTTTACAAAATATTTTATTAAAGTATTTAAAGGTCATTGGCCAAAGCGTTCCTGCAAACAAGCAGATTAAAAGGTATCTGATACCATCTGCAATAAATTCGTTGCCTATTAACGCGTTTAACGGTGTTTTAAGGAAAGTTTTAATTAAGATTACAGGAATTAAACCTAAAACAAATTTTAAAATCTGAATATAAATCGGTGCTTTTGTTTCAAATTTGGTAAACTTATTATCAGTTTCATAAGCACACCATAAACCAATAATACAACCAAGCATTTTATATCCGTTTTCAATACCGCCTGTAAGATTAGTTGCATCAATATCACTTGGAAAATTATATGTGTGAACGTAAACAAGAAATGCAATATCAAAAAGAATCATTAAACCAAACAAGATACGGATAGTATTTTTGTTTCCCTTTTCAAAAACAGGATATAATCCAAATGCTAATATTAACGCGATTATAAAGGAAACGCCAACATCCAAAGGCGTATGCACCCCAAGATACAATCTTGAAAAGGGTACTAAAATCATTAAAACGATACAAACTATTTTTAGCCAATTCTTTTTAGCGCCTAAAAGTATGCTTGAAAACATACCAACGCTTGATTGGGTGTGCCCGCTTGGGAATGAATATCCCGTTGCGGCTTCACGTGCGCTTTCAACTATTTTAAATTCAGGGTCTTGCACCCAAGGGCGCGGAATCCTGAAAACAAGTTTTAAAAACTGATTGATAACCGTTCCTAATAACCCTACGGAAAGTATGTAATAGCCTTTCTTTTTATCAATGCACCAATAAAATAATAGACCGATAACGATAAAAAGAACTTCATCACCAAAGTATGTAATAAGCGAAAAGAAACCATCAAAGAACGGATTTCTTATGCTTTCAAGTAATTTTAAAAACCCCATTTTCTTTCCCCATCAAAGCGTGATTTTTTCGGTATTTTCTTTTGAAGTATCAGCGTTTTCAAATACAACAACAGTGGCATCAGGGCTTACCACAATATGATGCCATTCATTTTTAAGGGCAACGTAAACCTTATTTTGCTCCATTTTATATTCTGTTATCTCTTCCCCATTTTTTATATAAAATGTAGCTTCCCCTGATAAAAGTGCAAAGGCTTCATCGGTAAAAAAATGCCTTTCAAAACAGCAAAGCGAAGAAAACCTTTCAGAATATCTTAAAAGACCGATTTTAAAATTTTCATTTACAAAGACTGCTTTAAAATCTTCGCCTTTATATTCTAAAACTTCCATTATTACCTCATTTTAAAGCATTAACGCATCGTTTTGCTTCTTCTGTAATTAAATCGTATCTGCCTTCTTTAATAAAGGTTTTATTAACGATATTTGAACCTAAACCAAAGCCAACAGCACCTGCTTTTAAAAATTCAGCCATATTATCGGCAGTAACACCGCCAACTGCAATTAATTTGATATGGCTAAGAGGTGCAGCAACTGCTTTAACGTAGCCTGAACCCATATTGGTTATGGGAAAAAGCTTAACAAAATCAGCCCCTGCCCTATGTGCTGATTGAATTTCAGTAGGCGTTAATGCGCCGGGCATTGAAACTAAATCAAGTTCCTTTGTGTACTTAATAACTTCTTCATTAGCATCAGGTGAAATAATAAATTTACCGCCGTTTTCCTTGGTTAATCGTACTTGTTCCTTTGTTAAAACGGTACCTGCGCCGATATACATTTTACCTTCAAAATATTCGCTTAACATTTTTATGTTTTGGGCAGTTTCCGTATCACTTACTTTACCGGTTGCATCGTAGGTGATTTCTAAAAGGCGTATTCCCCCATCATACATAGCCTGGGCTAAGGGAATTAAATTTTCCTTTTCAACACCGCGAACGATAACTACTATTTTATTATTAAGTATTGAATCAATAACTTTTTTACACATTTTTTAACCCTCTTCTTCTACTATTATTAAGAGCATCTGCCCATTTTTAACGTATATTTTTGCTTGCTTATCCGGTATAAGTTCATTACTTACACAGTATGAATATTCGCTATTTACCGTAGCATTCTTTAAAGGATATTTTGCGTTTTCAATATTGACGCCTGTGGCTGTACCTGAAATATTTAAAAGCGAAAAATATTTGGCATCGCTTATTATTATGGGATTACCATCAACAATCTGCATTACAGAATAATCATCAATAATCTTCGCGGATTTTCCTTGTTTATATAAATATAAAAGCGCCGAAAGATTGCCTAAAGTGTGATCTAACCTATTACCTGTAACACCCACAAGCAAAAAGTCGTTAAAGCCCCTTTTAAGCGCTTCTTTAACTGCATAAAAAGTATCGGTATCGTCTTTTACAGTAGGTAAAATAATTGTTTCAATATCAGTTTCAGGCTTACTGATAGAATCAAAATCACCTATTATAAGATTTGCATTAACGTTAAGCATTTTTTGATGCTTTAATCCGCTATCGCAGAAAATAAAATAATCTTCTTTATTTAATTTTGATTTTATTCTGTTATAATTTTTAATCTCGGCACCGCCGATAATAACACATCGTTGCATATAAAAATCCTTTAAAAATACTTATATATATAATAATATAAATATATGGAAAAGTCAAGGTAACTAAAAAGAACTGCTTTTTAGCAGTTCTTTTTTATTAAAGTTTATTAACGTCAGCATCGGTTATCATATGGAAGCCTGCTTCTTCCAAAGCCTGTTCAGCGTGAAGATTATCGGCAACCCTTAAAACAACGTAGGCATGCTTTTCGGTTCGGGACATAAATGCATAAAGATATTCCATATTGATGCAGTTTTCATCTAAAACGCTTAACGCTTTTGAAAGTTTGCCCGGCTGATCACCGATTTTAACACCAATAACGTCAGTAGTTTTAATTAAATAGCCTTCGTTAGTAAGAGCATTTAAAGCCTTTTCATTATCGGTTACAATAAGACGGAGAATACCAAATTCTTCGGTATCGGCAATAGAAAGCGCCCTGATATTTATATCGTTATTGGCTAAGATTTCTGTTATTTTAACCAAAGCACCTTGTTTATTTTCAACAAAAACTGTTAATTGCTTTAATGACATAATATTTCTCCTTTTCTATTAGTCGTGAAGCTTTCTTTTATCAACAACACGAACTGCCTTGCCTTCAGAACGGGCAATAGATTTAGGTGCAACAAGATGAACGGTTGGATTGATGCCGAGCATTGTTTTCATAGCGTTTGCAAGTTTCTTTTCCATTACGGTTAAGCCTGAAACGGTATCGGTAAACTGATCGGCATTCATTTCAACGTAAACGTCAAAGGTATCGTTATTGTTTTTACGGTCAACAACGATCTGATAGTTAGGCTGATAGCCTTCGTTTAAAAGCACCGTTTCTATCTGGCTTGGGAACACGTTTACACCGCGGATAATCATCATATCATCGCTTCTGCCCATTGGCTTTGCCATTTTAATTAAAGTTCTGCCACAGGAACATTTTTTTCTTGAAAGCACGCAAATATCGCGGGTACGGTATCTTAAAAGTGGGAATGCTTCTTTATCTAATGCAGTAAATACAAGCTCACCCTTACTGCCTTCAGGTAAAACCTCACCTGTATCGGGATCAATGATTTCGGCTAAGAAATGGTCTTCATTTATATGCATACCTGTTTGTTCTGAACATTCAAAAGCAACACCGGGACCGCTTGTTTCAGTTAAACCGTAAATATCGTAGGCTTTGATGCCTAAGGCTTCTTCAATGCCCTTACGCATTTCGTTTGTCCAAGGCTCTGCACCAAAGATACCTGCTTTTAAAGAAATATCTTCAGGCTTAATGCCCTGTTCTTTTAAGTATTCGCCAATATATGCTGCATAAGAAGGCGTACAACAAAGGATAGTTGCGTTAAGGTCCATCATAAACTGAACCTGACGTTCTGTATTACCTGATGACATTGGAAGTGTTAAACATCCAACCTTATGGCTGCCACCGTGAAGCCCTGAACCGCCTGTAAACAAGCCGTAACCATAGGCAACCTGACAAACGTCTTCCTCTGTTCCGCCTGCCGCCATAATAGCGCGGGCGCAACAATCTTCCCAAAGGTCAACGTCATTCTGAGTATAAAAAGCAACAACTCTTCTTCCTGTTGTGCCTGAGGTAGAGTGAATACGAACGCAATCCTTTAAGGGTTTTGCCAAAAGACCGTAAGGATATGCATCTCTTAAATCGCTTTTTGTTAAAAAGGGTAACTTATGAAGATCTTCAATACCGTGAATATCTTCAGGCTTAACGCCTTTTTTATCCATTAAATCGCGGTAATAAGGAACGTTTTCATAAACGTGTTTAACCTGTTTAACAAGTTTTTCGCTTTGAAGCTTTTTAAGTTCTTCAACGGGCATGGTTTCAATTTCTTTTTGGTAATAACGCTGTTCCATTTTTTTCGCCTCTAAAAAAATATAGTTTAAATTATGAATTATATCCTAAATCAAATGCTTTTTTGTTCATTTCAACAAATTTTTCTTTAACTGTGTTTTCAATAGCCTTAATCCATTTTTCATAAGGAATATCAAAATATTTTGCGGCTTTACCCATTAAAACGATATTAACCGCCTTTGATGAGCCTGCCTGTTCTGCTAAAGAAAGTGCATCTAAACAATCAATATCAACGTTTTTATCTTTTAATTCTGTTAAGCAGTTTTCAGGATATTCTGCCGCGCCGATAATAACGGGCATAGGGTCAATTTGTTGTGTGTTTACAACGATTTTACCGCCTTTTTTAAGGAAAGATGCATATCTTGCAGCTTCTAACTTTTCAAAGGAAATAATAATATCGGCTTCGCCCTGAGTGATGATTGGTGAATAAACCTTTTCGCCAAAGCGAACGTAAGTTACAACGCTTCCGCCACGCTGGCTCATACCGTGAACTTCACTAACCTTAACGTCAAGCCCTTCATCAACTAAAAGCCTGCCAAGTAATTTTGATGCAAGCAAACTTCCCTGTCCGCCAACACCAACTATCATTACGCTTGTTGTTTTCATTTTTTTATTATCCCCTTTCCTTAGTTAATAGCATCAAATGCGCAAAGCTGTTTACAAACACCGCATCCAACGCAAAGGGTAACATCAACTACTGCCTTGCCATCTTTAAATGAAATAGCGGGGCAACCTAAACTCATACATCTTTTACAGGATTTACATTTATCCTTATCAACAGTTAAGGGTTTTTGTGGTTTAACTGATTTTAAAAGAACACAAGGACGGCGTGAAATAATTACGGAAGGTTCCTCTACTTGAAGTTCTTCCTTAATCGCAGTTTCGCAAGCCTTTAAATCATAAGGATCAACTACGCGAACGCGGTTAATACCTAATGCGCGGCAAAGTGCTTCTAAATCAATCTTTAAGGCAGGATCGCCTTTAATGTTATAGCCTGTGGTTGGGTTCTGCTGATGACCCGTCATACCTGTTATAGAGTTATCTAAAATGATAACTGTGGAATTTGTTGCATTATAGGCAATATTTGCAAGGCCTGTCATACCTGAATGCATAAAGGTAGAATCACCAATAACTGCAACGGATTTTTGTTCGCTTTCTTCCCTTCTTGCAAGGTTAAAACCGTGAAGACCTGAAATAGATGCGCCCATACAAAGCGTTGAATCTAACGCTGAAAGTGGCGGTACTGCGCCTAAGGTATAGCAACCGATGTCACCTAAAACTGTTATCTTATTTTTTGCTAACGTATAGAAAAGACCCCTATGAGGACAGCCTGCGCACATCATTGGCGGACGGTTAGGAATAATTGAATCTGCGCTTACAAAAGGCTTTTCTTCCTTGTTAAATGCTTTTGCAATAGTATTTTGTGAAAACTCACCTAAAAGTGAGAACATTTCTTTGCCAACACATTCTATACCAAGTGAACGGACAAAGGTTTCAATAACAGGGTCAAGCTCCTCAATGATATAAAGCTTTTCAACTTTATTTGCAAAATCCTTGATTGTGTTTACAGGTAAAGGATTAGGCATACCGATTTTTAAGATGCTTGCACTATCCCCCATAACTTCTTTAACGTACTGATACGAACAGCCTGAAGTAATAATACCGATTTTGGTATCGTTCATTTCTACGGTGTTATAAATACAGTTTTCGCTGAATTCTTGCAATTTCAAAGTACGTTCTTCAACAAAAGGATGACGCTTAATTGCGTTTGCAGGCATCATTATGTATTTTGCAGGGTCTTTCTTGTAATCCTTTAAAACTGCGGGAATCTGTTGTTCTGTTTCAACAAGAGACTGACTGTGTGCAATACGTGTGCACATACGAAGAAGAACAGGTGTATCAAACTTTTCTGAAAGTTCAAATGCAGTTTTAGCAAAAGTATATGCTTCCTGTGAATCAGCAGGCTCTAACATAGGGATTTTAGATGCGATAGCATAGTGCCTTGAATCCTGCTCATTTTGTGAAGAATGCATTGCAGGGTCATCAGCAACACAGATAACCATACCACCGTTTACGCCTGTATAGGAAAGGGTAAAAAGCGGGTCAGCAGCAACGTTTAAGCCAACGTGCTTCATAGCACAGGCACTTCTTGCACCTGCTAAGCTTGCACCAAATGCAACTTCACAGGCAACCTTTTCGTTTGGTGCCCATTCGCTGTGGATATCGTTATATTCAGATAAATATTCAGTAATTTCAGTTGAAGGTGTACCCGGATAGCTTGAAACAACGCCTAAGCCACCATCGTGCAAACCCATAGCAACTGCCTGATTACCAATTAAAAGCTTTTTCATAGTCTTGTTTGTCCTTTTTTTAAGATTTATTTTGTGAATCTACCAAGCCTTCGCCACCGTACATTTTACGTAAACGGGGCTTTTCAATTTTTCCTGTGGGGTTTCTTGGAACGGATGCAAAGATAATCTTCCTTGGGCGTTTATACCTTGGAAGTTCAAGGCAGAACTCATTAACCTCTTCTTCGGTTAATTCCATTCCATTTTTAACTTCAATAATCGCCGCGGCAATTTCACCTAAACGAACATCAGGCAAGCCGATAACCGCAACGTCTTTAATTTTTTTGTTTGACGCAAGGAAGTTTTCAATCTGAACAGGATAAAGGTTTTCACCGCCTGTAATGATAACGTCCTTCTTTCTGTCAACAAGATAAACGAAGCCGTCAGAATCCTGCATAGCCATATCGCCTGTATAAAGCCAACCGTCTTTTATTGCGGCTTTGGTTGCTTCTTCATCCCTGTAATAACAGGTCATAACACCTGGGCCTTTTAAGATAAGTTCACCAACGTCGCCCTGTTTAACTTCGTTGCCGTTTGGATCAACAATTTTAATTTCCCAACCGTATCCTGCAACACCGATTGCGCCAACCTTATGTACGTTTTCAACACCTAAGTGAACTGCACCGGGACCGATGGATTCACTTAAACCGTAGTTGGTATCGTACTGTTGATTTGGGAAATATTCAAGCCATCGTTTAATTAAGCTTTGTGGTACAGGCTGTGCACCGATATGCATCAAACGCCAGTTTTTAAGGTCAAACTCTTCTAACTTAATTTCACCTGAATCAAGGGCGTTAAGAATATCCTGTGCCCAGGGAACAAGAAGCCAAACGATTGAGCATTTTTCTTCACTTGCCGCCTGAAGAATGTTCCTTGACTGTGTACCCTTTAAGATAACTGCCTTTGAGCCTGTTAAAAGGCTACCGAACCAATGCATTTTTGCACCTGTGTGATAAAGGGGTGGAATACAAAGGAAGCAATCGTCTTTTGTCTGGCTATGGTGATTTTGTTCAACACGGCAGGAATGAATAAGGCTTTGATGCTTATGTAAAATTGCCTTTGGAAAGCCTGTTGTTCCTGATGAAAAATAAATAGCCGCATCGTCTTGTTCGGTTAAAGTACATTCAGGGAAAGCACCTGAACATTCACTGATAAGATCATTATAATCATCTGCAAAGTCAGGACAGCTTCCGCCTAAATAAATAAGCGTACACTTTTTACTGATTTTATCTGCAACCGCTTCAACCCTGCCAACGAATTCGTTACCGAAAATAAGAACGTCAGCCTCGGCTAAATCAAGGCAGTAATCAATTTCGTCAGAAGAATATCTGAAATTAAGCGGTACTGCCAATGCGCCTGTTTTTAAAATACCAAAGTAAATAGGAAGCCAATCAATGCAGTTCATTAAAAGAATTGCAACCTTTTTACCTTTGCCGATGCCGTTCTGATTAAGCATATTTGCAAGGCGGTTTGCTTTTTCGTTAAAAACTGCCCAGGTAATCTCCCTACGGTAGTGGCGTTTATTTGTAGCCTGAACAAGCTCGTATTCGTGCCAGGTTAATTTGCGTGTTTCTGCTTGATCGGGGTTGATTTCAACTAAAGCCACGTCATTAGCGTATTTTTTTGCATTTTCTTCTAAAAGGTGAACAATGGTCATAACTATAATCCTTTTTATAAATATAATATATTATTATATTAGCACGCACTAAAAATGTCAATCAATAACGCAAAAAACTTGGGATTTTGGCAGTTTTTTCATTGACAAATTCTTCTTGGAGTGTTAAAGTGTTTACAATTATTAAAAAGAGGTACGTAAAAATGAGCTTTTTATCTTTGCAGATAAGTAATACTGCACTGATTTCAATACCCATGCTTATTTGCTTTTTTGCCTTAATGATTGGTGTTGGTTTTAAGTGCAGAAGCTTAGCAAAAAGCGTTGATAACTTTGTTTTGGGTGGCAGAACCGTTGGTCCTTGGCTTACTGCTTTTGCCTTTGGAACCTCATATTTTTCCGCCGTTATTTTTGTTGGCTATGCCGGACAGTTCGGTTGGAACTTTGGGCTTGCTTCTACCTGGATTGGCTTAGGCAACGCATTTATCGGTTCCCTTTTAGCCTGGACCGTTTTAGGCAGGCGAACAAGAATTATGACGCAGGCTTTAAGTTCAAAAACTATGCCTGATTTTTTTGAAAAGAGATATGATTCAAAAGCTTTAAAGATTATTGCTTCAATAATCGTTTTTGTGTTTTTAATTCCCTACACTGCATCTCTTTACAACGGGCTTTCTTCCCTGTTTAACAACGTGTTTAATATTCCTTACTGGTCAGTTGTTATTATAATGGCAATTTTAACAGGTGTTTACGTTGTTTTTGGCGGATATATGGCTACTGCAATAAACGATTTTATTCAAGGTATCATTATGCTTGTTGGCATTGTTGCAGTTATTATTGCAGTTTTAGTTGAAAACGGTGGCTTTAATTTGGCGGTTCAAAACCTTGCTTTGCAAGAAGGCAACCAATATATTTCAATGTTTGGTCCTGACCCCATATCCTTATTTTTTGTTGTTATGCTCACTTCCCTGGGTACTTGGGGATTGCCACAGATGGTTGGCAAATTTTATTCAATTAAAGATGAAGGCGCAATCAAGAAAGGAACCGTTATTTCTACAATCTTTGCAATTATTGTTGCCGGCGGTTGCTACTTTTTAGGTGGCTTTGGCAGGCTTTACAGTGATAAAATGATTGCAAGCGGTTTTTATAATCCTGAAACAAATCATATTTTATTTGATAAGGTTATTCCCACAATGATGAACGAGCTTTCCCCTTTTATCGTTGCTTTAATAATCGTGCTTGTTTTAGCCGCATCAATGTCCACCCTTTCATCCCTTGTTTTAACAAGCTCTTCTACCCTTACACTTGACGTTATTAAACCTTTTATTGAAAAGAAAAAACAGGTTAGCGAAAAGAAAAGCGTTTTTATTATGCGTTTGTTTATTGTTTTTTTCATTGCTGTTTCTGCAATAATTGCCATACTTAAAGACAGCATCTGGAAGGATTCAGTATTTATCGCGCAGATGATGGGCGTATCCTGGGGCGCGTTGGCGGGTGCTTTCCTTGCACCGTTCTTATATGGTTTATATTGGAAAAAAGCCACAAAAACCGCAGTTATTGCAAGTTTTATCTTTGGTTGCGGATTGGAAATTGTTCAGCTTTTAATCAGCATTGGTTTAATTACCCCTGTTGGTTCTGTTATGAACTTTATATTTAAAAACTCCTTATATTCAGGCGTTTTTGCAATTCTTGGCAGTTTAATTCTTGTGCCGATAGTAAGCCTTTTAACTAAAAAGAAAGTGCCTGAAAACATTGATGAAAAATTTGCCTGTTACGAACAGACGGTTGTAACAACTATAAAAGACAGTTTAGGGTAAAACAAAAAATCAGTTGCTTTTTGCAACTGATTTTTTTATATCCTTTTATGCTTTATAAGTAATTTGTGCGCCTGTTTTTAATCCGTCAAGCACGCCGAAACCACTTTCAATGCTAACTACCTTTAAGGTGTTTTCGCCAGTACGTTCAAGAACAAGGCTTTTACTGTCTTCATCAAGAACGGTAACTTTATTTCCGTTTTCCTTAACCGAACTGAACGGACAACCGTCACCCCTGCCAAAGTAGTAATATTCACCGTCAACTAATTCACAATCGGGCTTAATGTCTTCCTTTACTTCGTCAGGGAATTTGCTAAGCGGATCTCCAACATCACCTGTAACGCCCTGTTCACCGTCTGAAAGTGAAAGCTCTGCTTTAATCATCTCACCGTTTTTATTTACAAAGTTAACTAACCATTTGCCTGTTTTTAAAGCAATAGACGTATAATTTGGTGCTTCTGTTGGCTTTGGTGTGGGCTTTGGAGTAGGAGCTTTTGTAGGTTCCTGTGTAGGTGCTTGAGTTGGTGCCTGGGTGGGTGCTTGGGTTGTTGTGTCTGGTGTTGGGTCAGCGGTTATAAAAGTAACGTTATCGGCAACAGAAGAAGAAACAGTAACGGTAGCATCAATCTTTTTAAAGCTATCATCAGCAGTCTGTTTTGCAGTGTTCAAAACTTCCATTGGACTAACGGTAGCATCTTTTACTTCCGTTACCTTAATATCAACAGTAGCGTTTTCTTTAACGAAACCGCCTTTATTTGTTGCAGAAACGATTGTTTCCATTACTGTTTTAATATCACCTGTTGCGGTGATATCTTTTACAACGCTTTTAGCATCATCATTTACAGGTTCAACTGCTAAAACTGCCCCATCTTTATCTAAATAAAGGTTAAATTCAGGGTTAATAGTAACTTTCAAAACCGTTACGTAGTTTTCAGGTTTAACAAAGGTTTCGGGAGTTGCCTGATTTACCCCTGTATCTTTATCCCTGTTGCAACCTGCAAAGGTTAAAAGAAGCATTACTGCAAGCAAAATTGAAATAAATTTTTTCACAAAAATCGCCTTCTTTCGTATTTTTACACTTATATTATAGTACTTTAAAAAATAAAAATCAATACCCAAATTAAAAACGCCCTGTTTACTGCAGGGCGTTTGTTTTTTAGAAACCAAATAATGTTTTATTAAATTCTTCGGTGGGCTTTGAACCGTATTCGGAAAGCTGGAAGGCTTCGGCATAGCGTACCTTTGAGCCTTTTTCAGCACCATACTTTTCAATTAATTTATCTCTGAAACGTGCGGCGGTTTTTGCAAAGCGTACGGAATATCCGCGTTTAGCAGCCATAACTTCTTCATCGGTAGTATCTTTTGTAATATTCATACCTTTAAGCCATTCAAAGCGTTCTTTTTCACCTGTTGGAACTTCTTCACCGTGAGTGTAAGGAAGCCATTCGTAAACCTGACATTCATTTAAGTGTGCGATATGTAATTTAACGTCAATAACGTCATCAAGATCCATAACGTAAGTTGCATCAAAAATAGGATTTTTAAATGCATCTTCATTATAAACGATTACAGGCATAAAGCGCATTGCAGGAACTTCGGGGCAGGTATGCGGTACTGTTAAAAGATATGATGCATCCTGAACAAGCTGTGCAGAAGCGCGATGATCTGCGTGATAATCGTTATTGCGGTGTGCAATAATTAAATCGGGATTGAATTCCCTGATATAACGAACAAGTCTGAAACGTGTTTCTAAATCGGGCATAATTGTGCAATCTTCAATATCACTCCAGATATCGTACTGAATGCCTAAATATTTTGCAACTTCCTGAGATTCCTTATAACGCCTTGCAGTAGTTTCTTCAGGTGTCATAATATGATGACCGCCTGAACCGTTACACATACTTAAAAAACGTACTTTGTGGCCTGCCTGAACCCATTTGTAAGCCATACCGCCTACACGGAATTCGTTATCATCCTGATGGGCGCCGATTGCTAAAATTCTCATTTTTACATTCTCCTTTTTATTAATATAATAATTCTTTTATCATTTCTTCGCTTGGTTTTGAGCCATATTCGGAAAGTTGAAAAGCTTCGGCAAATCTTACTTTTGAGCCTCTTTCTTTGCCATACTTTTCAATTAAAATATTTCTGTATCGTGCGGCGGGTTTGGCATAACGCACCATATATCCACGGCCTAACGACATAACTTCTTCATCAGTTGTATCTTTTGTAATATTTGCGCCCTTAAGCCATTCAAAACGTTCTTCTTCATTTGTGGGAACTGCCTCATCACGGGTGTAAGGAAGCCATTCGTAAACCTGACTTTCGTTAAAGTGAGCAATTAAAAGTTTTTTATCAATAGATTCATCAATATCAATAACAAAATCAGGGGTAAAGGGTGGATTCAAAAAGGGATCTTCGTTATTGATAATTACGGGCATAAAACGCATTGCAGGCACGTCAGGACAAGTGTGCGGTACAGTTAAAAGATACGAAGCATCCTGCACAAGTTGCGCTGCTGCACGGTGATCTGCGTGGTAATCGTTGGTGCGGTGCGCAATAACAACGTCAGGGTTAAATTCCCTGATATAACGCACAAGCCTGAAACGTGTTTCTAAATCGGGCATAATTGTGCAATCATCAATATCGCTAAAAACATCGTACTGAATACCTAAAAACTTTGCAACCTTTTGGGATTCCTTATACCTTCTTGCGCTTGTTTCTTCAGGAGTCATAATATGATGCCCGCCACAGCCGTTACAAAGGCTTAAAAAGCGAACTTCGTGGCCTTGGTTTAGCCATTTGATAGCGCTACCGCCAACTTCAAATTCATTATCATCCTGATGTGCGCCAATTGATAAAATTTTCATAAAAACCTCTTATATATAAATTGACATTTTCATATTAATACTATAAAATAAATATATTGATATTTCAATAATTTTATTGACTTAAATTTTAGTTATATTGATATTTTGAGGTTTTATTATGGCTTTACAACGTTATGAGCATCATTTATCCTTAAATGAAAAACTATGCCCCTTTATCCTTGGTAACGAGAATACTTCCGGTGATAAAAACGTTTCTAACTGGCACAGAAATATTGAAATTCTTGTTATTTTAGAAGGTGATGGATATTTTCAGTACGGTGCAGAAGAAATCCACGTTTTAGCCAATGATATTATTATTGTTAATTCAGGAACTTTACACCGCGCCCATTCGCAAGGTACGCTTTCCTACGAATACTTGATTATTGATGAAAATTTTTGTTTGAAAAACGGTATTTCAACCGAAAACACTATTTTTGAAAATCATTTTCGCGATAATAACACTAAAAATCTTTTTTTAACGGCAACAAAGTGCATTAAAAAGTACATAGCCGATAATAACAGTTCATTTTCCGCACCACAAGCCATCAATGCAGTATTAAGCTTGCTTATTGATATTTGCCTGAACCACACAAAAGCAAAGGAAGATACGTTTTTAACCCAAAGCATTTCGGAAAAATACGTTAAGCAGGTAATTGAATACATCGGCGATAATTTTTGCGAGCAGATTTCCTTAGACGAGCTTGCAAAAATGTGCAATATAACTAAATACCATCTTATAAGGGAATTTAAAAG
This sequence comes from Clostridia bacterium, assembly GCA_045652205.1. GTDB lineage: Bacteria > Bacillota > Clostridia > Christensenellales > QALW01 > UMGS1322. The sequence goes on from JAZRTX010000002.1 coordinate 72,927, forward strand.
ATACACAGGGCAAACTATTTTTACATATATAAATATTCTTAAATGTAAAAAAGCACAGGTTTGCTTAATGGAAGGCTTAACTGTTACTGAAACTGCAACGGAATGTGGCTTTGATAACGTTTCGTACTTTTCACAGGTTTATAAAAAGATTATGGGTATTTCACCTAAAAATGCGAGGAAATAAAAAAAGACCGTTAAGGTCTTTTTTATTTATTAAAAATTAAGCACGCAATAATCACAACAAGAATAATTATGCCTGTAATAAGCAATACGTCTGAAAAGTTTGTTATTTTATTTTCTGACATTTTTACGGTGTTTTGCGGTTGTTGTTTATTAACGCTTACTTTTTTATTTACTTTTTTATTATATAAGCTTAACGGATCTTCACTTTTAAATATCAGGCTGATAAAATCGGATATAAAAGAAATATCTTCTTTTTGGGCAAAATTTTCAGAAAATCCAACTTCACCGTGGGTAAGTTTGTTTCGTTTATAACGTATATCCTTTAACCTTTTTTCATAGTAATCCCAATTTATTACTACCCTTTCCCCGTTTTTTGACAACATATCGTCAATATAGCAGGAAACCCCGTGTTTTTGGGAATATATATCACCGCAAAGTTTTTCAAGCTCGCCAAACTTTTCAACAAATTCAGCGTTTAATTTTGTGTAATCCATTATGCACCTTTTATAATAATTTTTTACGAACCTGCGTTACAACGTGCTCGCCTAACGTTGGAGTTTTTTCTTGGTTGTATAACGCACAGATTTCTTCATCGGTTAAATCAGGGTTTGCCAAAATCATATCACGCACCTTGTATAAAGGTTCGATGCAGGCATCCAACGCATTTTGCACCGCTTCCTTACCATCGTAACTAAAACCGTATGGCTGGTAATCGTGGGCGGTCAGAATATGGTCTATTTCCATTTTTTTAAGCTTATTAACTTCGTGAATATGGGTATCAGGGAAATAAATATTACTGCCCCATTTGCCTGAACCGAATATGCCGTAAAGTTGCAAACCATCACCGCTTATTAAAGTATTGGTGCGCATATCCAAAATTCCGCTACTATCCCCCGTATGCCCGATAATAGTAATAACTTTAAGATCTTTTAAAATAACGGTATTTTCTTCAGGCATTAAAGTGTTATAGCCCTTAAAACGTTCAATTATATCAGGATGGCGTGAAATAATGCAAGTGTCAGGAAACGCCTTCATAAATGCGCCTAATCCCCCTGCATGATCTGTGTGGTTATGAGAAATAAACACGTATTTAAGGTTTTCGCCTGTAACGTTATATTCATTAAAAAAAGGCACGATATAATTATCTATATCTTCATCATAGCTTGCTGCATCAAAAAGCAAAAAGCCCTCATCGGTTTTAACAAGAAAAACTGTTGTAAAGATATCCTTATAGGGTATCTCTAATCTATAAATATTTTCGTTTATTTGTGTTATAGTATGCATATTGATACTCCAGGAAAATTCATAAATTTCTTGTATATTATAACATAGTAACGCGCATTGGGCAATATCTAAAAATATTAGATTATACAAAAAAAGCCTTGCATTGCAAGGCTTTTACAAAATATATTTAATTACAAATTCAATAACTGTTCTTTCTTTTCTTCAAACTCTTTTTCCGAAATAACTCCTGAATCTAATAATTCCTTATACTTTTTTATTTCATCTGCCGGAGAAGCTCCTGATGCAACAGCAATCTTTTTTTGTTCCTTTTTACATGCCCAAATCAAACAAAATATCCACATTACAAAGGTCCACCCAAGGAAAATATTAAATAATATAACCCTTGTCCTATGATTTCTTGTAATAAGTGCAATTATTGTTGGAAGAAAATATATTCCAAAGTATACAAGAAGAATAATTAATCCTAATGAACTTTCTAATCCACTTCCTGACGAAGCATAGTCTAATAAATACATAAAAACACCTCTCTTGTTAGATTATGTGTAAATTATATCATATCGTTTTTTAAAAATCAATGGAGAATTATGATTAATTTCTTCTAAAAATTTATCTAAAAATTCTAACAATGCAATATCCAATGTAAAAAAATTCTTCCCTTACTAAAAAAGAGAATTTAGTTTTAAAGCTTTTATACATTGTGGTTGGCGTTGGTGAAGCAAAGGCTTCTATGCCATAATCCTTTGCCATTAACATTGAACGTTTCATATGTAACGGATCGCTGACGATAATTGCGGTTTTAAATAAATTTTTATCCATTATAGTTTTTGCATTTTCAAGATTTTCTTCAGTAATTGTTGATTTTTCTTCAATATAAATTGCCTGTTCAGGAATATTTTTAGAAAGCACGTACTGTTTTGCTGCAAAAGCATCAGAAACATTATTTCCCTTTCCCGTTCCACCTGTTAATATTAAATAATCAACGAATCCGTTTTCGTAAAGCCAAATGCCGTGATTAAGCCTTTCGCGATACACAGGAGAAACCTTACCGTCGGTGGTACTTGCACCTAATATGATAGCAACGTCACAATTTGTTTTGTTATCTATTTTACCATAATTAATTATGCTAAACGCGGTAAAAATTATATAAAAAAATATTAAAAAAATAATAATTAAAGAAATAAGTATAATTGCTTTTTTCTTATT
>JAZRTX010000003.1:0-50810 GCA_045652205.1 Clostridia bacterium
GCACTTATATAAAAAATACAAATTTCCTTTTTTTGCATCTTTTTATCAATAATATTTGTTTTTTACCAAATAATTCTCTATTTTTACATAAAAACATTTTTTACAGCAATTACACAACTATGCGCAAAATGATTATATTTGTTTTATTTTATACAAAAAAAACAGTAGAAATCTACTGTTTTTTCTTATTATATTCTTTTATAGCACTTGTTGCAAGCTTATCGCAACGATTATTAAATTCATTATCAGCATGACCTTTAACTTTAATAAAATTGATCTTATGTATTTTATGAGCTTCATATAAAATTTGCCATAAATCGCTGTTTGGTATATCATTTGCACCTTTTTTAAAGTCTTTTTTCTTCCAGCCGTATATCCATTTTTCATTAAAGGCATTTACAAGATATGCGCTATCTGAATAAAGATCAACTTCACAAGGCTCTTTTAATAAATTTAGTGCTTCAATGGCGGCGGTTAATTCCATTCGGTTATTGGTTGTAAGTTCAAAATTTCCGCTGATTTCTTTTTGAAATTCATTATACATTAAAATTGAACCCCAACCGCCAACACCTGGATTCCCTGAACATGCGCCATCTGTATAAATAGTAACTTTTTTCATTTAATTTCCCTGCGCTTTATCGTAAGCTTGCCATACAGGCTGATATTTATTCTTAATTTTTACGTGTTCTTCGTAAGTTTTAGAATATGCAACTTCACCTGTATAAGGATCTGTAAGTGTAAAATACAGATAATTTCCTTTTAAAATTGTATCATCAGGATATAAAACAGCTTCAATAGCATCTTTACCGGGATTACAAATTGGCCCTGCAGGAATACCTGAAACAACGTATGTATTATAAGGAGACTGTGTTTTTAACTGTTCTGATGTTAAAACTAATTTTTTAATACCTAATGCATACTGAACCGTAACGTCTGATTCAAATTTCATACCTTTTTTGATTCTGTTATGAAAAACTGCGGAAATCTTTTTAAAATCCTCTCCCCTTCCCTCTTTTTCAATGATGGAAGCAATAGTCATAACCTGATGCATTGTTAAATTAAGCTCGTTTGCACGTTCAGTATATTTTGTTGTATAAACGTTGTTAAGCCTTGATAAAAGTTTTTTAATAACAACGTCATTTGAGGAATCGGCATAAAATTCGTATGTATCAGGGAATAAATACCCCTCTAAATTATACCTTAAATTGCCCATTTCATATAAAGGTTTTACGAAATAGTAATCAGAGTATGCTTTTGCGTTTCTGCACTCGTTTAAAAAGCTGTCAACTGATGATATAACACCCGCAGTTTTAAGTTGCTCAGCAAAATCTTCAACAGTCATACCTTCAACTAAGGTAACACTTACAACCTTTGCAGAAGCCTTTGATTTAGTAATAATATCAAGAATATCCTGCGCACTCATAGTTCTGTCAAACACGTATTCACCGCTTTGAATCTTAGAAGAAACACTTGTAAAGTCTGCAAGCAACTTTATTCCCATAGAAGATTTTATAAGTTTTTCATCTTCAAGTTTAGATGCAACGTAAGACATTGATGCACCTTCGCTGATAGTAAACAAAACAGGAGTTTTGTCTCTTTTATCGTAAGGACCAAACAGGCTTGTAAGCACAAAAGAAATACTGCACGTAAACACTGTTACAACAAGCACGAAACTAATAAGATAAATTGACCACGGTCTTAAAATCTGCCATGTTTTTTTAGTGTTTTTTCCTGTACCTAACAGATTACCAAACCATAAAAGTATATTTCTCTTCGCATTTTTAAAGAATTTAACAATATTCTCTTTAATTTGCAAAAAATCTATTTTTTTTACATCAAATTTATTTGTTTTTTTTCTCATATTTCAATAATCATCGGCAAAATCATAGGCGTACGCTTTGTTTTAGAATAAAGGTAATCCTTTAATTGATGCCTAATTTCATTTTTTATATAAGACCAATCACGCAATCTGTCTGCGCGAATATCTTCAACAAGTTCCTGAACAATTTGTTTTAAATCGTGAATAAGTTCTTCGTTTTCTTTAACGTAAATAAAACCGCGTGAAATAATATCAGGCTCGGTTAAAAGCGAACCGTCCGCACCTGAAAGCGTTATGCAAACAACGATCAAACCGTCCTGAGAAAGAACTCTGCGGTCCCTTAATACAACGTTTCCAACGTCACCTATACCAAGACCGTCAACCATAACAACACCGCTTGGAACGTTACCGTTATGCTTTGCTTCCTTTTTGCTGATTTCAAGCACATGACCAAGCTCAGGCATAAATATGTTACCCGAATCCATACCCACTTTTTCAGCAAGTAAAGCATGTTGCATCAAATGACGGTATTCGCCGTGAACAGGCATAAAATATTTAGGTTTTGTTAAAGAAAGAATAAGTTTTAATTCTTCCTTACAGGCGTGGCCTGAAACGTGAACAGTTTCAAGTGCTTCATAAATAACAACAACACCTAATCTGTAAAGGTTATTTATAACCCTGTAAACCATTTTTTCGTTGCCAGGTATTGGTGAAGCAGAAATAATAACCATATCACCTTTGGTTAATTTTAATTTTGAATGGTCGCCTGTTGCCAAACGAGAAAGACCGCTCATTGGTTCACCTTGCGACCCTGTCGTTATAATTACAACGTTTTCCTTTGGCATATTTTCAGCTTTATCAGGGGAAATAATGCTTTTAGGGTCAACCACAAGCTCACCTAATTCAGCGGCAATCATTGAAACGTTTTCCATGCTTCTGCCTAAAAAGCATATTTTACGTTTATATTTTTGAGCGCAATCAACTATCTGCTGAATTCTGTGAACGTTACTTGCAAAAGTTGCAATAATTATTCGTTTATCACTACCTTCGTCAAAGTATTTTTCAAAACATTCACCAACTTTGCTTTCACTCATTGTGAAGCCCTCGCGTTCAGCGTTGGTGCTGTCTGACATTAAAAGCAGTACGCCTTCTTCACCTAAACGAGAAAAAGTTGCAAGGTCAATAACGTCACCATCAACAGGTGTGTAGTCAACCTTAAAATCACCTGTGTGAACAACTGTGCCTACAGGAGTATGAATAGCTAATGCAACTGCACCTGCTATTGAATGGTTTGTTTTAATAAATTCTATTGAAAAACAGCCAATATTAACTGTATCTTTTGCTTTTATGCAGTTAATTTTAACTTTATTAGGAATATTATGTTCTTTTAATTTATTCTGAATAAGTGCTTGTGTAAGCCTTGTGCAATAAATCGGTGCATTAACCTTTTGGAAAATGTATGGAATTGCACCAATATGGTCCTCGTGCCCGTGAGTAATTATAAACGCCCTTAATTTATCGGCATTTTTTTCAAGATAAGTAACATCAGGAATAACAAGATCAATACCGTAAAGATCTTCATTTGGAAACATTGAACCGCAATCTATTACAACTATATCATTTCCATATTCAATGGCGGTCATATTTTTACCGATTTCTTCAACACCGCCAAGTGGAATAATTTTTAATTTATGTTTAAGTTTTGCCACAAACTGACCTCCGTAATATTATATATATAAATTATACATCATTAAATATGATTTTGCAAGTAATTATATTTATTTTAAAAAGTCGTATTATGTAAAAAGCCGATAAATTATATCGGCTTAAACTATTATTTATCAATGTTTTTACTTACAAATTCCTCCAAAATATCAGGTGCATACTCTTCTTTTAAGAATCTGCCGTAAGCAGTAAATGAATAACCGTTATTACGGGGCACAATGGTTATAAAACCGCCCTTATAGTCGGCAGTAATACTTTTAGGCGTTTTATTCTTATTAAGGTTAAAAATGGCTTCTAAACTCTTTTCAGGGCTTACATTAAAATCGTATTTTGCTAAAATATAATTACTGCTGTTTGAAATACTTTCTTTATGAAGATAATATGCTAATGCCTGTGCAAAGAAATGTGGAACGTATTCCAACAAAAGCGCAGTATTATTAAATTTAGTTACCTGATGCATTGAGTTACCGATATGCTGCATTGTATATAGAATTTTTATATCTGATTTTTTTGCTTCTTCTATAATCTCATTATCAGCAAAAGACGGCATAAATACTTCTTTTAAATTAAGCATTTTTGCAATATTAAGTTTTAATTTAAGATAATTTAAAGAAGAAACTCTATCATTTTCATAATAAACGTCCGTAACGCTATTATTTTTAACAATAACCGCCGCTTTTGATAAACTGCTTAATTCTTTAAATTCACCGCTCTTATTTATAATATTATGAAGTTTTAACGGTTTATCAGAATACACCTCAACATTTTCTCTTGTAAACGGAAAGGAAGCATTTAAAAAATACTCAAAATCAACATCAACAGAATTTATTCTTATAATTTTACCTCTTTGTATTGAATAGTCAACAAAATTAAAATCAATCTTTTTTTCAATGCTTGCAGGTATATTTAAGCCTTTATTATCAATTAAATGAATCTGCAAATGCTCATTATTTTCATCAATATAAACACCTTGAATTTCATTTACAGATGAAAAGAATCTGCATGAATTTATATTGGATGTAAACGTATATACGTTTGCACCGCACAAACAATAAAAAGACGCTAATAAATTAGTTAACGAAATTCCCAAAGGTGTTTTGTTTGATGCAACAAAAACTTTATTGTCTTTAAAAGATGAAGCGATACCTAAAAGTTCATCTGCTTTTATACTATGATTCCATACGCCTTCAATAACGCCATCATTAAAAAGCACCTTTTCTTTTATTGAACTGTTTTTTACGTTTCCTTTTAGTACGGTTTCAGGCATAACAGAAACGTTATTGAAAACAGATGCACCGCTTTTTAATATTACGTTTCTTTTAATTTTGACATTAGAACCGATAACGTTTTTTCCTAAAAATTCTGAGTGATCAATTTCAGAATTTTCACCAATCACTTCCCCATCTAAATCACATTCGTTTACTATTGTTTTATCCCAGATAAGACTGTTCTTTGCAGAAACGTTATTTAAAATAACGTTTTGCCCTAATATAACGCTTGGACCGATAGTTGCTTCTCCTGTTATTACCGTATTTTTACCAATATAAACAGGTGGAATAATTTGTGTTTTTTCAGATACAACTACGTTTTCTTCTAAAACGTTTTCGTATTTTTTACCAAATACTTTTCCTTGCAAAACATCAATATTTGCATTTAAATATGATTCAGGATTACCTAAATCGCACCAGTAATCTTCGGTAATATAACCAAAAACGTTGTATTTTTCTTCTAACAGCATAGGAAAAAGGTCTTTACTAAAATCAAAAAAAGAGTTTTCGGGTATTTTATCTAAAACGCGCTTTTCAATAATATAAATTCCCGTATTAACTGTATTTGTTACAACGTTTTCCCATTGAGGTTTTTCAATAAAAGAAGTTACTCTACCATCTGTTTCTGTTAATACGACACCGTATTCAAGGGGATTTTCTTGTTTTGATAAAACAATGGTAACGTCAGCACCGATACTTTTATGATACTTATGAATTTTTGTTATATCAATATTTGTAAGTGCATCACCGCTTAAAACTATAAACGTTTCGTCTTCAATTATGTCTTGGGCAAGTTTGACGCTACCTGCTGTTCCTAAGGGTGTTTTTTCTTCAACGTATTTTATATTAACGTCAAACTTTTTTCCATCACCAAAGTAATCTTTAATTGTTTTTGGTAAATACATTAGCGTTATGCCAATATTGTTTATTCCGTGTTGTTTTAATAAATCAATGGAATATTCTATTAGTGGCTTATTTAAAACGGGAATCATTGGCTTTGGTTTTTCTTCTGTTAAAGGCATTAATCTTGTGCCTTGACCACCTGCTAAAATAATTGCTTGCATTAAAATTTCTCCTTTAAATTGATACAATTATTTTTAGCAATTATATTTAGTTTAATACAAAAAAAGAGCCAACGTTATGCTGGCTCAAATAATTTTTATATAATATATTTTCGGATGTCTTTATCTGATGCGTTTTCGCCCAAATGCTTTTCAATATATTCTTTATCAACAAGAACTTCGTGCATAGGAATTTCATCAGTTGCAGTAAACGAAAGCTCATCAAGAAGTTTTTCCATAACCGCAGTAAGTCTTCTTGCACCGATATTTTCCTTAACTTCATTTTCAACAAAGGCATAATGGGCAATCATATCAATGGCTTCTTCTGTAAATTTAAGGTCAACATTATCTACCTTTAAAAGTGCCTGATACTGATGGATTAAAGCATTATCGGTTCTGACTAAAATATCCCTTAACTCTTTTTCGCCTAACGCACTTAACTCAACGTGAAGCGGGAATCTACCTTGTAATTCAGGGATAAGATCGGTAATTTTTGATAAATGGAATGCACCTGCTGCAATAAAGAGAATATAATCCGTTTTAATAGGACCATATTTTGTATTAACCGTACAACCTTCAACAAGAGGAAGAATATCCCTTTGAACACCTTCTCTGCTTACGTCAGGACCTCTGCCTGAAGAAGCACCAGAGGCAATCTTATCAATTTCATCAATAAAGATTATACCGCTTTGTTCAGCCCTTTCAAGCGCTTCCTGCGTAACAGAATCCATATCAAGCAGTTTATTAAGTTCCTGTTGTGATATAACCTTACGGGCTTCTTTAATAGGCATTTTACGCTTTTTTGTTTTAGGGGGCATCATATTACCAAATATATCGCCAAGAACTATTTCAGGTTGACCAGGCATTTCAACGTTCATACCCTGTGGCTTATCTTCAACCTCAACTTCTATAACAAGGTCTTCTATTTTACCAGTATCAAGGTCTTTTTTTATAGCATCACGTCTTACCTGAATATCATCAGCTTCGTTATCTTTTCTCTTGCGCATTGGCAAAAGAATATCTATCAGGCGGTTAGAAGTAATATTGTTAAGTTTATCCTGAATCTGTGCAGTTTTTTCTTCTTTAATTAAACGGATTGAAGCTTCTGCAAGATCACGAATCATAGAATCAACGTCTCTGCCAACGTAGCCAACCTCAGTAAACTTTGTTGCTTCAACCTTAACAAAAGGTGCGCCTACAATTTTAGCAATACGCCTTGCAATTTCGGTTTTACCAACGCCCGTAGGACCGGACATAATTATATTTTTAGGAGTAATTTCATCCTGCATTTCTTTTGGTAATTTACTTCTTCTGTATCGGTTTCTGAGTGCAACCGCAACTGAACGTTTTGCTTCATTTTGTCCAATTATATAACGGCTTAATTCATCAACAACTTCATTAGGTGAATATTGCATAATTAAACCTCCAATACCGTAATATGATCGTTTGTATAAACGCATATATCACCTGCAATTTTTAAAGCTTTATATGCGATTTCCTTTGGCTCAAGGTCAGTGTTCTGTGAAAGCGCCCTTGCAGCTGCCAAAGCATAATTTCCACCGCTTCCGATTGCAACTATACCATCATCAGGCTCAATAATTTCGCCTGTTCCTGATAAAACAAGGGTAGAATCTTTATCAGCAGCAATAAGCATAGCTTCAAGCTTGCTTAATGCCCTATCCCTGCGCCACATTTTTACAAGTTCAACGCTTGCACGGTACAAATTACCTGAATGTTCTTGTAATTTTGCTTCAAAAAGATCACAAAGTGTAAAAGCATCGGATACCGAACCTGCAAAACCAACAGAAACTTTATCGTTAAATAATTTACGCACTTTAACTGCACTTGCTTTCATTACAACGGATTCCCCCATTGTAACCTGACCGTCACCGGCTAAAGCACATTTGCCGTCTTTACGAACGCAAACAATAGTAGTGCCTCTGAATTCCATTTTATATCTGCTCCTTTAATTCATTGATTTTATTAAGCGCATTTTGAGCAATATAAGCGTATCGCGCCTGTTTTCCGCCTTTAATTTTAAATTCGGGTGATTTTATAATACCAAAATTAACGTTCATTGGCTGAAAATCTCTTCCACTTCCTGAACTTACGTAGTGACCTAATGCGCCGATAGCGGTTTCATTAGTGAAATCAGTGATTTCTTGGTTGTTTAATCTTTGATACATTGAAACTGCCGCAATAAAGCCTGATGCAGTAGATTCAATATAACCTTCAACACCTGTTATCTGACCTGCAAAAGCAATATTATTATTCGTTCTCAAACTAAATGTATGGTCAAGTAATTTTGGTGAACAAATAAACGTATTTTTATGCATTACACCATAGCGTACGATTTCACAGTTTTCTAATCCGGGTATTAAAGAAAATACTCTTTTTTGTTCAGGGAATTTAAGATGCGTCTGAAATCCTACGATATTATAAAGTGTATCCATAGCATCATCGCGCCTTAACTGAACGCAAGAATAAGGTGTTGTTTGTGTTTTAGGGTCAATAATGCCAACAGGCTTACAAGGACCAAATGCAAGGGTTTGAATTCCCCTTGAAGCCATAACCTCAATAGGCATACAGCCTTCAAAAACCTGACCTTCAAAATCATGAACAGGCGCAACTTCAGCATTAAGTAATTCAGTAACAAAATGCTCGTATTGCTCTTTTGTCATAGGGCAGTTAATGTAATCGCTATCTCCCCTATCATATCTGCTTGCACAAAAGGCAATATCCATATTTATAGAATCTTTTGTAACAATAGGTGCCGCCGCATCAAAGAAATGGCAATATTCTTCACCTGTTAATTCTTTAATACTTTTTATTAAATCGTCACTGCATAAAGGACCTGCGGCAATAACAACAGGTGCATCATCAGGAATTTCAGTGATTTCTTCATTTATAAAATTAAGATTTTCAAACGAAAATAAAATTTCTTTAACCTTATTGGAAAATGATTCCCTATCTACCGCCAAAGCACCACCAGCAGGAACTTTACACATATCAGCAGCTTTCATAATAACTGAATCAAGCTGACGTAATTCCTGTTTTAAAAGACCTGCTGCATTTTCAATTCTATCAGAACGTAAAGAGTTTGAACAAACAAGTTCTGCAAACCCGCCACCGTGATGGGCAGGAGTTAGTTTTTTGGGGCGCATTTCGTACAAATCAACCTCAGCGCCTCTTTTTAATAACTGATAGGCGGCCTCACAACCTGCAAGGCCAGCGCCTATGATTTTAACCTTCATTTATTCACTCTCTTTTTTACTGTCTTTTTTATATGCTTTTGTATATTTGCAATCAAAATTATTGCATAAGATTTTTCCTTTAAAGCCACGAATTAAAAATCCGCCGCATTCAGGACATTTTTCCCCTGTTGGCAATCCTGTTGAAGCAAAATCACATTCAGGATAGTTAGCGCAACCAAAGAATTTTTTACCTTTTTTAGAAATACGCTGAACAAGTTTTCCGCCACACTTTGGGCATGGTACCGTAACTTCATCAGCAGGTAAGGGTTTGGTTGTTTTACAGGTTGGATAATTTGGGCAGGCAAGGAATTTGCCGAATCTACCTGTTCTTATAACCATTTTAGAACCGCAGTTGGGGCAGATTTCTTCAGTTTCAACAACAGGAACTTTAACTCTTTCAATCTGACTTGCTTTATCTAATGTTTTCTTAAATGGACCATAAAAATCAGAAATTACCTTAACCCAATCTTTATCACCGTTTTCAACATCGTCTAATTTTTCTTCCATTGAAGCTGTAAATTTAAGGTCAACGATATCAGGGAAATTTTCTGCCATCATATCAGTTACACAAACGCCAAGATTGGTGGGTTTAAGCGTCTTCTTATCTCTTTCAATATAATCTCTGTCAAGAATTGTTGAAACAGTAGGTGCATAAGTAGAAGGTCTGCCAATACCCTTAATTTCCATTTCCTTAACTAATGACGCTTCGTTATATCTTAAAGGTGGTTGTGTAAAGAATTGTTGATTTTCAAATGAAATCCAGGTAAGTTCATCACCTACGTTAAGTTCTGGCAACGTTGCCTTAATTTCTTCTTCCTTATCTGATGCATATACTGTCATAAAACCATCAAAAACGCGTTTTGATGAGCTTGCTTTAAAGATATATTTATCATTTGCACAGATTGAAACGTTAATTGTAGCATACTTTGCACTTGACATCTGACAGGCAACAAAACGGTCAAAAATAAGTTTATAAAGCTTATATTGGTCATTTGTAAGGCTGTTTTTAACGCTTTCAGGAGTAAAGCTCATACTAACAGGTCGTATTGCTTCATGTGCATCCTGTGAGTTCTTTTTGGTTTTAAAATAATTAGGTTTACTTGGTAAATATTTTACGTCAAAATTATTTTTAATATAATTTCTTACGTCATCAATAGCCTCATTTGCGATACGAACAGAGTCGGTACGAATGTAAGTTACAAGACCGATTGCGCCAACGCCCTCAATTTCAAGACCTTCATAAAGCTGTTGAGCAAGCATCATTGTTTTTTTAGTTGTAAAGCCTAACTTTCTGGAAGCATCCTGTTGAAGAACGCTTGTTGTAAATGGCGGTTGAGGATTATGGCTTTTTGAACCCTCTTTATACTCAGAAACAAAATATTTTGCACCGTCAAGCTCTTTAATAATAGATTCAACCTGTTCCTGATTATTTAATTCAATTTTATTGTTTTTATCACCATAAAAACGAACAGTAAATTTCTTTTTAGGTTTAATGGTAGAAAGAACCGAATCAAGCTCCCAATATTCTTTTGGAATAAAGTTTTCAATTTCGCGTTCTCTGTCAACAACCATTTTGGTAACAGCAGACTGAACACGGCCTGCACTTAAACCGCTTTTAATTTTATGCCACAAAACAGGGCTGATCTGATAACCTACAAGCCTGTCAAGAACTCGCCTTGCCTGTTGTGCATTAACTAAATCAATATTGATTGCACGGGGGTTTTTTAAAGCATTCTGCACGCAGTTTTTAGTAATTTCATTAAAAACAATACGGCAAGGTGCGTTTTCAGGCATTTTTAACAAACTTGCAAGATGCCATGAAATTGCTTCTCCTTCTCTATCAGGGTCAGTTGCAAGATAAATTTCATCAGCCTTGTTTGCTGCATCTTTAAGCTCATTTGCAAGTTCTTTTTTTGCACTTATTAAAGAATACTGAGGCTGAAAACCATCTTCAATTTTAATACCCATCTTGCTTTTAGGAAGATCTACAATATGACCGCCACTTGCAAGAACTTTAAATTCTTTACCTAAAAATTTGCTGATTGTTTTTGCTTTATGTGGTGATTCCACAATCATTAACTTTGCCATTAAAATTCCGCCTTATCTTTTTAAATAATAATTTGCGCCTGCATCTTTTTCAATGTAACCGCATATTTCAAGCATAACAAGCGCTACGTTCAAACTACTTGCATCAATTGATAATGCTTCTTCAAGCTGGAACGTTGAAAGCGATTCTACGCTTAATAATTTTAAAATGTTCTTTTGAAGTTCATCAAGTTCTTCATCATCAGGTATTATTCCAGAATTTTTATCACTTCTTGCAATGTTAAATTCAGATAATACGTCAAAAGGATCAACTGCGCAAGGACACCCTGATTTTATTAAGAAATTAGTTCCTTCACTTAACGTTGAATTTATACTACCGGGAACGGCATAAACGTTTTTATTTTGTTCTAATGCGTGGTCAACCGTTGTCATAGTTCCGCTTGGCATACCTGCTTCGGTAACAACAAGACAATCAGATAAGCCCACGATGATTCTGTTTCTGTACGGAAAGAACGGTTTTTGCGGTCGCATAGAAACCGGAAATTCACTTACAACTAAACCTTGTTCACAAATCTCGTTATACAATTGAGTATTACTTGTGGGATAAATATAATCTACGCCACCTGCTAAAACTGCAATGGTTTTACCGTTATTATTCAGTGCCGTAAAGTGTGCGCAAGCATCAATACCTTCCGCCAAACCCGAAATAACACAAATATCGTTTTGAACAAACGTTTTTGTAAAGTATTCCGTACATTGCTTACCGTATGAAGAATGTTTTCTTGATCCGATAATTGCAACGCTATTACTTTCGGTTAAGGAAAAATCACCAATATAGTACAAAATCGGTGGTGGAAACTCAATATTCTTCAAGCTTTTGGGATAATCAGCCCAATGATAAAAAGATATTTTAATGTTACGCTTGTTTAAATAATCAAGTAATCCATTTATCTTTTCGCGCCAACACTCTGTTAAAATTTCTCTTTTCACGTTTTCCTGCAAAGAAATTTTACCGCTTTTTATCGCTTCAATTAAATTTTCAAAATCTTTATATTCAAAATACAGTTTTGAAAAATTAAGTATATTTACACCTTGTGAATTATGTAGATAAAGCCAAAACAAATCATTGCTTAACAACAATTTTCACCCCTTTGTGCAAATATAAGTAAATACAATATATAATAAAAAAGTTCTCGTGTCAACAAAAAATAAGCGTCCAATTTTCATTGAACGCGAATTTTTACGTATTTTTTTCTATTATTTCACAAAAAGTCTATTTATTAAATTTATCGGAAGGTTTTAAGCCCGTATGCTTAACGTATGCCCTGTAAAAAGAAGAATAATCATTAAAACCACACATATTTGCCGCCATTGAAGCTTTAAATCCTTCATCAATCAAAAGTTGGGCTTTTAAAATTCTTTTGCGGATTATATATTCCATAATGGGAATTCCTGTATGTTTTTTAAACAAATGCTGAAGATGGAATTTACTGATAAAAAAATTCTCGGCTAGTTGATCAAGACGAATCTGAGAAGTAAGATTTTCGTTAATGTAATTAATTATTCTTACGATAAGTTTTTCACCTGTAACATTCAACAATTTTAATGAATATTTATTTCTTAAAACAATCAATAATTCGCTTAAAACAAGTTTTGACATTGTGATACGTTCCTTTTCCTCAAGAAAAAGATAATTATCAAGCCTTGTTAGTATATTTAATATTGTTCTATCTTCATCCCAAAATATATTGTTTGATCCTAAACTTCTATTATCAAACATATCTAAAAGAAGTTCTTTATGTTCAAAAACAACAGAATTATCAAAATTTATAACAAAACGCTCATACCTTGACGATGGTGCTATCTCAACAAAATGAAATTCAAGGGGTTTTAATATAAGAAAAACGTTATTTGAAATTTTATATCTGTTACCTTCCACATAAAAATATCCGCTACCTTCTTTGACATAAAGAATCTCATAAACGTTGTGGCAGTGTTTTGAAAAATAATCAGGTTTTACTTTTAAATCGGTTTTATGAGAATATTCAAAACCGTCGTATTTCAAAATTGTTTTATCGTTCATAAAATTATAACTAAATCCTTGCTAAAATTAAAAATTTTAATAATTTACAGCACTATTTGCAATGTTTTTATTTATCACATTATAGTATAATATATATGTATAAAAAATACAAATGTTTTTTAGAAAAAATCTTATGATTATTGGGGCACAGCTTTATTCTGTAAGAGATAAATTTAAAAATAACATTGAAACTTACAGTACACTTAAAACTATAAAAAATATTGGTTATAAATCAATTCAGGTAAGCGGTTTTCCCTATGACGCAAAAACCATCAGATCGTATGCCGATGAATTAGATTTACACATTGGATTAACCCATACTTCTTTAAATGAAATAATAAACAACACTGATAAAGTGATCGCTGATCATTTAATACTTGGTGCTGACGTTGTTGGCCTTGGTTATCCTCACGGCTACGTTAATACAACTACCGGTGAGATAACGGATATAAAGGCTCTGATTTCTGATTTAAAAGAACCTGTTCAAAAACTGAACGATGCAGGTTTATTGTTTGGATATCATAATCATAGTTCAGAGTTCAAAAGTGTTGACGGTATAAAACCTATTGATTATATATTTAACGAAACATCATGGCAAATAATTTTTGATGTTGGCTGGTGTGATTTTGCAGGCGAAGATACGGTTGCATATATCAATAAACTTAACAAACGTTTAAAATACGTTCACCTAAAAGACTTTCGCAAGCCTTTGAACGATAACGAACCACCATCAGAACGTATTGTTCCAATTTACAGTGGCGAGACTCCTATTGACGAAATTATGATAGCATTAGAAAAAAACAACGTATACGCTGTGTATGTTGAACAAGACACCGCACCTAATGCGCAAAACAGTTTAGACGAAATGAAAAAAAGCATCAATGCTTTAAAAATAAAAGGATGGATAAAATAATGTCTAATTTAATTTTAACAGGTTTTGCTGATGAATCTTCATCAGAATTTGCAAATCAGATTGCATCTCTTAAGCGAAACAATATGGCTTACATTGAAGTTCGCAATATAAAGGGAAAATGCGTTATTGATTATGAAGAAGACGAAATAAAAGAGTTTAAGAGGCAACTTGATGAAGCAGGCATAAAAGTTTCTTCACTTGGTTCCCCTATCGGTAAATATAATATTACTGATGATTTTGAA
The DNA here is from genome assembly GCA_045652205.1 of Clostridia bacterium. Classification (GTDB taxonomy): domain Bacteria; phylum Bacillota; class Clostridia; order Christensenellales; family QALW01; genus UMGS1322. The sequence continues at coordinate 14,412 of JAZRTX010000003.1, forward strand.
CCTCATTTTGAACGTTTTAAAAAAGCGGTAAAAACTGCACATTTATTAGATACTAAAAATATCAGAATGTTCAGCTTCTTTATTCCTGATGGTGAAAGTCCTGAAAAATACAGAGATGAAGTGTTTAAAAGACTTAACATGATGGTTGAATATGCTGCATTAGAAGGAGTTCAACTTTGCCATGAAAACGAAGCAAGAATTTATGGTTGTCTTCCTGAACAGGTAAAGGATATTTTTGAAAACATTAAAGGAATCCGTGGTGTTTTTGATCCTGCAAACTATATAATGGATGATGCTGATATTACCTGGGCGATAGATAACACAAAACAGTATATTGAATATTTACACATTAAAGATTGTTGTTCAGATGGACACATCATTGTTCCTGCAGGCTTTGGTGACGGTAAAATAAAGGAAGTTTTATCTAAAATAGCAGAAGTTAAAAAAGATGATATATTTCTTTCACTTGAACCACACTTATATGCTTTTACAGGCTATTCAAATATAGATAGCAGAGAACTTAAACATAAGTTCAGTTATGAAAGTTCTAACCAATCATTTGATGCGGCAGTTAATGCACTTAAAAATATTTTAACTGATTTAGGATATAAAGAAGGAAAAAACGGAATATGGAAAAAGTAAGATTTGGTATTATAGGCGTTGGTAATATGGGTTCAGGCCATTTTAAAAGCTTTATTAATAATAAAGTGGAAAACGCTATTTGTACTGCCGTTGCCGATATTGATGCTTCAAAATTAGAAAACATTAAAAAAATCGCAAACGAACAAAATCCTGATGCTGCACAGTATGTAAATTACTATAATTCAGGTAATGAGCTTATTGAAGCTAAAACCTGTGACGTTGTTATTATTGCTGTTCCCCATTATGATCACCCTGTTTTTGCAATTAAAGCATTAAAAATGGGATATCACGTTATCGTTGAAAAACCCGCAGGAGTTTACACTCTTCAGGTTGAAGAAATGATTGAAGAATCAAAGAAACATCCTGAATTAAAACTCGGTATTATGTTCAACCAAAGAACAAACCCTTGTTTCAAAAAAATGAAAAAAATGATAAGAGATGGAGAACTTGGTGAAATCAAACGCTTAAACTGGATTATTACCGACTGGTTCAGAACTCAAAGATACTATGACAGTGGCGGCTGGCGCGCAACATGGCAAGGTGAAGGCGGTGGTGTTTTATACAACCAAGCCCCACACAATCTTGATTTATTCCAATGGATACCTGATATGATGCCAAGTAAAGTAAGAGCATTTTGTCAATTTGGTAAATGGCACGACATTGAGGTTGAAGATGACGTTACTGCATACTTTGAATATCCAAACGGTGCAACAGGCATATTTATCACAACTACCGGTGATGCACCTGGCACAAACCGTTTTGAAGTTACAGGTGATAAAGGTCGTTTAATATACGATAAAGGCTCACTTGTTTTTGACAAATTAGAAGCACCTATTTCCGAACATATTAAAACTGCAGAAAACGGTTTCGCAATGCCCAATCGCGAACATATTGAAATTAAAGTTGAAGAAGACAATCCTCAGCACGTTGGTATTTTAAATAACTTTGCAAATGCTGTTCTTGGTTTAGAAGAACTTTATGCTAAAGCTGAAGAAGGCATTAAGGGTGTTACTCTTGCAAATGCAATGCATCTTTCAACTTGGACAAACGATACTGTTGAAATTCCTTTTGATGGCAAAAAGTTTTATGAACTTTTACAGGAAAAAATTCAAAATTCATCAAGAGGAAACAAGCAGGTTATCGAAACCGAAGCCACTGACCTTTCATCAACTTACAATAACTAACAGGAGAATAAAATTGTTTAAAACAGCAATTATAGGATGCGGTGCAATTGCACAATCGCACGTTTCGTTTTTAAAAGAATTAAACAACGTAAAAATTTGCGCTTTATGCGATATTTTACCTGAGCGCGCAAAAAACACAAAAGAAAAATTTGATTTAGATTGCATAACTTATGATGATTACATAAAAATGCTTAACGAAAATAAGTTAGATGCCGTTCATATCTGTACGCCCCATTATCTGCACTCAGAGATGGCAATAGAAGCACTAAAAAGAGATATAAACGTTATTTTAGAAAAACCTGTTGCTATTACATTAAAACAGGCAGAAGACCTTTTATCTGTTGCTAATAAAAGCAATGCAAAAATTTGTATATCTTTTCAAAACAGGTATTTATCCCGCAACAAAACAGTTAAAGAACTTATAAAAAGCGGCAAAGCCGGCAAAATAAAACATATAAACGGCAACGTTTTATGGCACAGAACTGAAGGGTATTACAAAAACAGCCATTGGCGCGGGTTTAAAGCAAGCGAAGGTGGCGGTGTTTTAATCAATCAAGCAATTCATACATTGGATTTAATTCATTGGTTTTGCGGCGAAGTTGATTCTGTTTGCGCTAATTGTGGCAATTTTCACTTTAAAGACGTAATTGACGTTGAAGATACCGTATGCGCTTCAATAAACTTTAAAAACGGCGCAAAATGTCTTTTTAATGCAACAAACGGCAACTATAAAGATAACCCCATAAGTATTGAAATCGTGTGCGAAAACATGATTATAGAATTAAAAGAAAATGCTCTTTTTATTGACGGTGTAAAGCAAGAGTTATGTGATAATATTGACGGTTTTATCGGAAAAGACTATTGGGGTATCGGGCATTATATGTTGTTTAAAAATTTCTATAACAATTTAGAAAACAACATCAATATGGACATTGACGTTTCAGAAGCAACAAAAGTTTTAAAAACTCTACTTGCAATTTACGAATCAAACGGTGAAACAATAAAAATGTAAAAGAAAATCAGTATAGCAAACGCTATACTGATTTTTTTATTCAGGAATTAAAACAATTCTGTTGCTTTCATCAAAATCAATTCTTACACGGCTCATAGGTTTAATATCGGCTTTATCAAGTAATTCCTGCGGAATCTGCAATCTGCCAACGCGATCAACAACAACGTACTCCTGATGGGTTTTATCGTCACCACTATGTTCAAAAGAAAGATCCGACGTATCTTTATCAAGTTTAAGGTATTCGGTACTTGTTCTGCCATCACGTATTTTAATTACACGGTCAACTTTTGCAGAAAGTTTTAAATCATGGGTTACGATTATTACTGTAACGCCAAGCTCTTTACTGATTTTTCTGAATAAATCAAGAATTAAGTTTGCCGTAGCATTATCAACTGCACCGGTTGGTTCGTCAGCAAGCAAAATTTTCGGCCTGTTTGCAAGAGCCATAGCAATTGCTACACGCTGTTGTTCTCCACCAGATAACGTGAACAATTTTGATTGTGCCTTATCACCTATTCCAACAATATCAAGAAGTTTTTGAGCGAACTTATAATCTGCTTTTTTGCCGATAATTTCCATAGGAAGAACAATATTATCAATAGCGCAAAGATACGGCAAAAGATTTCTTGCACTGTTTTGCCAGATAAATGAAACAATATTGCGCTTATAGTTAAGCATATCTTTATCGCTTATTTTTGATAAATCAATGCCCGCAACGGTAATGTTTCCCGCACTTTGCTTATCAAGCCCACCCAAAATATTTAAAAACGTACTTTTACCACTTCCGCTTGCACCGATAATAGCAACTACTTCACCCTCATCAATGGATATATCCAATCCTTGCAACGCAAGAACTTCTGTTTCTTCGGTTTTATAAATTTTTACAAGATTTTGGCAGGTTACAATGGGTGTTGACATTTATTTAACCCCCTTAAACGATTTAACATCGCAAATTTGCCCATCATCAAGGCTATAAACATAATCAGCAAGTTCCATCATACTTTGATCGTGGGTTGTCATAATAACAGTGGTGCCCTCTTCTTTTATTATCTGATGAAACATTTCCATAATTATTTTTGAAGTATCACTATCAAGTTGCGCAGTTGGTTCATCGGCAAAGATTATTTTAGGTTTATGAACGATAGCACGTGCAATAGCAACACGTTGTTGCTCTCCACCTGAAAGCTGATATGGCATATGATTAGCTCTATTTTTTAAGCCAACTAAATCAAGACAATGTAAAATTCTTTCTTTATCAAGGGGTAATCCCGCAATACGCAACATAAATTCAACGTTACCGTAAGCAGACATTGAACCAATTAAAGCAACAGACTGAAAAACAAAAGAAATATAATTTTTACGCATATCATCTTTTTCTGTTTCAGAAACTTCCGTAACGTCAAATCCATTTATATATATTTTTCCCTTTGTTGGCTTATCAAGAAGCCCTAAAATATTCATTAAAGTGGTTTTGCCACTTCCCGACCTGCCTTTTAAAACAGTTAAGGATTCTTCTTCAAAAGCTACGTTTATATTTTTTAAAACTTTTACAACACCATTTGCCGTTGGAAAATCACGACAAATATCTGTTGCTTTTATAATCACACTCATATTATTCCTCACCAAGTTTAACCGCAGTTGTTGCCTTTATCTTTTTAAGCATCATAATGCCTGCAAAAATTGAAATGCCTATTAAAACCAGAACAAGAATCAGCAATTTAATTATATCAATAAATTCAAACATCGTTTGATATGGTGGCATCTCACCAATTTTTCCAAAGGCAGATTGTAAAAGCGGTGAAAACAGGTATCCTGAACAAATTCCTGAAATTATACCTAAAAATACTGATGCAATACATATTAAAAGTTGTTCCCATAAAACCATTTCATAAACTTCTCTAAAGGACATTCCAAGCGCACGCATAGTACCAATCTGAAGCGTTCTTGATTTTATAGAAATCATCCAGTATATTATAAATCCAACCGCGCAAATAAACATAACTGCAATAAACCCAAAGGTTAAAGAACCGTTGGTTGCCTGTCTTAACGGATTTATCTGACCTAAATACTTTTCTTTTGCACCGTTGACTATATTCGTTAAACGAGCGCTTGCCTTATCTTCAATATTATCAGCATTTGCACCAAGTTTAACTGTTAACAGTTTTAATTCGTTTACAGATTTATCTGTATTCATCCATACCGAATAAGGTAAGTTGGGCGCAACGTAATCAAGCTCGTTTACGTTACATATAATCAGATATTGTTCAGTGTTTGTTAATCCTTGATTGTTACTTGACGTTTTTGTGTATGTTGGCCACGCTTCAATGATTTCAGCAACAACAACAGGAAAAATAACGTTTGATTTTTGTGTTGAATCCGGTCTTAAATAAATAATATCATTCTTTTTAACTTCAAGAAGCGAAGCAACGTTTGAAGATATAATACAAGAATCAACATCGTTTTTAAGAACGTTCATATAATGTTCTAAGGATTCAGGTAAAATACCATCACTCCACTGAATAATCTCAGGAAATCTGTCAGGTTCAATTGCAAGCATATTTACGTTTTGTGTAATGCTTTTTCCGCGCCTTGTACTGATTTTAGGTTCAATACCTTTAACTACACGTGTTGCTTCAATACCCTCAACGTCATTAAATAAAAATCTTCTGTTTACTTCATTTTTGCCATTTATGCTATAAAACTGCACGTCAGCAATAATATCACAGGGATATTTGTAAAATAAAGTGTTATCAATGTTATAATTAAGTGTTCTTGCGCAAACAGAAGAAAATGCACCGATAGCAATAGTTAAAGTTAAGAAAATTATAATAAACTTTTCTTTAATTGCCATATTACCCATTCTTGAAAACGCAGAATATTGAGCAGGTCTCCACTTATTTTTTAAAACGTTAAAAATCGCTTTAATTACAAGCGGGTAAACTAAAACAAACAAAAGAGCAATAAATGCATAAAAACATATCAAAAATATGTATGCAAGGGGTTGAATGCTTCCGTCAGGTGTAATTACTCCACTGCCCTGATAAACAAGGTTATAATAAGAATAACCGGAAATCAAGCCTGTAAACACAGTAAAAAAAGCTAAAACAGCAGTTTCTAACAACTTATTGGCTTTCTTTCTTTTTTGTATAACAATCTCAACCTTTGAAGAATTATAAACAGGAATAAGCATTGTTAAAATCGCCACGAACGCTGCAACAAGTGAGAAAATAATTGAATTGATTGAAACACCTGTTTTTAAAGGCGCACGTTGTGAAAATTCTAAAAATCCCGAAGTTGTACCAAGAAGATTGCAAATAATCAAAGATATAAAGGGTGCTAAAATTATACTTAACCCTGCAATAGTACCTCCCTGTAAAAGATATAAAAGAACAATCTGTTTACGCGAAGCACCTCTTGAATTAAGCATTGAAATTTCATTTTTATCGTTTTCAACAACAAATTTTGAAATCATAAAAATGAAAAAAGTTATTAGTATTAAAACAGGAGAATAAAACAGAATAAGTAAAATATTTACTGATTTTACGTTATCATAATAACGCGTATACTGTTCAATGGGTGGAACAACAGTTTTTACATTACCTGTTAAACCCCATGCGGAAATATTATCATTTAAGCGATCAATTGCCGAAATAGTCTGTTCAATCTTATTAAGATCGTACTTAGTAAAATCGCCAAGATAATACCACGTGGCACTTGAACAAAGATCTTTTTCTACAAAAATATAATTATAAAAAAGCTCGTAATCACAATAAAGTTCGTTAGCATTATCCTTATCAATAAAAGGACTGAAAGCATTTTCATCATAATCAAATATACCAACTACTTTTATCTTAACAAGTGGTTCTTTTAACGAAGTAGCATCAAGATCATTGCGGTTGTATGCAAGGTTAATCACCGTGCCAATTGTATATTTGGAATAAATGTGATGCGCACGGCTTATCATAACTTCAACGCAACCGTTTTCATCAAGATTACCTTTGGGCATTCTGCCTTCAATTATCTTCACAGCGTTTTCATACTTATCAGTTGCTTTTAAAACAACTTGATTAACAGTTGAAAGCTGTTTATCCCTTTGATCACGGGCAAACATTTTGGCACAGGAAAGTGTTGTGCTTTTAACCTGCGCAGGCATATAAAGATTTTTAAACAGATCATCGTTTAAATAATTATTACAAAAATTAAAGTTATCAAGGTTTGTTGATGATTCATCACGTCTTGTAAACGAAGAAAGTGAGCACGAAACAACAACTGAACTTGGCGAAGTGTTGTTTGCATCCTGATAATTTTCAAGCTGCGTTACAAGCATTCTGTGGGAAATTGCTTCTGAAAACATTGGGATTGTGCAAACTATAATGATTGCGGATAAAATACCCGTTAAAAGCGAAAGCATCAAAGCTTTATTGTTTAAAATCTTTTTAATTGCAAGTTTAAACATTACTTTAACACCACCTTTTCGCCCGCTTCTAATCCTTCAAGCACATGATAATATTTATTATTTGATTCCCCTACCTTAATTTCTTTTTGAAGTAAAATACCGTTTTCACCTTCCACGCAAACAAAAGCATTTCCGCTATCATCAAGCAAAAATACTGAATTTTTAGGCGCTAAGATGCAGTTATCTTTCTGATAAATAACAATATAAAATCTTCCGGGCCAATTGTATTTTAATCCAATATCCGTTTGGTTATTGTGCCTTGCAACCATATACGCAGAAGAATTGCCTTGCGGTAAAGCAAGTGTTGCTTCAACTTTAATGATTTTATTATCAACTTCATATTCAATAATACCTTTTTCGCCAACTTTAAACTCACCGTTCAAAAGGCTACTTTCCATTGAATATAAGCCCTCGTATTTAAAATTGCCCCTGAAGCTTTTTTCGGCAACAAAACTGCCTGTTATGATTTCAGCAACCTGATAATCATTGGGAACAGGAAATTCGTTTATTGGTGGCTCAATGGGTTTAAAATTACCTGTGCAACCACATAGAACAAGTAATATAAAAATGAAAGTTAATGAAATTATTTTTTTGAAATGTTGTTTCATTGTAATACCCCACTATTGTTTCTACTAATATTTTATATATAAATACATAAATTTTCAAGAGTATTCTTTTGTATTTACAAAATATTTACAGTTTTATTGACCAAATCATCACTTTTTGATATAATAATTAACGATTTTGGAGATATTTTATGAAAAAAAATGATATTGTTAAATTAAAAATTACAGATTTAAACAGTGACGGTGCAGGTGTTGGCAGATATGATGGGCTTGTTGTGTTTGTTCCCTACGCTTTGCCCGGTGAAACCGTTGAAGCTTTAATTATTAAAGTTACAAAAAGCTATGCGGTTGGAAAAATTCAGAACGTAATAGAAAAAAGCGATAAAAGAATCGCCCCTGAATGCCCTTACTTTTACCGTTGCGGTGGCTGTGATTATCAGCACATAAATTATAATGAACAGTTACAGTTTAAATGTTCTTCTACAATTAAGAACATTCAAAAACTATCACAAAACAAAGATATTAAAATTGAAAAAATTATTAGTGCAGATGAAATATGGAATTACAGAAATAAAGCACAGTTTCCTGTTTCCATGGATAAAGAAAACAACGTTATAATGGGCTTTTTCTCACCTAAAAGCCACCGCGTTGTTTCAGTTGATAAATGCATTTTGCAAGAAAACAAGTGCAATAGTATCATTGAACCAATAAAAAAAATCATAAAAAAGCACAACGTAAGTATTTATGATGAAATTAATCATAAAGGCGTTTTAAGGCACATAATTGCACGTGCAAGCAAAAATGAGCTTATGGTTATTCTTGTTACAAACTCAAACGAAAAACTGCCTGACAGCTTTATAAATGATGTAAAAAGTAGTTTGCCTTTTGTTACCACGCTTATACAAAACGTAAACACTAAAAAAGGCAATATTATTTTGGGTTCTAAGTGCATTACATTGTTTGGCGAAGGCTATATTAACGACACGCTTTGCGATATAAATTTCCGTTTACGTCCACTTGCATTTTTACAGGTAAATCCAAAGCAGGCAGAAAAATTATATAATACCGCACTTAAATATGCCGATTTAACAGGTAATGAAATTGTTTTTGATGCATACTGCGGTATCGGTGTTATGAGCCTTATGCTTGCTAAAAAAGCAAAAAAGCTTATTGGTGTTGAAATCGTTCCCGAAGCCATTGAAACCGCCAAAGAATCAGCAAAATTAAATGACATAAAAAATACTGAATTTATCGTTGGCGCTTGCGAAGACATTCTTCCCCAATTACTTAAAAAAGGCGAAAATCCTGACGTTATCGTTGTTGACCCACCACGTGCAGGCTGTGAAGCAAGTCTTATAAACGCTATTGCAGAAAACAAAATTAAAAAAATCGTTTATGTTTCCTGTAATCCCGCAACCTTAGCAAGAGATATTAAACTTTTTAACGAACTTGGTTATTCTTGTTCTGACGTAACATTTGTTGATATGTTTTGCCATACAAAGCATATTGAGAGCGTAGTTTGTTTAACAAGGAGAAAATAATGTCGGTTAAAAGATATGAAGCACCTATTGAAATGGATTTTAAAAAATTCTATTGCCACAAATGCGGTGAATTACTGCTTAAATCACCTAAGACAAGAAGAATTTATCCCGGTGATGCTGACTATAGAAAATACAGAAGAATTGGGCACACATACTATTCAGGCGAAATTGAACTAACCCAATATGATTTCAGATGCTCAAAATGCCATAATATTATCAGTTTTGAAGAACAAACTGTAATTAACGAAATTCAAAAAACAATTGATAAAAAAGTCCTTTCTAAAGAAGAAATAAATGATAATATTGAAAGCGCAACACAAAAAGTCAACAAACGAGATAAAGTACGTTATTACTTATGGACAGCAATATGTTTAATTATTACTTTGATTATAATTTATCTTTCAATTAAATCAGGAAGATTCGGCACAGAATTTAATTTTTACTTTTAAATAATCAAAAAAGCACCTTTGCAGGTGCTTTTCTTTTATTTATCCGATTTTTTAAGTAAGGTTGTAAGTTCTTTCATAAATGAATCAATATCTTTAAACTCACGATAAACGGAGGCAAAACGAACGTATGCAACCTGATCAAGCTCCATAAGTTTATCCATAATGATTTCACCGATTTCAATAGAGCTGATTTCGTGGTCAAGTGAGCTATGTACCTGACGGTCAATCTCATTTACAACGTGTTCAATCTGTTCAACAGAAACTTTACATTTTTCACAGGCTTTTACGATACCGCGACGAACTTTATCAATTTCAAAAAGCTGTCTGCTACCGTCTTTCTTAACAACCATTACAGGTGAAGTTTCAATTTTTTCATAGGTAGTAAAGCGCTTGCCACATTCAGGGCACTCTCTACGCCTACGAATTACACTACCTTCTTCTGTTGGACGGGAATCAAGTACGCGGCTATCTAAACATCCGCAAAACATACATCTCATAAAATACCTCCAAATAAAAGTTTATTATAAAGTTCAATTGTATTATTTTCTTTTAATGATGATTCAAGTGTAACTGTACCCTTATCCTTTGAAAGATTTTTAATGTTATTTTCAATTAAAATTTCTTTTAAATGAGCAACCGTACCATCAATTCCATCAAAAACAACAACGCTTTTATCTAAAATGTTAATGATTTTATCTTTTACAAATGGATAATGTGTGCAGCCTAAAACAACTGCAGTAACGTTTTCTTCCTTATAAGGTGCTAAAATCTCAAAAATATAATCGTCTATATTATTATTTTTAAAAACTACTTCTTCAATTTTTTTGGCAAGTTCAGGGCAAGGCAACTTAATTACACGGTTTTCTTTATCGTATTTTTCAATCAGCTTATTTACCCTATCAGAACTTAAAGTAACATTGGTTGCTAACAAAAGAACTTTGCCCTTTGTTTTTTCTGATGCAGGTTTAATAGCAGGTTCCATACTGATTATAGGAACGTTTGTTGTTTTTCTTAATTCATCAACAGCAATACTTGTTGCAGTATTACAGGCAACCACAATAGCTTTAACATTTTTTTCAACAAGCCTTTTTATAGCGCTTTCGGTTAGTTCAAAAACCTGTTCTTTGGTTTTTGTGCCATAGGGCGCATTTAAGGAATCGCCAAAGTATATGTAGTTTTCTTCAGGCATAATTTCAACAGCACGTTTTAGAACAGATATACCACCTACGCCTGAATCAAAAAAGCCAATCGGATCTTCCCGCATACAAGCACCTACTAAATAAAATTTACAAACACTACATATAGTATACAATAAGCGCAAAAAAATTTCAAGTATTAAATTAAAAATTCACTAAAATTAACAATATATAGTGTTGTTTCAAAAAAATATTGCAAATAATTTGTTGTTTTGGTATAATTTATATAAATTATAAACAAGGAGTAATTTTATGAATTTAAGCGATTATAAACACAATATTCTTTGCCCACAAGATAAGGTTTGCTACCCTGTTGACATTAAACATATCTTTGGCAATGTAAATGATGCAAACAATATTTTATCAAAGGAAGGCACAACTACATTAACTTACGATAATAATGATAGTGAAGCACCTAAACTCATACTTGATTTAGGCAGAGCTTCCGTTGGTGGTCACCTTGTTTTTTCAATTAAATCTTTTACCGGTGAAAAGCCTGTTCTTCGTTTTGCTTATTCTGACTGGTATGATTATATTATGGAACCAAACTACTGTGAAATCGGTGATTTTGCCCGTGGATGTTGTAAATATTTAGGCGTTGAATTACCTGTTTTACCCGCAGACCCCAACAGATTTAATCAATTTACCATTAATCGTACAGGCGAATATATTTCACCTCTTGTTCAAGGTCAGCAAAACTGGATGTCAATTAAACTTGAAACACCCGGCACAAGCGTTGAAATTGAATATGCGTATTTCTACTACACTTCTGACGATTCAAAGTATGATGGTGCATTCTCCTGTTCTGACCCGCGCCTTACTAACCTTTGGTATGCTTCGGCTTGGACCTGTCAGATTGCAACTATTCCTAACTCTAACACTTGGGATAATCTTAATAACACGTTACTTCTTCGTACACTTGCAAAAGGCAACGATGCAGGTTTTTATAAGAAAGGCACAAAATTAAAGGATTATACCTTATCATTTGACGGTGCTATCTTTAAAAACCCGCAAATGTGTTCTGGTATCGGTGCATTAGTTCGTGCAACCGACCTTACTAACGGTTATGCAGTTTATCTTAACCTTGACGGTACGATTCAGGCTTATAAGCGTATCGGAAGCATATTAAACTTAATCGCTTCTGCTTCAGTAGATTTTGAAGTTATTGATAACAAATATTATCATTTTGAATTAACGGCAAAGGGTGATAAATTTACATATTCAATTAACGGCAAAACATATCTTGAATTTACTGATTCTTCTTACAAATCAGGCTCATTTGGTTTCTGCCAGACAACAGAAAAATGGGCAGTTGTTAAAAATCTTGTAGTAGAAAATAAAGGTAAAACAATTTTTGCTGACGATTTTTCAGGCAACCTTGATGCTTACGAATTCACACGTTCTGCCCCATTTGTTTCTGATGGCGCAAAGCGCGATAGATTACCCTGGATCGGCGATCTTGACTGGGCGGGCAGAAACATTTATTATGCATTTAAAGATTTTAAAGCTATGCCCGAAACATTAAGAATGTTTGCATTTAATCAGACAGCAGAAGGTTATATCTGGGGTACCTGCTATCCTGAAAACACCATTAAACCTGCTATTGGTGATTACGGATATTATGAATCCGACCTTTTCTCTGCCTGGATGCTTCCAACTTGTGCTGATTATCTTCTTTTTACAGACGATAAAAAGTTCTTAGAAGAAATCTATCCTAACCTTAAAGCTGACGTTGATTACCTGTGGCGTTTTGTTGAAGCTGATGGATTATTTAATCAGAGATATGCAACAAGTAAAGGCTTATGGGATCACGTATTAAACGATATGGGCAAGTTCACCTATAACAACCTTGTTGTTTCTGAAGGTTTTGGTGAAACTGCATATATTGCTGAAAAATTAGGTTATCTTGAAGATGCAAAAGAATTTAACCGCAGAAAAGACGTTGTTCGTGCAGCAATCAAGAAATACTTAACTGACGATGCAGGCTGGCTTACAAAGAGCACTATTTATCGCGACCCTTGCGAAATGGCTAACTCATACGCTTTATCTATCGGTTACTTTGAAGATAAAAAAGATGCACGCGCTGCATTAGACGTTCTTTTATCAAATACCCCCGGTCACGGCAAGATTACAGCGTTAATGATTCGCGGAGCTTTCCTTTATGGTTTTGATAAGGAAGCCATCTCAACACTTATTCAGCCCGGTTATAAGTACGTAGTAGGCAGTGATAATAACTTTGTTTACGATGCACTTGAAAACCCAAACTTTAATTTCAGTGAAATGGGTATGCACCCTGCTAACTGGCTTAAAGCACTTGAAGATTGGCGCGGACCTATGACCACTTGGGAATGTATGACTTATCCCCCGCTTAAAGAAGGTTTAGGTAACGCTTGGGGCGACCGTTCGCATCCTGATACTGCTGTTGCAGATATTCTTACAAGCTACATTCTTGGTATTTTACCAAAAGAAGCTGGCTTTAAAACATTTACATTTATGCCCCACACTGCAGGATTAAAGAATGCTGAAGGTATTATCCCTTCAACTTACGGTAACATTTACGCTTCCTGGAAGATTGAAGATAGTACAATGTACATTTCTCTTGAAACAGAAGGCGAAACAGCATTAGATTGTATCCGTCTTAACAAAAATGATGCAGAAAACTTTGTTGTTACCGTTAACGGCAAAACAATTACCGCAAAAAGTGATGACGGAGAATTTATCTTCTACTGATTTTTGTTGTAATGATTTTAATTTTATGATATAATTACTATAATAACTTATTAAGAGGTGACAAATATGAAAAAAGTTATGGTTAATTTAGGTGTATCAAGTCAAATCAAATCCTTTGTTAATATTATTAACAAGTATCCTTTTGATTTAGATCTTCGTTCAGGCAAATATCTTGTTGATGCAAAAAGCATTTTAGGTATTTTCAGTCTTGACCTTTCAAAACCTGTTGAACTTGAAATTTTATCAGATGACGAGCAGGAAATCAACAAGTTCCTTGAAGAGATCAAACCTTATCTTGCATAATAAATAAAAAGCCTGCAATAGCGGGCTTTTTAACTAAACAGGAGTTTTTATGAATTTTACCGAAGTATCCCTTACCGTTCTGTTTTTGTTACAGGAAGCTAAAATTCCACTTAATATTGAACAGATTTGTAACGCGTTACAGGATAATTATACTTATATTGAAATTTCTATCGCATTAACAAATCTTTTGGATAAAAAGCTTATAGTTAAGGAAACTACCCCTATTTCAGAAGAATATACCATTACGGTTGACGGAAGAATCAGTATCGCACATTTAAAAAATGACGTCAGGGGTTCTGTAAGAAACGGAATTACAAATTACGTTAAAAACAATATAAATCAGTTAAGCCTTGAATCAAAGGTTTCGGCACAGATAAATGCGCTTGATAATGGAGAATTCATTTTACATTTAAGAGCATTTGATAAAGACCTTAAAATGAATGATATTGTACTTGTGGTAAACAACGAGGAAGAAGCAAAATTAGTTGCTGAAAACTGGGAAAGCCACGCCGATGAAGCTATCAGTGCTTTATACAACGTTCTTATAAGGGATAAATAATATTGTTATAAATATCAAGATACTCTTTGTTATAAAAAATCGGATAATTACCAAAATCGCACAGGTTAACGCCTGTGCTTTTTTTATTAGATAAAACAGTAAGATTTTCATTAAAGATACATCTTTGTTCATCACCATCAAAAATAATTTTATTATTAAACGCTTTTAATTTCGCTATCTGCCCCTTTATTTTTACTTTTTTAAATAAAGTAAGGTTATTATCAAACATATAAATATAAGAATAAAACTCGTTACGCATTAAAAGATATATTTTATCTTGAACAATTATGTTCTCGGGGTAATTAGAAAAATATATAACCTTTAAGATTTTAAAATCACTTAAAACAGTTAATTTATAATCAAAATATGATAAAATGTATATATTTTTATTTATCTCAAAATCGCTGATATGTTCGCCGATTTTAATGCTTTCAATTATATTTCCAAGCAAATCATACTTATAAATTGTACCTGAATCGTTACCGGAAATATAAATATAATCACAAACAATAATCTTATCACAATATTTTTCAATTGTTGACCTTTTAAAAATGAGAGAGCTTTTATTATAAGCAAAAAGCTCATAGTCAGTTAAAAAATATATAATTTCATTATAATATGCAACACATCTGCAATTTTTTATTGGATAAATTGTTTTTATATTGTTTAGGTAAAATTCAACGTAATCATTTTTAATTATAGCGTACCACACAATACCACCCCGAAATATTGTATGATAAAAAAATAAAGCGTGTTAAAAACACGCTTTTATTTTTAAAGATTATTCTTCATCGTTCTTTGCAACGATCTGCTTGCCATTGTAATAACCACAAGCTTTGCACATTCTGTGTGCAAGCATTTTAGCATGACACTGAGGACATTCTACGATACCGGGAAGAGAAAGCTTCCAGTTAGCACGTCTTGAATCACGCCTTGCTCTTGAAATTTTACGCTTTGGTGCGATTGCGCCCATAAAGACACCTCCTTAGTCCACAAGCCCACGAAGAACAGCAAACGGATTATCGTCATCGCCGTCATCACATGAGCAAGATGAAAAATTTTTATCAATTCCGCATTTATGGCACAAGCCCTTACAATCTTCCTTGCATAAACGCTCAATAGGAAGTGACGTAAGAACAGTATCATAAACAAGCGGTTGAAGATCAACAGTCTGGTTGCGTGCTATAAGTAACGTTTCATCTTCGTTTTCATTAGAAAACGTTTCATTAAAATTAAAGGAAAATTCTTTTTCAAATTCCTTTAAGCAACGGTCACATTCAAAAATGCATGTAATATCAATCTTTCCCATAAAACGAACCCTGTCGCCAATGGAAAAATAGTAACCGCTGATATCAACGTTCTTAAACTGAACTTTACCCATATAATCAATAGGTTCAAGCTCACAATTAACGTTAAGATCATATCTATCGCCTTCATTATAAAGGCAATCTTTAACTGAAACAACTATACTCATAACAGCACCCGATTATTATATCTATATTGTAAAACTTTGTCAATCATTATTTTGAAAGTTCTTTTGTATCCCTTGCGATAACAAGCTCTTCGTTTGTAGGAATAACAATAATCTTAACTGATGCATCATCAGTTGAAACGATTGCTTCCTTACCGTGAATAGTCTTGTTTAATTCAAAGTCCATTTTTGCACCAAGGAATTCAAGACCCTTTACGGATTCCTGACGAACATAATCATCGTTTTCACCGATACCTGCGGTAAATACGATTGCATCAACACCGCCCATACTTGCTGCATAAGCACCGATAAATTTCTTTACGTTATAGGTGAAAATATCAAGTGCAAGCTGTGCACGCATATTGCCCTGTTCTGCAGCAGCTGAAAGGTCTCTGAAATCGCTACCAACGCCTGAAACGCCTAAAACACCGCTCTTTTTGTTAAGGTAAGCGTCCATTTCGTCAATAGTCATATTATACTTGTTCATTAAGAAACGAATGATTGCAGGGTCAATATTACCGCAACGTGTTCCCATTGGAAGACCTTCAAGAGGAGTAAGACCCATTGTTGTATCAACACACTTACCGCCCTGAACTGCTGCGATACTTGAACCATTACCAAGATGGCAGGAAACAATATTAAGTTCTTCGGGCTTTTTGCCTAAAATTTCTGCACAACGCTGTGAAACGAACTTATGGCTTGAACCGTGGAAACCATATCTTCTTACCTGATGGTCTTCATAAGCTTCATAAGGAATGCCGTAAATATAACTTCTTGCAGGCATTGTCTGATGGAAAGCAGTATCAAAAACGCCAACCATTGGGGTGTTTGGCATTACTGCCTTACAAGCTGCAATACCCTGAAGGTTTGCAGGATTGTGTAAAGGTGCAAGGTCAATAAGGCTTTCCATAACGGAAACAACTTCATCAGTAATTTTAACTGAGCAAGCAAACTTTTCACCGCCGTGAACAACACGGTGACCAACTGCATCAATTTCATCCATTGATTTAATTACGCCAACATTTGCATCAGTAAGCTTATTAAGTACGCGCTGAATTGCATCTTCGTGATTTGGAATGTCAAGATCGGTATCCTTATAGGTTTCACCGTTTGCAACGTATTTATGCTCGGAGCCGCCACCAAGACCGATACGGTCCATACCGCCCTTTGCAATAACTTGCTCATTATCCATATCAAAAAGCTGATATTTCATTGAACTTGAACCTGCATTGATAACTAAAACTTTCATAATATCCTCCAAATAAAAATTATTTTGAAATTTAATATTTGTATGATATAATACATACAAAATTATTATAACACAACTTTTAAAATAAGTACACAGTTTTTAAGAAAAAAGGTGATCAATATTAAAATTTGCGGCATAATTTGTGAATATAACCCACTGCACAAGGGTCATATCTACCAAATACAAAAAGCAAAAGAGCAAACAAACGCTGATTTTATCGTTTGTATAATGAGCGGTAATTTTGTTCAGCGTGGTGAAAGTGCAGTTTTTGATAAATTTTCAAGAGCAAAAGCGGCTATCGAATCAGGTGCTGATGCAGTTGTAGAATTACCAACTATTTATGCTTTACAATCTGCTGAATATTTTGCTTTTGGCGGTGTTCAGATTGCTGATTCATTAGGTTGCACACATCTTTGCTTTGGTTCTGAAAGCGGTGATATCCAAATGCTTTATCAATCTAAAGAAAACGAAAACTTTAAATCAGTTATGCAAACAGGTGTTTCCTACGGAAAATCATTATCTAATTTTGAAGGCGAGCCCAATAATCTTTTAGGAAAAGAATATTTGAAATCACTTGATATTTTAGAAAGTAAAATCGTTCCCGCAACTGTTAAACGCCAGCAAAATTATGCTTCTGCAAGCAAAATAAGGGCTGAATTACAACAAAATAACGTTCACGCAGAGATGTACCCATTTGAACTCTCTCCCCTGTTTTTTGAACGCTTTTTTGATATTATCAAATATAAAATAATTTCTATGTCAGCTGAAGAAATTGCAAAAATCTGTGGGGTTAGCGAAGGGCTTGAACATAAGATAAAAAAAGAAGTTTTGTATGCTAAAAACGTTGACGATTTAATCAAAAGTATTAAAAGCAAACGTTACACCTATTCAAGAATAAGCAGAATCCTTTGTTGTATTTTACTTGGTATCACAAAATCAAAACTTCGCGCAGTAATAAACGAAACACCAAAGGTTAAGCTTTTAGGAATAAATAAAGAAAAAACGCAGATTTTATCGCTTTTAAACAATTACTATATTTCCCCCATTGATGCAAAAAATCACGGTGGAAGCACAGAAATTTCAAACGAAATTAACGTTTTATCAACTCAGGTTTATTCAATCTTTACCGATTTAATCGGTGATGAAGATTATACGTTAGGGCTGATGAAAGTATAAAATTAAACCGCACATTTTGTGCGGTTTAATTTATTCCCAAATCTTCTTTAATTTTATCAATAACCTTTAATGCGGCATTTCTTCCAAGTTCAATAGTTTCTTCAGCTTTTTCAAGGTTATGAAGGGGAATTTTACTTAACTCAGGGTCAATAACGCAATCGCAATATTTATACATTTGCTCAACGTTCTGCCAATCACTCATTTCAAAGGCATACATTAAAACTTCCATTAGATTTTTGGCTTTATTATGACCTGATCCCTGATAACCAACGTCAACACCAATAATATATTCAGCACCCATTTCTCTTACTTCTTTAATAGGAATACGTGTCATAGCGCCACCATCAACAAGTTGCATATCATTAATCTCAACAGGTTCAAAAACACCCGGAATAGCAAAACTTGCGTGGCAGGCTTTTGCAACCCTGCCTTTATTTAACGTAACACATTTGCCGGTTATTAAATCACAGGCCACCGCAGAAAAAGGCGGATTACAATCTTCTATATTTTTTCCTTTACAAAGCATATCAACAAGATTTTCCGCTTTATCGCCTTTTATAAAACCCATTTTGGGAATTATTATATCAATAAACGTTGACATATCAATAGTCGCACACAGTTTACCCGCTAAATACATATCGCTTCCTGTTGAATACAATCCACCTACAATAGCACCTGCGCTGCAACCTGAAATATAATCAATAGGTATATTGTTTTCATTTAAAACCTGAATAACGCCAATATGCGCAACGCCGTGTGCCGCACCGCCACCAAGAGCAAGACCTACTTTTTTCATATTTTACCTAACTCCGTAATATATTTTATCGGTGAATTAAATGTTATATATCGTTATTTTAATATTATGCCTTACAATGCCCGAAATAACCATTAAAACAGTAACCGAAACAGTAAATTTATGGTTTAATTCCGTATTACCTGTCTTACTGCCATTTTTTATCATAAGTAAAGCCATTTACTATAATGGCGGAATGACTTATTTCACAAAAATCCTTTCACCGATATTAAAAATTTTAGGATTACCGCAAAGCCTCTCGTTTCCTTTTGCTATGACGTTAATGTGTGGATACCAAACAGGTAGCAAAACAGTTGCGCAGTTAGAAAATGACGGCTTAAAAAACGTTGATTATTACGCAAATATTTGTTATTCTTCAAGCCCGTTGTTTGTTATAGGAACAGTTGGAACTGCAATATTAAACGATACAAAAACAGGATATATGCTTTATATTATACACATTTTAACTGTTTTAATTTTTGCATCAATAATAAAACAACACAACGAAGAATCAATAGAAATTAACACACCACAAGGCAGTTTAACAAACGCTATTACAGAAAGTATAACGGCAATATTTTCAGTTTGCTGTTATATGATATTATTTAGTTTAATAATAAACGTTATTGATCTTTTTAATTTTATACCAACAGAAATCAAAACAATTATTTTTGGAATTTTAGAGTTTACAAAAGGTATTAAGACAGCAAGCAATGAGTTTGACTTTTCATTACCTATAATAAGCTTTTTTCTTTCCTTTGGCGGTTTATGTGTTATTACACAATGCCTTAACAACTATAAAAATATAAACGTTTTAAAATTTATTTTAAACAGACTTATTTGTGGAATAATTTCGCTTATTCTTTGTTACATATACAAAAAAACCGCCATATATTTGCCGATAGCAATAACTGTTGTTATCATAATTATCAGCAACATAATAAGGCGGAAAAATTATTATTTATTAAAATCTTCAAAATCTTGTGTTACCTGATCATCAAGATCCTTTAATCTATCTTTTAATTCTTCAAAAATGCTTAATGCATAATTTTTAGCAGAAAGCCTTACTTCCTTGGCATTCTGGCGTGCCATATCAATAATCTTTTTGCCTTCAATTTCAGCATTACGGGTAATTTCGTGCTCCTGAACCATTTCATCAGCAGTTTTCTGTGCGGCTAAAATGCACTGTTTTGCTTCTTCTTCCGCATCAATTAAAATCTGACGGCGTTCCCTCATAATATTGCCGGCTCTTTCAATTTCGGTAGGTAATGTTTCTCTTAATTCATCAAGAATTCCAAGGCAAGCATCTGTATCTACAATTGCTTTACCGCCAAGAATCATACTTTTTTTGGCTTCACTTAACTCATTTTCAAGTTCATCCAATAAATTTGAAATTACGCTATCCATTTTTTACTCCTTTTTACCATCACTATTTAATTTATTTTTTACAGTTTCATATATTTCAGGTGAAACCATTTTTTTAATGTTGCCACCTAAATGACCAATTTCACGAACAATACTTGAAGAAAGGAAGCTGTGTTCTGTGTTTGCCATAAGAAAAACTGCTTCAAAATCTTCATCAAGCATCTGGTTAAATGTTGCCCACTGCAATTCATACTCAAAATCGGTAACTGCCCTTAAGCCCCTTACGGCAACGGTAGCGCCGATTTTTTTCATATAATCTACCATTAAGCCATCAAAACAATCAACTTCAACGTTTTCAATATCTTTGGTACATTTTTTAATCATTTCCATACGTTCTTCAACTGAAAAATAACACTTTTTTTCAGAATTAAGCATAACGGTTACGATTAACTTATCTGCCATCTTTGACGCTCTTTTAATAATATCAAGATGACCTAACGTTATAGGGTCAAAGCTACCCGGATAAACCATTATTTTCATTCTATGCCTCCAAGAAAGGTCAACGTTCTGCTTGAATACACGCGCGTATCAACAATACGAAGATCATATAAATTTTCAAAAGAAAAATCACTTGCGTGTTCAAGTATAAGCTTTCCGTCTTCTTTTAATAACGGTGCGCATAATTTAATAATTTCATCATACAAACCATCATTATACGGCGGATCTGCAAATATAAAATCAAATTTTTCGTTATTTTTCGCAAAAAATAACAAAATATTTTTAAAATCACCGCTTATTATTCTGCTATAATCCGAGCAACCCACATTGTTTACGTTTTTAGTAACAATATTAGTATTTTTATCAACAAAAGTAGCAGTTGCACCATTTGAAACGGCTTCAATACCATTTTGCCCCGTACCGCAGAACAAATCTAAGAAACTACTGCCATAAAGTTCCATTCTTATAATATTAAAAAGTGAATCTTTTACCCTTGCAGACGTAGGTCTAACAGTGAAATCAGGAGGCGAAATCAAACCTTTGCCCCTATATTTTCCACTAAGAACCCTTAATAAACTTTTATTCTTCATAATTCTATCATATTTTACTAAAAAATTCAATAATTATTTTTGTTTACTTTTTATTTTATTAACAACTTCTTTTAAATCTTTTCTTTCTTTATGCCCCAAATAATAACCGAATGAAACTGCAATAACAAAAAGTATAACAGGAATAAAGAACAACGGTCCGAACACAGCATTAGGTGTTGTTATGTTTTTTAAAATTGTAATTGCAGGTTGCGCAAAATCAATGCTAAATGCAGGATTAAATGAAGTGAAGGTACTTAAAAGAGGTGTGAAAGAAAGGAACGCAAGATAAAGCACAAGATACACCATATCAGCTGCCACACGATTTTCTCCATCCCAGCCTTTAAAGGATAAAAAAAGATAAACAACTGTTAAAATTAAGGCAGGAAGCATTGTAATTAATGATGCAAGCAAACCTTTATAGCTTTTATACGTGTGATTTTTTGTATCGTCTTCCCCTTTATTCCTGCCTGCATTAAATGCAAGATAAAGAATAAATGCAACAAAGAACAAACCAAATAATAGTTTAATTGAAAAATCAATTTCAGCGCTTAAACACATCATCATACTGATAAATGCAATAACACTTGTTGCAATAAAGGTTAAAAATAATTTTAACGTAAATTTAAGAAAATCTTTCATCATATTCTCCCTATTATTTCATTTTCTGTTACAATCAGATCCATTATAACGTCTGTTTCTTTTTTTATAATATTTTCTGTTTTCTGGCAAGAAAATGCAACACCAATTTTTAAAGTATCTTTTTCAGAAAGGAATTTATCATAATATCCTTTTCCGTAACCAAGGCGGTTAAGATCATTATCAAAAGCGCACATTGGAACAATTACCGCATCAATATTACCTTTAAATTCTTCACCAACAGGCTCTGAAATATTAAAACTACCTTTAAAAAATCCATTTGGTTTAACTGCAATCAGTTCTTCCCCTTCACAACGGGGATAAATAACTGTTTTTCCCGTAGTATTCAAATACGTAAGGTCAACCTCGTTATCAATAGAATTATATACCATTATAACGTTTTTATCTGTAATAAACCGCTGAACTTTTTCGCAAATTATTTTGGAATATTCAATATATTGTTCGTTTGTAAGCTGTTTTCGTAAAAATCTTGCCTGCTTGCGCTTATTCAACATAGTGTTTTTTTACCCTGTTTGTTATAGAAAGCGGTATTTCATAACTGATGGTCTGGCACCATAAAGCAACGTCATCACAAGTAATTTTTTCTTGACCCTGATTACCGATAAGTATTACCTTGTCACCAACAGAGGCTTCTGAATCAGTAATATCAACCATAGTCATATCCATACAGATTCTGCCTACAATATCAGCTTTTTTACCGTTTATTAAAACAAAACCATTATTTGAACCTAAACGTTTATATCCATCGCCATAACCAACAGGCAGAACGCCAACAAGCATATCTTTTTTTGCAGTAAAAGTACAGCCATAACTGATTTTTTCGCCTTTATAAACCTTTTTAATCGCTATAATTGCCGTTTCAAATGACAAAACAGGATTAACTTCTACCGATTTTTTTACCTCGTTTGAAGGATAATATCCGTAAAGAGCAATGCCTGCCCTTACCATATCAAATTTAAGTTCAGGATAATTAAGAATCGCACCGCTGTTTGAGCAATGGATAATACAATCAAAATCCTTTTCTTTTATCTGTTTAATTGCTGTATTGAATTCTTGTGCCTGTTTAACAGTGTAATCACTATTCTGAGAATCCGATGTAGCAAAATGAGTAAAAGCACCTTTTAATTTTAAATATTTACTATCTGAAACAAAAGTTAAAACTTCTTCAAGTTCTTTACCCGGGCGAACACCTAACCTATGCATACCGCTATCAATTTTTATATGAATTTCTTTGGTTTTATTAACTTCTGCACAGGCTTTTTCAAGACGTTTAATTTCATTTAAAGAAGTAACGGTAATTTCAGCCTCAACTTCAACTGCAAAATCTTCATCACCAAATGGAACAGCACCAATGCAAAGAATTGGTGTTTTGATTTTATTTTCACGGATTATTTGCGCTTCTTCTAACGTTGCAACGCCAAGATAATCTGCACCAATACTTTCCAAAGCCTTTGAACATTCAATAATTCCGTGGCCGTAAGCATCCGCCTTAACCAAAGCAAGCACTTTCGTTTGCGCATGCTCACTTATAGCTCTATAATTTTCTTTTAATATGCTTAAATCAACTATGCATTTCGTAGGTCTGGACATTATATATTCCTCCATTTTAATCTATTATAATACATTTTATTAAAAAAATAAAGCAAAAACAAACTATTTTTAGCCTGTTTTTGCTTTTTAATTAAACTTCTAATTTACGAAAAATATAAATTTTTTTGTTTTCTTCAGGATTATCCGTTAAATCAGCGTTTAATTTTTTAATTTCTTCAACATCTACACCGTATCTTTTGCAAATATCCCATAGATTTTCGCCTTTTTGTGTGTTATAAACTACAATACCAAACTCACCGAAATTATCATTTTCATCAATTTCAATATTACTTATAACGTTACACTGGCTTAAAAGTTGCGGGATAAACTCCAAATTAAACCCTGCACGAATTTCAATTTCATTTCCTGTTACAAGCACTGCCTGAATATCGCACAATCCAAGATTAACAAAACAAGCATCAATATTGTTAAACTGAATACTGTCGGATAGAATTTCAAATTCAACCAACGTATTAAATCCATCTGTTTCGCCTGTGCCAGATGCCGTATAAATACATGAAACTTCGCCAAAGCATTTAACTATTGCTTTTGATGAACCGATGGTACATTTATCAACAACAGGATTAAAACTTACCGCATTGATACGTGCAATAGGTGTTTTATTTTCAGGTAATCTTAACTGAATATTTTTACTTACAGTGCTTGTGAATTTATCAGAAATTTCTGTAAAATCAACGTTTTTAAACTGGTAATTCAATTTATTTCTAACTGAATAAACATCGGTTAAAACCGTGGTTTCATCGCAACTTAATGAATAAACGTAACCGCATAAACCGATATTATAAGTAACTCTTCTGAATTCGCCTTGTTCGTTTGGCAAAATACTTGTATGAACTTCTTCTGAGGATAATTTTACAATCGGTTTTGAATCATTGACGTCTTTTAATTCAATTATCTGTGTAAAGTCAAAATTATCGGTAACCTGAACAACAGGTTCATATTCGTCAACAGATTTATATACAGTTTGTAAGCAGATTTCACCACCCATTATAAGCTGACCTGCTGAAATGTGGGCTTCTTTTACGTTTGCTGAAGCATTAACCGATAAAACCTGTTCAATTTCAGGAACTCTTGGGGAAAGTTCTTTTTCCTCGGTTACGCTAAACCGAATATTCTTTTTAAAATCAAACCTGTTTAATTTTACAGTATTTGTTTTTTGGCGGAATTCATCTTCAACAAGTTCATTAAAACATTCAATTTCGCAAGGATTTATCAAAATTGCTGAAATATTAACCGTACAAGCAAACATAAGATTACCTGTTTCGGTAAATCCTTTAACTTTATTACAATCACAACTTGCAAGCATATATGAAGTTGGGGTTGCACCCTGGCAGGTTTCGTTAAAATTAAAGCGTTCACTTCTTTCAATTTTTCTTATACCGTTTTCGTCTTTAATGATAGCACAAAAATTAACTATACCTTCAATTAAAACTTCGTTGTTTAGCATTTCACATCTGTGGCAACAGGAATTAGCAGTAACAGTAAGCAATTTAACGTTATCATCAATCAGTTCTTTGCATGAAACGTTTAAACTGTAATTGCGTTTTTCAGCCTGGTCAAAATAAAGTTTTTCGCATTTGAAATCCATAAGTTCACCCTCCGCGCGTTGTTTATTACATTTTTACAGTAAAATATATACTTTTAATTAAAAAAATATGCCTTAAATATAAATTCGCCATTGCATTTTTTGTAAAATTTGATATAATATTAAAAAAGATTTTTTGAGGTGTATTATGTTAAGTTATAAACTTAGTATTCGCAAAATGGAAAGAAGCGATATTCCCTATCTTGTTGCTTGGGCATCAAACTATTCCCACATAAAAGGATTCCATGGTTACCTGCCTAAAAACACAAGTGAGGGTAATAAATGGTATCAGCGTTCATTACTTGATAAATCTCGTGATGACTATATGATTTACGCTTTTGAAGAAGGCGGTGCTTCATATCCCATCGGTATGCTTGGTTTAATAAATATTGACGATGCAAACCGCAAAGGTGAATATTATATCATTATCGGTAATGAAGAATTTCTTCATCGCGGCATAGCTTATAAAACTTCAAATGAAATGATTAAAAACACATACTTTAAAGGATTTGAATTCAACAAAGTATATGCATGCATAGATAAAGATAATTACCCTGCACAGAAGCTTGCCGAAAAACTTGGTTTCAGAAAAGAAGGCGTTATGTTATCCGACATCGTTTTAGAAAACGGTACAACCGTTGATAGAATTTATTACGGTTTACTTGCAACTGATAAGATTTAGGATAAATAAATTAAAAAGGCAGCGTAAAAGCACCTTGCAAAAGGTGCTTTAATTTTGATTATGATTATTTTAGGATTTGACCCAGGCCTTGCAACGTTAGGTTTTGGCGTTATTGAAACAAACGGACATAAACACAGAATGATTGAGTACGGTGTTATTTCTACACCACCTGATATGCCTACGCCTATCAGGTTAAGAAATATATATAATGACGTTCAGACTGTTATTGACCGTTTTAAGCCTGACGCTATTGCCGTTGAAGAATTATTCTTTAATAACAACGTAAAAACTGCTATAAACGTTGCACAAGCACGCGGTGCACTTCTTGCCGCCGCTTCAATGAAAACAAACGAGCTTTACGAATACACCCCTTTACAGATAAAGCAAGCTATAGTTGGATACGGCAGAGCAGACAAGCATCAGGTTCAGCAAATGGTAATGCATTTTTTAAATTTAGATAAAGTTCCAAAGCCTGATGATGCGGCTGACGGTTTAGCCGCCGCTATATGCCACGCACATACCGCTAAAATGAGCGCACAATTTAAAATTAAGTAGGAGTATTTTATGTACGCATTTATTTCTGGCACAGTTGAAGAAACAGATTTAACAGGTGTTGTAATTAACAATAACGGCATTGGTTATTATATTCAATGCCCCACATCAGTTTTAAATTCTGTTTCCGTTGGTGAAAATGCAAAAATTTATACTTATCAGCACGTTCGTGAAGATGCCATTATTCTTTACGGATTTATAAACAAAGAAGATCGCACAATGTTTTTAAGGCTGATTTCCGTTAGCGGTATTGGTCCTAAAATCGCTTTGCAGGTGCTTTCTTCACTTTCGGCAAGTGAACTTGCCATCATTTTAGTTGGTGGTGATGCTTCAATGCTTACAAAAGTTCCGGGTATCGGCAAAAAAACTGCACAGCGTCTTATCCTTGAATTAAGAGAAAAGGTGGATAATGATGAACTTGTTAATGCAAGCGTAAACAAAGCAACTACATTTAATTCAACAATGATTTCTGATGCTATTTATGCTTTGAATGCATTAGGATATACTTCACAGGAAGCAGCAAAAGCAGTTGAAGCTGTTGTACCTGATTGCAAGGATACCGAAAGCATTATAAAAGCAGTATTAAAAAATCTTGACAGGAGGTAAATACGTTGGAAGACGAAAGAATTATTACAAGCGGTCTTTTAGAAGAAGATATTGATAGTGAAAATTCGTTAAGACCTAAGTCTTTTGACGATTACATCGGTCAGGATAAGGTTAAAGAAATGATCAGTATTTTCGTTTCTGCCGCCAAGGAAAGAAAAGAAGCCCTTGATCACACTTTGCTTTACGGTCCCCCAGGGCTTGGTAAAACAACGTTAGCAAATATTATCGCTGCTGAAATGGGTGTTTCCATTCGTGTAACAAGCGGTCCTGCTATTGAACGCCCCGGTGATTTAGCTGCTATTTTAACAAACTTAAACGAAAACGATATTCTTTTTATTGACGAAATTCACCGCCTTAACAGAAGCGTTGAAGAAGTTTTATATCCTGCTATGGAAGATTTTGCATTAGACATTATGATTGGCAAAGGTCCTTCTGCACGTTCAGTTCGTTTAAGCCTTCCCCCATTTACATTGATCGGTGCAACAACACGCGCAGGTATGCTTACAGGTCCATTACGTGACCGTTTTGGCGTTATTTGCAGGCTTGAAATGTATAACAGCCACGACCTTGCCCGCATCATAAAACGAAGCGCAAGCATTCTTGAAATACCAATAGAAGAAGATGGTGCTGAAGCAATCGCCCTTCGTTCACGCGGTACACCAAGAATTGCAAACCGCCTTTTAAAACGTGTTCGCGATTACGCGCAGGTTAAAGGCAACGGTATTATTGATAGAGATATCGCCAATGACGCCCTTGAAATGTTAGAGGTTGATAAATTGGGTCTTGATTCTTCTGACCGCAGAGTGCTTTATGCTATGATTGAAAAATTTGGTGGCGGTCCTGTTGGACTTGACACGTTAGCGGCTTCAACAGGTGAAGAAGATATCACTATTGAAGACGTTATTGAGCCTTTCTTACTGCAACTTGGTTTTATTTCACGCACCCCAAGAGGAAGAATTGTTTTACCCAAAGCTTATGAGCATCTTGGAATAAAACTACAAAATAATTCCCTGCAAACAAAAATGCAATTAGATTAATATGAAAACAAGTGATTTTTACTTTGATCTGCCCAAGGAGTTTATTGCGCAGACCCCTACTGAACCAAGGGATCACGCTAAACTTCTTGTTTACAACAGATCAGAAAAGACAATTGAACATAAACATTTTTACGATTTGCCTGCTTATCTTAAAAAGGGTGATTGCCTTGTTATAAACGAAACAAGGGTTCTGCCTGCAAGGTTATTTGGTGAAAGATGCGATACAGGTTCATTTATTGAATTTTTACTTTTAAAGCGTATTGATACTGATACCTGGGAAATTCTTGCACGCCCCGGCAAAAAGGCAAAACCCGGTATAAAGTTTAAATTCGGAAACGAGCTTTTTGCAGAGGTTATTGACGTTCGTGATGACGGCAACCGTATTGTAAAATTTAGTTACAACGGTATATTTGAAGAAATTCTTGACCGTTTAGGTACAATGCCCCTTCCACCTTATATTACTGAAAAACTTGAAGATAAGGAAATGTATCAGACGGTTTATTCTAAACAAACAGGCTCCGCCGCCGCGCCAACTGCGGGTCTTCATTTTACACCTGAGTTACTTGATAAAATCAAATCAATGGGTGTTGAAATTGTTCCTGTTTTACTGCACGTTGGTTTAGGTACTTTCAGACCTGTTCAGGTTGATGACGTTTTAAACCATAAAATGCACAGTGAATATTACTGTGTTAGTAGCGATGCGGCAGATAAGATTAACGCTTGCCGTAAAAATGGTGGCAGAATAATTTCCGTTGGCACAACAAGTTGCAGAACATTAGAAAGCGTTACGGATAATAACGGTACTGTTCATTCAAAAAGCGGAGATACGGATATTTTTATTTATCCTGGCTATAAATTCAATGCAGTTGACTCATTGATTACAAATTTTCACTTACCTGAATCAACTTTACTTATGCTTGTAAGCGCATTATGTTCAAAGGAAGAAATAATGAACGTTTATGAAAACGCAAAAGAAAACGGATATAAATTTTTCTCTTTTGGCGATGCGATGATTATTATATAAAGGATTTTTATGAAAACAGATAAATTTAAATTTGAGGTTTTAAAAGAATGTAAGCAAAGCGGCGCTCGTATTACCCGCTTTACTACCCCCCACGGTGTTATTGAAACACCTGTTTTTATGCCCGTTGGCACACAAGCAACAGTTAAGGCCGTTTCCCCTGAAGAATTAAAGGAAGTTAACTCACAGATAATTTTATCAAACACCTATCACCTTTATCTTCGCCCAGGGCACGAGCTTGTAAAAAAAATGGGTGGCTTACATAAGTTTATGAATTGGGACAGACCAATTTTAACGGATAGCGGTGGATTTCAAGTATTTTCTTTATCAGATTTGAGAAAGATTAAAGAAGAAGGCGTTTATTTTAATTCCCATTTAGACGGCTCAAAGCATCTTTTTACACCTGAAAAGGTTATTGAAATTGAACAAGCGCTTGGCTCTGATATTATGATGCAGTTTGACGTTTGTTCACCCTACCCCTGCGAATACCGTGATGCAAAAGAAAATATGGAGCGCACGTTACGTTGGCTTGACCGTTGCCACAACGCCTGGACAAACGATAATCAGGCATTGTTTGGTATTGTTCAAGGCAGTATGTATAAGGATTTAAGGCGTGAAAGCGCAATTGCTACTGCAAGTTACGAAGATTGCCCCGGTATTGCAATCGGCGGTTTATCAGTTGGCGAACCAAAGCCTTTAATGTATGAGATTTTAGATGACCTTATGCCCATTATGCCCAAGAATAAACCAAGATATTTAATGGGTGTTGGTTCACCCGACTGCCTTGTTGAAGGTTTTACCCGCGGAATTGATATGATGGATTGCGTGCTTCCAACACGAATTGCCCGTAACGGAACGGTTATGACAAGCACAGGTAAATTAGTTGTTCGTAACGCCCAATATAAAGAAGACCCCCGCCCCTTAGACGAAGAATGCGATTGCTACGCTTGCAGAAATTATTCACGTGCATACATCCGCCATCTTCTTAATGCAGGTGAAATTATGGGCGCACGTCTTGCTTCCATTCACAATATACGTTTCTTACACAAGTTGACAGAAGACCTTAAAAAAGCTATTTGGGAAGACCGTTCACTTGATTTTAAAAATGAGTTCTTAAAAAAATACGGATATAACTAGTTTTACCAAAATTTCACTTGTAAAATATACTTATATCTGCTAATATATTACTATATCATTTGAAAGGAAATTTGATTATGTTAGAAAATTTTGTTTTATTAGAAGGCACAGCACCCGCAACCGGTGCAGCAGGCGGACTTGAAAGTTCATTAGGTCTTATTATCATTATGGTTGCTATGATTGCTTTTATGTGGTTTTCAGGCAGAAAGCAGAGAAAGCGCGCAAAAATGATGCAAGAAAGAAAGAACAACCTTAAAAACGGTGATCGTGTTATGATGGATTGCGGTATTTATGGCGTTGTTAAAGAAATCAACGATGATATTGTTACTATCGCAGTTGGTCCTGATGAAGTTAAGCTTGTGTTTAATAAGGCAGCTATCTCCGTTGTTGAATATGACGAAGACGAAGTTGACCACAGCCGTGAACAAGCAAAGGATATGGAAAAGAAATAAAACAAAAACCCGCAGTGATGCGGGTTTTTTATTACACATACATTTACTTCATCCAAATAAGTTTCTTTATATCTGCATTAGTAAACGTTTCAGCCTTTGGTTTCATAACGTTGCCTAAATTCAAATACACTTCAAAAGAATTTCCGACATCGGTTTTTGAGGAATTTGAAGATTTTATATTGACAGATTGCTTTGGTTGTGGTAAATTGTTATTAACAGATATATCCTGTCTGCGTTGGAAATCTTTTCCTTCCATAGCTTCGGATGTGTCTGTTATTTTTTTGTCATATATATTAACAATATCATATAAAACTGCCGTACCGTTCTTTCGTGTTCCTACCAGAACATCTGCCACATAGCCATTATTACCTACACGATACATAATATTTCCACAAGCAAACTCTACAATATCATCTTTTCTTATATGGTTTATTTTTTCGCCTATCCAATTTTTAGTAACCTTTAAAATCTCGTCTACGTTTTTATCAACATGCCTTTGTGCAGTTTCCATATCACCATTTTCAACCGCAGTAAGATATTCGGTATCGGTTTTTGAGGAATTTGAAGATTTTATATTGACATTTTGTTTGGTTTGTGGTATTTTATCGTTTGACACAGTGCTGATGGTTGGCTCAACATTGCTTTCTTGCGATGCTACCAACGTTGTAGGTTCTGTGTTTTTTATTTTATCTAATAAAAAAACATTGCCTTCAGGCGTTAGCACGCGTATAGAATGCACCCTCTTTCCTTGACCATAAAGAAAAGATACCGCTACATTGCCACGTTTTCCATTCAACAATGCAGGGGCTTTATGCCAACATCTTCTTTTTTTATACCTTCCTTTTGTATAGCTGCCAATTCGTTAAATTCTTCTAACTTCCAAGCTTTTTTATTTAAATTTTGCTTGCTTTTGTTCATTATAAAGCATATCATCTGGCATATAACGCAACAAATATTTATTCTTGACAAAAGAGAATATTTTTGATATGCTCTATTCATAAGTTGAGCGAGAACTCTGAGCGCCCAATGTATTTATTGGGACCCCAAGTTTTAAGACCTCAACTTTTATTGGCTATACCGTTTTGTAGAGCATATCTCTCCTTTGGTTTGGGGCGTCGAATATCATTTACTCGATGGGCGTTATCGTTAGTTCTAAGTAAATCTAACCGCTGGGAGTGCCGTTTTTAACGGTCCCAGTCTTGAACGGTAGATTTGCAAACATTGTCACGGATAGAGGCATACGATGTTTTACATTTTGAGATGTCATGCTATCCGTGTTTTTTATACATAATATGTAACAAAGCAGAACAATTTTTCTAAACTGTTCTGCTTTATTTTTAAAAATAAATTACTTGTTGTTCTGTTCGTACTGTTGAACCATTCTGCGAACCATTTCGCCGCCTACACGACCGTTGTCCTTAGAAGAAAGATCACCGTTGTAGCCCTTCTTCATGTTAATGCCGAGGCTGTTAGCAACTTCGTACTTCATGTTTTCAAGTTCAGGTTTTCCTGACTTTGCCATAGTTTTTCACCTCCCTTTGAGATTCTGTTTTTATTTTTTACAGACCAAGGAAAGTTATGCAAAATTTTTTATTGGTAAATTTTAGTTGTATGCTATATCTTCAAGAGTACGATCAAATTTTTCATTTATGCACCTAATAAGAAAATCATACTTTTTGATTTGCGGTAAGATTTCATTATTAAGTACCGTTTGTGTTTCTTTTAAAAGTAAGGTATTGGATAAAGCATAAGAAAATCTTGCTTCTGCAATACCACTTTGCCTTTTACCCAAATAGTCACCTGGACCACGCATTTCGTAATCATACTGTGCAATATCAAAGCCGTTTGAATTTTTTGCCATAATAGTTAAGCGTTCCAAAGTATTTTCATTTTGGGATTCTGTTAATAAGAAACAGTATGATTTTAAATCCCCCCTGCCTACTCGCCCGCGAAGCTGATGTAACTGTGATAAACCAAACCTATCACAGCCGTAAATAACCATTATTGTGGCGTTTTTAACGTTTACCCCTACCTCTATAACAGTTGTTGAAATTAAAGCCTTAATTTCGCCTTTATTAAAGGCATCCATTACCTGATTTTTTTCTTCCGCGCTCATTTTGCCGTGCATTAAAGCAATAGGAATATCAGATAAATAACCGCTACTTAATTCTTCAAACAAGCCTTCTGCAGAAATTAACGTGCTTTCTTCATCTTCTTCAATTAGTGGGCAAACAAAGTAGGCTTGTCTGCCTTGTAAAAGTTCATTTCTTATATATTTAAGCATATCTGCTTCCCTGCTTTTTGTTATAACGGAAGTAGATACTTTTTTTCTGCCTGCGGGCATTTCATCAATAATAGAAATATCAAGATCGCCAAACACAATTAAAGAAAGCGTTCTTGGAATAGGCGTTGCCGACATTACAAGTGTATGGGGTGAATTACCTTTATTAAAAAGTTTTGCGCGTTGCTTAACGCCAAATCGGTGCTGTTCATCACAAATAACAAGTAAAAGGTTATTATATTCAACGCCTTTTTGAATTAGCGCATTAGTGCCAACAATGAACTTTGCCTGTCCTCTTTTAATTTTCTCTAATGCTTCTTTTTTTTCAGCAGAAGAAAGCGAACCTGTTAAAAAGCACACGTTATCTTCACCAAAGAACTCAACAAGCTGTAAGTAATGTTGCCTTGCTAAAATTTCAGTAGGTGCCATTAAGGCACTTTGCCCACCGTTTTCTTTAGCAAAAAGCATGGCAATAAATGCAACAATGGTTTTACCTGAACCAACGTCGCCTTGCACAAGGCGGTTCATAGCTTTACCGCTTGTAACGTCAAGATAAATTTCTTTGATAGTTTTAATCTGTTTACTTGTAAGTTTGTAAGGCAAGTTGTTTACAAAATCAGAAACAATTTTTTCGTTAATTTCAAAAACCTTACCGGCTTCTTTTTCGTTTTGCTTTTTTCTTAATTTAATATAAAGCTGAATATTTATAAGCTCTTCAAAACTTAAACGCCTTCTTGCTTTTAATAAGGCGTCGTTGTTTTCAGGAAAATGTACATTTTTAACTGCATACTTTCTTAAAGCTAAATGATGCTTTAATCTGAATTCTTCATCAAAAACCTCAGGCTCGTTTTCAATACAAAACTCAATTGCCTGCTTCATGATTGCGCGCATTGATTTTTGGTTTAAGCCACTTGTTGCAGGCAAACGGTAAACAGGAACAATGCTAAGCTCATCCTCGTGTTCAACACTTGGATTCATCAAACGACGTCTACCCTGCTTAATTTCAATTTTGCCGTATAAAAAAATATCGGTGTTCATTTCAATATTTTTTGCAATATACGGCTGATTAAACCAGATTGCCTGCGCTCTGCCTGAAACGTCTTCAATATCACAAGTAACAATACTAAAATTTTTTCTTGGATATTTAACAACTGGCTTAGTTACGCATCTAACCTTAAAAAGCGACTGTGTATCAACAGCCGCTGCATTAAGTTTTGATATAGTTGTTAGATCCCTATAAGTTATAGGAAGGAAGGCGATAAGATCTTCAACGCTGAAAATATCAAGTTTATTAAGCGATTCAATACGTTTTGGACCTAATCCCTTTAAAACTTTAAGTTCCATATAATTCCTTAAATTTTAACAAACCTGTGGTTACCAAGGCAATCACAGAAATATATTGCTTTTTCACCCACGTTGGAAACAGTGAACGTATTTTTAAGCGTTGGCATGTTAGAAGTACGAACTGAATAATCTTCGGTAATATACGCGCCATTTTCAATTCTGCCAACAGAAATATAAGTTAAATATTGAAGTCCATCAGTATATTTTGGCAAATCAATATCAACGTTTAAAGTACGATATGATTCAAATGAAACGGTAACGCTTTCTTCTGTTACTTGCTTACTTAAAGAAATTCCTGCTTTATCATCTGCAACAGAAGTGTGATATATTGTAATATCAACGTTATTACGGGCTGTAAGCCTGCGTCTGAACGTCAAAAGGCTCAACGAAGATTTATCAACGCCAAGATATCTTCTGCCGTTATTTATGGCGCTTATAAGCGTTGTACCGCTACCTGCAAACAAATCACAAACGATATCGCCTTTTTGTGAACATGAACGAATGATGCGATCTAAAAGTTCAAGAGGTTTTTGCGTACCAAAGCCGGTGCGTTCAGGATGTTTTTGTTGAAGATGAGAAATTTCCCAAACGTCATCAAAAGAAACAATATCGTCTTCATAATATTTATATTCCTTGCCGTTGCTTTTAATAGAAAAATATACTCTGCCATCAATATCAACAGATCGTTTCATATGGTTATGACGCTTATCTGTTCTTGCTTTGCCTGCCGCCGCAGGATTTATCTTAACTTTTGGTGATTTACCATAGATAAAAATGTTATCGTGCTTTGCAGGAAATGATGTTTTACTGCTTCCACCTGAACGGTAGTGCCAGATAATTTCATTGATAAAAGAGTTTTCCCCAAACACTTCATCCATCAGTAAACGAACGTGGTGGGATGCGTGCCTGTCAACGTGAACACAAATAACACCGTCTTCTGTTAACAGTTCCTTTGCACCAATAAAAATCTTTTTTAAAAAGTTAAGATACGCTTCTTTACTTTCCCAAGAATCAGAGTATGACGGAATCCTTGTATAATATGCCCTATCACCTGCATATCCCTTTTCACCAACAGGCATACTTGCATCAAATTCACGACCCGTCATAAAAGGCGGATCAAAATAAACAAGTTTAACCTTGCCTTTATATTCATCAATAAGGCGTGGCATAGCTTCCAAAGAATCCGCAAGATAAAACTCACCGTAAACGGTTTCATCAAAACTATTATTTACATAAATTTTTTCACTATTTATTAGCATAATATCACCAAATAATTATATACAAATAATTTATTATTCATTACTATTTTTATCTTGTTTTTTAAAATTGCTTACAATAAAGCCAATAGTACAAACAACTGCAACAATAATTAAAACAATTTTATACCAGTTTGCCATTATCAAACTTGCATCAAAATTATCTAAAAAAGAAGATGGTGCAGGTGTAGCTTCTTCTCCTTCCAAATAAGCATTTGCACAAAAAACTTTATCACAAATTGCAAAAGCAAAAAGAAAAGCCGATAATAATATTTTTTTAATACGTTTCATTGAATCACCTTAAATATTTGTTGAATAAATTATACCATTTTTTACATTTTATTTCAAGAATATATTTGCATACAATGAAAAACTTTGTTATAATATAAAAAACGGAG
>JAZRTX010000004.1:0-72097 GCA_045652205.1 Clostridia bacterium
TCACTACTGGAACTGAACATCGTCAACGAATGGAAAACCTGCGACTGATAATATAAAGGCCATCACAAAATATGGCTACAACATAATCTACATTATGTTACAAAATTATGAACAATTATGAAAAACTGTTAATAATTATGACATAGTATAACATAAAAATACAAAAAGCGCAAGGATTTTTACAAAAAAACGCTGTAATTACATAATATCCACTTGTTTTAAAAATAGCAAGATAGGCCTCTATTGTTTTATGAAAATAAAGGCTTAAATTTTTGTGTTTTTTATTTTTAAATATAAATTCATTTTTGTTATATATTTGCTTTTATACAACGATAATACAACATAATGTAGATTATGTTGTAGCCATATTTTGTGATGGCCTTTATATTATCAGTCGCAGGTTTTCCATTCGTTGACGATGTTCAGTTCCAGTAGTGATAATATAGATTCGTGTAGTATTTATACTGCTGTGTCCAAGAATATCTGCAAGCTTAGCAATATCTTTTTCAATACCGTAGAACGTACGCGCAAACAAGTGTCTCAAATTATGTGGAAACACCTTTTGTGGATTTACACCTGCCTGCTCGCAAAGGTTTTTCATTTCTCGCCAAATGTTAGTTCGGCTTATTGGTTTTCCATTTCGTGTTATAAAAATAGTGCCTGATTTTATTTTTTGCTCCGTTGCATAATGGAGTAATTTTTTTTGCAATTCACGAACAATAAAAACTGAACGAGTTTTTCCTTTAAGTGAAACTGTTGCATTTCCTCTTTTTACCGCCTCTACCGTTATATATTGTAGTTCGCTTACACGTATTCCTGTTCCGCAAATCGTTTGAATTACTAATGCAAGACGTTCATTTCCTTTTAGTTTCGCGGTATTAACAAGACGGGTATATTCAGCCTTTGTCAGTTCATTTTCTTCCGGACAATAAATTTGCTGTTGAAGTTTAATAGATTTTACTTTCAAATCCGCCCATCCAAGAAAAGCAAACAAACTATTAATTGAGGCAAGCATTGAGTTAATACTTCTTATCGCATACTGCTTTGAAATTAAATCATTTTTATATGCAATTACATTCTCTTTTATAATCTCTGTGCCCTTCATAAATAAAGAAAATGCCCTTACGTCACGTATATATTTTTCTATTGTGTTTGCACTCTTTTCTTCACATTGTAGATATCCTACAAAATCTTGTATGTTTTTTTCTGTTAGAATTCGTTTTGTCATTATTTTTCCTCCTAAATAATATATTGTATATTTTACCCTAAAAGCTGATATGTATATATAAAAAAAAGACCTTTTGGTCCTTTTTTTAGATAATACTTTTTTATTAGATATTATTACTTGATATACTTATTATCATATTTGCGCAAACTTTTTTGAAAGGAGAAGCCACTACCATAGCCACAATTTTGCGGCGGGAATTGAATAAGAGGCAAGCTCGCCTTAGTTAGATTTTTAACTTATAAATCAAAAACAAGTATTATACCACACATTTCAATTTGCTCGAAAATTGTGATTTTCTAAAAAAATTGCAACTTTTGTGCATTTTTATTTTTTGTGGTATAATGTTTGCAGAAAGGATGATAAAAATGAAATTACAAATATTAAGTAGAGAAAAAATAGAACTTTTATCTAAAAAGGGATTTAAGCCCGACACTGCAGTAATAAGCATTACTGATGCAGGGCTTGATTTTGCTCTGTTAGAAAATTCTCCCGAATTTTTATTGCAAATTGCCTTTGATGACGTTGATAATGACATTTTTATTGATGAGCTTGGTCGCGTTCCAACTAACGAAGAACGAATCAAAATTGAAGCAAAATATAATATGCTTTCTGATGCACAGGCAAAAGAGATTGCTGATTTTTATTTTAATATAAAGGATTCTGCGCAAACGCTTATTTGCCAATGCGAACACGGGCAATCACGAAGTGCGGCAGTTGCTGCGGCAATATCAGAATTCCGTTCAAAACGAGGAATTGATATTTTTGTTGATGACAGATTTTATCCCAACAAAGCGGTTTATAAAAAAGTATTTAGTGCGTTAAAAAATAATATAAATCAATAAAAAAACGGCTTTCGCCGTTTTTATTTTATCCAATTCTTTCCTGCAGTTTCGCACATTTTTTCAATGTAATCACGTTTTTTAAGAATGTTCAGCCATTTTTCAGGGATAGCCTTTAAGCCATAAAGCGCACCTGCAAGGCCGCCTGCAACTGCGGCAACGGTATCGGTATCATCTCCTAAATTAACTGCAGTTAAAACACATTCTTCGTAACTGTTGGTGTTTAACACGCACCAAAGCGCCGCTTCTAACGTATCAACAATATAGCCTGTGCTTTTGATTTCTTCGCGTTTTAAGTTTATAAAATCTTTATCAAAAATACGATTGTAATGTTCAAATTCGGGCAGATAATCAAGGTCTTTTTCTGCAAACTTAATGCCTTTTATAAGGCTTTCTTTTGTAGATTCTTTAAGCAAAAAGCTCAAACAATACCCATAAATGTAGCATCCCATAATTGAACGTTGGTGGGCATGGGTAAGCATTGAAGCATCCCTGATACACGCAAGCCAAAGCCAATGGCTATCTTCCGTACCATTTAATAAATTAAAGGTTGCATATAGTACAAAAGGATGGATTCGCATTAAAGAACCATTACCGTTTGAACGTTCGTCTTTTTCGCCACTTTCTGTTGCCTTAATATCGCTTGTTAAATAATTGATAATTGCTTTAACACAGGTTTTACCAGCATCGAAGGTTTCACCTGTAGCAGTGTATTTATCATTTTGAAGCCACCCTGCAAAATTAAGCATTATTTCGCCCCAATGGATTTCACCGGTTTTAAGAACATCAAGCGCCGCCAAAGATAAACTTGTATCATCTGACCATGTGCCTGCAGGATACGGATAAGTGCCGAAGCCTTCCATATCAGTAACTGGCGCATTATCTAATTCTTCTCGTTTAGCAAATTCTACCGGCACGCCAAGAGCATCGCCAACTGCGTGGCCAAGCATTACTGCTTTTATTTTATTAAACATTATTTTTTACCTCTTTTTTTATAATCTGCATCAATATCGGCACTCCATTTATCCCCAAGTGGAGCATCTGTACGAACGCTATAAACCGCCTTTGAAACAGTTTCGTACACAATTTTAGTACCCATTTTATCGGCATTATAATTAACTGCGCGGTTTTCATCAATACCGAAATTTTTTGCAGTTTCTACCGCATCAATGTTAGCACCGATAAACAAGAACTCCCAACCGTATTTTTCTTTTTGGCGTTCAATCATCTGTTTAACTTTGTTACTATCATACTTTGTGCTTGCGTTTTCCATTCCATCTGTAGTGATTATAAACATAGTGTGGGCAGGAACATCTTCCTTGCGGGCGTATTTATGAACGTTGCCAATATGGTGAATTGCGCCACCAATGGCATCAAGTAAAGCCGTACAGCTACGAACAGTATAATCCTTGTCGGTCATTTTAGGTACGTCCTGAAGTTTGATCCTATCGTGCAACACTTCGCTGTAATTATCAAAAAGCACCGTTGAAACGTAGCACTGGCCATCTTCTTTTTTCTGTTTTTCAATCATAGCATTAAAGCCACCGATTGTATCGCTTTCAAGTCCTGCCATTGAACCGCTACGGTCTAAGATAAATACCAATTCAGTGATGTTGTTCATTTTTTCTTTCATTTCAATTTCCTCCAAAAAAACAATGTGATTGCTTGGCTTTTCAACCTTACAATCACATTGTATCAAATTATTTAGTTAAATTGGTCGCTTGGCGGGAGACTTTAATTATTCCAATACAAAAAATCAAATTCTAACGAATAAATTCTTTCTTTTTTACATATTTGCTTTATTTGACTTTGCATTTTACAATAATCTTTTTTAGTTATATTATTCCAATTGATAACAGTGTCGCTTTTTGCAATCTTTTTTGACAACACCAATTCATTAGGTGTAACATTCATTTTGCTTAACTGATTATATACTTGCTTTGAAATAATAGTATCTATTGGGCAATGACATTCTTTCCAAACTTCATTAAATTCAGGAAAGGTTTCTTTAACACAATACAAATACTTAAAGGTCATATTTATCAATTTTTGCCATACACCGTATCGCATATCAAAATCTGTTTTTTCGCACACGGAATTATGCCATTGATTAAAATTACTGCAAATATATTCCGTATTATTTGTTAATTCTTTTTCCACAAAGGCGACAATACTTTTCTTGTTTGCAATAATTAGACTAGACTTATTAAAGCGTTCGCTGATTGTTGCATCAACCCATGCTTTTCTAATGCAATAGTTTAAAATCCATTGTTTGTTTTTTGATAAACTTTTTGCTTCCGAACTAAAATAATGCTCATAAAAATATTCCTTACTTGCATTGATTCTTCTTTTGTTTATCGGAAGCATTTTTTCGTTTATAATTTTTAATACAATATCAAAAGCTGACATAGGTAATAACTTTCTCCTTTAACAACCCAACAACACCTGGTCAAATTCAAACAGTGCTTCGTTGATTTCGTAAATATCGTAAATTTCTTTTTGGATAAAGTAGCGGATTATTTTGTCAAAAGTAAAACTACGTGACAGAGTAAGTCCTGCAGACGCAAGCAAGTCCTGAGTTTCTTCTAAATTTAATTTAAGGGCTATCGCAAAGGCGACAGCAGTTTGCTTAGAGGGCTTATAAGTTTTTGGATTACACTTTATTTTGGAAAACGTTTTCTTATCCACGTTGGCTTTTTTGTAACATTCAACATCGGTCATACCACGCGCATCAATTAAATCAAACAGTTTATATGCAAAGGGCTTGTCCATTGATTTCATATATTCCTGCAAGGTTTTATTTTTTGCGCTTCCTGCAGGATATGAACTTGGAGGCAAGGCTTCGCAGAGTTCTATGCTTCTCTTTTCGCATATTCGCTTGCTTTTAGCAAAAATTGCTTCAAAGTTTGCAAGTTCTGCCATGCAATCTTCATCGTGTTCTTCAACGTATTTATCGTCAATGATTTCGCTGATTTCAGTAAACAGTTTTTTGCTGAATTCATATGAAGTTTTATCAAACACGCAAAGATACACCATCATTTCGTGTTCAAACAAGAATTCGCTTATTACCTGAATTGCAAATTTAAGTACCTGGTCTTTGGGATAACCATACACACCCGAAGAAATCAATGGAAAGGCAACTGACTGGCAGTTATTTTCCACCGCTAGTTTAAGAGATTCCAGATAACAAGATTTTAAAATAATGCTTTCGCCTTCAAGTCCACCGCGCCAGATAGGACCCGACGTGTGAATGATATGCTTTGCCGGAAGATTATATCCTTTTGTTATCTTGGCTTGACCAAGCCCTAATGGCGAAAGTTTTTGGCAAGCATTATCAAGCTCAGTTCCTGCTCCCTGATGAATAGCAAAATCAACGCCACTATACCCCACCATTTCTGCATTGGTGGTGTTTACGATGGCATCAACATTCATCTTTGTTATGTCTTGTCGTATAATTTGAAGTGGCATTTTTTCTCCTTATTTTATCAAATTGTTTTTATGTATGCTTCCATATCAAAATCAACTAATTTTGTTTCTTTCTTTTGGTAAAGAGGGTGTTTGGGCGCACCGCTTTTATTTACTCCCGTGGCAAACCACTTAATAGTTTTATTGGGAAGTTTATTATAAATATCCTTTAAGCAAGTAGGCAAATATTCTCTGTCGTAAATATGATTACCAAATGCTACCCATACGTTGCTATCAGAATATTCCGATAGCATTTGAATAATGATTTCAACATTTTTAATATGTATTTCACTGCTAACGGCTTTTTCTAAATCATCAAAATTAGTATCACGCTTAGGATAGACATTGAACATAACAAAGCTATCATATCCGTTATATTTAGCTATACACGAAACTTTTTGAAGCGTTGGGTCTAACTTTTCGGGTGTTGCAACACTTGGATTGATACCTATGCAAAACAATGTCTTTTTCCCTTTAGTACCTAAAACGTACCTTATGCTATTATCATGATTGTTTACATAAAGCCATTCTTGTTCAGAGTTCATTTTATTTCTCCAAGGTTTTTGGTTTTTACGATTTTATTGTAGCATAATTCTATAAATTTTTCAACATTTTGAAAGAAGCTTCTATAATTCAAATTCATCCGGGTCCAGTCCTGCATTTTCAAGAGCTTCGCGACGTTCAAAGTAGCCCATTTTGCCCTCAACAAGAAAATCAAGGAATGTTACCTTTTATTTGTAATTTTTTAATTTATTTTGATATCCACCCTCGTCGGTAGATTATTTTACTTATTATTTATTACACAATTCAGCCAGCACTTGCCTACCTGCATTACCTAAACCCATTTTCCAAACTTCTTCTCCTGTTTCCTTATCATAGATATATAGAATAGATTTGTAAAGTTCGGGAGAGTAATCACAATGCGACGTATCAAAAATATATTTATAATTATCCCAATTACGAAATTTATGAACGTCGTAATTGTTATAATCATAACAAATAAGCTCTCTTAACGCTTCATCGTTATCTAATATATGATCGTAAGAAGCCCCCAACAAAAGCATTTTAAAGCTCCAAGTGCATTCATAGTTCCAATGTTCTTCATGGGGATTGACACAATCAATAAGAAAAAAATCGTCTATACAATGACCCCAAAATGCACCAAAGCTTTCCTCCGAAAGCCCTTTATCAAGAAGCATTTTTAATGCATAAATAGCATTTTCATTTGTTACAAATGCAAACTGCCACATAGGATTGGTACTGGCAGAATAATCATAAGGAATTTTAGGATTATCAACATCCATACCATATTTCAAAAACAGTTCAGTAAGTTGCGGTAGTTCCACACTATTGTAATCCTGAGAACCACCTACAATATCACCATAAATATGGTCTACCAATTCCCACCCATACACTTCTGTTCCGCCAAGTGGATCTGCACCTTGTTTTAACAATTCTTCTGCTGCATAAAAATCAATATGTTCTTTTGAAACTACCTCGTATAACTTTTTGTTAAGTTCAATTTGTTCAGGTGTATAGGTGCCTTCGTATTTTTGAGTTTCTTCGCGTTCATATTCGCTTGAATATTTGTAATTGCTCATATTAAACTCCTTTGCATTTTGTTGATTTCATTATATACCTTTTATAGTCCCGTAAACAGTACTTACAAACAATTTGTCTTGTATTATGTGGATTCCAAGACAAGTAAAGCACCGCAAATGCGGTGCTTTATTTTTGGTGGAGGTGAGGGGAACGCGTGCACGCACGCTATCTGC
The DNA here is from genome assembly GCA_045652205.1 of Clostridia bacterium. GTDB lineage: Bacteria > Bacillota > Clostridia > Christensenellales > QALW01 > UMGS1322. Next base: position 7,308 of record JAZRTX010000004.1, read on the forward strand.
TCGTTGACCGTTGCGATGCAACAGTACCCAACTCGCACTGCTTCGGCTGAAAACAGTTCACTGAACTGTTTTCTTTTAGCCTGCGCACCCTCTCAGGCTTCGACTCCCCTCGCTTTTCTACTGAATAAAAAAACACACTGCCGTTGCAGTGTGTTTTTTATTGGTGGAGGCGAGGGGAGTCGAACCCCTGTCCAAAGAAGCGGAAATATGGTTTTCTACGAGTGTAGCCGATGATTAAAGATTCCCCTTTAAGCTTGCACAACGGCACGCTTGCTTATTGGGTAGCTTCATAATTCATCGCAATCGCAAAGCTTAGATTGCTGACGTGCACTGCGAATTTTGGCGCTGAGATCTAAGCCCGCAGTAAGCTTAGTTCAGCGGAAGCTGCATTAAGCAGCTACTAAATTAGTTCTGTTATTAGCGTTTATATTTACGCTTGGGTTTTTACCGTGCGCCCCAAAATCACGACTCGCTTACCATACCACCGAACAACCCTGTCGAAACCTTTACGCCCCCATATATTAAGGCTTTTAAGCCTTATTTATACCAGATGCTGAATAAAAATTTTATGGAATCCTGTACCCAAGGTGCTGAGTAATGGTCGTCTTTTATATCGTTTGATGCATAATCGCTTGTTGCAAGGCCGTGCTTGCCGTAAGGATAAATATGTTGTTCAAACAAAACCTTATTTTCAGCCAAGGCATAAGCAAATCTTAAACTGTTCTGAACGGGAACAACGTTATCTTCAAAGGTATGCCAAATAAAAGTTGGCGGTGTGTTTTCGTTCACGTGGTTTTCCAAAGACATTTTTTTATAGATGGGTGCTTCTGTATCAGTTGTGCCTGAAACGTTATTGATTGAGCCAATATGACTGATTTTTGGATCTGCGCTGATTACGGGATAAGATAAAATCAAAACGTCAGGACGGATAACGTCACTTGTTGTTTTTAATGCGTCAAGCATATAAGGATCATTCCACCAAACCCCAAGGCTTGCGGCAAGATGACCCCCTGCTGAATAGCCGTTTACTGCTATTTTATTTTTATCAATATTCCACTTTTCAGCGTTGTTTCTTATATAAAGCACTGCTACGGCAGCTTCAAAAAACTGTGTTGGATAACATTCAGGATGAACGCTGTAATTAAGAACAAAAGCATTAAAACCTTTTGAAAGATACTTTAAAGCCATACTTTCACCTTCACGGCGCATACTTACGTTAAAATAGGCACCGCCTGGGATTATAAGAATAGCGGGATTTAATCTTGATTCATTAACTGATTTATAATTATCGTTTATGTAACAAGTTAATTCAGGTTCCTGACTTGTTTTTAAGCAAGGAAATTCTTCCTTTAACTTTACCTTAAATAATTCCATTATTCTCCCCTATTCTTTGTGGCGCGATCAATGGCGCGGTTAATATCCTTAATAGCCTGATCCTGCCTTTTATCGTGAAGCTTTTTACCTTTACAAAGTGCAACTTCAATTTTAACAAATCCGTTTTTAAAATACGCTTTTAAAGGTATAAGAGTGTAACCATCTATTTTCATTTTACCAAACAGACGGTCTATTTCACGGCGGTGCATTAAGAGTTTACGGGTACGCATAGGATCTTTATTAAAGATGTTTCCCTTTTCATAAGGTGAAATATGCATACCGATAACAAACATTTCGCCGCCGCGGATAATAATATGGCTGTCTTTAAGATTAGTTTTGCCCTGACGTAATGATTTAACCTCAGTACCGAAAAGTTCAATACCTGCCTCAAAGGTGTCTTCAACAAAATAATCGTGACGAGCTTTTTTGTTTTCTGTTATTATCTTTATACCTTTTTCCATTATTTTCTCCAAGAAAACTTATGCTTAAATATTACCCGTTTTTACTGAAAAAGTCAAGTTAAAAGCGTAAATTCAACCTTGCCTTCTATTGTATCTGCGCCAAAAACTCTGATTTTTACATTATCGCCTAAACGGTAACATTTATTTACACTTATCAAGCGCATATTAGCTTCGTCTAATTCAAAATATCCATCCATTGTGTTTACGGGAATAAAGCCTTCAACGGTGTTAGGAAGTTCAACGAACATACCGTATGCGGTAACGCCTGAAACGTTGCCCCAGAATTCTTCGCCAATTCTTTTTGACATATACTGTGCTTTACGAATATCGGTAACGTCGCGCTCGCAAAGGGCGGCGTTAATTTCTTGCTGAGTAGAAATATTTGCAACGTTATCTAATCGGTGAGACAGTTCACGTAAGCCTTTATAGTTTTCGCTAAACTGCATATTAAGGGCGCGATGCACCATTAAATCGGGGTAACGGCGAATTGGTGAAGTAAAATGAAGATAATGTTCATACGCCAAACCAAAATGCCCATCATTTGTGGGCTTATATTTTGCCTTGCTCATTGAACGGAGCATTGTTTTTTTAATTAACGCTTCTTCAGGTTCACCTATAACCTTATTTAATATATCGTTAAAATCTTGCGGTTTAGGGTCTTCCTTTAAGAAGATATTAAATGGCTTTAAAAGTTCCCTGAAAGCATCTAACTTTTTTTCATCAGGCTTTTCGTGAACACGATAGATTGACGGCAGATTTTTATTAAGCATGTGCTTTGCAACGGTTTTATTTGCTAAAAGCATAAACTGTTCAATAATTTTATTTGAAATGCCAATTTCGTATTCCTTAATTTCAACGGGAAAATCATTTTCATCTAAAATAACCTTGGCTTCAGGAAGATCAAAATCAATGCTTCCCCGCTTTTTTGCGCCGTCAATTAAAGTTAATGCAAGTTGCTTCATTAAAAGAAGCATACCTAAAATATCTTTATACTCTTTTCTTTTTGGGCTTTTGGGGTCTTCTAAAATTTCAGTAACATCAGTATAAGTCATACGGTGCTTACTGTTGATTACCGAAGGCTGAATTGAATAATCCACTACTTTACCCTGTTTTGTTATAACCATAAAACAGGAAAGAGTTAATCTGTCAACGTGTTCATTTAACGAACAAATTCCGTTAGAAAGCTTTTTGGGAAGCATCGGATAAACCTTACCCGGAATATACACGCTTGTTGCCCTTTTTAACGCCTCGTTATCAACAGGGTTATCCATTTTAACGTAATTAGAAACGTCAGCAATATGCACGCCTAAAAGGTAATCGCCTTTTTCGGTGATTTCCAAAGAAATAGCATCGTCTAAATCCTTGGCGTCATCACCGTCAATGGTGATAATATTTAACTTTCTTAAATCAAGGCGGTTATAAAGGTCTTCTTCCTGAACTGTATCCGGAATATTATCAGCAAACTCTAAAACCTTTTTAGGAAATTCCAAAGGAATATTATAATTATAAAGCGTTGAAAGGATTGCAGTTCCATCTTCTTCTGCGGGACCTAACACCTTTTCAACTGCGCATACGCCATAAGAATTTTTAGTTGGATATGATTCAATTTTGCATACCGCTTTTTCGTTTACATTTGCCCCGTTTAACTTTGATTTAGGCACGATAAAAAGAGTGTGCAGTTTTCTTTCATCAGGAAGCAAAAAGTATGAATTACCTTCCTTTACAATAGTACCAACGATATTTTCATAGGCGCGTTTAATTATTTTTACAACGCGGCAGTTCCTGCCAAGAGGCTTAACCAATACCCTATCGTTATGCATTAAATTAAATTCGCGGGAATGGGTAATTTTTAAATCTTCCTTTAAGCCTTCCATCATAAAAAAGTCAACGCCCTTTAAGGTTGAGCAAACTGTACCTTCTAAAAGACCATCGTTTAAAGGAAGAAAATACGCATCCTTCTTTTTTATAAGCTTGCCTTCCTTTACCAAGCGGTCAAGAAGCGTTTTTACCATCTTTTGTTGTGTTTGCGGTAAATTAAGCTTTTTAGTAACCTCTTTTACGGTTACAGGTTTATTTAGTTTTTTAATTAAGTTAATTAAATTCTCCATTAAAATTTAGTGTTTCCTTTTTAGATAAACAAATTCGCAAAAAAAAGCCGTATCTTCGCTTAAAACGAAAACACGGCATTAAAACTAATCGTTTTTATTAAAGGTTTGCAATATCAAGGAATGCTGATGTGCTTTCCTTTGCTACTGCTGAATCCATAGCAAAAAGAACAGTAAGAATTACGCTTACGATAACAAATAATACTACGCATACCTTTGTTATTTTAGCAAGCTTCTGTTCGTTGCCAAGTTCCTTACCCCTGCCGAAGTAATTATCGCTTTCACTGTTTGCGGTAACACCTGTGATGCCTTCGCTTTTGCTTTTTTGAAGCGCTACTGCAACAATAATAATAAGTGCCAATAAAATAATCAATATTTCAAGAATAAGCTGAATAATAGCCATTTAAAAAACCTCCGTCTTTTTCAATCGCAATAGATTATAACACACATGCAAATTTTTAGCAAGTACATTTTTTGAAAGATTTTTCCTTTTTGTATTTATATGTTGACAAATTCCGCATAAAGTGTTAAGATATTACAAAAGTGTTACATAACGTAATAAATAAACTACGAAAGCGGTTTTTATATAATGAAAAGAATTTTAGCATTTTTGCTTATAATTTTAATAACTGTTCCTGCCTTTATGATCGTTGGGGCTGAGCCTATCGGTCAGGAAGCAGAGGGTTATGACATTTATGAAATTCAGTACATACTTAAAAAGTTCGGTTATTTTACTAATGAATGCACAGGCTACTTTGGTGAAGCAACTGCGCAGGCAGTAAAAAAGTTTCAAAGCGATAAGGGTATTGAAGCAACAGGTATTGCTGATGATGATACGGTAGCAATTTTACGTAACGCAAACTGCGCAGAAGCAACGGTAACTATTAAAACACAGCTTTACGTTCGTGAAAACCCCGATTCAGAAAGCGAAGTTATTGATGCGCTTTACCGTAATTCCAAGGTTTACGTTTATTCTGAAAAAGGCGATTGGTATCACGTTGAAACTGAAAGCGGTATTTTAGGATTTATTTTAAAGAAATATCTTACACCCGGCGATATTCAGGGTTTAACAGGTGAAATCACAGGCGTAACGGATTCAGTTAACGTGCGCACAAAGGCTGAAATCAATTCTGCCGTTGCATTTAAGGTTGTAAACGAAAACGAAGTAAGCATTATCGGCGGAACAGGCGATTGGTTTAAGATCGTTCACGAAGGTAAAACAGGTTACGTATTTAAACAGTACGTTTCTATCGGTGCTGAAGGCGGTGCATCAACCATTTTAAGTGAGGTTGTTGACCCATTTAAAGCAAGCATTACTTCTTCTTCACTTAAAGTTCGTTCAGGTCCCAGCACAGGTTATGACGTTATTACTACAATAAATAAAGGCACCACATTTACCGTTTTAGGTAAAAGCGGAAGCTGGTATTATATTGAGCTTTCAAGCGGCACAAAGGGTTATGCAAGCAGTGAATATATTAAAAAAGGTAGCGGTTATTCAACATGTACCGTTAATGCAAGCGGTTCAGTAAACGTACGTAAGGGTCCAGGTACTACTTACAATATCGTTACAACAGTAAAAAAAGGTGAAGTTGTTACACTTTTAGACGATTCAGCAGCCTGGTACAAAATAAAAACCGCAAGCGGTAAAGAAGGCTATATTTCAGGCGAATACGTTAAACTTGGCGGTTCACTTAATTCAAACGATCCTTCTGTTTTAAAGCCCTCGGGTACCTTTAAATCAGGTTCGCAGGGCAACGACGTTGTTACAATACAGAACAGGCTTAAAACCCTTGGTTACTTTACAGGCACTGCAACAGGTTATTATGGTTCAGCAACAGTTGCTTCCGTTAAGGCATTCCAGAGCGCAAACGGGCTTTCTGCTGACGGCGCCTGCGGAACAAAAACCCTTGACAAACTGTTCTCTTCTTCAGCTATTAAAAAATCACAAAGCGGTAGCGTTGGTGATACCAGCGGACCTGCAGGTAACACAGGCACTGCTTTGGGTAAGCAGATTGCTGAATATTCAAAGAACTTCCTTGGCGTACCCTACGTTTTAGGCGGAAACGGTCCTAAAACTTTTGACTGTTCAGGCTTTACCAAGTATGTTTATGCACACTTTGGAATTTCAATTCCCCGTACTGCATACACTCAGGGTTATTGGGACAAGGGTACGAAGATCACTTCAATTTCTGCCTTACAGATAGGCGACCTTGTATTCTTTAACACAATGGGCGACAGTGACCTTTGCGACCACGCAGGAATATATTTAGGTAACGGACAGATAATCCACGCTTCGTCAGGTTCTGCAAGAAAGGTTGTTATATCTAATTTCAGCCAATCCTACTACAAATCAAATTTCTCTTGGGGAAGGCGTGTTATCTGATGGAGCTTGTTAAACCAAACGAAAGAATAGATGATTTACAATTCAGGGGTCTGAAGATTATTCAGAACCCTGAATATTTCTGTTTTGGCACAGATGCGGTATTGCTTGCTGACTTTGCCACAGTTAAAAAGAACGCTAAAATCTGCGATTTAGGAACAGGCACAGGCATTTTGCCTATTCTTTTATACGGCAGGCACAACTACGTGCATTGTGATGCGGTGGAAATTCAGGATTTTATGGCTGAAATGGCAAAACGTACAGTAAAACTTAATAATTTAGAAGATAAGATTACTATTCATAACGGTGATTTAAGGAACGTAAAACAATTTTTGCCTAATGCCCAGTATTCTACCGTTGTTTGCAATCCCCCATACAAAAAGGAAAACAGCGGTGAATTTAATAAAGACGATGCCCACGCCATTTCAAAACACGAAGCTACTTGCACCTTAGATGATATTTGCATTGCGGCAAACCATCTTTTAAAAAACGGCGGAAGGCTTAGTATGGTAAACCATAGTGACAGGCTTGTTGATATATTTTTAACTATGCGAAAATATAACATTGAGCCTAAACGCGTTCGTCCTGTTCAGGCGCGCCCCAACACCCCTGCATATATCGTTCTTGTTGAAGGTGTTAAGGAAGGCAAGCCTTATATGAACTTTGAGCCTACCCTTACTATTTATAATGCTGACGGCAGTATAAACCAAGAAATTAACCGTATCTATCATCTGGAGGAATAATAATGCCCCTTTACATTTGCGCTACGCCTATTGGCAATTTAGAAGATATAACCTTGCGCGCGTTACGCATTTTAAAAGAATGTGATGCAATTTATTGCGAAGATACACGCCATAGTGCTTCCTTATTTTTTAAGTATGAAATCAATAAGCCGTTGATTTCTTATCACGAACATAACGAGCAATCACGCTCCCAGCAGATTTTAGACCGTGTTGAAAAAGGCGAAAGCATTGTGCTTGTTTCTGATGCAGGTATGCCCTGTATTTCTGACCCCGGTTATATCGTAGTAAAAAACGCCCGTGAAAGAAACTTGCCCGTAACAGTTTTGCCCGGTGCTAACGCGGGGCTTTGCGCGTTGGTGCTTTCAGGCTTTAAGTGCGATCGCTTTGTGTTTGAAGGCTTTTTGCCTAAAACGAACAAAGAAAGAAAACAGCGTTTTGAAGCATTAAAAAAGGAAGAGCGCGCTATTATTCTTCATGAAAGTCCCCATCACCTTGAAAAGACTTTGGAAGAAATGGCAGAATACTTTGGCGATAGAAAAATCGCGGTAGTTCGTGAAATTACAAAAATTCACGAAGAAACGGTTATCTTCCCTATAAATGAATGGCAAGAAAATCTGCCTACCATAAAAGGCGAGTTCGTGCTTGTTTTAGAAGAAAAGGAAAATATAGAAAAAGAAGAATTTGAACATCTTTCATTAAAAGAACAGGTTAAGCTTTTAATGGATCAGGGCGTTGACAAAAAAGATGCAATTAAACAAGTTGCAAAAAGAATGAACAAACCTAAAAATGACGTTTATATGGAGGTTGTAGATTTATAATGTTTAAGCTTTTAGTAAGATTTATAGAAAAAATATTTAATATTACCCACAACGATGATGTGCCAAGAGCAGATATGTACCTGCCGTTTTTTGTGCTTGCCTTGGGCGGTGTTTTGATTATTTTAGCTATTGCTGCCCTTATTTACTATTTTGTAGTTTTTCAGATTGGCTTTATTATTGCAACATTGCTCCTTGGTAGTTTAGGCATTTGCGCTGTTGCCTGTTGGAAAAACCAGACCATTGAAGTAATTTCTGACGAAGAATTTGTTTACACTACTTTTTTAGGCAATGCTTATACTTACCGCTTTGATGATATTATAGGTATAAGAAACAATTCCGATTCTTCAACATTATTTGTTGGCGATAAAAAGGTACATATTGAAAATTGTGCCATATTAAGTGAGCGACTGATAGATTTAATCAATGCGCAGATTGAACGCATAAATGCAGAATAAATAATTAAAATTAAAAAGGCTTGCGTGAAGCAAGCCTTTTATTATATAGTTTTTTGTTTTTTTCGGATTATGTAACCCATAAAATATATAATTGCTGATGCGATGGTGATGCCAAGCATCAATAAAAGCATATTTACAAGCCAACCGCAAGAGGCATATATATTTTTAAATACTGCCAGGGGGCTTTGTACAAAGGGTGAAATATAAAAGCAATTTATCTTTCCTTTAAAAATTATATTAAAGGCTTGGGCAACAATACATGCAACGTAATAAGAGATAATTCCTTTTTTATAAGATGCAATATCAAGACATACGCGCTTTGACATATACAGATAAAGACCCAGAAAAATCAAAAGTGCGTGCCAGATATATGCGTGCAGGGTAAGTGTAAGATAGCCGTGATTTATTCCGCTTGGTTCAATAAACGCCATAAGTCCGCCAAACATATTAACGCTGAACATAAATTCATAAAGCCAGGCGTTTATTTTTTGATTTTTGCAAAAAGCACAAAACAGGCTTAAATACATTGGCACTGAGCAAAGCTGAAAGGGAAAGCATCCAAAAAATCCCCAATTATAAGGATTGACAGTAAGATGAAAAAGGATTTTATAAACTTCAGTTAAAAGCAAAAATCCGCCAACTGAAAAAAGTATTATGCGATTTTGTTTTTCATTTGCATTTTTTAAAAGATAGGCACATAAAAAAACTAAACTCAATAATATAGCGGTTGCAATTAAGTGAAATACACCGTATGAAGTCGGCTTTTCCATAAGCCATGCAGTTGATTGAAAAAAATCTTGCATTGTTTATCCCCCCACATAAAAATCACGCTAATATTCTAACATAATACGACATTTTTTTCAATAAATTTTTGCTTTTCATCTTGAAGTGAATAACAGAATGTGATATACTTTTTTTAACGCTTAGTTACGGAGATTTATTATGAAACACTTATTACCCCAAGTAAAAAAATACTTTAAAACTAATTTGCACACACATTCTACCATTTCTGACGGACGATTCACACCCCAGCAAGTTAAAAATATGTATAAGGAAAAAGGTTACAGTATTCTTGCTTTAACCGACCATAACATTATTGCAGACCATTCGGATATGAATGAAGATGACTTTTTAATGCTTACGGGTGTTGAAATTAACTTTAATCATCAAAATTACCGTCCGCGTTTTGACGGGCAGGTTTATCACTTTAATTTAATAGCCAAGCGCCCTGATAATTTATGGATTCCAAGTAAGCCACCACGCAGATACCCCGGCGGTGTAGAGTACGAAGAAAAAATGACGTATGAAAATATGGATATGAGCTATGGTATTGAACAGGCTAACGCTATGATTAAAAAGGCTAACGAAATGGGCTTTTTAGTTATGTATAACCACCCTACCTGGTCCTGCCAAAGTTATCCTGATTACGCACCGTTAAAAAATCTTTGGGCGGTTGAATTATGTAACGGCGAATGTTGTTGTTCAGGTAATGATGAAAAAAATAATTCACGCGTTTACAAAGACCTTTTAACCCTTGGCAACAGATTATATCCAACAGGAACTGACGATATGCACCGAATAGGTGCTGTAGGTGTTGCCTGGATAATGTTAGGCGCTGAAAAGTTAGAATATACTTCCGTTATCACTGCCCTTGAAAACGGTGATTTCTATATGTCAAACGGTCCTGAAATCTTTGATATTGCACTTGTTGGTAATATAGTTACGGTTAACTGTTCCCCTGCACGCCAGGTTACCTTAACAAACCACGGTCGTTTTGCAAGGCGCGTGTTTAGTGAAAATGATGAGCCTATTACAAAGGCTGAATTTGATATTAAAGACTTTTTTGAAAAGGCTAATACTGAGAATTCTTATATCTTAATTACCGTTACGGATAAAGACGGCAACTATGCTTCAACCCGAGCTTATTATTTAAGCGAGTTGATTGAAAAATAATAATAATTCAAAAGGCTTTACCGATTTGGTCAAGTCTTTTATATTATGAAACACCTTAACAAATACTGCAAAATACAAAACATAAAAATTTCGCCACTAAATATCAATATAGTATCAGATATTTACTTAAGTATTTACAAACAAAATTCAGTATGATATAATTAAAAAAAATTTTTACGGAGTATGTAAATGAAGTTATTAAACAAGGAACTTTTAAAAAAATACATTGACGTAATGGCAGAATATGATTTAGAAAATAATAAGATTTTCGGTTCTGCTTACCTTGTATATCAAAAAAATAATCTTGTTTATCAAAAATGCTACGGCACGGTTGATTTAAATTCACAAGAAGAAGTAACGGATACAACTATGTTCAGATTGGCTTCTATGACAAAGCCAATAAGCACCGTTGCCGCTTTAATTTTAGTTGACCGCGGTATTATCAGCCTTGATGATAGCATTGATAAATTTTTGCCTGAATATAAGGATATTCTTATAGTTGATGAGAAAGGCAACAAAAGCAAGCCAACAAAAATTCCTACCATTAAAAATCTTTTAAACCATACTTCCGGCATTGGTTGTAACCCCAATAAAGAAACAACCCTTACCCAAGAAGAATTTAAAGATTTAGACGGGGCAAAAAGCTTTTATTTAAGGGTTGGTTTGGATTTTGAGCCCGAATCTATGCAACATTACAGCCCAACAGGTGCCTTTGATATTTTAGCTAAAATAATTGAAATTGTAAGCGGTATGGATTATTTAAGCTTTTTGGAAAAAGAAATTTTTATTCCTTGCCAAATGAAAGACACAACCTTTAAGCCTACTAAAGAACAGGCTGACCGCATTATAAAAATGCACAACAAGGAAAACGAGCAAAACGCAGTTTTTGATATGTACGAGGGTTGCATTTTTGAATGTTACCCTTACGACCATTTTTTAGGCGGTGCAGGGCTTGCTTCCACCTTAAAGGATTATGCTAACTTTGCACAGATGCTTCTTAATAAAGGTGAATTTAACGGCAACAGGCTATTAAGCGAAAGCACCTTTAATCAAATGTGCGTTCCGCAGGTTTCTTATGATTTAATGCCCCAAACTGAACGTTGGGGGTTAGGCGTACGTGTTATAACTGATGAAAGCTATCCTAACTTGCCCGTTGGTTCGTTTGGTTGGAGTGGCGCTTACGGAAGCCACTTTTGGATTGACCCTGTAAATCAAATTTATGCAGTTTATATGAAAAACAGTAAGTTTGACGGTGGTGCAGCCAACGAATCCGCAAGATATTTTGAACGTGCAGTTTATTTATCTGTTGAAAATGAATAAAAAATGGCGGTTAATAACCGCCATTTTTTTATAAGATTTGAAGTATCCAATAAATAACCCCATTTACATAAAAACTGCGGTGTGGTATAATTAGGAAAAGTGAGGTGGCATATATGAAAACAAAAGTTGTTCTTTCCGCGTTTACGGGTTTCTTATTTGGGTTAATTGGTTATTTTGTTTTGCTTTTATTAGACATTGATCAATCATTTCAACTCGCCGCTTTAAGCGGTTTGCTCTTTGCTCTTCTGATGTTTTCTGTTTTGATTGTTTATGGGAATATCATGGACAAACGATACGCAAAGTTTGAAAAAGAAATCTCCTCACCGATTTTCTACAAGACAAACGGAAATTTCAATTTAGGTAACGGCAAAATAAAAAACGGAAGAATATATTTTTGCAAAGGCAGTATTGTGTTTGTTTCGTTAGAAGAAAAACCCTACATTATGGAAGAAATACCAAGAAGCAGTATAGCTAAAATACAATGTGATAATATACATTTTAACGTAATCACGTGTGATAATTTGGTTTATATCATAACAATGCCTGATGCAAGAGTGGTATTTAAAAAACTAAAAGAAAAAGATTGGATTATTCAAATATGACACACAACAAAGGCTTGACCGATTTGGTCAAGCCTTTTATTGTTAAAATAAAGTTGTAAGCCAATAAATAACCCCATACACCGCACTTGCGAGCGTTCCGTAAACGATTACGGGACCTGCTATTGTGAACATCTTTGCACCAACGCCTAATACAAAGCCTTCTGCTTGTGGTCAAGTAGGACCCATTAGTTTTGAAAATTATTTACATTAAAATAGCGGTGTGGTATAATGAAATAAAGCGAGGTATAAAAATATGAAATCTATAAAAAATTTATATAAAATCGGCTTGGGACCTTCAAGCTCACACACTATGGGGCCTTCCTTTGCTGCGACCGAGTTTTTAAAAATATCTCCGCAAGCAGATTTTATTAAAGTAACGTTGTTTGGTTCTCTTGCAAGAACGGGTAAGGGACACGGTACCGACAGAGCAATTTCTGAAACCTTGGCAAACATCCCTCACGAAATTGTTTTCGATTATGAAAGCAAAACACCCATTCACCCAAATACTTTAGAGTTTATAGCTTTTAAAGAGGGGAAAGAAACAGATAAAAAAGAGTTTTACAGTATTGGCGGTGGTGAAATTCAGTTTGATGGTGCTGACTCAGTTTCCCATAAAGAAGTTTACAGTGAAAATAACTTTACTGAAATTGCTAATATGTGTAAATCAAGAAACATCCGCCTTTCCGATTACGTTTTCGAAAAAGAAGACAGCGACATTAAGCAATATCTAATGGCAGTTTGGAAAACCATGCAAAATGCCATTAACGAAGGTTTGAGCAAAAGCGGAACGTTACCGGGAGGATTATCAGTTGAAAGAAAAGCACAATTTTTATATAACCAAAAGCATATAGACGAAAGCCCCCAAACCCGTGAGAACAGGCTTGTTTGTTCTTATGCTTTTGCGGTTAGTGAGCAAAACGCCGATTGTGGCATTATTGTAACAGCCCCAACCTGTGGCTCGTGCGGTGTGTTGCCGGCAGTTTTAAAATATATGCAAGATAAAAACAATTTTACTGATGAGGATATTATACGTGCACTTGCTGTTGCTGGTCTTATTGGAAATATTGTTGCTACTAATGCATCTATAAGTGGCGCAGAATGCGGTTGTCAGGCCGAGGTTGGAACAGCTTGCAGTATGGCTTCGGCCGCTTTGTGCGAACTCTTTGAAATGGGTATTGACCAAATTGAATATGCAGCCGAAGTGGCTATGGAACATCATTTGGGACTTACCTGCGACCCCGTATGCGGACTTGTGCAAATCCCTTGTATTGAGCGTAATGCAGTGGCCGCTATGCGCGCCATAAATGCTTTAAGCCTTGCCAATTTCCTTTATGGCAGTCGAAAGGTTTCCTTTGACGTGGTGGTTGAAACTATGTACCAAACAGGTAAGGATTTATCTCATCTTTACCGCGAAACCTCTGAGGGCGGACTTGCAAAACTATATGCAAACAAATAAAACTAAAAAGGCTTGACCGATTTGGTCAAGCCTTTTATCATTAAAATAAAGTTGTTATCCAATAAATTACCCCATACACTGCACTTGCCAGCGTTCCGTAAACGATTACGGGGCCTGCTATTTTAAACATATTTGCCGCTAAGCCTAAGACAAGGCCTTCGGTTTTAAATTCCATAGCAGGAGAGGTTACACCGTTTGCAAAGCCTGTAATTGGCACTAAACTGCCTGCCCCGCCATACTTACCTATTTTATCGTATATGCCTATTCCTGTTAAGGTTGCGCCAAGGAACACCATAATAATACAGGTCCAGTTTGCAGCGGTGGTTTTTTCTAAATTTAAGCCTTCTTTTAATATAGTACTTACTATTTCACCGATTAAGCAGATTGTTCCACCCACCCAGAATGCTTTAAAGCAATCGTAGGCTAACTTACTTTTAGGCGCTTTTCTATCAACAAGCTTTTGGTAGCGTTTTTGTTCTTCCGTTTTAGTCACCTTGTTATATCTCCTTTGGTTTTATAATAGATTTCGTTTTCGTTTGGATTATTCATTAAGGTATTATTTGTTTTAATTGAACTTTTTTCCATAAATTAAATCTCCTTTTTATTAGTTTAGCCTGAATGTTTTTGATTATTCAGTAAATACTACCAATGAAAAAGGAGGTTAAAAAAATGAAAAAATTTATTTTATTATTAACTGTTTGCGCGCTTTTTACAGGTTGCGGTATAATGAACGATATTAAGGATGATATGAGCCCAAGCCCTGATAATTCACCGATTTCTTCCCCATTATCTTCACCCTTGCCTGACATTTTACCTGATGCAACAAACGGCTTAATGCCCGAAAACACTCAGGCGCCTGGTAACTCAACAAACAATAACAATCCAAACGGTGCTATGCAGTAATAAAAAAAAGAACGACTCTTTTGAGTCGTTCTTTTTTGGTGCCGAAGACCGGGGTCGAACCGGTACGGGTATTACTACCCACGGGATTTTAAGTCCCGGGCGTCTGCCTATTCCGCCACTCCGGCATTGATTTTTAATCAACGGATTTATTATACTTTAAATCCTTTTATAAGTCAACCAATATTTTATTGATTTTTTAAAAAAATTTCCGACCACCCTTATAAAGAATGGTCGGAATAAATTTAATTAATCTCTACGATGTCTTCTTGTAATTGCGGGCATATCAAAATCAATATCATCATAATCGTCTTCTTCATCAGCTTCAGCATTTCTGAATGATGAGAAGATGCCTGCTTTTTTAGGAGCTTCGTCTTCTTCTATAACGGGACGGCGTCTTTCTTCCCTGCGGGGCATAAAGATTTCGTCATCATCAACCTCTTCCATTTCAATCTGAGGCTGCTGTGCTTTTTTAGGAGCAAAGTCTGTCATAACAAGACCGTCTTCATCGTCTTCTTCAGCGCGAACAACACGTTCAGTCATTCTCTGGGGCTTAGATGGACGTTTATTGTCCTTTTCAAAGCCTGTTGCGATAATTGTAATACGAACTTCATCATCAAGGCTTTCATCAACACCTGCACCGAAGATAATGTTTGCATCCGGTGAAACTGCTTCGTGAACAAGGTAAGCGGCTTCGTTAATTTCGTTAAGTGAAAGGCTTGCATCACCCATAATACTAAGAAGAACGCCTGTTGCACCTGAAATTGTGGTTTCAAGAAGGGGTGAAGAAATTGCGTGCTTAGCAGCATCAATAGCACGGTTTTCGCCTGTGCCGATACCGATACCCATGTGTGCAATACCCTTGTCCTTCATAATGGTGCGAACGTCAGCAAAGTCAAGGTTAATGGTGTTGGTGCGGGTAATAAGTTCAGAAATACCTGAAACGCCCTGACGAAGAACTTCATCAGCCTGACGGAAAGCTTCTGTCATTGAAGTGCCTTTGCCAACAACCTGTAAAACCTTATCGTTGGGGATAACGATAAGACTGTCTACTTCATTCTTTAATTCTGCGATACCTCTGTCAGCATTTGTGGAACGAACCTTACCTTCAAATAAGAAGGGGTAAGTTACAACACCAACTGTTAAGATACCCATATCCTTTGCAACCTCTGCTACAACAGGAGCTGCACCTGTACCTGTTCCGCCACCCATACCTGCGGTAACGAAAACCATATCTGCGCCACGAAGCTGATCCATAATATCATCACGGCTTTCTTCAGCGGCTTTTTTACCGATTTCTGGGTTAGCGCCTGCGCCAAGACCCTTTGTAATCTTTTCACCAATCTGTAATTTTTTATTTGCCTTTGAACGCTGAAGCACCTGACGATCAGTATTGATAGCGATATACTCAACACCTGTAAGGCCTGCGGCAATCATTCTATCAACAGCGTTTCCGCCTGAGCCACCAACGCCAACGACTTTAAGTTGGGCAAAACCCATTTCAAGATCTATTTCCATAATTAAATTCTCCTTTCAAGAATTACATCCATAAATAATTGTTTATATCTTTCAAAAAAACCTACCTGCTCATCAGTTTCTGCTTCTAATGCAAAATCTGCTACTGCAAGAGCCGATGAATAAGCCGGTTGATTGAAACAAGTTGATTGTGGGGATACGATTACGGTATTGTGGTTAGTTTCTTTCTGAATAAACTCCCTTAACCCGCGCATAAGCGCCGTTCCGCCTGTTACAAACACAGGCACGTATTTAGGAAGCCTGCATCCGCTTTTATCTAAGGAATCAACGATAACATCCATCATTTCTTTTAAACGGGCTTCAATAATCGCCTGAACCGTAATGGCTGAAAACCGTTCAAATTTATACGTATCTTTATCGCAAACCTCGTAATTATCTTCTTCACTTAAAGATAAGCCGTAGATGGCGCGTTTTTTAAGTTCATTGGCAACCTTGCGTTTGGTGTTTAAAACTTTAACAAGGTCGTCCGTTATATTTGCACCGCCAAAGTTTAAAACTTTGTGGAACATTAAACCATCACCGCGGGCAATCATCACAGTTGTTGACGTTTTGCCGATATCTATCATTACTGCGCCCTGATCGCGTTTTTCTTCGGGAATAAATTTAATTGCTTCGGCATAGGATGCGCCGATAAAGGTGCTTGCATTATAACCGTATTTATACAGTAATTTTTTTATCCCCTGGCAGAAGCCTTTTTCCGCAAGCACGTAGGAGATCACTGCGCTTATCTTTTTTGCTTTTTTATTTTGAGGCTCCATAGTTTTGCGGGCATCATCAAGCATATATACAATGGGACAGCGGTGTATCACCATATAATCCTTTTTGTATTGAAGCGCATTTTTGCTTTTTTGATATAAATGATTTATATCTTCCTGTGTTACGGTTTTAGGGTTTTTAAATTCAAGCTCAACTTTATTGCAAACAACCTGTATAAAATCTGCAGGAATACCAACGTGAACGTTCCTTGCTTTTTTGCCTGCCATCTTTTCTGCCCCGTGAAGAGCCTGTTTAATAGCAGGTGCAATAGAATGCCTGTCCACCAATTTGCCATTTTTGAAGCCTGAATAATTAACTGTTGCGTTGCCTAAAATATGAGTTTCATCATACTTACCTGCTTCGCAGATTATAGAAACAACCTTTCCGGTGCCTATTTCAATTATAGTTGAAATTTGGCGCATAAGGTGTAACCTCCAAAAATACCCCGATATAATAATATCTCTTATATATAATAACAGAAAACTAAAAAAATTTAAAGTGTTTTTTTTAGATTTTCACACTTTTTAGGCAATTTATTTCAAATTTTTTAATTTTTTGCCTGATTTTAGCTTATATAATAGCCCCCTGCGCTTTCCATATTGATAACAGAACCATCTTTAAGCTTGTCCTTTACACCGTTTACTGTTGCTTCAAGGTACTTTAATCTATCCTTTGCTGTTAATCCGCTACCTATCTGAACTTTAATATCGCCCTGATACGTAAGCATTATTTTTTGGGGATTGCTTAAATCAATCCCCGTTACTTTTCCTTGAAGTTTATAAAGTTCAATAGCCTCTAACACGTAAAACATACCATCGGTTTTTTCTTGTGTTTCGCCTACTATTTTCTGGGCGTAGGAAGGCTCGGCTATCTGAAGATTAGATACTGTTACAAGCCCATCTTCCTTTACAGGAATTAAGTTAAGGGCAATGCCTTCTTTATCAATAACGTAATAGCCGTTTACCGTACCAATCTGTGCAACGGCAATTCTTTCACGTACTTTTATTTTAACTTCTGATGGAAAAACACGTTTAATGTTTTCAACCACCAAATATCCGTTTTGTTCTATATTCTGTTTTGCCTGAACCTCGTCAATATGAAAAATATTAGTATTAGCGTCAATACCGCTTAACTTAATGATTTCTTCATGACTGACTTTTATATTGCCTTCAACTGTTATTTGACTTACGTTAAAAAGCGAACTGTTTATTAAAAAGAATAATGCAACCAGAAGAACAATTACCAAACCCCACATTAAAATCGGATGCGGGCCTAAGTTTTCTTCTTGCCTTTTTTTAGCCATACTATTCCTCCAACGTAACAATATCTGCACCTATTTGTTTAAGCTGTTTTTCAAATTCAAAGTAGCCCCTGTCAATAAGGCCTTTATCTTCTATTACCGTTATTCCATCAGCGCATAGCCCTGCAATTATTAGAGCTGCGCCTGAACGAAGATCATGGGTTTTAACACTTGCCCCATGAAGTTTTTTTACGCCCCTGATTACTGCCATACGGTCTTTTACCGTAATATCTGCGCCCATTTTTTTAAGTTCACCTGCAAGGCGGAAACGATTTTCAAAAACGTTTTCAACTAAAATGCAGGTGCCTTTTGAAATTGCCTGTAAGCTCATCATCGGCGACTGTAAATCCGTAGGAAACCCAGGGTACGGCATAGTTTCAATAATATGTGAAGAAGCTAACCTGTTATCACATTTAACGCGGATACCTTCTTCGCTTTGTAAAATATTGCATCCGCTTTCTTTAAGTTTACCTATTAAACAGGAAAGATGCTCAAAGGAAGCGTTTTTAATTAAAATATCACCTTTTGTTGCCGCAGCACAAATCATAAAAGTGCCTGTAACAATTCTATCGGGCATAGGAAAATAGTTTGTACCTTTTAATTCTTCTACCCCGTGAATCACGATTTTGCTTGTACCTGCACCCGTGATTCTGCCGCCCATAGAATTTATAAAATTCTGCAAATCAACAATTTCAGGTTCCTTTGCGGCATTTACTATTACCGTTGCGCCTTTTGCCAAGGATGCCGCCATCATTACGTTTTCGGTTGCGCCAACGCTTGGATAGTCAAGATATACCTCATTACCTATCATCTGTTCAGATGAGCATATAATGTGACCATCCTGTTCTTGCACAAAAACGCCTAAATCCTTTAAGCCTTTTAGGTGTAAATCAATAGGACGGATACCTATATCGCAACCGCCGGGATAACCTAATTCGGCTTTATGAAGACGGGCAAGCAACGGACCTAAAATGAAGATGGATGACCTTAATTTGTTCATTAAATTATCATCCATTTTATATTCTGATATATTATTTGTATCTATATGTACCCTTTGATTACCGTACTTAACCTTACAGCCAATGCATTCTAAAAGTTCAAGCATAGTTAAAACGTCGCTTAACGGGGGGCAGTTGTTAATTACTGTTTCGCCTTTAGAAAGAATTACTGCCGCCAATATCGGCAACAGGGAATTTTTTGCACCGTGTATCTGCACCTGTCCTGAAAGTCTTTTTCCGCCGCAGATCACTATTTTTTTCAAAGTATTTCACCCCATATATTAAAATCTTACAATTCTAATATATGCGCGCGTTTTATCAATCGTTACTTTGGGATGGTTTTCGTTTTTTATGTGCCGAAACACTTAATAATAAACCTGTTGCACAAAGCACGATACCAAGTGAGGTTGCACCCCTTGAAATAAAGGGCAAGGTAATACCTGTTGAAGGAAGAACGTTTGTTGCAACGCCCATATTGATAAAAGCCTGTAAGACAACCAGGCTTGTAACGCCTGCTGCAAGGTATGCGCCAAAGCTATCTTCGGCTTCCATGGCAATCTTTATGCCAAAGTAAGCGTAAGCAAAGTATAAACCGACTACCAATGCACCGCCAACAAAACCAAATTCTTCACAGATAATTGAAAAGATATAGTCAGTATCACTCATTGGCAGGTGGGTGATTTTTTGTTTACTGTTACCTAAACCAACGCCAAAGAGCCCGCCATCGCCGATTGCATAAAGTGACTGAACTACCTGATAACCTGCATCTTTGGGATCATTCCATGCATTAAGCCAGGATTCAAAACGCCTTCCCTGATAGCCAGTAACTGCGATCATTACAGGAATTAACGCACCGATTCCTGCAACGCCCATAGCCAAGAACTTCCAAGGCATACCTGAAACGAACATTACAATAACTACTGCGCCTAAAAGTGTTAAAGTTGTTGAAAGGTCAGGCTCAATGATAATTAAGCCCGCAAGAATTCCAACGGGAATCAGAAGCCCTGCCCATTCGTTAAATGAGCGGTACCACCATTTCTTTTTAGAAGTGTAGTATGCAACGTAAATAATTGCCATAAACTTAGCAATTTCAGAAGGTTGAAAGGTAAATGACGAAAGCTTTATCCAACGATGCGAATCATAAACTGCAGGGAATGCAAAAACCGCTAAAAGCATTATAACGCACACAACAAAGCCTGAAATCAAAATTCTTGGATGTATCAGTTTGTGGTAATCAATACGGGAAATAATAAACATACAGATAATACCTAAAACTGCTACTATTCCCTGAAACTTAATATCATTAAAAATCGTTATTTCTTCATTTGAACTTAAAATATTACTGTTGTAAGACGCACTAAAAACCATTACCAAGCCTATACAGGTTAAGGTAATGGCTATAAAAACTAATGGCAGGCATACGCCTTTATGAATATATTTTTCTTTTTTTGCCACAGTTTTGCCTCCAAAATTAAAATTCAGAAACTATTTCTTTAAACACTTCGCCGCGTTCTTCAAAATCCTTAAACATATCAAAGCTTGCACAGGCAGGTGAAAGCAATACGTTATAGCCTTCCTTTGCCTGTTTTTTGGCTTCAAGCACACCATCTTTAAATGAGCCTGCAACCATAGTATAGTTATGCCAATTATACTTTTTGGCAGTTTCTTCTAAAACGTTACGGGTTACACCGATAAATACAGTATGCTTTATGTTTTCCGTAAATGCTTCAAACAATGAATCAAAGCTTCCGCCCTTATCATAGCCACCTAAAATTAAAACGGTGGGCTTAGTCATTGTTTCAATAGCCTTAATAGTTGAATCGGGGTTTGTGCCCTTTGAATCGTTTATATATGTTACGCCCTGAACGGTTTTTACCGTTTCAATACGGTGTTCAACGCCTGAAAAAGTACTTAAAGCTTGTTTAACGCTTTCTTTTGTTACGCCCATAAGCATTGTTAAAAGTGTGGCAGCAAGGGCGTTTTCAAGGTTATGGGGTCCTTTAATCAATATATCTTCAACAGGTATAATGATTTCTTTTTTACCGTTAAAGTTAAATACGATATTACCGTTTTCTACGTAAGCGCCTTCATTTAAAATCTCTTTACGGGAGAAGAACACAGGTGTACCCTGCACCCTATCCTTTAAAGCGCGTACAGTTTCATCATCATAGTTAAGGATTGAAAAATCTTCCTTTGTCTGATTTTCAAACACCCTTAATTTTGCGTTTATATAATTTTCCATTGTTTTATGGCGGATCATGTGGTCTTCGGTAATGTTAAGAAGCGCCGCAGTTTTGGGGCGGTAATCCTTAATGCCTTCAAGCTGATATGAGCTGATTTCGCAAACCATAACGCTATCCTTATCTGCTTCTAAGGAATGGGCAATATAAGGCTCGCCAATGTTACCAACAACAAAGGTCTTTTTATTGGCGCATTTAAAGATTTCACCGGTTAAGGTGGTGGTTGTGGTTTTACCGTTAGTGCCTGTTATTGCAACAGTTGTGCCCTTACAAAGTCTATAAGCCTGTTCAATTTCCGCAATAACCTCTTTACCCTGCTGTTTTGCTTTTTCAGCATAAGGTAAGTTAAGTGGCACAGAAGGTGAAACCACGATAATATCGGCTTCATCAACCAACGCATCGGGTTTTTCTTGTAAGCGGAAAACGTAATCTTTTTTATCTAAAACCTCAATACCTTCAAGCTCTTCATAGCTTTTAAGGTCGTTTAATATAACGTTGTATCCAAGGCTTTTTAAAACCGGTGCCGCCTGAATACCTGAGCGCGCCATACCGATTATTAATGCTGTTTTTTTCATTATTTGCTCCTTAAATTAAAACAATGATTATTGCAATAACACAAGCAACGATAGTAATTAAAGTATACATTGAGCATACTGTTGTTTCGTGGTAGCCTAAAAGTTCGTAGTGGTGATGTAGTGGTGCCATTTTAAAGATTCTTTTGCCGTGGCTGATTTTAAACCATCCAACCTGTAAAATAACAGAAATACAGGTTGCCACAAGCATTACACACATAATGGGAAGTAAAAGTGCCATTTGAGAATATATTGCGCAGATTGCAAGGCATCCGCCTAACATTAAAGCGCCTGTATCCCCCATAAATATACGGGCAGGATATGTATTAAAACGTAAAAATCCTAAACAAGCTCCTGCCATTGATGCTGATAAAATAGCAAGGCTGTAATCTGTTTCAAAACCGGAAAGTTGCGGTGTTGTTATAAGAATTATTACCGTAAGCGCTAAGCCCTGAACAAGAGTCATTCTTGAAGCAAGGCCGTCAAGACCGTCTGCAAGGTTTACGCCGTTTACGATAGCAAGAATAACGAACATAGCAAAAGGAATATACCAAATGCCAAAATCAACGGTGTTCATAAATGGAACGTAAACTTTTCCGCCCAAGGTGGTATATCCGTACCAGGCAACAATTAACGCAATACCGAACTGACCGATAATCTTCTGATATGCCCTTAAGCCTAAGGAACGTTTTTTATAGATTTTAATAAAATCATCTAAAAATCCGATAAGACCATAGCCAACGGAAGCTAACGTTGCAATTAAAGCACTGCCTTTAAATCTGAACACCAAAGCGCAAACACCGATAGCAATAACCATCATTATTCCGCCCATTGTGGGAACGTTCTGCTTTTTTAAGTGGGATGCAGGACCATCATCACGAACCTGCTGACCGAACTTTAATTTTTGCATCAATTTAATTACTAACGGTCCTATAACAAGACACACTGCAAATGCTAATAAAAAGCCTATTAAGGATTCAAACATTTTTTATCTCCCTTAAGAAAAGATTTTTTCTACTGCTTCCCTATCTGAGAAGTGGTGCTTTACACCCATAATTTCCTGATAATCTTCATCACCTTTACCGCAGATAACGATAATATCGTCTTTTTTTGCATATTCTACGGCGTGCTTTATTGCAGAAAATCTATCGGCATTTCTTACGTATGAACAAGAAGTATTTTTTATACCCTCTTCTATCTGATCAATGATTTTTTCAGGTTCTTCAAAACGAGGATTATCACTTGTTAAAACGCAGTAATCGCTTAATGAACCTGCAATTTCACCCATTATTGAACGTTTTACGCTATCGCGGTTTCCGCCGCAACCAAAGACGCATATCAGCTTACCTTTTTTAAAAGCGTTAATGGATGAAAGAATATTTTCTAAACCGTCAGGAGTGTGAGCGTAATCAACAATAACGCTTATTCCTGAATTTTTAGTATCAACCGCTTCAAATCTTCCCGGAACTGAAGAAAAGCTTTCTATTCCTTTAATACAAGCATCAATGTTTAACCCTGCTTTTAAACTTAATCCAATAGCGCAAAGCACGTTGCTTATATTAAAAAGACCTGTTGTGTTTGTTGTAACCTGATATTTTTCGCCCTTATATATAAGGTTAAAAGAAGATTTTATTGCTTCTACTTTTATATCCTTAGCTTTTAGGTCGGCTTCTTCATTAATTGAATACGTAATATAAGGTATATCCTGTTTTAATAAAGCTTTGCCAAACTCATCATCAATATTGATTACGGCATTTTGACTTAAATCCTTTTCAAAGAATCTTTTTTTGGCTAAGGAATAGTTTTCCATAGTTTTAAAGTATTCAAGATGATCCTGGGTTAAGTTGGTAAACCCTGCACTTACAAAGTGCATACCCTGAACTTTATCTAAGTCAAGCGCGTGGGCGGTAACCTCCATAACTACCCACTTTGCCCCTTTTTCAACCATTACGCTTAAGGCGTACTGTAATTCAATGGGGTCAGGGGTGGTTGCAGTTAATATTTTTATATCTAACTTTTCATCGTTTAACCAAATTCCCCCTGTGCCGATAACACCGCAGGAAATATTGTTTGCCTTTGCGATTGCTTTAATCATATAGGAAATACTTGTTTTACCGTTTGTGCCTGTAATTCCTATCATTTTAAGCTTTTTTGCAGGCTCATTATAAAAAAGGCTTGCCATAAACGACATATAAAGACGTGTATTTTTAACAAGAATCTGCTGAATGGGGCAATCCATTTCCCTTTCAACAACTGCGCACACCGCACCGTTTTTATAGGCGCTTTCAATAAAATCGTGGCCATCCACCTGTGTGCCGTTAATTGCAAAGTACATTGAGCCTTTTTGGCATTTTCTTGAATCAATGGTTAAATGGGTGATTTCTTCTAATCCATCGCCTTTTATTAACTTTGCATCTTTAATTAAAAAATCATTTATTAGCATAAACTTTCCTTAATCAATACCATAATGAATGGTAGTATCAACCTGTTCTGAGCCTGTTATTGTTACAATACTGTTTTTATTTACCGTTGTGTTTGCCTTTGGCGTTTGACTTTTAACGTCGCCTTCCCCAACGATTTCAACCAAAAGTCCTGCTTCTTTTAATTTTGAGTTTGCCAACGCTACACTGTAACCAAGAACGTTTGGTACTTTTACCTGTTCAGGCGCGCTTTCGGTAGGTTTAATCTGCATATACTGTAAGATTTTTTTCATAATCTCACCTGCATAAGGTGCGGCGGTTACTGAGCCGTAATCGTTATACATCTGTGCTTCATCAACAGTTACCAAAATAGCAAATTCAGGGTCGTTGGCAGGGGCAAATCCAAGGAACGAACCAACGTGAACGCCCTGAACGATAACGCCATCACGATATTTTTGGGCAGTTCCTGTTTTACCGCCTATTTTATAACCTTCAACACTTGCGTTTTTACCGCCGCCTGAAGAAACTACACTTTCAAGCATTGTGCGCATTAAAGCGCTTGTTTGTTCACTTATTACCTGGCGAACCTTAACAGGCTTATTTTCAACTAAAACCTTGCCGTCATCATCAGACATTGACTGAACTAAATAAGGCTGATAAAGGGTTCCGCCGTTTACAACTGCGCAAGCGGCAGATAAAAGCTGTAAGGGTGTTACCGCAATACTCTGCCCAAAGGAAATACGGGCTAAATCGGTATTTTTAACGTATTTAGGTGCAAGGATTATTCCTGATTGGTCAGAAGAAAAATCTACGCCTGTTGTTGTGTTAAATCCAAAATCGTAAAGATATTTATAAAAGGTCTGCTGTCCCATTTTTAAGCCTATCTGCATAAAAACAGGGTTGCAGGAATTTTGTAAGCCTTCGGTTATAGATTGTGTTCCGTGGGGAACTGTGCGCCAGCATTTAATCTTTTCACCATCAACTATATGATAGCCTGAACAATGGAAGGTGCTTGATTGGTTAATTGCACCTGATTCAAGCGCCGCCGCCATTGTAAAAATCTTAAAGGTTGAGCCGGGCTCATAAGTATCTAAAATACAAGAGTTACGTGAATATGCTTTTATATCATCGCTTGTTGCAGTATTAGGATCGTAATCAGGAAGATTTACCATAGCTTTAATGGCGCCTGTTTTTGTATCCATAATTATGCAACGCACTGCTTTTGCCTTTGTTTCAGTTAAACATTGACGCATTACGTTTTCAGCAAAAGCCTGCATAGCGTAATCAACGGTTAAATTAAGGTTTACACCGTTGGTGGGGTCAATATACCTTTGGTCGCTACCTGGAATCTGACCGCCTGAAACGTCAGTTGAAGAAATAAGCTTGCCTGTTAATCCACGAAGCTGTTTATCGTATTTTAATTCTAAGCCGTCACTACCAACGCCATCAATATTAACGCTTCCAAGCACCTGAATTAATGACGAGCCCTTGGGATAATAACGCTTTACGTCATCAACCAAATAAAGACCCTTAATATTAAGCGCCTGAATATAGGCAATCTGTTCATCGCTAAGATGGCGGGCAATAGTATATTCGCCCAAAGATGTACCTTTAACGTAATTTACTTTTTTGAAAATTGTTTCGTAAGAATATTTTTCGCCCAAAAGCTGAACAAGCATAGTTGCGATTGATTCAGGCGCATAACCTGAAGAACTTAACGTTTTAGGCTTTACGTTTAAGGTTTTTGAAGCGCCGCTTATAGCCAATGCTTCACCTGTTGCATCGTAAATTGTTCCCCTTGATGCACTTACTGAGGAAACAGACGTCCACTGACCTAACGCTTTTCTTTGAAGCTTATCCGAAACAACTATCTGCCAGTAAAACAATGCGCCCACTATGATAGAAAAAGCTAATATCATAGCAAGGCACACTAGTAATAATCTATTCTTATATCTGTTAGCTTTTACGCCCAACTTCTGATCCTCCTCTCAAGAGAGCCGAAGAAATCAAGTACTGTATCAAAAACGTCATCGCCCTCTTGCGCTGCTTCAACTACTACCTCGTCATTAGTTTCAGGAAGAACTACCGTTACGATTTCGCTATCTTCGGGGTACTGAAGCTGAAGCTGATTTTCAGCAATATCAAAATAGGAATTAAGTTCGCCGCCAACGCTCCCGTCTTTTTCAACGGTATTTATCATTATTTCCATTTTTGTCTTTTCGTTGGCAAGGGCGCGGATCTCACGATTATTCTGATAAATTTCTGCGTTGCGGGTTACAACCAAGAAACCCATAGCGGCAACGCATATAACAAGCATAGTAAGGGCTGTGCAGCGGGCAACTGCTGCGCGTCTTATTGCCTTTTCCTGCTTAACCTTACTTACAGAAGGTTTTTTAACTTCCTTCTTTTTAGGCTGGGCAACATACTGAGGCTGAAGGGCAGCGTTCCTATCTGTGCCGTAATAAACGCGATATTCAGTTTTTACTGCTCTCTTATTGCTCATTATATTCACCCTTATTTGAAAATATGTGTATTAGATTTTTTCCATTGCCCTTAATTTTGCGCTTTTACTGCGCGGATTATCTTCTAATTCTTTTTCACTTGGAAGAACTGCTTTTGTTATCACTTTTGCACTTGGCTTATTACCGCAGATACAAACGGGAATACGGGGTGGACAAGTGCAGGGATTCTGAAGATTCAGCATCGTGTGCTTGATTATCCTATCTTCTAATGAATGGAAGGTGATAACACACATTCTTCCGCCAACGTTTAAACGTTCATTTACGCTTTTAACGGTGTTTTCTAAAATGCCAAGCTCGTTATTAACCTCAATCCTGATTGCCTGAAAGGTTCTTTTTGCAGGATGGGGTCCTGTTCTTCTTGCTGAAACGGGAATTGCTTTTTTGATTATTTCAACAAGCTCGCCTGTAGTATTTATTGAGCCTTTTTCCCTTTCGCTTACAATGTACTGTGCGATTCTTGGTGCCCACTTTTCTTCACCGTAATCACGGAATATTCTTGTTAACTCTTTTACTGAGTATTCATTTACTATATTAAATGCGCTGGTATATTGATTCTGGTCCATTCGCATATCAAGGGGTGCGCTGTGCTGATAGGAAAAACCTCTTTCAACTGTATCAAGCTGATATGAGCTTACGCCTAAATCAAGAATACAACCGTCTATTTTATCTATGCCTAAGTTATCAAGTACGCTTACTATATCTTTAAAGTTACTTTTAACTAACGTTACCCTGTCACCGTAAGGCTTTAACCTTTCCCCTGCCGCTTTTAAAGCGTCATCATCGCGGTCAATACCGATAAGGCGACAATTTGCTTTTTTCAAAATAGCTTCACTATGACCGCCACCACCTAAGGTACCGTCAACGTATATTCCACCATCTTTAACGTTTAAAAGTTCAATACTTTCGTTAAGCAATACTGAGGTATGCTTAAATTCCATTTTTGCCACCTGCTAAACCTAAGGAAACTTCTTTTTGAAGTGTACGGCGTTTTTCAACCGATGAGTAACTGTTGCTATGCCATTTTTCTGCGCTCCAGATTTCAAAGTGGTCGCCCACACCTGAAACAACAAGTTCTTTTGTTAAACAAGCATATTCCCTGTACTTTATAGGAATAAGGACTCTGCCAACTGAATCATATTCAGCTTCAGTAGCATTGGCGTAGATAGTGCGCTTAAAATCTTCAACTTCTTCATTAAAGCCATCAAACTTTTCAAGTTGTTCGGTCATCTTTTCCCACTGAGTTTCAGGGTAAACTGAAAGGCATTCCCTGTTACCGCAAGAGATAACAAACTCTTCGCCAAGCTGAGCCTTAAACTTTGCAGGAATTCTGACTCTGCCTTTATCGTCAATGTTAATATCGTACTGACCTAAAAAACCTTTGATCGCCATATCTACACCTCCTTGCTTTTTTAAAAATTTCGTAATTTATCACTTGCATATATAATACCACTTTTCTGACCACTTTGCAACACTTTTTATTAAATTTTTGCACAATTTTTTAACAATTTGACCACTTTTGAACACTTTTTTACCCCTTGTAATATTTTTGTAAAAATTGCCTTGTGTTTTTTACGTCAACCCCCTACTAAATATAGAAATTTTTTATTTGTTCCCCTATTGCTTTAAGAAAAATTTTTTGGTATAATAACCCTACTTTAAGAAAAAAGAAGGTGAGTTTATTGAAGCGCGGAAGCGGTGTTTTAATGCACGTTTCATCACTTTGGGGTGCTTACGGTATCGGTAGTTTTGGCAAAAGCGCAAAGGAATGGATTGATACCATTTCTTCTATGGGATTTTCATATTGGCAAGTGCTTCCTTTTTGTTTGCCTGATGATTATAATTCCCCATATAAATCATTCAGCGCGTTTTCAATAAACCCGTATTTTATTGACCTTGACCTTTTGTTTGACCAGGGTCTTTTATTAAAAGAAGAATTAAATTTAGCATTAGAAGAATCACCTTATCTTTGTGAGTTTGAAAGGTTAAAAAAAGAAAGGCTTCCCCTTTTAAAGAAAGCCTCGGAAAGATTTACAGATTGGGATAAAGTAAAGGAATTTTTAAAGGAAAATCCACATACGGAAAAATTCTGTTTATTTATGGCTTTAAAGGAAGCCAACCAAAACAAGCATTGGACTGACTGGGAAACAGATTCCTTTAACGAATCAACCCTTAAAGCCTGGCAATTTATTGAATACGTTGCTTTTACACAGTGGCTAAATATAAAGGCTTATGCCAATAAAAAAGGCGTTGGGATAATAGGTGATATTCCCATTTACGTTTCGGACGATTCTTGTGACGTTTGGAGTGAAAAGGGCAACTTTCTATTAGATAAAAAAGGCAAACCTCAATCCGTTGCAGGCGTGCCTCCTGATTATTTTTGTGAGGACGGTCAGCTTTGGGGTAATCCCCTTTATAATTGGCCAAAAATGAAAAAAGACGGCTTTTCCTGGTGGAAAGACCGTATGGCTTTTATGTGCAAACTTTTTGACGGTGTGCGCATTGACCATTTCAGAGGATTGGAATCGTATTTTGCAATTCCCGCAAACGAAAAAACGGCAAAAAACGGCAAGTGGGTTAAGGGACCGGGCATGGCGTTTATTAACGCTATAAAAACTGTTACAAAGGATAAACTTATTATTGCAGAAGACCTTGGAGATATTACCCCTGAGGTTCACGCGTTAGTTGAAAAAAGCAAATTTCCCGGAATGAGCGTTTTGCAGTTTGGCTTTTTAGGTGATGATAATTCACCCCATCTTCCACACAACTACAAAAATAATCTTGTTAGCTACACAGGCACCCACGATAACAACACTTTGCTTGGATATATGTGGGAAAACGACGAACAAACAAAGGAAAAAATATTAGATTATTTTGGTTATAACGGGGATTGGAACAGTTGCTATGACGCCATACTTCGCACTATGTTTCAATCTGGTGCAGGGCTTGTGATTTTACCTGTGCAGGATTTGTTGCTTTACGGTAGTGACACGCGCCTTAACAAACCCGGAAACGCCTGCGACAACTGGGCTTTTCGCATTACAAAAGAGCAAATTGACACAATAAATAAGGAGAAATTTTTTAAATGGAACAAGCAGTACGCAAGGACATAAAAATCTCTGTTTCCTTAGGTACTTTACAGGAGTTTTACGGCGAAAAAGAAGCGTTAAAAATTGCAAAAAATGCAGGTGTTGACGGTGTTGATTTTAACCTTTGGTCAAGGGCATACGATTATAAAAATCCTGATTCAATTTATGCAAAAAGCGATGAAGAAATCTATGAATATTTTAAAAATATCAAAGCTTTCGCAGAGGAAATCGGCATTGAAATTTTTATGACCCACGGTCAAGGCACAGGGTATATAAACGATGAAATTATAGACAATAATTTAATTGAAAACGTTCGCAGGGACTGTATTGCAACGTGCGCTTTAGGCGCTGAATTTTGCGTTTTACACACCGCAGGCAACTATCACCTGCCCCCTGAAACGCCTTCAGATTTAATGCACTTATTTAATAAGGAATTGTTTTTAAAAGGTGGCGTTTTTGCAAAAGAAAACGGCATAAAGCTTGTAACGGAAACCTTTGGTTCTTCTGCGAAATACGGCTGTATTGACTTTTTTGGAGACTTTAAAAACTTTACTGACGGTTTAAATACCATTAAGGAAGTTTACCCTGAAATTTCCGTTTGTGTTGATACGGGCCACACCAATTTAACAAAGCAATTTAATCAACCTTCCGTTGATGAAGTAATCAGAAAATTAGGCAAAAATATAACTTGTTTGCACCTGCACGATAACAGTGGTTTAAAGGATGAACACAAGGTTTTAGGCAGTGGCAACATTGATTGGAAAGAAGTTTTTAGCGCATTAAAAGAAATAGATTATAAAGGCGTTTTTAACCTTGAAATCGTGCTTACCCATTACGGTGAAGACTTTATTTTTGAAGAACTTTCCTATGGAATAAAGACGTTAAAACAGTTATTGAATAATTATTATCATAAATAACAAAAAACCACAGAATAATCTGTGGTTTTTGTTTATTAAATTATTAAGCAAACTGCCGTTAAAACGATAAACGCTACACCAAAGGCAATTAAAATTTTCCACCAGGAGCCTGTTTTTACAGGCGGGATTTCTATGTTTTCTTCATTGTTTTCAAAGGATTTACCACAGAAAACGCAGAATTTTGAATCTTCTTCATTAAAATAACCGCAAGAACATAATTTTAATGGTTGTTCAGTTGGTTTACCACACTTGGAACAAAAAAGGTGGCTATCATCGTAATTTATCTGACAATTTTTACAAACTCTCATTTTAATCAATTCCTTTTATTTTATTTTCCCTGCCGTAAAAAAACAGGAACTGTTGGGCAATACCTGCATAGCCTTTAAAGGCGGCTTGGGCATAATCCCATATTTCCTTATTAGTGGCGGTTTTTTTAAGATAAAACGCTTCCATAACCTTTTTAATCCAAGTATCTACGGGAAAAGCATCAACGTAATTAAGCCCAAACAAAAGTATACAATCTGCAACCTTTGGCCCAACGCCATTAAATTTCAAAAGAGCTTCGCGGGCGTTAAAATAGCCAACAGTTTTTAACTTGTTTAAATCAATATCATTTTCAATAATATCTTTTACCGTTTGTTCTAAATACTTTGCGCGGTAACCTAACCCAAGTTTTTTATAATCTTCTTCCTGAACGTTTTTAAGCTGTTCCTTGGTAGGAAACAAGTGAAAAACTGTGCCATCATATTCAACGGGTGTTCCGTATTTCATTGAAAGACGGCTGATTATATTTTTAATGCGCGTAATGTTGTTATTCTGGGATATGATAAAGGAAATTAAGGCTTCCCAGGGGTCTTGCTTTAAAATGCGCATTCCCTTGCCGTATTCAAGCGCTTTTTGAAGATTTTCTTCCTTTATAAAAGAATCGGTGATTTTTTGATAATCCGTTAATAAATCAAAATAATCAACGAACAGAGTGTTGAATTCTTCTTCCGTTACACCGTCAATTAAAAACTCATCACCGTGTTTTTCTAAATATATTACCTTGTTTAACGCAATGCCGATATATCCGTTTTTGTATGGATCAAATCGGAAACACTGCCCGTTTAAAAAGGTGTTTTTTAAATCAAAATCTTTTATAACTACTTTAAACATAAAAATATTATACAACAAAATTTTAAAAATTACAATATGAATTATTCCTTTTTGATAAATAAGGACGCAAGAAGGCGTGCAAGCCAAGGCACAGGCAGGTAAATGTAAAGGAGCTTACATTATGGTAAGTAACTGAGCCTTTATCCTTTAACGCAACAAAGGAAAAACCCTTCCACTTTTGTGGAAGGGTTTGTTTACACGTTTCCTTTTTGATATGTAAAAACTCAAAAACACGCGTAAGCCAAGGCACAGGCAGATAAAGTGAAAGCGTATTCCTCTTTGATATGTAAACGTGCAAGAAGGCATACAAGTCAAGGCGCGCGGTGGTTAAAAGCAAGGGAGTTTACATTATGGTAAATGACCGCGCTTTTACACCCCGCGCAACACAGAAAAAGCCCCTTGCATCTGCAAGGGGCTTGTTTGTATGCTTCCCTTTTGATAAATAAGGACGCAAGAAGGCGTGCAAGCCAAGGCACAGGCAGGTAAATGTAAAGGAGCTTACATTACGGTAAGTGACTGCACATTTATCCTGCCTGTAACAAAGGAAAACCCCACTGTTTTCACAGTGGGGTTGTTTGTACGCCTTATTGCGTTCTTATTGGGCGATAGGATAAATGCTAACCTGCTTCTTATCCTTACCCTTATGTTCAAAGCGAACGATACCATCAGCCTTAGCATAAAGTGTATCATCACTACCGATGCCTACGTTAAGACCGGGATGAATTTTAGTTCCTCTTTGACGAACAAGAATGTTGCCGGCGATAACCATCTGACCGTCTGCACGCTTAACGCCAAGACGCTTGGATTCGCTATCACGACCGTTTTTGGTTGAGCCAACACCCTTTTTATGAGCAAATAATTGTATGTTCATACGGAGCATTACTACTGCACCTCCTCAAAAATTTGAATATATTTGGGATTTTCACTTTTAAAAGATTGAAGCCCCAAATTAAGTGTCTTAAATACTACCTGGCAATTTTCTTTTTTGGCATCTTCCTGATTTATAAATGCTGAAAGAAATCCATCTTTCATTTTTAAATCAACTTTAACCTTGCAAACGTCTTCCAAACCAATAACCGCAGTTTGCGTAATGGCTGAAATTGCGGCACAGTAGATATCAAAACCTACCTCACCACCGCCTGCGTGGCCTTTTGCAACGAAGCCGTAAAAATCGCCCTGTTTGTTTTTAGAAAAAACAATCTTAGTCATAATTACTTTGAGATATTAGTGATCTCAACCTTTGTGAAAGGCTGACGGTGACCATTTGTTCTACGATAGCCTTTTTTAGCCTTAAACTTGAAAACAACGATCTTATCGCCCTTGCCCTGTGCAAGAACTTTGCCTTCTACCTTTGCACCTTCTACAACGGGAGTACCAACGGTAACCTGGTCACCTTCGCCACAAAGAAGAACGTCAAAATTAACTGTTGAGTCAACTTCTGCATTCATCTTTTCAACGTAGATAACGTCACCTACCTGAACGCGATACTGCTTACCGCCTGTTTTAATAACTGCAAACATCATGTAGCACCTCCTCTACAAATCTCGCCAATATCGGTATCCTTAATATAAGGAATTCTACAAACACGACCATGTGCGGCTTGATAATAATATCATAGTTGTGTAAATATGTCAAACAAAATTTTGTACTTTTTTGCTTTACAATAAATATTGTATTGACAAATTTTGATCTTTATATTATATTGGCATACGATTTAACTTTCAGGAGATATAAAATGCGAATTTTTGCACAAGTTATAGGCATAATTGCAATGATTATCGGAAGCCTATCATTACAATCCAAAACGCAAAAAGGTATTGCCCGTTTGCAAGCTTGTTCAACCTGCCTATTTACCATACATTTTGCTTTGATCGGCGCATTTATGGGAGCAATACTTAACTTTTTAGGTATGCTAAGGGCTTTGGTTTTCAGCAAGCGTGATAAAAAATGGGCAATGCATCCCATTTGGGTAGTTATTTTTATTTTGCTTTTTTCTTTATCATATTTTTTACCCTTTACGTTATTTAACAAGCCTTTGACGCTTTTTAATATTATAATTGAAGCCATTGTAGTAATTGCGATGATAGTTTCTACCTTTGGCCTTAAACAACAGGAAGCAAAAAAAGTGCGAATATACACCTTAATTGGATGTCCGCTTTGGTTAATTTATAATATATGCAATTTTTCAATTGGCGGAATACTGGCAGAATGTTTTAACATTACTTCTATAATAATTGCAATGTTCAGGCTTGATTTTAAAAAGAAATAACATAACAAACACCTTGATATTTTAACTGTTTTATGTTAAAATCTTTGCGAGGTGTTTTTTTATTATGGACAGAATTGAACAAACCATCAGAAGATATGACGAAGAACAGCAGAAAAAGGATAAATTTAAGTATAATTTTTTATATGCCTTGGCAGCAGCATTAAGCCTTTTTGCTATATATTCAATTATAACAGTATTTTTTGTTGTAGGCGATGCATCAAAGGCTGTAACTATTTTTGACGTTATTCCTTTAATTGTTTCGGTTGTTGGCACTATCGTTTGTTTTTTATATAAAGACGAAATGTTGCTTGAATACGATTATATTATTGAAGACGATACTTTAATTATTGCAAAAATTAAAAATCTTAATACAAGGAAAGAAGTTATAAATCTTCCCATAAACGCATTAAAGCGCATTGAAAAATACAACAAAGAAAAATTAAGCGCAATAAATATAAAGGT
This sequence comes from Clostridia bacterium, assembly GCA_045652205.1. GTDB lineage: Bacteria > Bacillota > Clostridia > Christensenellales > QALW01 > UMGS1322. Next base: position 42,108 of record JAZRTX010000004.1, read on the forward strand.
TACAAACTGTTCCCTTAATGAAGACGAGAAGAAATATATGCTTTTTTATGAGCGCGGTGAACAGGGCGTTATTGTTTTTGAACCGAAAGAAGACCTTTTAAAACTTTTAACTAAGGAACTTAACAGATGATATATCTTGATAATTCGGCAACAACCAAGCCGTTAAAAGCAGTTGTTGATGCTTACGTTTTAGCGCAGGAAGAAGATTATTTTAATATTTCTTCCCCCTATTATTCTGCTTTAAAAACAGAAAAGAAGATGCAAAACGCAAAAAAGATAATAAGCCAGGCGCTTAATTGCAGTGATAAAGAGTTGCTTTTTACTTCCGGCGGAACAGAAAGCGATAACACCGCACTTAATTTAGCACGGGATAACAGTGAGATTATAGTGTCTTGTTACGAGCATCACGCAATATTAAACTACGCAGAAAGCTTAAAAAAGCGTAATATTAAAGTTATTTACTGCCCTGTTAATAATCTTGGTGTTGTAGAAGTAGAAACACTTAAAAATTTAGTGAATGAAAACACTTCCCTTGTTAGCATTATGCACGTAAATAACGAAATCGGCGCTATAAACGATATAAAAACGTTATGCAGTGCAGTTAAAGAGAAAAACCCCGATACGTTATTCCATTCTGACGGTGTTCAGGCTTTTATGCATATATGCACAGATATGAAAGAGTTAGGTATTGACCTGTATTCCATCAGCGCGCACAAGGTTCACGGGCTTAAAGGCATTGGTGCGCTATACATAAAAAAGACCGTGCCCTTTACCCCGTTTATATTTGGTGGTGGGCAACAGGAAAATAAGCGTTCAGGCACGGTAAACGTTCCTGGAATCATTGCTTTTGGTGAAGCCGTAAGCCAATTAAAAGGCTTTGGTGAAAACCTTGATAAAATAAAAGAGAGATACATTTCCCTTTTATCAAAAATCCCTGACGTTAAGTTTATCTGCCCCAATTCTTCCCCTAACGTTTTAAGCGTAGCATTTTTAGGGGTTAAGGCATCTTCTTTACAAAACGCGTTAGAAAACGACGTTATTATCGGTAAAGGAAGCGCTTGCACAAGCCGTTCAAGTAAGGTGAGCCACGTTTTAGATGCAATAGGCTTACCGCTTAATATTGCAGAAAGCACCGTTCGAATAAGTTTTGGTGCTTATAACACGTTAGAAGAAGCAGAACAGGCAGTAGAAAAGATAGAATATTTTGTAAATTATCTTCGCAAATACAAAAGGAAGTAGGAAAAAATAATGGATTACCGCAATATGATAATTGTAAAAGTGGGTGAAATTCACTTAAAAGGTCTTAACCGCCCATTTTTTGAAAAAACACTTATGAATAATATGAAAGCATCTTTAAAGAAGTTTGAAGGCGTTACCGTTTCAATTAGTCAAAGCAGAATTTTTGTTTATAACATCGATCCCAAGGATCTTGGCGAAGCGTTAGAAAGGCTTTCAAAGATATTTGGTATCCACGCACTTTCACCTGCAAGGGAATTTGAAAAGGATATTGATCTTTGCATTAAAAACGCAGTTGAAATGCTTAAAGAAGCGGGTATTACAAACGCTACCTTTAAGGTTAAGGCAAGGCGTGCTGACAAGCGTTTTCCTATGGAATCACCTGAAATTGCCGCAAAGGTTGGCGAAGGCATTTTAGAAAATATGCCAAATATGAAAGTAAACTTACATAATCCTGATATGTTTATTGAGGTTGAAATCAGGGACCGCGGTGCTTACGTTTATTTTGAAGACGTTATGGCAGTTGGCGGACTTCCTATCGGCACAAATGGACGTGCTATGCTTTTACTTTCCGGCGGTATTGATTCACCGGTTGCAGGTTATATGATTGCAAAACGTGGCGTTCAGCTTGACGGCGTGCATTTTTATTCTTTCCCCCACACAAGTGAAAGGGCAAAGGAAAAAGTTTATGAACTTGCGCAGGAATTATGCGCTTACGTAACAAGACTTTCAGTTTTTGTTGTGCCTTTTACGCATATTCAGGAATCCATTTACGATAAGTGCCCCGACCAGTTTATGACCATTTTAACAAGACGCTTTATGATGAAGATTTCAGAACGTATTGCAAGGCTCAGAAACTGCGGTGCGTTAGTTACAGGTGAAAGTATCGGTCAGGTTGCAAGTCAGACAATGGAAAGCCTTAACTGTACCGACAGTGCAGTTAACCTGCCTGTTTTCCGCCCCGTAATTGGTATGGATAAATTAGAGATTATGGAAATTGCAAAAAATATCGGCACTTATGAAACTTCCATTTTACCTTTTGAAGATTGCTGTACGGTATTTACTCCCCGCCACCCCGCCACAAAGCCAAAGCTTGCAGACGTTGTTAAGGCTGAACAACTTTTAGATGAAGAAGCTTTAATTGATGAAGCTATGCAAATGGTAGAGCGCATTGATATTGATGCTGACGGCGTTATTTACACACAAAAATTAACGGATATGCTTGTTTGGCAGGAGTATCTTAATTCAAAAAACTAAAATCACAAAGGAAGTGTTTTAAATGGCAAAAGCAAAGAAAAATTTTGATTTAGCAACCGTTGTTTTAATTGGCGTTATCGTTATACTTGTTTTTAGTATTTGTTTTGTAGCGTTTTTTGGGCTTCCCGATAATCACGGCAAGGAAATTCAAGCCTTAATAGACAATGGCGATTATAAAAGCGCCTATGAGCATATGCTTGATTGCGATAAGTGCGAAGATCCTGACAGTATATTTGAAACGTTTTCAAAATTCAAATGCGTAACAAAAACGGATTTAGACGGCAACTTTATTGAAGAAACAAAATACGTTTTTGATAAAAAAGGTAATATTTTACAAGAAACCGTTACTACCGCTTCGGACGATAAATATAATGTTAACGAATATACTTACGAATATTACGAAGACGGTTCTAAAAAATACAAGAAGCGCGATACCAACACTTCTTGTTACGAAGAATGGTTTGATGAAAAAGGTTCAAGTATAAAACAGATTAGCTTTGATAAAGAAACCGAAACAAAAACTGTTACTGAATTCACCTGTATTTATGATGCAAACGGTTGTTTAATAAGCAAAAAAATGCTTGATAACGGTGTGTTATTAAAAACCTTAAAATACAGTTACGATTCAAGTTTACGCATTACAGAAATTAAAGAATATAATGCAGACGACTTGTTAATAACTACTGATTATTATAAGTATGATGCTTCGGGCAATTTAATTGAAAAAGGAACTGTATATTCAGAACATTCTGACGTTACGGGCGCAGATAAAGACGTGTACATTTACGATGCGCAAGGAAACATGATTGAAGAAACCTTTTATGGTCTTAGCGGAAACTATCTTGGCAAACATCAATATAAATACGATGCACAAGGCAACGTAGTTGACAAAAAGTTTTATGACACTTTAGTTCTTACTTGGGGCTGGGAATACAAATATGATGTTAACAACAACCTGATAGAAGAAAACGTTTACAACCATAACGGTACAACCGAAAAAGCCCAACTTAAATACGATGCGTTTGGCAACATATTGGAAAGAAACGTTTACAATTACGATGAAGATAGAACGTTTGGTGAAAAATACGTTTATTCTGATCAGGAAATGTTTTATCTGCCTAAAAATTAAAATAAAAAGTTCGGGATTAGACCCGAACTTTTTTATTTTGGCTTATAGGTATTGCAACAACATTGATGGCTGATTGAATCCTTTGGCGACAGAACGTGGATGCTTCCTGCGGTGCAAGAGCAGTCTTCATTATGGCAACAATCAAACTTACCGCAGGCGATTGGTATATCTTCTTCCTTGTTGTATCTATCTAAGGACATATCTTCACCCATTTCCATTAAAAGACGGCTTCCGTACCCTGAAACCCTATATGCGTAGGTTGTGCAACGGGAGCTTTGCGGATCGTCTTTTCCATCGCGGATATGCACCACCGCCGCATCGCATAACCCCGAACAGTTGTGCATACAGTTTTGCGCATCGCATTTAATATTACTTTTCATAAAAACACCCCTTTAAAAACTCATTACAATAATTGTGTGCAAGAATTTAAAAACTATACTTGTTTTATACAGTGTTTTATGATAAAATATTTCAAGTTAAAAAAGGGGTGTACTTTATGAAATTATCTAATAACGATTTATTAAAATACTTGTTCGGCTACGTTTTTACAGAAGAAAAAAATGGATATATTTTTCCTAAACGTTTTACAGATAAACAGTTTAAAATTGCCTACGATCGCGGATTTTTTCCCCGCCCCAATTCAACTTCAAGTATGTTTGTTGAGTTTTATACAACAGCAACAGAAATTAAGTTTGATTACGTTGTTTTTAAGGGTTCAAGCAAAGAATATTTTAGCCTTGACGTGCTTGAAGACGGTATTAACACCTTTAGCTATCATAACGATTTAGCAATTGAAGAAGGTACGATGGTTATTCCATTAAAAAAGCAGGGCGAAAGAAGGGTTACCTTATATCTGCCTAATCTTGCGGGTGTAGGCATTAAAAATTTTGAAATCAACGGTAAAATCAAACCCTTTACACGTAAACATAAATTGCTTGCGTTAGGTGATTCAATTACACAGGGTTACGTTACAAACCACCCGTATTTAACTTACGTTAATATGTTTGCATATAATTTAGACGCCTGCGTTTTAAACCAAGGTATCGGTGGCGACGTTTTTTATGAAGGCAATCTTGATGAAAACCTTAATTTTGCCCCCGATATTATTACCGTTGCTTACGGCACAAACGATTGGTCAAGACAGCAAAACGTTAAAGAAAACGCCGATGCATACTTTAAAAAATTAAAAGCAATCTACCCCACTACCCCGATTTTTGCATTGTTGCCAATATATAGGGGCGGAATACAAGGTGATTTAAGAAACGGATATAGTTTAGAAGATATACGAGAACAGATTACGAACTGTGCAAAAAAGCACAACGTAACCGTTATTAACTGTAAGGATTTTGTTCCCCATCACGAAGATTATTTTGCTGATAAAACACTGCATCCCAACGAGCTTGGCTTTATCTTTTACGCCAAAGGCGTTTATGAAGCCATCAAAAAGCTTTTAAACGTTTGACATAATTTAGTTTAAGTAATATAATATAAAATAATATTTTTAAAAGGGGTTATTTATAATGAGTGAAAATAAAAACTTAATGACCGCTGAAGGTAAAGCAAAACTTCAGGAAAAACTTGATTACTATCTTAAAGTTAAGCGCCCTGAAATCGCAAAAAGAATTCAGGCTGCAAGAGAATTAGGCGACCTTTCTGAAAACGCTGAATACGATGAAGCTAAACGCGATCAGGCTGAAATGGAAGTTGAAATTCTTGCAATGCAGAAGCAGCTTGAAGAAGCTGTTGTTATTGACGATTCAATGCTTCCTAACGATGAAGTTCGTATCGGTTCAAAAATCAGAATTAAGGATATGCAGACAAAGGAAGAATTTATCTTTGATATTATCGGTTCAAGCGAAGCAGATCCACTTAATGGCAAGATTTCAAACCTTAGCCCTATCGGTAGCGCTTTATTAAAGAAGAAAAAGGGACAGACCGTTAAGATCAATACTCCCGATGGAGTTCTTTCTTACAAGCTTATGGAGATTTTACCCAAAGAATAATTAACTTTCAGGAGTTTAGAATATGTCAGAAAATACTATGACTCAAAAGGAATTAAGCGAGGTTTTACAGGTTCGCCGTGATAAGTTACAGAACCTTAAGGAACAGGGCAAGAATCCTTACGAAATTACAAAATACGATTTTACACATTACTCACAGGACGTTATTGATAATTTTAACGATGGTGATGAAATTACAGTTAAAATTGCAGGCAGATTGATGTCCAAGCGCGTTATGGGTAAGGCAAGCTTTGCACACGTTCGCGATGCAAAGGGTCTTATTCAGCTTTACGTTCGCCGTGACGATATCGGTGTTGACGAATATATGGCTTTCAAGCAGATGGATATCGGTGATATTGTTGGTGTTGAAGGCTTTGTTTTCCGCACACAGACAGGTGAGGTTTCAATCCACGTTCACAAGATTGAAATGCTTTCAAAATCACTTTTACCCTTGCCTGAAAAGTTCCACGGCTTAAAGGACGTTGACACACGTTACCGTCAGAGAGAGGTTGACTTAATCGTTAATCCTGACGTGGCTGACGTTTTCCGTAAGCGTTCACAAATTTTAAAGGAAATCAGAAATTACCTTGACAACAAGGGATTCTTGGAAGTTGATACACCTATTCTTGTTCCCCTTGAAATCGGTGCTTCTGCACGTCCCTTTAAAACACACCACAACACGTTAGATATGGATATGTATCTTCGTATTGAAACTGAGCTTTACTTAAAGCGCTTAATCGTTGGCGGACTTAACCGCGTTTACGAGGTTGGCAGAATTTTCCGTAACGAAGGTATGGATACAAAGCACAATCCTGAATTTACTACCATTGAATTATATCAGGCTTATACTGACTTTGAGGGTATGATGGATCTTGTTGAAGAGCTTTATACTATGCTTGCAGAGAAGATCTGCGGTTCAACAAAGATTACCTATCAGGGCAAAGAAATTGATATGGGCAAATGGGAACGCTTAACAATGGTTGAAGCAGTTAAGAAGTATTCAGGCTGTGATTACAACGATTGGAAGACTGATGAAGATGCCCGCGCTTGCGCAAAGGAAAAGCACGTGCCCGTTCCGGAAGATGCAACAAAGGGTACTGTTTTAGTTGAGTTCTTTGATGCTTTTGTTGAAGAAAATCTTATTCAGCCTACCTTTATTTATGATTATCCTGTTGAAAACAGTCCTCTTGCAAAGCGTAAGCCTACTGACCCCGCTTTTACAGAGAGATTTGAATACTTTATCAATGCAACTGAATTTGGTAACGCATTCTCTGAGCTTAACGACCCCATTGACCAGAGAGAACGTTTTGAAAAACAGGTTGCTAAAAAGAAAGAAGAAGAACCTAATTCAAACGCACAGGTGGATTACGATTTCGTTACCGCACTTGAATACGGTATGCCACCAACAGGCGGTTTAGGATTTGGTATTGACCGTCTTGTTATGCTTTTAACAGACTCTGCTTCTATCAGGGACGTTTTGTGCTTCCCCACCATGAAGCCAATTGACTAATTCAATAAAATAAAAAAGGACTATGTTAATCATAGTCCTTTATTTTTTATTAAAAGCGTGTATCATTTGCATAACTGCTTGCTTTTGCTCAACAGTAAGACTGACCCAAGAATCAAAAAGTTCTTTGATTTCAGGCGTCATTTCAACCATATCACCATTAGTAAAAAATTGTGATACCGTTATTCCAAAGCCTTTGCAAATGGCTTCAAGAGTGCTTATTGATGGAAGCGTATTTCTTCTGAAAATATTTGCTATGGTGGATTCAGATAATCCACATTCTTTTGATAAACGATACTCAGTCCAACCACGTTCATTTAATAATTGCCTGAGCCTTTTATGTGTATCCATATCCTTACCACCTTTCTTAACTATATTTTACAGTTAAATTGAATATTTTTATACTAAATACTTGTAATGTTTTTACCATTATGTTAAACTGTATATTGTAAGTAATTTGAAAGGTATTGTATTTATTGTTATGCTTGATATTTACACCGTTGCATTTTTTGGACACAGACGTATTTATAATCATAATATTTTAGAAAAGTTATTGATGCAACAAATAAAAAAACTCGTTAATGAAAACGAGTACGTTGATTTTTTAGTTGGACACAACGGTGATTTTGATACGCTTGTTTCTTCTTGCATAAAAAATTTTCAAAGTGATTACGGTAATTATAATAATTCATTGATTCTTGTTTTGCCCTACTCTACGGCAGAATATGAAAACAACAGGGAATCTTTTGAAAATTATTATAACGATATTGAAATATGCTATGAATCTTCTGTTGCTTTTCCAAAATCCGCAATAGAAACCCGCAATAAAAAATTGATAGACAGAGCAGACCTTGTAATTTGCTACGTTGAAGAAAACAATGGCGGTGCATTTAAAGCTATGCAATACGCTTTAAAAACAAGCAAGCCTGTTTTAAATCTTGCACAAAAAGTAAAAGAACTGCTTTTATAGGCAGTTCTTTTTTTTAAATTAAAAACCATTTGCAATAATTATATAATAGATATATAATATAAACGTAGTTAAGGTTTTAGTTCTACTGGTTAAGTATTCAGAGAGCATAAAATAAAAGAAACTACAAAAATTATTATATTCATATGTGATTCTTTAAGAACACGGAATGGAGAGAAAAATGAAAAAATTATCTACTAAGACTCTTGTTATAGGCGCCGCCCTTACTGCACTTGTTATTATTTTGCAGTTTATGGGGGCGTTTATTAGGTTTGGAATGTTCCAGGTTAGCTTGGTGCTTGTTCCTATCGTTATCGGTGCTGCCGTTGGCGGTGTTGGGCTTGGAACGTGGCTTGGCTTTGTGTTTGGTATGGTAGTGCTTTTAAACGGTGATGCGGCTTCTTTCTTGGCTATTGACGTTTTAGGTACTATTATTACCGTTCTTTTAAAGGGAACGCTTGCAGGTTTATTTTCAGGGCTTACCTATAAGGCAATAGAAAAGAAAAACAAATACCTTGCAGTTATTGCTTCTGCAATAGTTTGCCCCGTTGTTAACACAGGCGTATTTTTATTAGGTTGTTTTGTTTTCTTTATGGAAACAATTAAAGAATGGGCTGGCGGTGGCGATCTTGTTATGTTCTTTATAATGGAGCTTGGCTTAATCAACTTTGTGTTTGAACTTTTATTCAACATTGTTTTAAGCCCTGCAATCGTAAGGCTTTTAAACATTAAAGAAATTAAGAAGGTAAAATAAATGATTCTTGTACTTGATATTGGCAACACCAACGTAAAGCTTGGCGTGTTTGAAAATGAATTGTTAAAAGGCACCTGGCGTATGTCCACAGATTTAAGAAAGACAAGTGATGAATACGGCATCACAGTTGTTGAAATGCTTAAAACAAGCGGTATTACCCCTGATCAGATTGAAGGTATAATAATGTCCTCAGTTGTGCCTGCAATAAACTTCACCATAGAGCACATGCTTACTGATTATATTCACAAAAAGCCTTTGATCGTTGGCGCAGGTATTAAAACAGGCTTAAACATAAAGATTGATAACCCCAAAGAAACAGGCGGAGATATTATCTGTGACAGTGTGTCTGCCACAAAACGCTACGGAGGACCTGTTATCACCATTGATTTTGGTACTGCCACTACCATTTGTGCAACCAACGAGAAAAACGAATTTTTAGGCGGTTGCATTTTAGCAGGCGTAAAGGTTTCTTCCGATGCATTAAGCGAAAGGGCAGCAAATCTTCCACCTATCGCACTTAATCTGCCTCAAAGCGTTATCGGTAAAAACACCGTACAATGTATGCAGGCAGGTCTTTTATATGGTTACATTGGTCAGATTGAATACATTATCGGCAAAATGAAGCAAGAGCAAGGCTTTGAAAACGCCAAAGTAATTGCAACGGGCGGACTTGCAAAAACTATTGCAGTGCACACAAAAGCTATTGATATAGTTGATTCACGCCTTACGTTAGAAGGTTTAAGGCTTATTTATAATATGAATAAATAAACAAAAAAAGCAAAACTTAACGTTTTGCCTTTTTTATTTTTTGGTATTTATATAGTGTTGTAATTATTAAAACTATCAATATGCCTGAAAGCGCGCCCATTGAATCAATGAACATATCCCCTACCTGACAAGACCTGCCTACAACAAACAGCTGGTGGATTTCATCGCTGATTGCATAAACGGTACAGATTATGTAGCTATAAAGCCACAAAAACCGCTTTTTAAAGGTTAAAAGCATCGCGCTTAATAAAGATATGCCTAAAAGAGTATAAACGGAAAAATGCGCCGCTTTTCTAACGGAAAACTGCACTTTTTCAACAACAATATCTTGTTTAATTTCAGGTAGCGATTTAAAGTTTTTGGATATAGAAAGCACTTTTTTCGTAAAGCTTTCACTTGTTTTTTGGGATTTAGGCGCTTCTTGATGAGAAAAAACAAATATCAGCACCATTATTAAAATGGTTAGTATCCAAAAACCCCATTTAAAAATCTTTTTACACATTGGATAAATCACTGTTGCCCGTGTAGGTTGGCACCATTTCACTTATAAGTTTACGGGCATTGTTAGGTTCTTTTTTCATTACGTCCTTAAGCTTTTCAAGCTGTTCAAAGAAAGCTTCTTCATCCATTTCAATAGGCTTGCCGATATGAATAAGCTTGTTTTCTGTTTCTGCAAGGCCTTCTTCACTCATAAGCATTTCTTCATAAAGTTTTTCACCTGGGCGAAGACCTGTAAACTTAATTTCAATATCCTTATAAGGTTCAAAACCTGAAAGCCTGATAAGATTTTCGGCTAAATCTAATATTTTTACGGGCTTACCCATATCAAGCACGAAGATTTCGCCACCTTTGGCGTAGGCACCTGCCTGAATAACAAGCGCAACGGCTTCGGAAATAGTCATAAAATAACGGATAATTTCAGGGTGTGTAACGTAAACGGGACCGCCTGCTTCAATCTGCTTTTTAAACAGGGGTACAACACTTCCGTTAGAACCTAAAACGTTACCGAAACGAACTGCAACAAATTCTGTTTTTGATTTTTTATCAAAGCTTTGAACAATCATTTCACAAATACGTTTTGTTGCGCCCATTACGTTTGTTGGGTTAACTGCCTTATCGGTAGAAATAAGAACAAACTTTTTAACACCGTATTTATCTGCAACCTTTGCGGTTTTTAACGTGCCGAAAACGTTGTTTTTAATGGCTTCGTTAGGGGAATCTTCCATTAAAGGAACGTGTTTATGTGCCGCGGCGTGATATACAATCTGCGGTTTATATGTTTCAAAAATCTTATCCATTCTTTTGGAATCGCGAACTGATGCAATTAAAACTTTAAGGTTTAATGCAGGATGCTTTTTCAAAAGTTCCTGCTGAATATCGTAGGCGTTATTTTCATAAATATCAACAATAATAAGCTGATGAGGGTTATGGCTTGCTATCTGACGGCAAAGCTCACTGCCGATAGAACCGCCACCGCCTGTAACAAGTACTACTTTGCCGGTAACGTAATCCATTACTTTATCAAGATTTACGTTTATGGCTTTACGGGCAAGAAGATCTTCAATGCTGACTTCCCTAAACTGTTTAATTGATGCTTCACCGTTAATGAACTGATACATTCCCGGCAAAGTTTTAACTTTACAATCACAATCCTTACTGATGCGGGAAAGTTCTTCAACAACTTCACCACCGCAGGAAGGCATAGCAATATAGATTTCTTCAATGCGGTATTTTTTTACAAGTTCAGGAACGGCATATCTGTTGCCTTCAACTTTAACACCGTCAATATAAGTGCCGATTTTTACAGGGTCATCATCTACAAAGCATTTTACTGCATAAGAAATTTTATCAGAACGCTCAATTTCCCTTAAAAGTGAAACGCCTGCATCACCTGCACCGATAATCATAACAGGAGTTCTATCACCATTTATGTAGTTTAATACGTAGGCTTTTATTGCGGCAATAGCACGCCTAAAATACCTTGGTATCATTGTTAATGCAATGATTAAAAGGAAGAAGACAAGTATATATGCTAAATCCAAAGTATCATTCATCTTGAAAATGAACTGCATTTCAACAAAGTGCAGTACTGTTATGACGATACAGGAAAGCACAAGTTTAAGCCCTTCAAACGCACCGACGTAAAGATTAAGGTTATTATACATTTTAAGCAAAAGAAAAACTGCAACAGTAATGATAGCATTTGAAATCAATGCATAAAGATACATTACGTAAGCACTCTCAATAGTATTTACTGCATTTGAGGCAACAACTGCCACCAAAGACGCAAGACTTACTGCAATAATATCGCACAAAACGTAAAGTAATTTTATAAATCTTTTGTTTAATAATTTCATAAAAACACCTTTTTAAAATATTTTGGCATACTATGTTAATTATATATTATTTTATATATAATGTCAAGTTTAACCAAACTTTGTAATCACCACCAGTTATAAAATAAAAAAACTGCCGAACATTGTCGGCAGTTTAATTTAATTATGCTTGATTATCGTACCATTCGCCTGTTGCAGGTTTAATAACGTCATTAGGTACAGCGTCAACAAGATATACGGAAACAAATTTGTTTGTGCCACCGTTACTTCTGTTATACTCAATTTCTATCTTGTAATATTTAATAACTTGTGTGTCATCTTCAATATAAAATTCTTCTGCTGAATAATAGGTTGCGTACTTATTACCGCCAAGATGCTTGTAGCCTTCTAATAAGAAATTACAACTTTCTGCGCTATAACTAAGGGTGATTTCATCAGTAGCCTCGTTATACTCATACCACTTCATATCTTCTAAAACGCTGTTTTTCATCTTATCGTCCATATTAAAATACTTGGTTAATTCGTTAAGAATAACCGTTCTTTTGGTGGGTTTATACATATACTGATGGAATTCATGGCAAGCGTAGCCCATAATATTAAATGCAGTTAAATCATTGTGGCTTGAAAGCACGTACTGGTATCCGCCATCGTAGAATGAATTGTACGTTGCATTTGCAGTTCTTTCCCTTGTTTCAGTAGCCTGACAAGTTGAGCAAACACGCTTTTCGCTACCCTTTTTATCAACGTATGCCTTTGTTACCAAAGTCCAATTACCCCAAGAATGCGTATGGCTTGGTGCAGTTGTAGTTGTTGTAGTTGCAGTTGCGGTTGCAGTTGCGGTGGCTTGTGCGCCAGCAGTTGCTTCCGGAGTGTTTGTTGGATCTGCTTCACCACTTACAGTAGGTGTTGCTTCATCGCCCTGAACTGTTGCAGTTGGTGTTGAAGCGGTTGCATCGGTATTTTCAGCTTCATCACAAGCAACAAACGCAAATAAAAGCATTAATGCCAAACAAATTGCTAAAATCTTTTTCATTTGAATTTTCTCCTTAACGTTTATTCTTAAACAATTTACTTTAAGCATTATATCACATATTTTTTTATTTGCAAGTAAAAAAACTGCCGGACAAAATCCGGCAGAAATATTGTTTTTATATAATGTTTTTAGGAACGCGTTTAATAAGCATTGCACCGCACAAACCTATCATAATGCCCGCAATAGTACCTGTTATAGTAAGAATAATCAAATAATACATAAGCTGAGGTGTTTCAAGTAGTAACATGGCAATTAAAACTTGCCCAACGTTATGCATAACAGCACCTGCAACACTGACACCAACAGTAGATAAAATTCTGAACTTGCCAAGCAAAACCATAACAAGCATACTAAGTACACCACCTGCCAGCGAATAAAAGAACGCCATTAAATTACCAAACAGTATGCTTACTAAAATAATTCTTAAAAGCGAAACAGTTGACGCAAACAGAGGACCTTTTCTGTAAAGCAAAAACACAATAATAATATTAGGCAACCCCATTTTTATTCCCGGAACCGCAGGAAAAAGCGGTGGAATAAGGGCTTCTAAGTACGCCAATATCATTGCAAGCGCTGTGCCAATACCTATAAATGCTATGGTTTTTGGTTTGATTTTCACAAAAGTTTTACTCCTATACTACAATATCAGGATCGTCAGTACCATTAGTAATAACCGTAATTACTACTTTTTGCGGAAGACACACAATGCTTTCTCCATCACGAAAAATCGCCCTGTGCTTGACGCATATACCATCAGGACAGGTAGCGTATTCCATATAAGCTTTACCATCTTTTATAACAAGGCGGTTTAAATATTTATCATCCACACCTGAATAAATATCAACGGCGATATTTTTATTTAAAGCATAAGTGCCGTAGATTTTACCGTCAACGGTAACCTTTACGGTATCACCTGCACTTTTAAAGCAAAACAGATACACAATGCCGATAACTGCGATCAATAATAATGATAGAATTAAAATTATATCGTTGCGTATTTTACGTTTTGTTATAGTTTTTTCTTCCATATTACTTACAGGTTGCATCATCGGGCATATTTGGGAAAAACACTGTTTTCAGGCAACCTGTGGGACATTCTTTAACGCAAGCACCACAGTTTGTGCACTTTTTGTAATCAATAACCGCTAAATTATTTATTACGGTAATTGCCCCATGGGGACAGGTTTTTTCGCATTTTTTACAAGCGATACAAGCATTTTTACAAGCTTTTCTTGCATCTACACCTTTTTGAGTATTACTGCACATTACAACGGTTTTTGTTTTTTGGGGAACCATTGAAATAATACGTTTTGGGCAAACGCTTACGCAAATTCCACAGCCTAAGCAACGTGAAGTATCAATTCTTGCAATGCCATCAGTAAGACAAATGGCGTTATTAGGACAAGAAACTGCACAATCGCCATATCCCAAGCAACCGAATCTGCAGGAATTATCGCCGCCATATATCATAGAAGCGGCAGCACAGGTCTGAACGCCATCGTAGTCTGCAATTTTGCTTGTTGCTTCGCAGGTGCCGTTACATTTAATAAATGCAACAACATCATTAAAGGGTTCTGCTTCAATATTTAAAAGTTCGCCAATCTGATCTGCAACAGACTGCGCACCGGGAATACAAAGATTTGGTTTTGCATTGCCCTCAGCCAAAGCCGTTGCATAATCATCACAGCCTTTATATCCACAGGCACCGCAGTTGATACCCGGAAGGCATGCGCGGATTTCCTTTTTTAAAGGATTTTCCTGAACCGCAAAGAAATGCGAACACACCAATAACAAAAGCCCTGCAATTACAGCAATTGCAACCATGACAAGAAATGCTATCAATATTTCCATTGTCAACACTCCTTTTTAGTTAAAAATATTTTCAACAATACCACCAAATCCCATAAACGCAAGTGAAATAAAGGATGCGGCAATTAAGGTAACGCCTAACCCCTTAAACGCTTTGGGAACGTGGGCATTATCAATTCGGGAACGAAGACCTGAAAAAAGTACCATTGCCAATAAGAAACCAAGACCACAGCCTAATGAACTAACCATAGATTGAACAAAAGTATAACCATCAATAATGTTGTTGATAGTAACGCCAAGTACGGCACAGTTTGTGGTGATAAGCGGTAAATATACGCCTAAACCTTTATAAAGCGGTGGTATGAACTTTTTAAGTACCATTTCCAGAATCTGTACGAAAGTTGCGATAATTAAAATAAATACGATATTCTGTAAATAGCCAAGATTTAAGAAATTAAGAACAAAGTACTGAATAGGCCAGGTAATTGCCGTTGCAACTAACATTACAATAGTTACGGCAATACCCATACCAACCGCCTGTTCTCTTTTTTCCGATACGCCTAAAAATGGGCAGATACCTAAGAAACGGCTTAAAACGTAGTTATCTACAAAAACTGAGGAAAGAAGAATGATAATAAGAATTTTAAAATTTTCCATTAGTTTTCAACTCCTTCCTGAATGCATCCACTGTTGCCACAGCTATTTGCATGAGGGCAACCTGCACAAGCAAAAGTTGTTTTTTTAGGTGCCTTGCCGTGTGTTACGGCATAGATCAAAGCAATCAATAAGCCGTAAACCAATAATCCGCCGGGTGCTTTTGTTAAGAATTCAATCTTGTAGTTTTCCATAAAAGGAATTAAGATTCCTGCAAAGGAAGCAGAGCCGAACACTTCACGGATAACCGCCATTAAAGTTAATGCCAAGGTAAAGCCTAAGCCCATACCGATACCGTCAAGGGCAGAAGCAACTACGCGGTTTTTGTTTGCAAACATTTCAGCACGGCCTAAAATAATGCAGTTTACCGTAATTAAATCTAAATATACCCCAAGGGCTTCATACAAGGACGGGAAAAATGCCTGTACCAACATTTTAACGATTGTAACGAATCCTGCGATAATTACGATATAGCAAGGAATACGTATTGATTCGGGAATAACATTGCGTAAAAGTGAAATAAATACGTTTGAGAATAAAAGCACTGCCAATGCGGCAATACCCATACCAAATGCGCCATCAACAGTTGTTGTGGTTGCTAAGGTTGGGCAAGTACCAAGAATAAGAACTAAGGTAGGGTTTTCTTTAATAATACCGTTAAATAAAACGGAAAGTGAAGATTTTTCTTTCATTATTAAACCCCTCCTTTTAATACTTTTACTGCATCAAATGCACGCTGAACTGCTTGTTTATAGCCATCAGTTGTCATTGTTGCGCCGCTGATTGCATCAATTTCTTTATAGTTTTCTTCAGTTTTGCCTGCAAACTGACCGTAGAATTTTTCATCAGAACAAGCATCGCCTAATCCATCGGTTTCTTTTTCTGAAACCGTTAAGCAGTCTAATATTTTACCATCAGGTGTTATAGCAACGCGAACAATAATATATTCGTTTGATGCAGGATGATATTCGTTACCGCCCTTAATGCCGTAACCTGCGCCCTTGGTTTCAAGAATATAGTTGCCTGTTTGAGTCATTTTAGCAGAAACAACTGTTTTTTGTAAATCAGGGTATTTAGTTAAATCAATATCGCTAACGGTGGTTGATTTGATTTTTTCAATGGCAATCTTGTAAGCACCCGGATTTGAAACGTTTGCATTAACAACTATGCCTTGGGCATTAACACCGATAAAGTATTCGCCCTGAACAAATACATAACCGGTTTGGTTTTTAGCAGCATATACAGCTTTAAGATCATCAATTCCTTCAAACTGTTCTACTATAAATAATTTTTCAAACTCATCACCATCAGGTAAAGCGGTTTTTAAATTATCCTGTAAAATTTCTTCTTCGGTGCGGATATCAACCGAGCCACCGTCTAAAATAATTACCGTATTAAGTGCATCTTTTATAGCGTTTTTATAAGCTTCGGTAGTTTTTGTTGCGCTTGCAATAGTTTCTACTGCTTCAACGCCTGCCTGATCTTTATTAGTAAAGTTTTCGCCATAAGTTTTTTCTTTGCCTAAGGTTTCGTTAGAAGAAAGGCATACGGCACCAGAAACAACGCCGTCCTTACTTACACCGCACATAATAACCATATCAGAACCATAACCTGCGGTAACCAACTTAATAACGTAACCCTGATCAGAAGTTTCTTTATATGCTTCAGTTACTGTTGAGGGAAGCTCAAAGGAAGTAATATCAACCTTTTCAAAGCCTTTGCCATTTGGCATAACTTCTAAAAGCGCCTGATTTGCAGAAGCGTTTTGATTTTTTTCAATAATCGGCGCGGTAATATAATTTGTAGTTGCAAGCAACAAGGTTATTACTGCGCAGATTGAAATAAATACAAGAAGATTTTTTAAATGTGTTTTCACTTTTATTTACCTCCCTGTGCAAAAATCTTACGTTTAGTCCAGGCACTTATATATGGCGTAAGGATATTCATAAACAAGATTGCAAAGGAAACGCCTTCAGGATAAGTGCCAAAATAACGGATCAAACAGGTAAGTAATCCTGCGCCTAAACCAAATATTACCTTACCCCATGCAGTTGGTGGTGAAGTTACGTAATCGGTTGCCATAAAGAATGCACCGATAAACACACCGCCTGACATAATTAAAGCAAGTGCTTCAATTGCATCAAAGCCTTCCATAAAGAAAGAGAACACAAACACTGTTGAAATAAACACAGTGGGAATATGCCAGGAAATTACACGGCGAACAAGCAAATAAACTCCGCCTAAAAGCAGTGCCAAAGTACTGGTTTCACCAATAGCACCACCATAGTTACCCATAAACAAATCAAGTAATGATGGCATTTGTTCTGCCTCTAAGGGTGTAGCGCTTGCTACTGAATCCACAGGGAAAGATGATTTTGCAATAGATGCAAATGCAACAAGCATAAACACACGCGCGGTGATTGCGGGATTTACAAGATTTTTGCCGATTCCGCCAAAAAGGCATTTAACAACAACGATTGCAAATAAAGAACCTATGGCACATTGCCAGAGTGGAATTTCGCAAGGTAAATTAAGCGCTAACAATAAACCTGTAACCGCGGCTGATAAATCCCCGATGGTTTGTTCTTTTTTAATTAAAATATTAAAAAGCGCTTCAAACAACACCGCGGAAATTACACAAACTGCAATAACAAGTAATGCGCGCCAACCGAAAATCACGGTTCCGGCTATTGTTGCAGGCATAAGTGCAATCAAAACGTCACCCATAATTCCTGTGGTGGATTTACCGCTATGGATATGGGGTGAACACATTATTTTTGTTAAAGAGTTCATTATTTACCAGACTCCTTTTTTGATTTTTCGTTTACGAACTGTTTTGCCATTTTATTTATCTGTACTAACGGGCGGTTTGCAGGGCAAACGAAACTGCAACAACCACATTCCATACAGGATTGAACTGAAAGTTCCTTTAATTGAGCATCATCCTTTTTTTCATAAGCCTGCGCAATGCTTACAGGCGCTAATCCAAATGGACAAATATTAACACAGGCACCGCAACGAATGCATGCCGTTGTTTTAGGAAGTTTTGCTTCCTTTTTCGTTAATGCAAGAACTGCATTGGTGTTTTTTATAACGGAAAACTCTGTGTTTGGCACGGTAATACCCATCATTGGTCCGCCATAGATAATTTTTGCAGGTTCTTCCTTTAATCCACCGCAATAATCAAATAATTCCTGAAGGGAAGTACCGATAGGTGCAATAACGTTTTGAGGCGTTTTTACCGCACCGCCATCAACTGTTACGCATTTTTCTGTTAACGGCATACCCGTACGAAGATATGCACCGATTGATGCAACCGTAGTGCAGTTAAGCACGATACAGCCAACGTCAATAGGTAACTTATTTGCAGGAATTTTTCTGCCTAACAAATGATACACAAGCACCTTTTCACCACCCTGTGGATAAACCGCAGGAAGTGTTTGAACGGTTACGGAAAAATCAGTGATTGATTTTGCCATTTTTTTCATTGCATCGGCGGCTTTTTTATTGTTGCTTTCAATGCCGATAACAACGTTTTTAACACCAAGATATTTATTTAAAGCATTAAGCGCCAGCACCATATCATCAGCACGGTTTAACATGGTGTAAGTATCGCTTGTTACGTAAGGCTCACACTCAGCACCGTTAATAATAAGATATTCAATGCGCTGAGCATCAACATCTAATTTAACGTTGGTTGGAAAGCCTGCACCGCCAAGACCAACAATACCGGATGCTTTTACAGCTTCAACCAAATCCTTTTGATTATTGATTACAGGTGGGGCGATTGTTTCTTCAGAAAGCATTTCACCATCGGATTCAATTACAACGGCCGTTGTAGTTAAACCGTTATGCATAAGATATTCTCTTAATTTAACAACCTTACCGGAAACACTTGAATAAACGGAAGAAGAAATATATCCATCTGCTTCGCCAATTTTTGTGCCAACCTTAACCGTGTCCCCAACTTTAACGCAACAAACCGCAGGTTTACCAATGTGCATTGCCATTGGTATGGTTACGGTTTTAGGTGCTTCCATCCTTACAACCGCGCTATTTTTAGTACCTTTTCTGTGGGGCACATGTATGCCACGAAGATAAGTTGCCATATTCATTCAAAACCTTTCTACATAGTTATATATAATAAGCATAGTAACACATTATTAATTTTAGAATAAACGATAACAAATGTCAAGTAAAATACATTGTAAAAACAGTCAAATTATGGTTTTAAATATAACCGTCAAATAAAAAAATATCCCCTCATTTTAAGGGGATATTATTTTAATGTTCAAAGTTTTTCCAGCCCGACGAAAAGGTTTTTTCGCCTGATTCAGTTACCCACATTGCTTCTGCGTTTTCTATTGATTCAATCAACGCCAAGCCTTCATTTTGTGGCAGGCAAAACAGCGCAGTAGAAAGTGCATCACCTAATCCTGAATCGTTACAGATTATTGAAACAGATAAATAATTTTGGGCAGGCATAAGTGTTTTGGGGTCAATAATATGGTGATACGCTTTACCATCAACGTAGTAATAACGCTGATACGAACCACTTGTTACAACTGACTGGCCATCAAGTTGTAAATAGGCAAAATAATCATTGCCATCGGGGTTTTCAATACCAACGGTCCATTTTGTGCCGTCGGCTTTACCACCGAGAGTACAAACGTTTCCGCCTACGTTTAAAACGTATCCCGTAACGCCTTTTTCTTTAAAGAAATCTGCAACGCATTGGGTAGCATAACCTTTTGCAACGGCACCAACGTCTAACGTCATTAAAGGATCCAATAACGTAACAGTACTGTTTTTTTCATCAATCACCATTTTTGTAATATCAGTGTGTTTTGATGCCTTCTCCAATAAATCCATTGGCGGAAGTGATGCGTTTTGAATATCGTCTTTACCTATTGTGCGGTAATCGTGCCACAAGGATAAAACACTGCCCATAGCAACGTTCATTATGCCATCAGTAATTTCATACATTTCTTTTGCATAAAGAAGCATATCAATAATGCGTTTATCAACCTTTACGGTACGGTGTGCCCCATCTTTAAGCTCATTTATAGCGCAAAGATTTTCAATGCCGTCAAACCTATGATAGATTGAATATAACTGATGATATTCGCCAAGCATTTTTATCATTTCATTGGCAGTTTTATCAAAATCTTCCTGTGTGTACTCGTAGCCTGTGATGGTGATAACCGTATCAAAATAATCCATTGAATAGGTTGTATATTTACTTTTTTGTTTTTGTTCCTGACAAGCACAAAGGGCGCTTAATGTCAAACAAAATGCTAAAACAACGCAGAAAATCCGTTTTTTCATAAATATAATCCTAAATAAAAAAGAGGGATATGCTCCCCCTTTTTTTCATATTGTTTTGTTTATCAGATCTTTGATGCAGCCTTTACAAAACCACTTACGTAGATTGTGCAACCTGCAGCTTGAAGATCAGCAACACCCTTACCGTCAGCGCCCATTAAACCTGCGATCTCGGTAGCGGTTTTACCAATGCATGCAGCATCAAATGCAGCAGCCTGTTCAAACCATTCTTTTGCAGCATTGCCGTAAGCAACCATACCGTAGTTGGTACCTGCTTCTTTTTTAGAAACAACTGCCTTTGTGGTATCAAGTGTTGAAGCACCTGCTTTATTGAATGAGAAAGCAAGTTCTACACAATCGCTTGCAGCAGCAACAACTTTGCCGTCTTTATCTAAAGCAGCAGCAAATACTGTTGTTGAAACCTTGTTGCTACCATCTTTTTCTTCAGTAGCATCTGTGCAGGTCTGTTCAGTAGCCATTGTAACTTTAAGTGTGTTTTCAGCAGTTACTTTTGAATCAGCAGCATTGTTGTAAGCCTTTTCAATAGCGCTAACGAATTCATTGATCATAATTGTGCAACCTGCACTAATTACGTCCTGTGTACCCTTATTTTCTTCACCAAGTAAAGCCTTAACTTCAGTAAGTGTTTTGCCAGCAACTAAAGTTTCAAAAGCATCAGCCTGTTCAAACCATTCTTTTGTTGCGTTGCCGTAAGCAACCATGTTGTAGTTAGTACCCAATTCATACTTTGTTTTGAATTCAGTATTGGCAACAGCTTTGCCATCAGTAGTAAACTTTACTGTATTGCTTGCAGTATCAAGTGCACAAGCAACGATTTTGCCATTTGCATCAACAGTTACAGCAGCAACTGTAACATCTAACTTACCTGTACCTTCTTTATCAGCAGTTGCATCTGTAACAGCAGGGGTGCTGCTATAAACGCCCATACCAAATTTAAGAGTTGTTGCAGGTGCATTTGTAGGTGTGTTTTCTGATTCTTCTGTGCCACAGCCAACAAAAATCGCTGAAACTGCTAAAACTAAGCACAAAATTAAAACTAAACTTTTTTTCATCGTAACAATCTCCTTAAAAAATATTTTTTTGCATACATAGTAATTATATACTATTAGTATCACTTTGTCAAACTGGTTTATACATTTTTTAGCAATTTTGAACTTGCATGTGCAAATTTTTTTATAAAAAAACTGCCGAAAACAAACGTCGGCAGTTATAATTAAAAAAGGAAAATCTTTTGGATTGGGAAACCTTTGAACGCAAAGTTTTTGAAAAACTTATTCCATAAACAAAAAAGCAGTTTCATTTAAGAAACTGCTTTTATCTTTTTAAAAGGTATTGTTACGATTACGCCGATAGCCATAAGTACAAACCAAACGAGAATTAAATTTCCCCAACCAATCTGTGAAACGGAATCAGCAAACACTTTTGAAGATATTGCCGCCGCCATATAGCTTACAAAATCTAAAAAACCTGTTGCGCTTGAAACCATTTTTGTTTCGGTTAAACTTGGGCAATAGATGCTCCAAAGTATTGATGTGGCGCTATTGGACATCAAAATTGCCATAATCATTAAAATAATATTTAATATCGGTTGCTTTACAAAGTAAACACCTAAAAAGCTGACTGCCGAAATTACAAAGAAAATAAGCGTTGAAAGATTCATATTGCGATTTAATCTTTCGTAAACGAACAATGCTAAAAATGCGGATAACGAAATTATCAATGTTGCGCCTGAAAATATTAAAGATGCACTTTGTTGATTAAAACCAAGATATTCTGAAAGATACGTTGGTAACCAGAAAACTACCGCCGTACGAATGACACCTGTAAGAATAGAAACAAACGTATATCTTACAATCTGATGTTTAAATAAAAGCTTGATATTTCCTTTTTCCTTTTGTTGTTTTTCTATAACGTTATACTTCGCAATACCGTTTTTTTCAAATATGGTAAAAACAATATAGCAAACCACACCTGCAAGGATTATCATGGCGCTGCTTAAAACAAACACCGTTTTCCAGTTAAACGTTGCGGCTAAAACACCTGTTATGGGAGATGCGATAAAGGAAGCAAGGGATAAGCCCGTTACACAACGAACTGCATGGGTTGATGACGTGCTATCTGCAATTACCTTAACCATTGGTGCATATATCATTGATAAAAAGAACGCGCAAAGGGCGTTTGTAACGTATGCAAAAATCATGTTTGATGGATTTAAACCAAACAACAGGTTAGCAATACCAGATAAAACAAGTCCGCCGCAAATCATATATTTTGCTTTGATTATATCCCCTATTATTCCATTTATAAGTTGCCCTACTGCATAGGCAACAAAAAAGATAGAAGATATTGTTCCAACGAATTCAATGCCAAATAACCCTTCTGATATCATCTGTGGATTAACGGTACTGAAAACGTTTCTGATTATATAAACTACAAGATACGCAAATGAACACATTGTGCCTAAATATATTGCGTTTTTTGCTTCTTTACTAAAATGCATTTTATACCTCTAAAACAAATCCGTCGCAAGCAACAAGAACATCATCTTTTTGCATAAGGGTTGCGCCTGTATTCGCTATTATTTATATCATTTACAGTCCAGTCCGCCGCCCCTGTGCCAAGAAATAAAATTTTCATTTTCATCATTCTTTAACATTTTTTGTTCTACTAAAAAATTTGTAATTGAGAGTATATAACTTTTTAAATTTTTTGTCAAGGGCGAAAATATTAAAAAATTCCGTAGCATTGTAAAGAAATCTGCAAAATAATAGTATTTTTGAAACAAAAAAGAACGGTTGCCTTTTATGTTAACCGTTCCCTTTTTTAATCAAAAATATTAACCTTAAAACTTTAATTATTTTGTCAATACAGGAGAACCGTCCCCTTGTTTTCTAAGAAATATTCACCCTTTGTTTTTAGCCTTTTGCATACCCTTTCATACAGTCGGTTTGTAAGCTCATTAGGGTTTCACCAAAGCGCTGGAAGTGAACGATTTCCCTTTCACGTAAAAGTGAAAGTGGCTGAATAACGCTGATATCATCGGTTAAATTCATAAGGCGTTCGTAGGCGGCACGGGCTTTTTGTTCTGCCGCCATATCGTTGGTAAGGTTTGCGATCGGATCATCAAGCACTTGGATATATGCGCTGGTCCAAGGTTCGCCTGACGGGCTTGACTGGAATACGCCTTTACCGCGGGTTGCATAATAATCACCCAAGCCTGCTTCGCGCATTTCTTCGGGTGTTGCATCCTTGGTTAACTGATAAATCATTGTGCCAAGCATTTCCCAGTGGGCAAGTTCTTCGGTACCTACATTGGTTCGTTAATTGTTCATCTTGCAAAAGGTATCCTAAGCAACATATATACCATCTTTATTATACCACAAAAACCCTGTGTTTTCAAGGGTTTTGAATAAGGAAACAGTTATTAAAAAACAAAAAAAGAAGCTATCTGATGATAGCTCCTATTTTTACGTTTCCTATTTCATTTGTTAATATTATTCAGATTTAACATATCTCTTGTTGGGTTGATTAAAAGGTCATCGTGGCATCCAAATCTGAAAATCACTTCAATAATTTCTTGGATTGTCATATTTTCGCATTCAAATGTTAATGTGATATTTAATGGCTCAATATGACAACCGCGTTCAAAATTATACACGCGAAACGTATTGTTTTTGAAATGATATACATTCTGTAATGAAAAAGGATCATAGTTTGTACCAATAACATATTCACCTTTTTCTAAAGCGCACATAAGGAACATTGGATCCTTAACGCTTAATACTTTACCGGTACCAAAAACATACCTTTTAAATTCTTGTTCATTTATTATTGTGTTGTTTATTCTGTAATTAACGTTGTTGTTCATTTTTATTCTCCTTTTTTAATATAGTAATTTTTAATAATCCGATATATGCGATGCTACAAAGTTTGTAAAATAATTTGTTCTTCCATTTGAAGACTTCCTGCGGGTTTCCACGGTCCCTCTTGCGCAAAAAGGTTGATGTTTTTCATAGTGCCATCGCGGCATATTGTTATAAATGCAAATTGGAATTGTGGAATATCTTCCATTGGTTGTTGTTTCAACAATCACCTTAATTAAATGTTTGCTTTCATACACCGAACGAATGCGCCCTTTCACAAGAAAATCATTGCATGTATCCGATTCAGTTATAGGCTCATTTAAAATTTCAGTGCAAAAAATAGATGTTGTAATTTTCCCTTGAAAATAAGAACTTTGAATGTTGCATAACAGACAAATATCGCTATTCACTTTGTATTTTTCTAAAATTAGTTCAGCGTTGTTTTGCCAACAGACAACTTTAGGGAAAGTTTGATTGCCTATGCGTAAAGTAACTATCACACAGTTTTTTGCAGGAAAAATATTCACGATTTTTCCAGATAGAATAAGTTCGTTCTTGTCATTTTCTTCTTTAAACATTTTGTTTTTCTCCTTTATTTGAATTTAATCTCCAATGTCATCATTAAGATTTCAATTTAATTATGCAAGATATATAAAGAAAACAATTAACAAAAACATAAAAAGCGACCTTGCAAATATGCAAAGTCGCCAGTTTATTTTTTAATATCAGTTATAATATTTTTCAATGTATTTATCAATATATTTTCTGATGTTCAATTCAATATAATTAACAATGTATTCTTCACTTTGAACATCATCTATCGGGAGCCTAAACATTAACATTTTCACAATATTCGTTACGTCGTACAGATAAACGGATATTTCCTCGTCGTCATATTGAACTTCTACAAAGAAATTTCCTTCGTAAGCATAAGATTCGGTTGGGATATTTATTTTTGTTAAATACATAAAATTCCTCCATTTCATTTTTTATATTATATCATTTGGTTTAACGATTTTCAATATTTTTTGAAATAGTTCGAATTTTTAATGTAATTATAAAAGTTACCTCATTTTTTTATGCAGTTTTTCTACATAGAAATTTTTTTATATCCATTTCATATCAAAATACTTTTTTGCAATTTCAGGATGCTCTTTTTCAAACTCTTTTAATGATTTTAGAGCTGCACATAAGGTGTTGGGCGTTTTGTGATATTCCTGGTTTAAATTGCAGAATTCCCTAAAAGATTTTTTCTTAAAAAAGCTGGGTTGATTGCACCAACGAGCTAACGTTACGTATAAGCCACGGTATTTTGATTTTTGATAGTTTTCGTGGCGCATGATATAAGGCAGGCAGCGGTGTTCCATTAAGATTTTTACTCTCTCAAAGGTGTTTGCTATATCCCTTTCGTCCTGAGTATCAAAGCCTGTCAGCACACACATTTTTGTAGTTTTGGTAGCGTATTTTTGCCACAATTCCAGCTTCTCCGTAATGATTTCTTTATCCTTGATATTGTCAAACGAAAACAAATAGTCTCCGCCGATTTTAGAATTTGATATTACTTTTGCTTTCTCATCAGTCATCAGGCGCATATCCATTCCCTGTTTAAATTGGAAACGCTTTCCCGTAGCATTGAGTTCATCAAAAACCTCATGCCATTTTGAATAGCCGAGAATGTTGTCATCCCAAAGAATAATGCCTGGACGTTCGTTGTCTAAAAACTCGCTGACGGGTGCGTGTCTGAACACTCTGTTATACTTTTCATTCACACAAAATGGACACTTTCTGAAGCAACCTCGGGTTGTGAAACCGATAGAAAAGTCAGTATAAATCTTAAAGTTAGAAGGCTTTACACCTTTTGAAATTTGCTCACTTATGTATTTATCATATAAATGATAATCGGGCATGTGATGTTCAATTTCATTTGGCAAATTAGGTGAATCTTTCCAGAAAAAGCCTGTCCCACCAATATGTAAGTTGGGGTAGCGTTTTTTATCAAAAACGTCTATTGGCACGTGTGTGAAATTAAAAACTTTACTCATAAAAACTGCATCATACTTGTTAATTTTTGCATAATCCGTAAGCAGTTCAACTTTGTGTCCTTGCTCTTTGTAAAAACCACTGATTTTCTCGCATACAAGATTGGGGTGGGTTGTCCCGTTGTCTAATAAATCAGCATCAATAATTCCTATGTTCATAAGAAACCTCTTTCTGTCTTTTTCAGACTTGTATTTTTCAAGATAATTATGCAAGATTTTTTTATACAGTTTTTTTCTGCATAGAAAATTTTTATTAAAATGGAAGTTCAGGGTCTTCGTCGAATTTTTTGCCTTGCGCTGCTGTGCGACCACGTTTTTGAACAGTCTTTGCATCTTCTAATGTCATGCTTGTAGGTTTAATTTTGTAATCATCTACGTTGATTGGTACAAAATCGCTTAATGCTGCAAGGAAACTCATGGTTACAACGTAGCTTTTTGCAATTTCGGCAACTTCCTCTATAAAAACGCGGGTTTTTACTTTGCTTAAATCCTTAAAATATCCTTCGTAGTACAATGGACACTTCGGGGGATTCAACTTAAAATAATCAATCACTAACACTTCTTGGTTTTCATAATCATACATAATTAAATCGCGTTCTTCAAAGTTAGCAATCAACGATTTTGTTTCTTCAATAGAAAGGCCTAAATGGTAGGCGATTCTTTTTACCGTTATCGTAAAAATAGAAGTATCACTGGTTTCTTCGCCGGTGTGCAACAACACGTAAAATAACTTCTCTATTGGGTTTAATTGTTCAAACATAGCATCTGTCCAAATCCAACTTTTAAAGGTTCTTTCATAATTAGCCATGGATTATATCTCTCCTTTCTTTATAGATTAGAAAGCAACCACAGCTTACAACTTCAAAAAGCCAAAGCCAGCTACAACGGCCAACTCCACTAATAATTACAATGTATAACTACAAAAGAATTACAATAGTAAGGACTATTACAATTTTAAAAATAATTACAAAAGTAACTACAAATACAAGCAAACCGTGTATTATACGTTGTTACTAACGTTTCAATTAACATCGTAATAAACGTCGTATATTGCTTTCAAATTTAGTTATGACAGATGAAAAAGAAAAAGTTTGCATTTTTTCAAAAAAACGCAAACTTAATTAAAAAATTTTTCATTTTAATAATTATCGATGTATATCTCGGATAATTTTATCTATCGTTTCTTGCTTTACTTTATCCCAGAACTTATTAGTATCAATATGCTGGTTTTTAACGCTATCTCCACGGCATAAACCGTGCTTTTCCATAGCGGCGGCGTATTTGTCTTGTAAGGCAACCATTGCAGCCCTACCACCTACATAATGCTTTGCGCAAAGATGCAACCCATCGCTTTTATGTACAAGTGGACATATATAAAAATGAAGATGCGGCGTGGATTCGTCCATATCCAAACGGCACGATAAAAAGCTTTCATTACCGAACGTGTCCCGTACAAATTCAACGTTATCCTGAATCCAACTTTGCTTATGGATATTTTCCATACTTGATGCAGAAACCACAATTTCTATGCACTTAACAGCATCATGCCTAATTGTTTGCTTAACACCGTTAACAGCCTTTTTGTACGCCTGATTCAGATTTGTGCAATCTGCGTAAAGGCCATTAAATTTGTACTTGTTCAGATTTTCTTTATCTGCATTAACACGATGTTCCACTCGTTCTCGTTCAAGCCCGTGTCTTTCGCTCGACCTGACAGCAGACATACTTTTATATTTCTTAATCCTTAAGATAGCATAATTTTTTTGCATAATTTAATCATCTCCTTCAATCTAATTATGCAAGATGTTACGATGGTGCAATCAGCAACTACGTGCCACTTATACACATTACTACGCAGCACTTTTTTTACTACGGAACAATCATAAAAATTTCACTACGGAACACTTATTGATATACTTACTACACTTCGCTAAAACGAAGTATATTATACTTTTCAGCATTCAAAAAAGAAAAACGCCGATTTGTTCGGCGTTCTTAGCTGAGAAATAGGCAGTGGAATGATTGTGGCATAAAAAATACCTCGGTTTTTCTTTTTCTGATGGAGTTATGATGTAATAACATTGAACGTTCTCACGGTATCCGTTCTTTGAAAACTACTGTTAAGACGATATCGATATCGTTGTCCTCTTCTTTGAGTAGACATATCTCCCGATTTCACTGTCGGAATAATGCCTCACTGTTTGATGACGTCTATAAAGATTCCACAAGAGGAATGCCTGCATAATTCTTACATCTTTGCTGAAATATTATGGATTTAAAATTAACAAAAAACTTATCCTTTAGCTAGCCGATAAAAGAATCTTCCGTTTTTCAAAATGCAGCGTGCCAAAACATCTGTCAGTTTTCTCGTTGTCGAAAATTTTATTACAGAAGAACGGAAAACGAAAATCATATTAATTTTTAAGAATCATTCCTTTTACGAAAAAGAAGGTTGCTTCTTTAAGTGCGCTTCATCTTTGTTTATTGCGTTATTAATTTGGGATAGTTTTTTTTAATTGTGCTTATAGTTAAAGCAAAACACCACGAATTTTTCTTCCGTGGTATTTTGCCGTTAGGGTTGCTTATTCGTTTTGCAAAATTACCGTTTATTTTGCGCACCTTTATACTTCGTTCTTTTGATTTATATACTCCTTTTCCATTTTGTTAAATTGTGGGATAAATTTTTTTGCTTCCAGAAGAATCACGTCTAAATAATTTTTAGGCTCCTCTATAAATTTTTCAGAATAAAAATCTACAGGTCCAAACTTATCAGAAAATATTCGACATTGCACAGTTTTTCTATCCCTATCAATTTTTGCGTCAACGATGTGTCTTTCATCAACGACGATGCTTTCCCAATTTGTGCTATTAATCATAATCCCTACTCCTTTTATCTATAGTCTTGATTTAATTATGATAGAATCAAACACAGAACAACTGATTTTTTGTTAACAATATTAATTTTATAACCTTGTTATAATTATGCAAATACTACCTAAACAGCAACAAAAAACACACCATATTAGTTCTAATAGAAACAACGGACTAAAATGCAAAAAATAGTCCTTAATCTGTGGTCTTGAATTATTGACATAGATACCCTGTAAGGTATAATGAAATTGTAAATTATTGTATTTTCAAAGGAGAAAAAGTTATGAAAAAACGCACATTTATTACGGTGTTGTCATTTTTGTTGGCTTTAACAATTTTCTTTCAGGTAATGCCTGAAAATATTGTAAAAGCGCAGGAAAACTTAGAATTAGAACCCGTAACACAAACAGAACAAAAAGAA
>JAZRTX010000005.1:0-1905 GCA_045652205.1 Clostridia bacterium
GCCCCCTTTTGAATGATGATAAGCTGCGTTTGTTTAAATTGTATGAAGAACGCATTGGGCTTTACCAAGAATACGCAAGCTACATTATTGGCAACAATGGTTCTTCGGAAGAAACTGTAGAAAAACTGATAAATTACGTTAAGGGGGTAAAAGTATGAAAAAAATCTTGGTGTTGAACGGTCCCAATATCAATATGTTGGGCGTGCGCGAAAAGAATATTTATGGACGTCGTGATTTTAAAAGCCTTTGTGCGTATATTGAATCCGCTGCTGATAAATTAGGAGTGCATGTGGATTTGATGCAAAGCAATTACGAGGGAGATATTGTTACTGCAATCCAAAAGGCTTATGGGGTGTACGATGGTATTGTTATCAATCCGGCAGCACTTACCCATTACAGCATTGCAGTACTTGATGCGCTTAAAGCAGTGAATATTCCTGCTATCGAAGTGCACATCAGTAACATTCATGCTCGTGAAGAGTTCCGTCATAAATCCGTAACTGCCGCAGGCTGCATCGGTCAAATTTGTGGCTTAGGTTTTGCAGGCTACGCTTTGGCGTTAGAAGCCTTGGCGGTGTATCAACCAGAGATGTGAGATTTTAAAGACAACAAGCTTAAAAATTAACAGACTCTACAAAAAACAAAAACAGGATTTAACTTCGAATAAGAGGTTAAATCCTGTTTCTTTTTGCGGTTATAAAGTTTTGCGGAAGGTTTTACTTTGGTGATGGGTTTAAGGTCGCCCCAAGTTTTACGTTTTTCTGCGTTAAGCTTCTTTTGTTCTTTTTTGGAAAGCTTTTCATAAGCAATGAATTTTGCCATTTTCAACACCTCACATTTTATATTGGAAGATGATTATACAACAAGGAGTGTGTATTTGCAAGAGGGGGAGGGGAGTGCTTTAAAAGTTCACCCGGATTTCACAAACTCGCAAAATAAAAACGGGTAAATTAAAAATTTCAGAGAAGTAGTAAGAGGAGAAGGGAGGGGTGCTATGGAGAGATGAGTTATATGGTATCTTTGTTATTTTTGATGTAGAAAAATTTTTGCTAATATGATAGTATGAGCGTGTAAGCACTTATAATAATATGCGCGATAGTCATTATGAAAAGGAGTGATTATATGGCAACGAAGAGCATATTGAAGAATGTTACCATTAAAGGTAAAAAGAATTGTGCAATGTTTGCTAATGCGTTAGAAAATGCTTCTAGAAAAGAGAATAAAAATATAGAAGTGCCCAAGGCACACATTGCTACTACTGAAGATATAAGGAAAATGTTTTCTGATATCTAATAATGAATAAGTACACGATAGTTGCGTTAGATGAACTGTTAAAGACGTTTGATGAAAAAGACAAGATACAGCGCATACTACAAAGTTTTTCGTGTGTTAATAACAAAGATATTGATAAGTTTTTAAAAGAAAAGGCGGTTTTGTTTAATAGGCAAGGACTATCAAAAACGTATTTGGTTTATACATCTTATAAAAATGAGATGGTTTTGGTAGGCTACTATACCTTAGCTTATAAAAGTTTTGTTATAAGAAAAAATGACAAGATTAGCAAAACTTTATTGAAGCGTATCTCAAGATTTGGATATTATGATTCTGAATTGAAACAATACATGATTTCGTCACCGCTTATAGCTCAATTAGGTAAGAATGATATTTATAAGGATTTAATTAGTGGGGAAGTTTTATTGGCTTATGCTTGTAGTACGGTCAAAGAAGCACAAGCATTATTGGGCGGAAGAATAGTATATCTTGAGTGTGAAGATAAGGTTCGCTTATTAGAGTTTTACAGAAGTAATGGATTCGTAGATTTTGGGAAGCGTGAACTGGAAGTCGATGAAAAAGATGATATGGAAGGCAAGTATTTAATTCAGTTGCTTAAATACTTACGATAAA
>JAZRTX010000006.1:0-72691 GCA_045652205.1 Clostridia bacterium
TCGGCGGATAGACTTGCACACGGTGCCATCCGTGTTATGCCCCCAAGTATTGCAATGGGACAAGCAGCGGGTATAGCGGCATCACTTGCAAGTAAGGCAAATATTAAAGCCAAGGAAGTACCTTACAATGAATTGCGCTCAGTTTTGATCAAACAAAATGTATATTTGGGTTAGATAAATAGCTCGATATCTTTTTTGGTGCAACTTGCCAAATAAAAAGGATATCCACACGGATATCCTTTTTATTTTTGCGACGGGATTCGGAACTTGAGAAGGTATAACGCAAAAAGCAGATTCTTTACGAATCTGCTTTTATTTTTTTACTTCAATTCAACTATTCCGTAGCCGCGCTCGTCAATGGTGATGGCAGTGCCGAATTCTTTGGACATTTCACTAAGGCGTTGAATAATATTATGTTTATCAGAAAATCTTGGGTTACCGCTACGCCAAACGGGTTTATCAAAATTAAGTTCAATGGGCATAAGTTCTAAATGGGTAAGCTTGCCGTCTTCCATTTCAAAATAAGGGATAACGGATTCAAGCATTCTTCTATCGCGCATAAGCCCGCGGGTATAATTTTTAGAACGTTTACAGAAGAAATCACGCATAGTATCATCACTGGTTAAGCCTTGCATTTTATACATTTCTTCAGGGGCGAAGGGAATACATTCATTATGAATAACAAAGTTGCCAAGTGAATAGAAAATAGGGAAGCCTTTGTAAATTTCAACAGGTCTTAAAAGGTGGGGGCCGTGACCGATAACCGCATGGGCGCCTTTATCAATACAAAAATGAGCAAACTCCTGTAAAAACTGCGCAGGATTTTCCTTTTTATCACCTGAA
This sequence comes from Clostridia bacterium, assembly GCA_045652205.1. GTDB lineage: Bacteria > Bacillota > Clostridia > Christensenellales > QALW01 > UMGS1322. Next base: position 844 of record JAZRTX010000006.1, read on the forward strand.
AGTTCGTGTGAATGAACGGTAACAAGAATATAATCCGCCTGCATCTGCGCTTCATAAATAGCCTTTTCAACACGGGCAAGGTCCTCTTCGTTGGGGTGGGTTACGTATTTTGTTTCTTCACCTTCCTGAAAGCGCAAATCTTTTAAAGAAGCAACACCTTCGGGAACGGGCGGATAATAGCCTTCTGCCCTTTCAATGTTTTTTTGCGCGTTTATCTGGCTTAATTCTTCAATCTTGCGGATAGCATCTAACTGCTCCTTGGTAACGGAAATATATTCATCAATTCTTAATCCGTTTACGCCTGGGCGACCGGGATATCTTCTTGACTGTGGACCTGCCATAGCAGCAGCGTTTTCCATTGAAGAAACAACGCCGATTAAAGCGATTCTGCCGTTAGGAGTATCAATGTAACAAGGGGCAGATGCTTCATCAATATTGTTGCCAACGCCTGCATTTTTAATGCCTGCTTCGTCAACTGCTTTCTTTGTTGCCATAAGACCGCCGTGACCAAAATCCAACGAATGATTGTTAGCAAAAGACAACATATTAAAGCCGTATTCTTTTATATCGTCTAAAATTTCAGGATCGCATCTTAGATAACTGCCACCGTTAAACTGATTGGGAAAATGTTCGCCACGGTGCAAGGTGGTTTCAAGATTAACGTATTTAACGTCCGCCTTTTTTAAATGCTGGCTAACCTCAGAGAAGCCTTCGCTTTCCTTAGGAATTCTTCTTTGAACAAGCATATCGCCTACTGCGCAAAACGATGTTTTCATATATTTACCATCCTTTTAAAAAACTATAACCATTATATTATTACGGAATGTCTTTGTCAATACAGGCAAAAGAAAAAACGATAATTTTCTACAAAATAAAACAAATATATACAAAAACAAAAAAGTTTGGTATAATACTTAAGTAAAGCAAAAAGGAGAATGAAAAATGAAAGAATTTTTTGGTTTTGGCGGATATTCAAGAACCCCCGAAGGCTTTTTATCTTTTGAACATATAGCTTTTGTAACCTTTTTAATGATTGTTATGGTTTCGCTTGCGGTCTTTATTGGCAAAAGATTTAAAGGAAAAAGCGAAAAAGAAAAAAATATACCGCTTATTTACGCGGCACTTTTAATTGACGGTTTTGAAATTTTTAAGATAATTCTTGTGTGTTTCCGCAATAGCGACCCAATGGGCTGGCTTTATGATTTGCCCCTGTTTTTATGCAGTATTCAGCTTATAACTATTCCCCTGTCGGCTTTTGCCAAAGGAAGAACAAAAGAATCCGCTATGGATTTTGTTGCCATCTTTGGTATTTTAGGTGCTTTGCTTGGTACTTACGGTGCAGGCAACAATTACGGAACGTATCCTGTGCTTTGCTTTGATAACGTGATTTCAGGTATAACCCATTCAATTTCAGGCTTTGCGTCCCTTTACATAATGATTTCAGGGCTTTTAACCTTAAAAAAGAAAAACATAATTATAACCTTTGCGATTTTATTTGGCTTTTGCATAGCCGCATACGCAACAAATATTTTAATTGATTATAACTATATGTTTTTAATGCGCGGTGACGGTACACCGTACGAAATCCTTTACAGTTTAGTGCAGGGTCACAAAGTATTTTATCCGCTAACGGTTGTAGGCTTGTTTATCCTTTATATTTTAGGTTTTTACGGTGTTCACCGTTTAATAAAAAAGAAAGCAGATTGATTTTTTCAATCTGCTTTTTTCTTTTTAAGCAAGGGCGCCGATTATCATAATAGCAAATAATAAGAAATAAAAGCCCCAGAAGGCAGTCCAGAAAATGCTCAAAGCCAAGCCAACTGTGTTTAATACCTTTGCGGCAATATTTTTACCGCCAACTTCAATACCAAGCGCAGTTGCAAGCCTTACTGCTTCCTTTGAAGCCCTTTTGCTTGCTGCTGCAATGAAGATTGCGATAATTGAAGTAACGGGAAACCAAGCCATAATAGTTGATGCAAGACCTTTACCAAATGCGCTGTCAACTAATTCCTGAACCTTTAAAGCGTCCTGTTGTTGTAAATTCTGTTCCATAATAAAACCTCCTAGTTAAGAAAAATAAGTTTTTATAAATTCGCCGATTGAACCGTCATATAAATCCATATCGGTAATTCTTAAAAGCGAATGACCGCCCTTTTCAAAATACACAAGCTTTTTATTTTTGCTTGCGCATTTATCAAAAAGCTTTTGTGCGTTCTGGGGTGTTGAATAAGGATCTTCCTTACTTTGAAGCATCAAAATAGGTTTATCCATTTTATCAATATAGTTAATTGGACCCTTGGTCATAGTGTGTCCGGTATAGCGTTTGAACCAGAAATCCACCGCCTGCATAACAAGGAACCAATTCTTTTTTCTTTCAATAATATGGTTTTCCATTGATATGCCAAAGTTTGCAAACATACCTTCGGTAACGATGCCCTTAACACAAGGCGGGCAGTTTTCGTTGGTTAAACCTAAAATTCCCGTTGCGGCACCGATACAAATACCGTGGAAAACGATGGTTTCTATGTTATAAGTTTCGTTTATAAACTTTGCCCAGGCAATAGCATCCTTGCTTTCTTCAAAGCCTACGGTATTATACTTTCCATCGCTGTTGCCGTGTGAACGGGCATCAATAACAAGTAAGTTGAAGCCGTTATCAGAATATGGCTTTGCAAAGAAAAATCCGTATCTTAAACTTTCTGTTCTGCCTGAAAGAATTATAACGGTTTTATCAAAACCAAGGTCAAAATACTGACCATAAAGGTTTGCGCCGTTATTAAAAATATGCACGTCTTGTTTTAAATGTTCATGCTCTTTAAACCAGGCCTGCCCTAAAAGATCCATTTTTTGTTGGTTAGGGTCTTCAATAGGCGCGCTTCTTGACCAATGCTCATCATCTTTTCTTACAAGGGTGTTTAAAATAACCTGCCTGCCTGCGTAAAATATAGCATAAAGATAAAATGCAACGCCGGGCATAATAACAAAAACGATAAACAAAAGTATAAACTTAAAAATATCGCCTGCACTGCCAACAAAGCATAAAATAAGCGTGCTTAAAGGTAAAAAGGTAGCATCTATAAACGAAAGAATAGATTGAATAAAAATCATTTGTTTCTCTTTTCCTGTTGAATTCTTTTATCAAGTTCTTGCCTTAATTCAAGCACCTTGTTAAAAACGATTTCATTAAGGCGGTCAAGGTCTTCGCGGGTGCACTTTTTACCTTGCAGATAATCATCAAGATAAATAGGCTCACCGATTATATTATGAAGGCGTTTAAACAAACCGTAATTGCCGTCAGAAATAACGGGGATGATGGGAACGTTTGCCCTTAACGCAATCATTAAGTAGCTTGGATAAAAGGGTTTAATAGTACCGTCAGGGGTATTATGGCCTTCGGGGAATATCTGTACGATATGCCCTTTTTTTAATTCCTGAACACTTTCTGTTATAAAGTGTAAACTGCGGGAAACTCTATCAGCCTTTATACCGCCCCAGAACTTCATACCAAAGGTAAGCCATTTGTTTCTGAAAGCGTCTTCCGAAGCAACAACGTATAATTTACGCGGAAAAAACAAGAATACGTTGGCTACATAATCCAAAGGATTAAAGTGGTTAGAAATTATTAAAACTCCGCCTTTAACCGTGCGCTTAAAACTTTGTTTATCTTTGTGATAAATCTTTTTAGTAAAAAACGCCCAGTTTACAGGATAACCTGTAATAACGCCAAACCATCTGAATATTTCATAAAAGAACATTTAATTCTCCTTTTTACCAAGCAACGTTATAACTTTGGGTAAGAAGAACGTCATCACAAAAGCAACCATACAAGAGAAAGCAACGATTACTGTTAAGAAAGGTACGCCGCCTGTTTCTTTAAGTAAAACAAGTATAGCAGAACCACCCAGTGCTGCAGAAACTGCTTCAAACAAACCTTGGATTGCATAATACATTGTGGAAGCAGATTCGCCGTTTGCTGTGCGTTTTGCTGCCATTTGTGATGGAACCATATATGTAATAGAAAAGAATGAACCGATTGAGAATGAAACGATTAAACTGCAAAGCAGGGCGAAGGGTAACTTAAAGCTAACGGGAATAAAGTTACATAAGCCCATAAGAGCCATACCTATTGAATAAACAAGTAAAACGTATCTTAATGCAAAACCTAAACCGCGCTTTTTAATAATTTTATTATAAAGCATAATGGTAAAGGGAACAGGCACAAAGCAGGTAGGCATAATTAAAGCCTGATTAACGTGCAAGGTTGAGAAATATTCGTTAATACCGCTTAAGAATAACTGTAATCCGATGTTATTAACAAATAAAACGCAAAGCCATAAAATATAAGGTTTATCCTTTAAGGTAAACAAAATGGAAGAAAGAACGGTAACCTTTTCTTCTTTTTTAGTTTCTGCCTGTTCATCGCTATTGTTTTCCTTTAACATAAATAAAGGAATAAGCATTGTTAAAGCGCAAGGTAAAAGTAAAAGTGCAACAAGGCGAACGTTTAATCCTGAATTAACCAATGCAGGAACAAGGGCAAAGCCAAGGCTGAAATAAACAACGTCACAAACAGATTTAGTGTTTGAAATTAAAGTAATATCGTTCTGGTCTTTTGTTATTTCTGCAAAAGTGCCGTAGTATGTAAGCATTGTTAAGGTGTAGCAAGCATAGAAAACCATCAATAAAAATGCAAACCAGATTGTGTTAATGATGGTTGCATCACTGTTTATTGGGAAAAGGAATAAAACGTAAGCAATAAGCATAGGAACTGCACCGATAACGATAGCAGTTTTTCTTTTGCCCCATTTTGATTTTAAGTTATCGGTAAAGTGTGAAAAAGGTAAATCAATAAGACCGTCAACAATTTTTGCAATTGCTGAAAGAGTTGCCCATAAGGCTGCAACAACAAGGTCCTTATTTAAAAAGGTCCAATGCTCAACGTTCTTATCAAAACCGCCAACTAAAAGGGCGCTGCAAAGGTATGAGCCCATAACGATGTTAAGCAGGTTTACGCCTAAGCCTGAGCATCCGTACAAAATAAGTTTGCTTTTTTTAGTAATCTTTTCCATAAAAAATTTCTCCTTTGTTATTCAAATGAAATTGTCATTTCGCAAGGAAGCGAGTTAGTTTCTACCGTAAAAATTTCAGCGCAGTAACCAAGCGAATCTATGGTTTCAATTATATTATCCAAAACGCTTTTTGAAACAAGGCTTGTGTAAAAAATGGTGATGATTTCCTTGTTAAACTGTTCAATAGCGTTTTTAATGGTTCTTGTGGCGGCATCTTCTAAGGTTTTGCTTACCACCATAAGCTCTTTTCCGCAATAGGAATAGTATTCGTACTGATTTATGTTTCTGCTTTTTTCAGCTTCTTTCCTTTGGGCAACGGAAACAACAAAAAGGTTATCAATTATTCCGTTGATTTCTTCTTCTACCTTTATAATATCGTTTTCAGTAAAATCAATGGCAGGCAAAGAAGCATAGCAGGCAGCAATATTTTTACTGTTTATTACCGTTACGTTTGCCTTTTTATAAAGGTTTTTTGCCTGAACACAGGAAAGTATCGCATCTGAACTGTTGGGGAATACAAAGATTTCTTTATAATCAAGTTTATCAAAGGCTTCAATGTAATCCTTAATGGAAACACCGTTATCACTGTAAATAACCGCATCGGCGCCCATTTCAATAAACAGGTTCTGGGTGGATTGGTCAAAGGCTACCGCAACAACACCAAAGGCACTATCGCTTTTTGTTGGCGCTAATAAAATACCTTTATTAAGTTCGGTGTGCTGAACAGTCATATTTTCAACCTTTAAGGTTAAAAACTCACCAAAGTTATGGCAAAGCGCAAACACTTTTTCAGGATAATTTGTGTGAATATGTATCCTTACCTTATCGTCTCCCTGGGTAACAACAAGACTGTTGCCTAAAAGGGTAAGTTCTTCTTTTACGTTTTCTAAAACAAACGGGCGTCTGTTTTCTAAAAGCTGAAGCAATAACTCGGTACAATAGCCGTATTCAAAAATACTGTGCCTGTTAAATGCATCATAGTTTATAATTTTTTCTGAAGATTTTTCAATATTCTGTCCGATGCTTTCACCGTTAAAATATTTTTCAATGCCTTCAAACATATAAACGATGCCTGCACCGCCTGAATCAACAACGCCGTTTTCCTTTAAAACAGGTAACAGTTCAGGGGTGTTGTTTAAAGATATTCTTGCATATTTAACAAAAGAAGCAACAATATCATCAACTGTCTGGTTTGGGTTAAATTCTTCCTTTACCGCCTTTGTTGCATCCTTTATAACGGTAAGCATAGTACCTTCAACGGGGTTTAAAACCGAAGAATATGCTTGCTTAACACCGCTTTCCAAGGCTTCAATAAAAAGGGCGGAATCAATAGTTTCTGAATTATAAAATTTTTCTGCAATTCCCTTTAAAAACTGTGAAACAATAACGCCTGAATTGCCGCGGGCTTCAAACACGATTGAACGGGCAAACTTTTTTGAAATGCTTTGAAGATCTTTTACGTTTTCATCAAGTGCCATTAAACCTTTATGCAGTGTTGTTACCATGTTTGTGCCCGTATCCCCGTCAGGAACAGGAAAAACGTTTAATTTGTTTACGGTTTCCAAATGAGTGTTAAGGTTGCCTAAGGCGTATTCCACCATATTTTTAAAGGCTATACCGTCAACTTTTTCTATCATAAATCACCTGTTAATAATTTCAGCAATTATTTCTTTTTCCTTTTGCATTTCCTTTGAAACCTTATCGCCTAAAAAGTAAACGCCAACCATTCCCGGTCCGATATTTGCACCGCAACCTGAAAAAACATCACTTACAAAAACGGCTTTTACTTTTAACTTTGATTCAATGATTTCCTTTAATTTAAATGCAAATGCTTCACGGTTAGAATGTGAAATAAGCACAAACTGCTCTTCTAAATCAGTTGCAATGGCTTCTAAATAATTTGCAGTAATCTCTAATGCGCGGTTAATACCCTTAACCTTTGCTAAAACGGAAACGTAACCGTCTTCACTGCAATCGCCCATAGGCTTAACCCCTGCAAAATTACCCATAATCGCCTTGCCCATAGTTATCTGACCACGGCGGGCAACGAAAATAAGATCGTCAATAGGACCCATCTGATGAACGCGGGTTTTGTTTTCTTCAAGCCACGCGATAACTTCTTCAAAGGAAGCACCATCGTTTTTCATTTGGTGTGCGTGCATAACAAGTAAGCCGAATGCACCGGACATTCTTAATGTATCAAAGCAGTAAATATCAGCTTCTGGCAATTCTTCTTTAACTCTGTTTGCCGCGCCAACTGCAACGCCGAAAGTTGAGCTTATCTTTGAAGAAAGGCTCATACTAAGCACCTTATATCCCTTTAAAACATAATCCTTAAAGGTCTGATAATAGGCTTCGGGGCTTGGTGGCGCAGTTTTAACGGTAGTTTTGCCCGAAAGGGTTTTGTAAAAATCTTCACGGCTTATATTAGACCAATCAAGCGTGGTCTTTATATCCCTGCCGTCAGAAAAGGTTGCAAAGCCCTCAATATAATCTTCAATTTTAAAATAATCCCTGATTTCTTTTGAAAGATCACAGGTAACGTCAGCTAAAATAATGTATTTATCCATTTTCACCCGTCCGTTTTTTTGACAAATTTCTACATTTATCACAATTATATCATAAATGCAAGCATCTATCAAGAAATTTTATTACATTATATGCTTGGGATATTGTGGAATATATAACATTTAAAATAAGAATAAAAAAAGAAGCAGTTTTTCTGCTTCTTTTTTGTTGGTGCCGGTGGTGGGACTCGAACCCACACGCCATCGCTGACAACGGATTTTGAGTCCGTCTCGTCTGCCAGTTCCAACACACCGGCATATATTCATAATGGAGCTACCGGCCGGATTCGAACCGGCGACCTGTTCATTACGAGTGAACTGCTCTACCGACTGAGCCACGGTAGCGTAGCACAATAATTATTATAACAAAAAAATCTGTTTTGTCTACTGTTTTTATTGTTTATTTAAAAAAAGCGATCGGCAGATTATTTACTGCCGATCTTTTATTATAATTCGTTACAATTAACTACGTACTGCAATTTTTCGGCTTCATTTTTAAAGTTCACTAAAACGATAGCATATAAAATATAGGCTACACCCATAGATGCACTTACTATATCGCCTGTTAAAAGCATACTTGCACTTATTCCACCAAGAATAAACATCCAGACAATCATTCCGTTAGTAACGTTTTTATGAATTCTGCCTTTTTCTGCCATATCCTTGATAGTGTTAATAGTTTTTAACACTTTAACGTAAATGAGAACAGTAATTACACCTACAAGCAATAAAAGTACGCCTGTTACTATGCCAAAGATTGAAAACACTTCCGGTGTAAACAACATTTGCATCTCCGGGCTTAATTCAAAACCTGATTGTATAAAAATCTCATAAGCCTGTTCCATAGAATCAACAAAAACATCAGGCAATGCAAGGGATATAACGCCTAATGCGAAAAAGACAAAGGCAAACAGGCTAAACACCAATACGCTTGTAATAAGTTCAATTATACAAGTAACTTTTAATAAAACCAATCCTGTTTTATCAGCGCCCTGTTTTTTGTTCATAGTGTTTATTTTCCATAAACCGACTAAGGCAAGCACGCTTGAAACAGAAATATAGCCTGTGCTAAAAGAAAGTGAAGCTCCACTTTCGCTGAACACACCGCTGAACATACTTAACAAAAGCGATAACCCTAAACTTACTGTAAAAAGAATAGTTGCAACTAAAAATAAAGTTGATGAACTGTGCTTTTTAATTAACGCAATTACAGGGTTTTCGGTGGTTCTATGCTCTTCATTAACTTCTTCCTGTGCTACGATAGGTTCTTCTGCTTTTATTTCTTCCTGCTTTACAAATTCTTCTTCGGCTTGTTTTTGCGCCTGAACTAAAAGCGATGCACCGCAATTTTTGCAAAACATTGCGTTATCACCGTTTAAAGTTCCACATTTTGAACAATACATAATAAAAATTCCTCCTTGATTATTGTATTACTTTGAAACGAAATGCCATTCGTTTACGTTCGTATATACTTGTGTTTCCCTTAAAACTGCCCCTGTGTTTAACTTATCAACGTATAAAAGGGTGTTCATTTCAAAGAACAAGCCTATCTGTGGCAGTTCGTTTGAAATAGTTTTTTGTAAATTTATTACCTGTGTTTTAAGGTCTGCCAGGTTAGTTGCCCTATCAATATTATATAAACATTCATGGGCGTTCTGCGATGCATATCCGGAAAGATTTCCGCTTGCACCTGCTTTAAAAATAAAGTTTAAGTTTGGTGTATCGGTAAGATAATATCCGCTTAAAACCATATCGTACGAATGATTTTTTACGCTGTTTTTAAAAGTGTTAAGGTCCTGTGCAAGAATATTTACGTTTATACCGATTGCCTTTAAATTTTTCTTTATATATTCGGCGGCTTCAAGCCTTATGGGGTTCGCCCTTTCGTTTATAACTGCAATAGAAATTGTAAGCGGGCCCGATGGTGTATCCATAAAACCGTCACCGTTACTATCTTTATAGCCAAGTTCCTTTATAAGTTCCTTTGCCTGAATAATATTGTAATCATACCTTGTAACCCCTACGCTTGAAAGGGAAGTATCGTTAAAAAGCGGTTGTTCAGCGCCCGTTGCCTTTTTAAGATACACGTTATTTATTATATCGGTTTTGTTGATACTGTAAGCAATCGCCTTGCGGAATTTCCCATTATTAACGTAGTTCCTTTGCAGGTTAAAAGCCATAAAAACGTAGTTGTGGGAAAGATAGTTCTTTTCGTTTACGTTATTAAGGATTTCGTAGTTTTCGGTAGTTTTTACGTTTGTTGGAACACAGTCCAGTTCACCATTTTTAAAGGCGGACAAAATGCTTTCGGTGTTACTATATCCTATGGCTTCTATTTTTTCTAAATAGGGCAGTTTTTTCCACCATTTTGTGTTTGCACTTAACACCATTTTGGTGCCGTTACTAAAATCAAGGCTATCTACCTTAAAGCAACCGCTGCCTAAGGGCATATCCTTTGTTAATTTATCCTTGCCCTGATAATAGTTTTGGGGAAGAACAGGAATATTCAGCGCATAAATCAGCGCATAGCTTGGTAACTTTGGGTGAATGATTAACGTGTTACCGTACCCTTCAACGCTTTGTATGTAATAAGAAAGGTCTGTGTAGTAAATACTTGCAGGATCAGATAAAATTGCGTTTATAGTGTATGCCGCATCCGCACCTGTAAGTTCGCCTAAATCACCGTGCCAATGCACGTTTGTTCGCAGTTGAATTGTCCAGATGTTTTTGCTTTGGTCGTACTTCCAGCTTTCTGCAATACAGGGCGTTGGCTCCATCGCTTCATTAAACTTAATTAACGGCTCAAATATCATTGAATAGATGTTGCGCATCTGTGCTTCCTGTAAATATAAAGGATGCATTGAATAAGGCGAAAGCGTCATAGGAACACGCATTGTGCCACCTTGCACGATTTCCGTTTTTTCGTTTTGCGATTGCCCCTGATTTTCCGATGGCAGAATAATATCGCCATCATTACCCTGCTGTTTGTTTGCGCAAGAGCAGAACAAAACTAAAATAAGGATAAAAGCTAAAATTTTAACCGTAAATGTCTTTATACAGTTCAAAATAGGTTGAAACCTTTTTAACATAGTTTCTTGTCTCCTCGTAAGGAATATAGTAAAGAGTTTTGCCGTCTTTGGAATACTTTTCGTCTTTAAGCCACTTTTTAACGTTGCCTTCGCCACCGTTATAGGCTGCAAGCACAAGTGGAATCTCATTATCAAACCTTTCCATTAAATAGGAAAGATAACAGCAACCAAGTTTAATATTCGTTTGGGCATCAAAAAGATTTTCAGCATTTATATTAAGTTGATACTTTTCGTTTAACCAGATGGCAGTTTCAGGCATCATCTGCATAAGCCCCTTTGCGCCTACACGGGATTCTGCCTCATTATCAAAACCGCTTTCAGCACAGATAATGGAATAAACAAGATATTTATCAAGCTCGTATTCCATAGCGTATTTTGTAACGTGTTCTTCAAATTTTATTGGCAAACGCTTTTTTATAGCAGTATTGCTCCAGAAAAACGCTATATAAATTAACACCGCCAGTATTAACGCAGTTATAATTATTTTAGGTATGTTTCTTACTAAGTAACTTCTTTTACTCATAATTTAATTCCTTTAAAATTTCATTTAACTGATTAAAGGTTTGTTGTAATTCACCATTATTATCAATGATATAATGGGCGTATTTTCTTCTTTCTTCGTCAGACATTTGCCTTTCCATACGCTTCTGAATCTCTAATTTAGAAAGGTTAGACCTTTTTATTGCCCGTAATATTCTTTGTTCTTCACTGGAAACAACAAGCATAACTTTATCGCATCTTTCATAAAGCCCTGCTTCAATTAAAAGCGGCGCATCAAGAATAACAATAGGCGCATCTTTGTTTTCTGCTAACTGCTTTTCCATCTCTTCATAAATAAAGGGATGAACAATAGAATTTAAAAGTTCGGTTCTTTCCTTGTTTTCAAAACAATGCCTGCCTAATTTTTGTCTATCAAGCCTGCCGTCAACAAAAAATTCCTTACCAAAGGCTTTCATAACCTGCTTTGTGCAAGGCTTATTTTTACCTAAAACCTTATGAGAGATTTTATCCGCATCAACAACAGGAATCCCTTTATTTTTCAAATAATTGCTTACGGTACTTTTGCCTGCGGCAATACCGCCTGTTAAACCTAAAATCATTTTAAACTAAACCAAGTCCTTCCAACGTTTGTATCCGCCTTTAACGGTACTTTAAGCTTATAAACGTTTTCCATAACTTCCTTTAAAAGTTTTTTACATTCTTCCTGATGCTCTTTTGGTGTTTCAATAATAAGTTCATCGTGCACCTGTAAAATCAGTTTGCCAAGATATTGCTTTTCATTTAACATCTTAGAAACCTGTAACATACTTAATTTGATAATATCTGCGGCGCTACCCTGAATAGGCGCGTTCATCGCTACCCTTTCACCAAAGGAGCGCACGTTATAGTTAGCGGATTTTAATTCAGGAATTTCTCGGCGTCTGTTTAAAATAGTCTTTGCAAAGCCGTGTTTTTTAGCACTTTCAACGCTTCGCTTTAAATATTCCTGAACCTTAGGGTATCTTGAAAAATATTTTTCCATAAAAATGCCCGCTTCTTTTCGTGACGTGCCGATGTTCTTTGCTAATCCGAAATCGCTGATGCCGTAAACAATACCAAAGTTTACTGCTTTTGCCTGTGAACGCTGTGCGCTTGTTACGTCATTTATATCAATACCAAGCACTTCCGCAGCGGTACGGGCGTGAATATCTTCATTATTTATAAATGAATTTATTAAGGTTTCATCTTCTGAAAGATGTGCTAAAATTCTTAATTCAATCTGCGAATAGTCGGCATTAACAAGCACGTGGTTTTCGTCCTTTGCTAAAAAGGCGCGCCTTATCTGTTTACCTTCTTCGCTACGAACGGGAATATTTTGTAAGTTAGGTTCAGTGCTTGAAATTCTGCCTGTTGCAGTTAAAGCCTGCTTAAAGGTTGAATGGATTCTGTTATCCTTTGGTGAAACAAGGGAAAACATACCGTCAACATAAGTGCTTTTTAATTTTTGAAGTTGGCGGTATTCAATAATAGGCTGAATAATGGGGTGTTCTAAACTTTCTAAAACGTCATTATCCGTAGAAAAACCGCGCTTGGTCTTTTTTTGCGCAGGTAAACCAAGGTCTTCAAACAAAACGCCTGCAAGCTGAACGGGACTGTTAATATTAAATTCCTTACCTGCAAGGAAATATATATCCTTTGTTAATTTGCTGATTCTTTGGTCAAACTCGCTACCTAACTGCCTTAAAACGTTAGAATCAACGTAAAAGCCTGTTTTTTCCATATCGTATAAAACCTTGGCTAAGGGCAGTTCCATATCGGAATAAAGAGAGAAAAGTTCTTTATTATTAAGGGCAACAAGCTGTTTTTTATGAATATAAAAAATTGATGCCGCGCCCTTAGAACAGGAATACTTTTCGGCTAAACGATTAAAAGAAAAATCATTGTTATTAGCATCCAAGAGATATTCTGCAAGCATAATATCCCCTGAAACACCAAAAATTTCCCCAAACAAATGGTATGCGCTTTTAACGTCATAAAACACTTTTTTAATTGTTTTATCTAAGATTAACGGCTTTAACTTTTCCTTTGCTTCTTCAATATCCATACCCTGACCTAATAAATCGTAGGTTAAAGAAGCGCGGTAATCGGTTTTTTCATCCGTTGCAACAAATAATTCGTCATTATCTGAATAAAATGCAAGGGTATCCCCTGTAAAAGTGAACTCATTAAAATCTTTTACCGTAGGCGCAAAGATTTCTTCCTTTCCGCCCACACGCTCATAAAGAGATTTAAACTGATATTTTTTGAAAATTTCCGCGTGCTTTTCTTCACTTGGCGGGTTATATGCCGTTTCTTTTAATTCAGGCACAGGCACGTTTTTAATGATCGTAGCTAAAAACTTACTTTGATAAGCAGAATCCTTGCCTGCACGGATTTTTTCACCCATTTTGCCTGAAATTTCATCAGCGTGAACAAATAAATTATCTAAGTCGTTATACTTTTCAATTAATGATAGAGCAGTTTTTTCACCAACGCCCTGAATACCTGGGATATTATCTGAAGAATCCCCCATCAGCGCTTTAAGATCGCAAACCTGATTAGCCTCTACCCCATAATATTCTTTTAAATTTTCAGGGGTAAGGGTTACAAGCTCAGAAATACCTTTTTTAGTAAACCAAACTGTAACTTGGGGTGAGATTAACTGAAAGGAATCCCTGTCCCCTGTTAAAACTGTAGCCTCACTGTTTTCCTGTTCGCACAAAGCGCAGTAGGTGCCGATAATATCGTCAGCTTCAAAACCCGGCAATTCAAAAACGAAAACGCCTAAGGATTTTAAAACTTCCTTTAATAAAGGAATCTGTGGAACAAGTTCTTCGGGCATTTTCTTTCTGCCTGCCTTATAATCGGCATACTTTTCGTGGCGGAAGGTGGGATGCTTAACGTCAAAAGCGCAAACGATATTATCAGGCTGATACTCGTCTACCGCCTTATAGAACATCTTCAAAAATCCATATACACCGTTAGTATATACGCCTTCATCCGTTGAAAGAATAGGCAAAGCGTAAAACGCCCGGTTTATTAAACTGTTACCATCAATTAAAAGTGTTTTTTTCATTAACTTTTCCTTTTTTTAATTTAATTTGGGAACCAATATGCAAACCAGGATGGCATCCATCTTAAAAAGTCTTCTACAAAATCCCTTGAAACACTTGTACCTGTCCACAAAGGTTTAAACATAAAGAATAAAACAACTGTTATAACTGCAAGTGCTATGGTTACTATTGTGCCTATCTTTATATTTTTTCTTGCAAGATGCCTTAACATATAAACTGTAAACAAGATTATAAAAGGCACCGATGCAAAGTAGTGATAGATAAAGATACATCTATCAATACCAACCCAGGGCAACAGATTTGTTGCAAGGGCTAACACAAGGAATAAAAGAAGCGAAGTATCTCTTCTGTTTTTGTCAAGCACGTCTTCATCGCCGGGAGCAAAGAAACCAAAGAAGCGGTTTTTAACCATTCTTGCTGATGGCAGAGCGCTATTAGGTTCAAGGAAGCGCTTAACTAAAAGATAAAGAGCGCCTAAGGTACAAATAAGCCCTGAATACCATACTGCAGGGTTACCAAACGCATAAATTGCCGACATATTTTCTGCATCGTTTGGTCCTAAATAATAGAACATTGGCAAGTACATAACAGGCCAGGTATACCAATCACTTTGATAACCGTGGGTTGCTTCTAATTGAGAATGGTAATTGAACATATCCTTTTGATTCTGAATAACAATTTCATACCATTTTCTTGATTCGCCAACTGCGTTCCAGTACGGGTAATATGATGCGCAGTAAATAATTAACGGAATAATTATAAACACAAGGATACAGAAAAGAATCGTGTAACAGGTATTAAGAGCAAACCTATCAACAATATGCTGTAAATATTCCTTTGTTTCGCCTGTTGCCTTAGGCAGTGCTTTTTTAGCCAAGGCGTATTCCTGATAACGCTTAAACAAGGTCATAAAGAATATTACTGCAAGGCCTGCACCGGCGTAGAGGCAAATCCATTTACTTGCGGCGCCTAAACCAAAGGAAAGTCCGCAAAGCCCTAAAGGAATAAAGGTTTTTTTAAGGGGCATATCGTAAAAGCTTATACTGTAATACCAGTACATAAACAGGAACATTAAAATTATAAACAATACGCCGTAAGAATCTATGGTTGCAATTCTTGTTTGCACAAAATGCATACCGTCAAACGCCATTAAAAGCGCAGCCAACGTTGCCCAAACGGTTTTTCTGAACATTAAAAGTGCAAGGAAGAATATTGCAGGCACCATTAACACCCCTGCCATTGTTCCAGCCAAACGCCAGGCAAAAGGATTCATACCTAAGGTCTGAACGCTCCAAGCCATAAAATCTTTACCTAAGGGCGGATGTGTCCATTCGTAAATAGGCTCACCGTTTGCGCTCTCGTAAGCGGTACGGGCGTGGTAGATTTCATCAAAATACATACTGTTCATATAGGTTGCGCCTTCATAAGGAACAAGGTCCTGTTCATCAAAAAGCGCTTTTCCCCCTGTTAAATCAGGGTTTGATGCGTATATATTTTTGATTTCAATAGTTTTTTCGTTGTTGCCTTCTTCAAAAAATCCCATTTCAAGAATTTTTGAGAACTGATTATTTGCAACTACAAGCACGTACCTTGCCTCATTTTGAACAGAAAGTTCGTGCCAATAATAAAGGTTGCTCTTTTCAAAGGTTGTAGTGCCGTTTGACGAAAAATCTTCGCCGTCCAATGAATAATAAACACTGAAACTACCTTCGGTTAAACTTAAATAATAGTAGGCTTTCTGAAGCTTTTTAATTTCGCCAAAGTCAACAAGTACAAAATCGTTAAGTTTTGTAATTGACCAGGTTGCAGATTCATTCTGCCTTATTAAGTTAAGGGCAGAATCGGTTTCATCAAAAGCGTTTTTAATATCATCATTTATCTTATTGCCGTTTTCATCGGTAATCTCTTTTATTTTTACAGGATTGCCGTTTTCAATAAATACGATTTCGCCAACGGAATATGCATCTGCATTTTTAACCAGCACCTTTGTTATGGGCGGAAGAATATCGCTTTCAAGTAAGCCTATACCTTCAACAAAACCGCCTGCGGAAGAAGAAAACATAAACGTTTCACTCCAAGGCTCTTCCATTGCAAGATTGCCAAGTTCAGTTGCCAAAGCAGAAATTATAACCTGTGCGCCATCTTTAAAGTAAGCGTAGGATTCAGTAATGTTTACAGGGTTTTCAAAGGTGATAATATAATTACCGCCTGTTTGCCAGTAGGTTTTTACACTTTCCTTTTCTTTACTGAAACTTTCCTGATCATCAAAAAGATTACTTGCCAATCCTGAAACCTTATCTATTGGTACAACGTTCTCCGAAGTCTCTTTAACTTCCAGGGGTTTACCGTCTTTTAAGATAACGATTTCTTCTAATTTAACCTGATTAAGCGCCTGAATTTTAATATATCTTGCGCTTGCCTTTTGATTTATTTCCTGCCAGGAGTTTGCTTCAACGGATTCTTTTTTATACTGGGTGTAATTTACACCGTCATCAGAAAGGCTGATAGCAAAACTGCCGTTTTTACCTTTATATGAAATCGCATCAAATTCCTTTACTTCGCCAAGATCCGCAACTGCGTAAACTTCGGTGTTTGTTGTTTTCCAGTAGTTTTCAGGAACCTTAACGTCCCCTAAATTAGCAAAAGCAACAACCGAATAAAGCACAGTTATTAAAAGGCATATAATAATATCCCTTGCTTTTACCTTAGGCAGTTTAAAGGTGCGTTTTTCAAGCAACTTGTTAACTGCGTTGGTTACAGGCTTTTGCGTGCTTTGTGTTACAGTAGTCTTTTTAGTTGCAGCTTTTAACGTATCAACTTTTTTATCAGGAATTCCTTTTAAAATAAGTTCTATGGTTACGTAACCCTGATAGATAAACAAAAGCACCGTTAAAAGTGAGCCGATAAGGAATACCGCATCTTCTTTATCAAAATACACGCCTGCTGATTCATAAAGGAACAGTAAGCCTGCTGTATTTATAAAGTTGAGAAGTCCGTAGCCGATGGAAAGATATAAAAATCTTTTATCGTTTAATCTTATAAAGCACATTATAAGCATAGCAATAACAGGGAACATATATCTTTCGTGTGTTCTTGTTGAAACCGTTACTGCCCCTGCAATCATAAATGCGCCTAAAAGCCAGAACCATTTTGCTTCCATAAGGTTTTTGCGTGTAATTAACCACACAAACATTAAAACAGTTAAAATAATAACTATATAAAGGAGAACGTTACCTAATGTTGCATAGGTTAAACTGCCTATGATAACAGTATCTGACGGCACCCACTGTCCTTTTAAAAGACCCATAATTCCAAAGGAAGAAAGTGTTGCATAATCGTAAGAGCCTAACGTATCAAGATACTTGTTTATAAGCCACATGGGATCCTGATCGTTTTGCATTATAACCGAAATCAACGCAAACAGTAAAAGTGAGCCTGCTAAAAAGCCGAAGCCTTTAATAAGCCTCATACCGCCTTCTTTATTATCTTTACTGCTGTATGCAAGGTAAATTAAATAAAATTCCCTTATTGCACCAAGAAGCATTACAGGACCAAAGAGTATTGCCTGAGGTTTTAACAGTAAGCCGATAAAGTAAATTAAAACGGATAAACCGAATTTATCTTCATCCATTAACCAGAAGGCAATAAGCATAAACAATACTAAAATTGAATCAACCTGACCCCAGAAAGCCGAGTTTACAATAGCAGTTGGTAAAAGTGCATAGCCGATACCAAGCACTGCGGCAATCTTTTCGCCAACGTGTTTTTTAGCAATATCCATTATAAAAATTGCAGTTAAGCAATCTGCTAAAACCGCAGGAAGTTTTAATAAAACAAGGCCTGCACCTTCCTGTAAAGAAAGGTTAAAAAGATTTCCAATGCCTGAAAGCAACCCTAAAACAATCATATATAAAGGCGGATAATCGCAGAAATATCCTTCTTCATAAAAACCGCTTAAACCATCTTGCGCCATCTTTGCGCCCCAGGCGGAAAAGCAGCCGATATCTACCTTAAAGCCAACGTAAAGACCTGATGCAATAAGCCTTATAAAAAGAGCGATGGCAATAATAATATATGCATCCCTGATTTTTAAATTAAGGCCGCCCTTTGCCCAAACTAAGAATAAAACAAGCACAAGGAAAAGCGCAACGCCTGTCATAACAACGTTTGCCTGTATTTTTTCTGCCTTTGTTGCATCCTTTTTATCTTCGCTATCGTTATCCTGTGAACTCTGGAACTGAAAAGATGCCATTGATGAAGCGGTTACCCCATCGGGTAATTCTTCTATTCTTGTAAGTGAAACTTTATCAAAATAAGCAATACCTGAAGCATCGGCACTGTAATAACCAAGCCTTAAAGCAACGGTAACTTCCGTTGTTTTGCTATCGGTTTTACCGTAAAGAACAATCTCCTGCCAATCAGAATTTGCCTTTACAAAATCGCTTTTACAATAAGTTTGTAAAAAGCAGATATTAGCACCTGATTCGCTTGACGCTTGTTCAATTTCTTCCGTTTTAACAAAAGCGCTTAATTTATAATAAGAATCAGGGGCAACCTGTACTTTTTGAATAAAGCGTGCATCGTTAAATTCAGGGCTGTGAATTTTAAGCACGTTTTTGCCTTCGGGGGCATCAGTTTCTTCCACCGCCTGATAATATTCTAACGGCGCAGAAACACTATATCTATCAAGCACCCAATCCGAAACGTTCTGCCCTGTTTCGCTTTCAAATCCGCTGTTTAATAAAAGATTTTCGTTGTACGCCTGATTTTTATTTTTTTGACAAGCGCAAAGCGTAAATAATGCCACTATTATTAAAAGCGCGGCAAGTATCCTTTTTTTCATTGAATTCTCCTTTTAAAACGCATTTTGTATATGTTCAATTTCAGGAATTTCATCTGTGAAGGTAATTTCAACAACGTCAAACCTGACGGGAACTTCTTTTTTTACAACCGTTGCAAGATAATGTTTTGCACCGTAAATCATATTTTGTTGTTTTTGCTTTGTAACTGCTTCCCTGCCGTAGCCTGTTAAGGTGTTATAGCGTAATTTTACTTCAACAAAAACAAGAAAATCTTTATCCTTGGCGATAATATCAATTTCCGCCATTTTAGAAGCGTGATAGTTTTCGCAGATTATCTTGTATCCAAGCTTTTTAAGGTATTTTTTTGCAAGGGTTTCACCTATATTCCCTTTGTTTCTTGTGTTCATAAGATTTTAGTTAAAAAGCTTGCCCTGTGATATGGGCAGGGACCGTATTTTTTAATAGCTTCAATATGTTCTTTTGTGCCGTAGCCCTTATGCTTTTTAAAGTTATACATTGGGTATTCTTCGTCTATCTTTAACATAAGCCTGTCCCTTGTTACTTTTGCAATAATGCTTGCGGCGCCGATAGACAATGATTTTGCATCACCGCCGATAACGAACTTTTCGTTTTCGCTTAACCCGATAGTAAAGTTGCCGTCAATTAAAAGGTAATCAGGTTTTACAGGCATACCCTTTGCGGCATTTTGCATTGCTAAAATAGTAGCCTGACGTATATTTATTTCGTCAATTATCTTTGCATCAACCAAACTAAAAGAAACTATTGCCGAGTCCATAATTTTATCGTAAAGGGCTTCCCTTTTCTTTTCAGATAACTTTTTTGAATCGTTAATGCCCTCAGGAATATTATCCTTATCTAAAATAACACAGGCGGCACAAACAGGCCCTGCAAGGGGACCCCTGCCTGCTTCATCAATTCCGCCGATATTCTGAAAGCCTTTTAATATAAGCTCATTTTCAATTTCTAACGTCACTTGGAACCTCCAAAGTCATTTTACCAACTGTGCCTGCGCGGAATTCGTCAATTAAAACCCTTGCACAGCGGTCATAATCATATTCCCTGTTTTTCATTAAGAAACCGCGTTTTTCACAAACGGCTTCATAATCCATAATGGCTTCTTCGCCTATTTCAATTTTATAGCGTTCTTTAAGATTTTCAGGATACTGAACGCGCAAAGTTTTAATCAGTTCCAGTGCAAGTTCTTCCCTATCAAGAATCTCATCATTGATAGAGCCTAAAAACGCAAGATATTTGGCGCTTTGCTGATCGTCAAACTTCGGCCACAAAAGACCGGGGGTATCTAACAAATCAACCGCACCTGTTTTAACCCACTGCTTGCCCCTTGTAACCCCAGGCTTATCCCCTGTTTTTGCTTTTTGTGCGCCTGTTAAAGAATTGATTAAAGTGGATTTACCAACGTTTGGTATGCCTGCAACAAGAGCGCGCATATTGCGAACAACGCCTTTTTGCTTAAAATATTCTGCCTTTTCCTTGCAGATTTTATTTATAAAAGAAACCACTTCGCCCTGCTTATTTTTTGCACAAACTGCTAAAACGGGAATATTCTGATCCTGAAACCACTTTATCCACAGTTTTGTTTTTTCGCTATCAGCAAGGTCAGCCTTGTTTAAAAGCACAAGGCGGGGTTTATTGAATTTTTCAATATCGGGGTTTGCGCTTGAAAATGGAATACGTGCATCCCTTATCTCAATGATAATATCAATGAGTTTAAGGTTTTCTTCCATCATTCGTTTTGCGGCGGTCATGTGCCCGGGATACCAGTTGATATGCATAAAATTCTCCCATTATATTATAATCTGTTATATTATAACATAATAAAGAAGAAATTAAAAGCATAAATTTCTTTTACAAAAATTTTTGTAAAAATCTAACAAACCTACTTGAAATAAAAACAGTTTTCTGTTATAATGTGATACACACAAAAGTTTTAGGAGTAATTATGGATACTATTAAAGACGTACTTGTTCACTTTGGTTTTGATGCCGATGCTAAATATATTCCTTGGGGTAACGGCCATATAAACGATACTTTCCGCGTTGAAGAAAGGTTTTTACTGCAACGAATAAACACCAATGTTTTTAAGGATTACGAAGGGTTAATGAACAACGTTCACCTTGTAACCACCTTTTTACAAAAAATGCTTTATAAAAACGGCGGCAACGTTTTAAGGGAAGCTATGGGCGTTTTACCTAGCATAGACGGTAAAAACTACTACGTTTGCCCTGACGGCAAGGTTTACAGAATGTACGTTTTTATTGAAGATTCTTTAAGTATTGACCAGGTTGAAACAAAGGACGACCTTTATGCCTGCGGATTTGGGTTTGGTGATTTTCAGAAGAAGCTTTCCGGCTTTGACGCTTCACTTTTAGTTGAAACCATCCCCGGCTTCCACGATACATTAAAGCGCTTCGGTGTTTTTAAGGAAGCATTAAATGCTGACGTTAAAGACAGAGCAAAGGACTGCAAGCCTGAAATTGATTTTGTTTTAAACCACTACGATTTAATTAAGAAAATCGCAGATATTTATTCAAAACTTCCCCAACGCGTTACACATAACGATACAAAGCTTAACAACGTGCTTTTTGATAACAAGACCCGCCAGCCCCTTTGCGTAATTGACCTTGATACAGTTATGCCCGGCTATGCGGCAAACGATTTTGGTGATGCTATCCGCTTTGGTGCTTCAACTGCCGCGGAAGACGAAACCGACCTTTCAAAAGTTCACTTTGATTTTGAGCTTTATAAGGCTTTTGCAGAAGGCTTTATTAAAGGTTGTGGCGGCGGATTAACCAAGGAAGAACTTCGTTCATTCCCCTACGGCTGTATTATGATGACCTTTGAATGCGGTATGCGTTTCTTAACCGACTACTTAAACGGCGATACCTACTTTAAGATTCACCGTGAGCATCATAATCTTGACAGGTGCCGTACCCAGTTAAAGCTTGTTAGCGAAATGGAAGAAAAATTACCCGATATGCTTGCTTTTATTGAAGAACAGTAATAAAAAAAGCAACTTCATTTTGAAGTTGCGTTTTTTCTTTTTTTAAATTTCAGGCTTAAAGGATGGCATAAGCTGAAGCTTAAATAAGTTCATTTTATGCTTTCTGTCAATAATCTCTTTTATTTGAGGATCATCAATTTCACCTGTGCGGATATACCTATCAAGCACAGCATAGGTAAAGCCAAGATTATCTTCATCAGTTTTACCGCAAAGCCCGTCAATAGGCACTTTATCAACTAAAACGTCAGGCAAATTAAGTTCTCTGCCGATTTCCTTAACTTCCTGAACAGTTAAATTGCACATAGGTGAAAAATCACCTGCCGCATCACCGTAGCGCGTTGAATAGCCAACCCAATCTTCAGAAAGATTACAGGTGTTTACAACCCTGCCGTTATGGCTTTGGGCAACTGCGTAAAGAGTGGTCATTCTTACCCTTGGCGCAATATTTGTTAAGGTTTGTGTTGTTGCCTGAAAGGGCAAAGAATTTTTTACGCCTTCAACTGCATCTTTAACGTTTATAACAAAATATTTAATATCAAGATGCTTAACTAAAAGCTCCGCCATATCAATATCGTGTTGCTCACCACAGGGCATTAAAACACCGATAACCCTATCTTTACCTAAGGCTTCAACACAAAGTGCGGCGGCAACAGAAGAATCCTTGCCCCCTGAAATACCGATAACTGCATTACAGCCTTTGCCGTTTTCTTCAAAAAATTGTTGTATCCATTTTACACAATCGTTTTTTACTTTTTTTGCATCAAACATAGTAAAATCCCCTTTAAATAACAGTGATTTGGCACATTTTCATTGTTGTAAGTGCCGCCTGATGTGTGCTTGGCGTAACCCCTGCGCAACAAGTTGAATCAACGGTAATTTCTTTTTCAAAAAAGCTGGCTTTTAACAAAAGCGCATTAGAAACTACACAAATATCTGTGCAAAGCCCCATAAGTTCTATTGTAAAATCTTCTTTCTTTGCTTTTTCTTTAATGATTTGCGGAAGATCAACTGAACCAAAGGTAAGTTTTTCAACTGGGGTAAACCCTTTTTTATTTAAGGCAGAAGCCACCTTTTCGTTTAACTGCCACCCTTTTGTTCCTTTTACACAATGAACAACAGGCAGATTTTTGCCTTCCTGAGTTTCGCTGTAATTTTCAAAGTGAGTATCAAATGTAGCGATGATTTCCCCATCAAAATTTTCAATTTTTGTTACAACGTTATCAACTATTGCCTGCGCTTCCTTTGTGCCAAGCGTTCCATCAACAAAATCATTTTGCATATCAACAACTATTAAAAACTTTTTCATTATTTTTTCTCCAACAAATAATCAATAGCTTCTAAATATCCATCAAAGCCTTTGCCTGTAATGGTTTTTTTGCAAGCAGAACGGATATAAGAAACCTGCCTGAAATCTTCCCTATCTTCCACCTTTGAAATATGTACTTCAACCGTTGGAATATTTACCGCTTTTACTGCATCTAAAATAGCAACGCTTGTGTGGGTGTAAGCGGCAGGGTTTATAACGATGCCGTCAAAAACACCTTTTGCTTTTTGAATAAAATCAACAAGCCTGCCTTCATAATTGGTCTGTTTTATTGTAACAAAAACATTTTTTGCTTTACAATGATTTTTTATTAGCTTTACAAGGTCTTTATAGGTAGAATTGCCGTACTGGTCAGGCTCACGAACACCTAAAAGATTAAGGTTTGGTCCGTTTAAGACTAATATTTTCATAATTCCTCCATTAAATCGTAAATAGCGATAGCACAAGCAGAAATAACAGGTGCAACCGCCCTTTTCACTATACAGGGATCGTGCCTGCCCTTAATTTGCAAGGTAACGTTTTCGTTAGTTTTAAGGTCAACTGAACGCTGTTCCTTATAAATTGACGGCGTAGGCTTGAATGCGGTGGTAAACAAAAGTGGCATACCGTTTGTCATTCCGCCCGCAACACCGCCTGAATTATTGGTGTAGGTTTTTACTTGGTTATCAAAATAAAACTCATCGTTATTTTGGCTGCCAAGCATATTTTTTACGTTAAATCCTGCGCCGAACTCAATACCCTTAACACCGGGAATACCAAAGATTGCGCTTGCAATATGCCCGTCAATCCCATCAAAAATGCCGTCACCGATTCCAACAGGAAGCCCCGTAACCTTACATTCAATTTCACCGCCAACGGAATCGCCTTGCTCAGATGCATTTATAATTGCATTTTTCATCTCTTCCCCTTTTTCTTCCTTTATAACAGGGAAGGATTTTTTATAAATATCGTTAATATCTTGATTTAAGGAATCAAATTTATCATCACATATTCCGTAAATTGATAAGATATGCCCGTCAATTTTAATATTTTTTTCTTCTAATATCTGCTTAAAAACTCCGCCTGCTATGCAAAGAGCCGCAGTTAATCTGCCTGAATATTTTCCGCCCCCTGCAAAGATTTTGCCGTGCTTAATAAAGGAAGGATAATCCGCGTGGCTTGGGCGTGGAATAGTTTTTTCATAATCAGATGACCTTGTGTTTTCGTTATAAATTACCGCTTTAAAAATATTGCCGTCAGTTTCATTCTTTTCGTTTAATCCTGAAAGTACGTGGATTATATCGTTTTCAACGCGCTTTGTTGAAAACTGATCCCCTGCTTTTCTTAAATCAACAAACTGTTGTAACTTTGTAAGGTCAATTTTATGACCTTTTTTTAAGTTTTCAATGGTTACGCCGATACATTCTGCGTGGGATTCACCAAATATATCAACTTTTACGTTTTTGCCAAAGGTGGACATACTCTACCTCTTTCTTAAAATATCCCCTTCTTCTAAAATAAAGGGACAATCCATTGTAACTAATTCCTGTGGGTGCGGTGCTTTATCGGTTTTTTCGCCAAGAGAATTATGAAGATTTTCTACCGTAAAAGAAAGCCCGATGCTTTTAGGCGAAATAACCTCAAAAACGTCACCCTCTTTAAAATGATTGCGCTGTTCAACGGTTAAAACACCGTTTTCCTGTTTTTTAACAATGCCTGCGAAAACTTTTTCCTGTTTATACGCCATATCATCATCAGGCATGTATCTCTCTAATTCCCCAAAGTAAAATCCGCTTGAATAAGGGCGGTGGCTTACTGCATCAAGTTCTTTACTTAAAAGGTCAAGGGGAGCAGTTTTATCAAGCGCATGGCGGTAAGCATTTACCACCGTTGCAACGTAGTAAGGGGATTTCATTCTGCCTTCAATTTTGAAGCTTGTTACCCCCGCATCTATTAAATCGTCAAGAAAATCAATGCATTTCATATCCCTTGAAGATAAAAGCGTTGTGCCTTTTTCACCTTCTTCAACGGGAAAAAACTCGTTAGGCCTTGTTTGTTCAACAAGGTGGTAACGCCAACGGCAAGGCTGAGTACATTCGCCCCTGTTACCGCTTCTGCCTGTTAAATAGGTGCTTATAAAACATCTGCCTGAAAACGCCATACACATAGCGCCGTGAACAAAGGCTTCAATTTCCAGATCCTCAGGAATAATTTTAGAAAAATTCTTGATTTCTTCTAAATTAACTTCCCTTGCAAGCACGATTCTTTTAACACCTAAATCGTGATAAACCTTTGCGGCAAAGGCGTTCTGGCAGTTGGCCTGTGTTGAAACGTGAATTTCAAGTTCAGGCACTTGGCTTCTTAAAACGCTGATAACACCAAGGTCGGAAACGATAACCGCATCAACGTTAATTTCATTAAGCTTTTTGCCGTATTCAACAATAGCTTTAAATTCCTGATCCTTTGCAAAGGAATTTACCGTAACGTACAGTTTTTTATTTAAGGAATGGGCGTATTTTACCGCTTCAGCAATATCTTCTAAGGTAAAGCCTGTTACTTTTGAACGTAACTGCATAAAAGGTCCGCCGATATATACTGCATCAGCGCCGAATTTAAACGCAGTTTTTAAACATTCCATATCGCCTGCAGGGGCAAGCAACTCCAATTTAGCCATAGTTTTCTCCTATTTAAGATTTTTAAAGTAAAGCCCTTTTGTTCGTGGAAAGTTGGGGGCAGAATTATTTTTAGAAAGCGTGATAATTTCTTTAACCTGATTTGGTGTTTCCAAGGTAAAATACAAAAGATTAAAATCACTTTTAATGTTTTCTTCAAAAACGCAAAGTGGAACAGAATTTAAAAGCGTTGTAAACTTTTTATCGTTACATAAAAGAGTGAAATCCACGTTCATTCTGTCTTTTATGCTTGTAATTCCTGAGCAGTTTTTGCAATTTTCTTTCGTTTTATTAGGGCAAGCGCGCATACGCATTAAGGGAAGATATCCATAACTGATATGCCCAACGGGTACGGGGTTAGAAAGTTCTTCAATACCCTTTTTACTGCTTTCAAAGGAAGCAATTACACCCTTAACACCTATATCATTTAAGACAAAAACTGATAAAGAGTTTAAAACGTTCATTCCCCAGGAACAAATTATATTAAAATTAAGCTCTTTTGCAAAATATATTCCGCTTATATTATCAACAGATACTGTTTTTAACCCAAATCCCTTTAAAATAGCAAGTTTTTCATATATCTTATCTTCATCAAAGGGAAATATTAAAGACGGTATTTCGCCAATTACTGTTTCGTATTTTGATAAAATATCCTGTGTAATACGGTCAATAGGTATAATTACAGGTGTATCATTTTGAACAAATTTAAGCTGTTCAATATTAGCAACCCTGACAACTGTTTTTTGTTCCCTGTCTGCTTTAAATTTTTCTTTTTTAAGGGGCAAAATCCGTTGTTCTTGCTTTGTAATTCTTTTTTCAGTAAGCTTGTTTAACGCATCGCGCCTTAAAGCGTTAAGGTTAGATAAGGGGTAAGAAAGTCCGCCTTCAACAATAACTTCTTTTTCCTTTATATAATAGGGCGTGCCACCTGTTTTTGAAAGTTGTTTTAAAACGTCTTCCTTACTTGTTTCTCTTGTAACTGCTTTTTCAGGTCTTTCACCTGTTACGGTAACAGCGTTTATGCCATCGCTATAAGTAACGGTGGCTTCTTCCCCATTCTTTACCGTTGCTTTTAAGGTTAAAGGCACTCTTTGAACGGGATTTTTATAAACAGAAAGGCTTTTTAAAACTTTTTCACTGTTTATTACGTCTTCCTTATTGCGATAGCCAAACATTGAAGCATCACGTTTGCCTACAAAATACCCATCGGTAAAACCTGAACGTGAAAACACGTTTTTTAAGGTTTCTAAATCAGGCTTTTCGCCGTTTAATGCTTGCTTGCACGCTAAAACGGAAGCGTAAACGTATTCAGGACGCTTCATTCTGCCTTCAATTTTAAAGCTTGCTACGCCCATTTCTTTAAGCCTTTTAATATAAGGTATATGGCACATATCCTTTAAAGAAAGTGCGTGGTCGCGGTTATTAAGGGTAAAATCAAGTCGGCAAGGCTGTGCGCACAAGCCACGGTTACCGCTTCTTTGCCCTAAAACAGATGAAAGATAGCAGCCCCCTGAAATTGACATACATAACGCGCCGTGAATAAAAACTTCAATTTCAATTTCTGTTTCTTTGCAGATTTTTTCAATTTCTTTTTCGCTTAATTCACGGGAAAGCACAACGCGGGAAAAACCAAGGCTTTTTAAAAGCTTTGCGCCCGAAACGTTATGCACCGTTAACTGTGTTGAAGCGTGCATAATTAAATCGGGAAAGCTTTCCTTAATTATCCTTGCAACGCCAAGATCCTGCACGATTACCGCATCAACGTTTGCATTTACTAAATCCGTTAAAACAGAAAAAATCTTTTCTATTTCATTATCTTTTATTAAGGTGTTTACCGTTGCGTGCACCTTAACGCCGTAAGAGTGGCAGTATTCAACCGCCTGTTTTAACTGGTCAAAAGAAAAGTTTTTAGCGTTTCTTCGGGCATTAAACTCACCGTATCCAAGATAAACTGCATCAGCGCCTGCATTTACTGCCGCCTGCAACTGTTCAAACGCGCCACAGGGAGCAAGAATTTCACACATATTAAATTTTACCCCCTTAAACACCATAATTATGTTTATTATATCACAAGCCGTGTCTTTTGAAAATAAAAAAGTTCAAAAAAACAGTTGACATACTTAATAAAATGCGGTATTATAAGCACACCAACATCGCTTTAGCATAATAAAGCGGTAAAACAAAAGGAGATTTTATTATGAAAAAATTACTTATTTTAGCGCTTGTAGTTGTAATGGCTATCTGTGGCTTTGCAGGCTGCAATCAGGAAGAAGCACTTGTTATCGTTGCTGAAAAGGAATCAGCAGGTGAAACCGTTGCAATGACTGCTGATGAATTTAAGGAATACACCTACACCGCAGTTGACACTCAGGCAAAAGCATTGATGGAAGTTTCCGCAGGCACCGCAGATGCCGCTATTATTGACTACGTTATGTCAATCGGTTCAATCGGTGAAGGCACAGATTACGAAAACCTTAAGGTTGAAGGCACAGGCTTTAACGAAGAAAACTACGGTATTGCTTTCAGAAAAGGTTCTGACGTTACTGCAAAAGTAAACGAAGCCATTAAAACCTTAAAGGATAACGGCAAGCTTAAACAAATCGCTGATAAATATAAGCTTGGTGAAATCATTACTGCTGATTCAACTTTTGATGCATTTAAGCAGAGCGAAACTAATTCTGACTGGGAATACATCAAGAACAAAGGTGAACTTATTATCGGTATCACTTACTTTGCACCTATGAACTACAAAGACGACAACGGCGAGCTTATCGGTTTTGAAACTGAATTTGCAAAGGCTGTTTGCGCAGAACTTGGTATTAACGCTAAATTCCAGGAAATCAGCTGGGCTGCAAAAGAAACAGAACTTAACGCAAAGAACATTGACTGCATCTGGAACGGTATGACAATTACTGATGAAAGAGCTGAAACAATGAGCATTTCAATTCCTTATATGCAGAACAAACAGGTTAAGGTAGTTAAAGCTAACTAATTAGGAGATTAAAATGAATTTTCAACAAGTAACAGTTGAGTTGCTTGCGGGCTTTTTAGAAAACTGCGAACTGTTTTTAAAAACGTTACTGTTTTCTATACCCTTGGGTTTAATAATAACCTTAGGGTCAATGTCAAAATTCAAACCCTTAAAATACCTTGTAAAAACATTTGTCTGGATCATCAGGGGCACCCCCTTGATGCTCCAGCTTTTTGTTGTTTTTTACGTACCGGGGCTTGTTTTTGATACGCCTATGCGCAACCGTATGCTTGCGGCAGTTATTGCTTTTGTAATAAATTACGCCTGCTATTTTTCAGAAATCTACCGTGGCGGTATTGAAAGTATTTCACAGGGACAATGGGAAGCAGGTAAGGTTTTAGGCTTAACAAGACCGCAGATATTTTTTAAAGTTATTCTTTTGCAGGTGGTTAAACGTATCGTTCCGCCAATGTCAAACGAAATTATTACTCTTGTAAAGGATACGTCCCTTGCCCGCGTTATCGCAGTTGCTGAAATTCTTATGGCGGCTGAACGCTTTACAGGTAAAGGTCTTATCTGGCCCCTGTTCTATACAGGCGTATTCTTCTTGCTGTTTAACGGTGTACTTACCCTGTTATTTGGCTATCTTGAAAAAAAGTTAGATTATTTTAAAGGTTAATTTATGGAGATTTTAAAGGTTGAAAATCTTTCAAAATCCTTTTCAAAAAATCAGGTTTTGAAGGATATAAATTTTTCCCTTAATAAAGGCGAAGTTCTTACCATTATCGGCTCATCCGGTTCAGGTAAAACTACTCTTTTACGTTGCCTTAATTTCTTGGAGCTTGCAGATAAGGGCACAATAAAAATAGGTGACAAGGTTATTTATAACGGTGAAAAGAAAAAAGAGCTTTCCGATAGCAAACTCAGAGAAAACCGCCTTCATTTCGGTCTTGTTTTTCAGCAGTTTAACTTATTCCCCCAATACACTGTTTTAAAAAACATTACCCTTGCCCCCACCCTTTTAAAACGCGGAACAGTTGATGCAATCAACAAAAAAGCAGAAGATATAATTGCGCAAGTTGGGTTAAGCGATAAAAAAGATGCTTACCCTTGCACTCTTTCAGGCGGTCAGCAACAGCGTGTTGCTATTGCCCGCGCGTTAGCCTTAGACCCCGATATTCTTTGCTTTGATGAACCTACAAGCGCATTGGATCCTGAATTAACAGGCGAGGTGTTAAAGGTTATCCGCTCGCTTAAAAACAGCGATTCAACTATGGTTGTGGTTACCCACGAAATGCAGTTTGCCCGTGAGGTTTCTGACCGCGTTATTTTTATGGCTAACGGCATTATTGAAGAAATCGGCACCCCCGAAGAAATTTTTGACAACCCCAAATCAGAACGTTTAAAGGCGTTCTTATCAAATTCACTTTAAAAATAATGTCGGTTTTGTGCCGGCATTTATTTTTTTGAAAATTTTTCAAAAAAAGTATTGACAAACAAAATTCACTTTGCTATAATAAATTTGTAATTAGAATAATTCTAAATCTAAAAAGTGAGGTGAGCCTATGACAACGCAAAGACAGTTAATATTAGATACGGTTAAAAATTGCTATTGCCACCCTAACGCCACCGAGGTTTACGATATGGTAAGGCAGGAGCATTCTATCTCACTTGCAACGGTATATAACAGTTTAAATTACTTATCTGAAAACGGATACATAATGCGCGTTGCTATCGCAGGCGAGCCTGACCGTTTTGACGGTAATATTTTTGAACATCAGCACGCTATATGCGATAAGTGCGGTAAGGTTTTTGACGTTGAGGTTCACGGTATAAAAGAAGCCTTACAAAAAGAATACGGCATAGATATTACTTCTTTTTCAATAAACTTACATTGTGTTTGCCCACAGTGTGCACAAAAAAATTAAAAAACAGGTATAAACCTGATAAAAATGATTATTATAAATTTTAGGAGGATTTAAAAAATGGCAGAATTAAAAGGATCAAGAACTGAAGCTAATCTTCACGCAGCTTTTGCTGGAGAATCACAGGCACGCAACAAGTACACATACTTTGCAAGCGTAGCTAAAAAGGAAGGCTATGAACAAATCGCAGCAATTTTCCAAGCTACTGCTGATAACGAAAAAGAACACGCTAAAATGTGGTTTAAGGAATTAGGCGCACTTGGTGATACCGCCGCAAACCTTAAAGCAGCCGCAGAAGGCGAAAATTACGAATGGACAGATATGTACGCAACCTTTGCAAAGGAAGCTGAAGAAGAAGGCTTTACCGCTATTGCAGCAAAATTCAGAATGGTTGCAGCTATTGAAAAAACTCACGAAGAAAGATATCTTAAGCTTTTAAACAACGTTGAAATGCAACAGGTATTTGAAAAGGCTGAAGAAACAATGTGGGAATGCCGTAACTGCGGTCACCTTGTAATCGGCAAAAAAGCCCCCAAGGTTTGCCCCGTTTGCGTTCATCCACAGAGCTACTTTGAAATCAGAAAAGAAAATTATTAAAATTAACAAAAAGCACCTTTTCAGGTGCTTTTTTTCTATCCTATCATTCCTGTTATAAAAATTTCAATGCCGATAATTATTAAAATAAGTCCGCCTAAAAGGGAGGCTTTATTTTTTAATTTTGTACCAAATTTTTTACCGATAATTATACCTATAAAACAAATAACAAAAGTAATTAACGCAATTATTAAAGCCGTTACAAGCGCAGGAAAAAAGGTGTGTGTTGCAATAGTGAACCCAACTGAAAGCGCATCAATACTTGTAGCCAAAGCCTGTATAAGTAACAAGCCAATTCCAAGGGGTTTAACTTCTTCTTCGGAGCATTTTTTATCAAAGGCTTCTATAAGCATTTTGCCGCCGATAAACACTAACAGAATCAATGCTATCCAAGGAATAAACTTTTCAAACACCTTAAAGTATTCTACCAAGGTATGCACGAAAAACCAGCCAAGCATTGGCATCAAGCCTTGAAAAACTGCAAACATTCCTGCAACAAGAACCATTTTGTTTGTTTTCATTTTATTTTCGTTAAGACCGTTGGCAAGAGAAACCGAAAACGCATCTGCCGCCAAGCCTACGCCAAGCATCACCGCGGTGATATAAAAAGCCAAATTCATCATAATTGTTTTTTCCTTTAAAGCATTCTGTTATTTTGCCTTGCAGAAGAACTTCTTCTGCGCCTTGCCATACCGTTTTTCTGCCTTGCACGAACACGCATAGCCTGTTTTTTCTTTAAATATATAAATCCAAAGAACAATGCGCACAAAACAACTATTGTTATTAACGGAATTAAAAAATACTTACTTAATAAAAAGCCGAATGAAATCCTTATTTTACCCTTAATATCAAGGGGCACAAGATCTTTGGGGCTTGGGATTTCCGCATCAACGGTACGTGAAGCAAGGGCAGGGGCAGAATAAATAACTTCATTATCATAAACGAATTCAACCATTCCAACCTGCTCGCCTGACATAACAGGCGCGCTTACCACTGGATAGCGGATAGAAACTGTGTTTTCATCAAAAGTACGAATCTTTGTACCTTCGCTTTTTGAAACAGTTAAGTATTTTGCTTCTTCTTCATGTTGAAGGTATAATTCTAACTGACCGTTGGATTCATCCGCCAAAGAAGCGTTTTCAAGATCAACCACTATTTTTTTAGAAGCAAAAACTTCGTTAAGGTTTAAGGTATCAAAGTTGTTAAGACCGTAGTTTAAAAGGGCGCGCATATCTTTATCGCGCATTTTTTGATCGCAGTTTGCAACAACGGCAACCATTCTTTTGCCGTCCTTTTCATAATAACCTGCAAGGCAGTTACCTGCAAGATTGGTGTATCCCGTTTTAATGCCCTTAAACCCCTCAAAATATTCGGCGCTGTTTTTATTTATCATAACGTTTGTGTTATAAACAGTCTGCTTGGTAGGTGCGTTCATATCACCCTTAGGATAAACGGTCATTGTGTATTTAACACTTGAAAATATTTTTACAAGTTCTTCGTTTTCACAAAGTTCTTCACATAAAAGCGCAAGGTCGTAAGGGGTGGTAAAATGACCGTCAGCATCAAAGCCGTGGGCATTTTTAAAGGAAGACTTGTTCATACCAAGTTCTTTTGCCTTATCGTTCATTAAAAGGGCAAAGTTTTGCTCGTTACCCGAAACAATATATGCAAGTGCCTTTGCCGCATCGTTTCCTGAAGGAAGCATCATACCGTAAAAAAGGTCCTTTATGCTTACTTTATCCCCTGTATTTAAGTTGGCGCTTGAAGAACCCTTGGGCACTTCAATCATTTCCTTTGTTAACGAAACGATTTCATCCTGCCTGTCCTTTGTCTGTTCCCAGGCTACAAGAAGCGTCATCATTTTAGTCATACTTGCAGGGCGGATAGCAACGTCAGAATACCTTTTATACAAGATAGCATCTGTGTTAAGATCCACAAGAATTGCACCTTTTGCGGTTATATTTAAAGATTGTCCCGTTGCTAAATCATTATATGCGTAAACAGGCGTTATAATAATGAACAACGCCAATATAAAGCATATAAATTTTTTGAAGAATTTATTAAACATAAGTTCACTCCACAAAATTACTCATTTTAAAGTATAAATTATCACGCGGTTTTTGTAAACCCTTTTTTAATATATTTATATATTTATATTTATTATATTTGCATTTCTTTTTTAAAAGTGATATACTATTTGTAATATTATATTGGAGAATTGTTACTTATGGACGGCGTTAATATTCTTGCACCTGCAAAAATAAACTGGACCTTAGATATTTTATCGGTGGATGAAAGAGGCTATCATTTACTTGATATGCTTATGCAACGCATCACACTGTACGATACGGTTTCAATAAAAAAGCAACCTGCGGGCATCACCCTTAAAACAAGCCTTAAATGGTTGCCTAACGACGAGCGCAACACCGCTTATTTAAGCGCAAAACTGTTTTTTGAAGAAGCAAAAATTCAAGGCGGATGCGAAATCTACATAAAAAAAGCAATTCCCTCAGGGGCAGGCTTAGCAGGCGGAAGCGCTGATGCCGCCGCAGTTTTAAAAGGGCTTAACACCCTTTATGATAACCCCTTAAATCAAAAGGAATTATCTTCTCTTGCCCTTAAAATCGGGGCAGACGTTCCTTTTATGTTAAGAAGCGGTCTTTACAGGGCGCAAGGTATAGGCGAAATTTTATCTAAACTTCCCAATGCACCTGAAATTCCCTTACTTTTAGTTATGACCAAGCGCGATTCTGCTTCAACTAAAAAAGTTTATTCAGCCTTTGATACAATCGGCACAACCGTTAAACCCCAAACGGATAATTTTATCTGTGCCCTTCAAAATAAGGATTTTGAAAAAATGCGTGAGTTTGGCGGTAACGTTTTAACCCAAAGCGCTAATACCATAGCGCCAAGCATTTTTAAAAATATTGAAAGATTAAAAAACACTTCTGCTCAGTTTGTTTCTATGACAGGCTCAGGAAGCGTTGTGTTCGGTGCCTTTAACACCATAGAAGAAGCAAAACAGGCGCGGAAAGAATTTTCTGACTGTTGGACCTGTGTTTGCAAATCTACCCCTTGGGGCATCAGATTTAAGGAGGAATTTTAATGTCACTTTTAGCAAAAACAGGCGTTTTGTTTGAAGACTTTTTAGGCATAAGCGGTTTTGATATTTATTGGTACGGCGTTTTAATTGCCTTTGGGTTTTTTCTTGCCTTTTTAAACACTTCGTTTTTATGTAAAAAGCGCGGTTATCCAAGCGATTTAACCGTTGATATGCTTATTATCTGCATAATCGGTGCCATTGTTGGTGCAAGAACCTATTACGTTATTTTTCAGTGGGACAGTTATTTTGTTCCCGGGAACATCGGCGCAACCATTTCAAAAATTCTTGATATCCGCCAAGGCGGGCTTGCCATTTACGGCGGTATAATTGGTTGCGTTATAGGGCTTTTGATTTACGCCTGGCGCAAAAAGTTTAACTGGTTTTCCCTTTTAGACGTTTGTGCAGGCTCCCTTGCCTTAGGTCAGGCAATCGGCAGATGGGGCAACTTTTTTAATCAGGAAGCCCACGGCGCGTTGGTTGAAAACCCCAAATTGCAGTTTTTTCCTTATGCAGTTTATCTTGATTCACCAAAGGGAACTGAGCCTATCGGCTGGTATCAGGCAACCTTCTTTTATGAATCTATGTGGTGCCTGTTAATCTTTGCAGTTTTATTTTTACTTTTCTTTAAGCAAAAATACTATGGTCAGCTTACTTTAACCTATCTTGCCCTTTACGGCTTTGAAAGGGGCATTGTTGAATGGCTTAGAACTGACCAATTAACAGTAGGAAACGTTCCTGTTTCAGCAATACTTTCAATTGTGCTTTGCATATCGGCAACCGCAACTTTAATAATTTTAGCAATAAAAAAATATAATCACGAAATACCCTTTTATAAAGACGGTTTAAAGGAGGAAGAAAAAAATGCGTAACTTAACAATGATGACTGACCTTTATCAGCTTACAATGATGAACGGCTACTTTAAACACGGAATGAAAGATAACATCGCTGTTTTTGATTTATTCTTTCGTCCTTTAATGAACCACAGTGTTTATGCCGTAATGGCAGGTCTTGAACAGGCTCTTGAATACGTTGAAAACCTGCATTTTTCTGAAGAAGATCTTGATTATCTTCGTTCCCTTAACATCTTTGGTGAAGATTTTTTAGATTATTTAAGAAACTTTAAGTTCAGCGGCGAAATTTATGCAGTTGAAGAAGGTACTCCTGTTTTTCCCAGAGAGCCTTTAATCCGCGTTAAAGCGCCTATTATGGAAGCACAGTTAATGGAAACTGCACTTTTAAACATTATTAACCACCAGACCTTAATTGCAACAAAAGCTTCTAAGGTTGTTACCGCCGCAGAAGGCAAACGCGTTTTAGAATTTGGTTTAAGGCGCGCTCAAGGACCCGATGCAGGTATTTACGGTGCACGTGCCGCTATGGTTGGCGGTTGCGACGGCACAAGCAACGTGCTTACAGGTCAACTTTTTGACGTTGCAGTAGGCGGAACTCACGCACACTCCTGGGTAATGTCATTCCCTGATGAATTAACTGCGTTCAGGGCTTATGCGGATATGTATCCAAGCGGATGTCTGTTGCTTGTTGATACCTACAACACCTTAAAAAGCGGTGTTCCCAACGCAATTACGGTATTTAAGGAATTAAGGGAAAAAGGCTATGAGCCTGTTGGTATCCGTTTAGATTCAGGCGACCTTGCATACCTTTCAAAAAAAGCAAGAAAGATGCTTGATGAAGCAGGCTTTGAAAACGCAAAGATATTTGCTTCGGGTGATTTAGACGAAAAAGTTATCTGGGATTTAAAAATGCAAGGCGCACAGCTTGACGTTTACGGTGTTGGCACAAAGTTAATTACAAGTGACGATATGCCCGCCTTGGGTGGCGTTTATAAGCTTGCCGCAGAAATCGTAAACGGTGAAATGATTCCTAAAATCAAAGTAAGCGAAAACCCCATTAAAGTTACAAACCCAGGTTACAAGCAGGTTTACCGTTTAATTTCCAAGGAAGATAACAAGGCTTACGCCGATTTAATTACCTTAGATGAAGAAAAAATCAACGAAAACGAGCCTTTAACCATCTTTGACCCTGTTGACACCTGGAAAAAGATGACCATAGAAAACTTTTATGCCGTTCCCCTTTTAAAACCAATGTTTATTGACGGTAAAAGAGTTTATGAATCTCCAAGCATAAAGGATATTCAGAAAAACTACTTTAAGCAAATGGATATATTATGGGATGAATACAAGCGTTTAACAAAACCCCACGTTTATAAGGTTGACCTTTCACAAAAATTATATGATTTAAAACACACACTTCTTGAAAACGCTGCAAAAGGAGATAAAAAATGAGTTTAAAAGCATTTATGGGTAAATACAAAAAGAAGGAAGTTGACGCATTTATTGAAGAATTGAATGCGCGCCATCAGGACGAAATTACTTCCTTAAAGGATGCGATAAATTCCTTAAAAGCAGAAAACGCTTCTTTAAAGGAAGAAAACGAAAATCACAAAAAGAACGAAAGCGTTATTTCGCAGGTAATGTTTGACGCTACTAAAAAAGCACAGGAAATTGAAGAAGATTACCGCAGGCGTGCTGATGAATCTGATGCCGCTTGCCAGAGATTGCACGATGAATGGGTTATGGGTATGCAATCGGCAACTGCTAACTTACAAAAATTAAGGGAAGAAGCAAAAAGTATTCTTGAAAATATTGACGGTCAGTTCTCTTCACTTTGCTCTTGGGCAGACGGTCGTCTTGATTCCCTTAAAAACGCATCTTTGCCTTCTGCAAAAGAAGAAGAAAGTATTGAAGCTCAAATTTTAAAGGGCGCAGATACTGATTTAGGTGAAATTTGCAAAGAAATGGGTTTATCCGAAGATGAAAACCAAGAAGAAACCGAATCAGAGAACTAAATCTCTACTTGTTGTTCTTTCAGGCGTTTTAACCGTTGTGCTTGTTGTTGGCGGTATTTTATGCTATCAGCATTTTACAAGGGTTGGCTTTTCAAGCACAGGGGAACACCCAATTGCAAACGCTTTACAGGATAAAATAGATATTCTGCCTTATTTTAAGGATGGGAATATTTATTACTATGAAAACGGCAATAAAACCTTAGTTGCAAAGAACGTTTACGATAAAGATGCCCAAGACCCTGTTTTATCGGCAGACTACGCCATTGATAAAACAACAGGCAAAATGCTTTACGTAAGCGAAGGTTCTCTGTTTCTTTATAATAAAGGCAACACTGTAAAAATTGCAGATAACGTAACTTCTTGGCGCACAAGCCAAGAAATGCGGTCAGTTTCCTTTACAACTCCTTGGCATAATTCAAGCGATAGGGGAATGTTGTTTTTATACCGCGACGGTGAAATTACTACCGTTGACACAGATATAGTAAACGCAACGGTACGTTTTTCGCAAAACGGCGAATATCTGTTTTATGAAAAGCCCAACGTTTACCCCGAAATCCGCAGTAAGCTTTTTAAATATTCAATAAAAGGTGAAAAAACCCTTGTGCACGAAAGCTCTTTTCCTGTGCTTTGGGTTGATGATAACGGAACAAAACTTGTAACAGGGGAAAATATTGATGACGGGCTTTACACCTACCGCCTTTTTACCAACAACTTAAAAAAGCAAAAGGTGTTTAACAACGTTTATTATTCTGACGTTACTGACGATAAAAGCATTTTATATATGCTTTGCGATTATGATTACGATACTTATTCAGGCACTTTAACCGCCATTGACCTTAAAACCTTAAAAACAAAGGAAATCGCAAAAAACGTAAGCTTTTTTGATATTTCTGTTGTAACCGATGCTTCAAAGGGCGTGGTTTACAGTGTTAAAACCGATACTGAAAACGACCTGTTTTCCATATACTTTGGTGATATTTCAGGCAAAAGCACAAGGCTAATTCACAACACCACGGAAGACAGTCTTTATAACGTTATAGTTAATACCGATTTAATGGAAGGCTACGTTTTATCCCTTGGCGCAACAAGAATGGATGGGGGAGTTTACAGTATCAAATGGGACAAAAATGAACTTAAAACCAAGCGTTTAAGTTCAGGCAACGTAGATAACCTTGTTTACTATGAAAAAACACACAGTATAACCTTTATTAAAAACCCTGATGAAACAAAGGCAGAGCTGTATTTTACTGACTTTTCGGGCAATATTAAGTTGCTTTCAAAAGAGTGTGGCGTACAGTATCAAAGTGGTACGCAAACCTATCAAAGCTCCTGTGTTTTATCAGAAAACAATGAAAAAACACTGTATTTTACCAATATCATTTCAGGCAAAACCACAGTGGATACAAGCGGAACACTTTTTATAAACGAAAAGGAAATTTCCCATAACGTTTCTTCGGGATATATGGAAGCGCCGATTACCGATAAAGACTTTTCAGAAGTATTTTTCCTTAAAAAACAGGATGACAAAATGGACCTTTATTTATTTAACGGAAATGATACAGTTTTAATTGATTCTTCGGTACAAGGCTTAATTCAACTTACTTAAAAAGGACGTGACTTAATTGGCAAAATCTTCAGGGCAAAAGCTTAAACTTTTATATTTAATGGATATTTTAAAGAAGCATACGGATAAAGATACCTTTATCACTATGGAGCAGATTCTTGCGCTTTTAGAAAAGCATAACATTTCGGCGGAGCGCAAAAGCATTTACGAAGATATCAACGCCCTTAAAGATTTCGGCTTAGATATTGAACTTGTTCGCAATAAAGGTTATCACCTTCTTACAAGGGATTTTGAAACAAGCGAATTAAAACTCCTTGTTGATGCGGTGCAGGCTTCAAAATTCATTACTGAAAAAAAGAGCAACGAGTTAATTAAAAAACTTGAAAATTTAACAAGCAAAAACAACGCAAGTGAGCTTCAACATTCAGTAATTATGCGCGAACGAATAAAAACAATGAACGAAAGCGTATTTTTAACCGTTGACAGTATTCAGCTTGCTATGGCAAAAAACAAAAAATTAAGCTTTAAGTATTTTGATTGGGATATTTATAAGAAAAAGGTTTTTAAAAAGGACGGTAAAAGCTATA
Source organism: Clostridia bacterium (assembly GCA_045652205.1). Lineage (GTDB taxonomy): Bacteria > Bacillota > Clostridia > Christensenellales > QALW01 > UMGS1322. Next base: position 40,593 of record JAZRTX010000006.1, read on the forward strand.
TCGTAAGCCCACAGGCATTAACCTGGGATGACGAAAACTACTACCTTTTAGCCTTTGATGAAGATGCTAAAATGTTAAAGCATTTCCGCGTTGATAAAATGACCGCGTTATTTACCTTAGACGAAAAGCGGTCGGGCATTGGCACAACCCGATTTAACACTGCTGAATATTCTAAAAAAATGTTTGGTATGTACGGTGGCGAATTACAAAAAGTAAAATTAAAATGCGCATCTTCCCTTGCAGGCGTGTTCATTGACCGCTTTGGTTTAAATTCAATAATTACGCCAATGGGTGATTGTTTTGAAATCATTATAGAAGCCGCCATAAGCCCTGTATTTTTATCCTGGCTTATGCAGTTTGGCGATAAGGTTACCGTTTTAAGCCCCGAAAGCGTTAAGGAAGAGCTTTTAATTTTAGCAGGCAAGGTAATTAAATCAAATTCATAAAAAAATAAACAGGCTTTTAAAGCCTGTTTTTTTATTTTTTAACAGATTTATTTTTCATCCTTACTTTCTATTGCAAACTTTTGAATAAGCTCGTTTAATTTCGTTTCTGTTTTTGATAATTTTACCGAAAGCAAGAACACTTTAACCACAAGCAAAAATATGAATACAACAAAAATAAAGTTTACAGGTGCCTGGAACCCGAGAAGTTCAGCAAAAAAGAAAGAAATTTTAGGGAAGATACTTAACACTAAAAGCAGAACACAGAAGAACATCCAAAACAGCGTATCTTCAATAACGAATTGAGATTTTCTTATTTTTCTGAAAACGAAAATCGCAGTAATGGCAGAAGCCACAAATAAAACGATTCTTAAAATCCAATACATATTATTTCCCCTTTCTGAACCATTGTAAAATTAAAATGGAAACGAACATTCTTAACATATAATTTATTGAACGGGAAAAATTAAGATAACTTTTGCCTGCAATACGATCGTGCATCTGAACCTGAATTTCGCAAACCTTAGCGCCGTGGCGGATTAAAAGCGCCACCGTATCAGGCTCGGGCCCCATATCAACTGCTTTTGAAAGCCTTTTTATCATTTTCTTATCAAACATTCGCATACCTGACGTTGTATCTGTTATGTTCGCCCCTGTGGTAATGCGAACTGCCGCCTGAATAAGATTGTTGCCAAGCATACGCATTGTTTTAGGTTTTTTCTCTGTTACAAACCGTGAGCCTATAACGATATTATAGCCTTCTTCAATTTTCTGCACCATTTCTTCAATATAACGGGCATCGTGCTGACCGTCGCCATCAAACTGAATAGCCGCATCGTAGCCTTTTTTGCAGGCATACATCATTCCCGTTTTCACCGCGCCGGCAAGCCCTAAATTTACAGGGTGGGTTATGTGGTTGTATCCGTTTTTAATTAAAACTTCTTCTGTGTTATCGCCTGAACCGTCATTTATAACAACATAATCATACTGTGGATAGTTTTGTTGAAGATTAGATACTACACGTTCAATATTTTCGCCTTCATTATAGGCAGGAATTATTATTAACGTTTTCATTTTATTTTCCCTTTTTTGATAATTTTTGCAACATTTTGCGCAGTTTTTTCCCAAACAAAATGTTCTTTAAGCCTTTGGTAACTGTTTTCTACTGCATTTAACCTGTACTCTTTTTCTTCCACTGCTTTTTTAAGTGCAGGAACAATTTTTTCAGGGGCGTTATCGTCTAATAAAATACCGTAACTATCATTAAGTATAAATTCTTTTGCTCCGCCAAAGGTTGTTGTAATAATAAAATTCTTTGCCGCCGCCGCTTCTAAAACAGAAGTCGGTAAGCCTTCGGGATAAACCGTTGGCAAACAGAATATATCCGAGGTTTTTAACAGTGCAACGATATGCTTAAAGTCAACCCTGCCTAAAAGAATAATTCGTTTATCGTCTTTTTTAAGTTCTTTAATGCTTTCAAACATATCCCCGTCCCCTGCAATAACAAGGTAAGAGTTTTGTATGTCAGCATCTAAAAACGCCTGTGCCAATTCAAAAGAGCCTTTTTCCTTAACAAGCCTGCCCGTATAAGTAATTACGGTGGCGTCTTTGGGAATATCATATTCTTTTCTGTAATCGCAAACGGGATTCTCAAGAAGTTGGTTTATTTCGTTCAAATCAATGGAATTAAAAAACACGCCTTTTGATTGAATGTTAAAATGTCCGCTCCAAGAGCAAGCCGCCTCAGAAACCCCGTAATAATCCTTGCAATAGCATTTTAAAATTGCCGTTAAAAAATGTTCCCATACACCGCCTAAAAAATCAAACAGTTTATTGTTTACCGAAAGATGTGATGAGCCATGCTCAATAATTAAACAGGGAATATTTTTCTTTTTTGCAAACTTCGCGCCAAACAGGCTGTGAAGATAAAATCTTGCATTTATTATAACAAAATCAAAATCTTCCTTCATTAAATCCTTGTGTAATTTTTTCGTTAAAGCATTAAGTTTTTTTACGGGATATCTGCCATCTAAAAAGTTAAAACACGGAAACCTTTTTATTTTTATTCCCTCAGAAGATACTTCTTCACTTTCACCTAAAACAACGTTGTTGGTTACAACGGTAACGGCGTTTCCCATCTTTATAAGTTCTTTTGAAAGATAATACGTATACCTTTCAACCCCGCCGATATTGGGCAGATAGTTTGCAGAAAAAATACAGACGTTCATTTGTTTCTCCTTAAAGGGTCATTATTCTGAAAACGCTAAAAAGCAAAGTTAAAACGTTTAATGTAGGCATTAAAACAAGCACTGCATCGTCAGTTTTTTCGCTTACTACAATCATGTTGTTTCTTAAAACAAGGAACACAAGGGGCAGGGCAGGGATAAAGTATCTGCCTTGCACACCTAAAACCCAGTCGCTTCCCATTGGGGTATGATCTAAAAGCAGTAAAAGTTCGGTTGCAAGGAACACAATCACAAATAAAACTAACGTATAAAGCTTATTAAGGGTGTTTTCTGCCTTTTGTTCATTGGCTTTACGCATAAATGATAATAATACTACCACCATTGTTGGTATTGCTAAAAACCAAGGTGATTCTATCTGGAACCAGCCAAAGTATGCAGTAATTGATTTAAGGTAAAAATCCGTTTGATAGCAAATAGTATTAAATAACATTTTTGCCATTTCACCAAGATGCGTAAAAACGTACTGCAAGCTGTAACCTGAAATGGTCTGATCATAAGTAACGTTATCAGAAACAAGCTTTGAGGTGTTATGTAATTGCGCAATAAATATGCTTGCAACGGCAATCACACCAAGGGCGCATTTAAAAACAAAATGAAGCTTAGGATTTTTAAAGTTTTGCTTAGGTAATAAAAGCACCAGCGCTGCAACACCTATATACACAACCTTCTGAGGAATAACCAGTGCAATCATTACTGCAAGTATGCCTAATTGCAATAAGCCGATTTTCTTGGTTTCGCTATACCTTAAATGCATAATATAAGCAAACAGCAAAAGCACGCCGCCAACGGTAAAAATATCATAGGAAGCCGATGCCATTATGTGCAGATTCATAGGCAACATCGCTATTGCGGCAATGGCAACTTTGCCAAAGGGCATAAGTTTTATAGCAAAATAAACAAGCACTAAAAACGATATTAAATTAAATAATCTGCCTAACTGAAAAGTCCAGTACGCACTTAAATTAGCAATTCTGCCTATGGTAATACCAATTGCAGGGGCAACGTAAACCAAGGTTTTATTAGTTATGTACGGTTGGCTTACCCTTAAAACAGTATTATCTTTGCAAATAAGATAATTGCTTTGGGAAACCTTTATATATTCATCCTTGCTAAGTTTGGTTGAAGAATTTTTTACAAAAGCTTCATCCTCAGCACGCATATACATATTACGGCTTTGGTCATCAAACTTAAAAAGCATCTGGTTTGAAATATGATACGCAGTGTTGTAATGAAGAGGTTCGTCCGGAACAGACATAGGCGTGAACACAAAGGTGTATAAAATCCCAAGCACACTTAAAATCAGAACTGATATAATCTGAACGGAAAGTTTTTTTCTTCTGATTAAAAATGCAAAAACAGGTATTGAAATTACACCAAAGAGTAAAATGCCCACAAGCCAGCCTATAAAAGCGCCTTGCATAACCGCTTTATATAAAAGACCTGCCGCCGCAACAATAACGGTAACCGTTAAAAGAACAACGCACAAAAGAAACTTATGCTTATCTAAATATTCGCGGATTTTCATTGTTTTTCTCCCTTCTTTTTTTCAAGAAAAACGTAAAACAGAAATACGGCAACCATAACAAAAGCAAGTACGCTTGTGGAAATCAGATACGATAACGATGCGCCCATAAGACCATTTGCAACTACAAGTGGCTTTGTAATCAAAAGCGACACGCCGTAAGCTAAAACGTAGGCAACTATCATAGCGTACTGATGGCGCATTATAACTATTCCGTTATAAATTAAATTTGCAAGGGCGTACATTCCGCCACCTAAAATAATAAAGCAAAGGTGTGTTTCAAGCCCTGAAATATCTACCCCGTAAATTATACGAAGTACAGGCAATCCTAAAAACCTTGCTAAAAGGGTGCAAACGCCTGTTAAAACAACAATCAGCCCTGAAATTTTTAAAAATCTGCCGATGAAATTATTGTAGTTTTTGTTTTTCCACACCTCAGTTAATGTAGTAAGCAAAGGTCTGTAAATAAACATACCTAACAAACAAATTACCGCAGAAGGCATAAAGATAATGCCGAATTTGTTTTGTGTAACTTCATCCATTACACTATCAAGCACAAACTTTGGCTGATTGATTATGTAGTTAAGCATAAACGTGCCTAAAAACATTGGCAAACAGCCTATCAGAAGCCTGAACATCAGCTTTAAATCCCATCTTGTTTTTAAGGGCATAATCTTTTTAGAATAATATCCATCAAACAAAATTACCCATATCAAAGAAAACACAAGGCAAACGATTGATGAAATTATAAGATTTTTAAATAACACAAGCGAAACTGCAAACAAAACAAAGGAAAACAAAACGCGGAATGCAAGTGATTTGCCCGCAATATCAAGTTGTTCGTTTTTCTGTAAAAGCCCGCCGAACAAACCTGAAAGCGAATCCATTCCCTTAAAAGCTACCACTAAAATAACCACTGCCGCTTTATATGGGGCATAGCTTGCACAAGCTATAACCGTTGCGGCTAAAATTGAAACAATATATAAAACGATTTTTGTGGCAAAGTGAACGCTGAAATCTATTTTATTTTCAGCATCAGTTACGTAATATGTTGGCGTTTCAAAACAGGAAACCGTTATAAGCTGTTGTGCTAACGCAAAAGCAATGGTAAAAATTCCCCCTTCAACTGCGCCTAAAACACGGGTAACAACCGCCAGTAAAAATACTGACGCCATTGCATTTACAAAACTGCCTGCGGCATTCCAGAAAAACACCTTTTTACCTGATGAAACCGGTCTTTTTTCTTCCATAAATACCTTCATATTTAATATATTATATATGGTTATTTTACTTTAATTTAAAAGCCTTGTCAAGCGCATGCTGTTTTTCGCGTTAGAATTGACAAAACAGGGTTTTTTTGTTACAATTATTGTCGGATTAAAAAGAATCTTATTGGAGGAAACGTTATGGCGCAATACGATCCTGAGGTTTTACGCAAACTTCAGCTTTGCGAACTTGAAATATTAAAGGATTTTTTGTCAATTTGTGAAAAGCATAACCTTACGTACTTCGGTTTTGCAGGTACCGCCATCGGCGCTATACGTCACGGCGGATTTATCCCTTGGGATGACGATATTGATTTAGGAATTTTACGCAAGGATTATGATTTGCTTAAAGAGATAATCAAAAAAGATTATTCTGATAAATACACTTTTGTTGACCCTGCGGAATTTGACGATTACCCCGTAATGAACGCACATATCGTGCTTAACGGCACAAAGTTTTCGGAGCCTTTTGCAAAAAATCTTAAATATCCCCAAGGCATTTTCCTTGATATTTTCCCCTTTGATAACGCGCCTGAAAATGAAAAAGAAAGGGAAAAGCACATAAAAAAATCCTGGATTTTAAGTAAAATTTTAATTTTAAGGCATACGCCTTTCCCTGTTATTCCTTTTAAAAAAGGTATAAAAAAATTCCTTTGCCACAGCGCAACTGCAACCATCTGGTTTTTAATGAATCTGTTTGGTTTAAGCCACAAAAAGTTACATAAAACGGTGCTTAAACACTGCACAAAATATCAGAACGTTGATACAGGATATATCTATTATTCCTGCAGTGCTTCAACACAGGGAACCGTGTTCCATAAAGACGATTTTTATCCCCTTAAAAAGATTTCTTATGAAGGCATTATGCTTGATTTTCCTAAAAACGTTGAAAAAGGGCTTATCCGCGTTTACGGTGATTTTATGAAGCTTCCCCCCGTTGATAAACGTATAAACCATTGCCCCGAAGAACTTGTATTTTTAAAATAAAAGAAGGTAAAAAAACACCTTCTTTTTTTATTTTTTAAAAAATTTTTCAAAGTCCTGTTTTTTGTACTTTACATTTTGTAAAATCAAGGTGTAAAACAAAAAAGGAGGTTTGGAATATGGGTGCATTGGTAGTAGTTTTTCTTTGGATTGGCGTTAATGCAATAATCAGCTATTTTGAAGATAAAAAAGAAGACAAAAAACCCGCTGTTAAGAAAAAAAGAGTTATAAAAACCCAGCCTAAAAACTATAATTTTGACCTTTTTTACGAAAATGGCGAGCATTTACAAAAAAGCGCGTAAAAAAGCGAAAATAATATCTGTTTTTGCCACATTGACAACTAAACTTTTGCTTGTTATAATATATTAGTAAATTTATACACTTACTTTAAGGAGAACTTTTTATGCAAGCAGTAATATTAGCCGCAGGCATGGGCAAAAGATTAAAGGAGCTTACCCAGGACAACACCAAATGTATGGTAAAAATAAACGACGTTACTTTAATTGAAAGAATGCTTCGCCAGATAGACAAGCATAATCTTTCAAAAATTGTTATCGTTATCGGTTACGAAGGGCAGAAGCTTGTTGATTATATTTCCACCCTTAAAAATATTAAAACTCCTATTGTTTACGTAAACAATCCTATTTACGATAAAACAAACAATATCTATTCCCTTGCTCTTGCACAGGATTATTTAAAGGAAGAAGATACTCTTTTATTTGAATCCGATCTTATTTTTGAAGACAGCGTTATTGACGTGTTACTTAATGACCCACGCCCTTCCCTTGCATTAGTTGATAAATATGAAAGCTGGATGGACGGCACTTGCATAAAATTAGACGAAAACGATAATATCGTTGCGTTTATTCCCGGCAAAAACTTTAATTATGACGAAAAAGACGAGTATTATAAAACCGTAAACATTTATAAATTCAGCAAGAATTTTTCTGAACACAGCTACGTGCCTTTCCTTAACGCATACATAAGCGCGTTAGGTGAAAACGAGTATTACGAGCAGGTTTTGCGCGTTATCACTATGCTTGATAATCCTGAAATCAAGGCAAAACGCTTAAACGGTGAGCTTTGGTATGAAACTGACGATATTCAGGACCTTGATATTGCTTCTTCAATGTTTAATCCTGACGACGATAAAAAGGTTGAAGCCTTACAAAAACGCTTTGGCGGATACTGGCGTTATCCCAAGTTAGTGGATTTCTGCTATCTTGTAAACCCATATTTCCCAAATCAGAGACTCATTGACGAGATTAAGGCTAACTTTGAAAAGTTAATTACTCAGTACCCCAGCGGAATGGGTGTAAACAGCTTGCTTGCGGCAAAGAACTTTGGAATTCACAAAGAAAACGTTGTGGTTGGCAACGGCGCGGCAGAATTAATTAAATCCTTTATGGGCGCTTGCACAGGCAAAACAGGCTTTGTTCGCCCCACATTTGAAGAATATCCTAACCGCTACAATAAAGAAGAATCCGTTGTTTTTGTACCAAATAACGAAAACTTTACTTATACCGCACAGGATTTAATGGATTTCTTTAACGATTCAGATATTAAAAATCTTGTTGTTATTAACCCCGATAACCCATCAGGCAATTTTATTCCTAAGTGTGACCTTTTAACCTTAATTGACTGGGCAGACAAAAAGGGAATAAAGCTTGTTATTGACGAATCCTTTGTTGATTTTGCCGATGACGTTGACGCTACTATTATTGAGCAGGAAATTTTAGATAGATACAAAAATCTTTACATCGTAAAAAGCATTTCAAAATCCTACGGTGTACCCGGTGTGCGCCTTGGTATTCTTGCAAGCGGCGACGTTGAAACCATCGCCTTTATTAAAAAAGACGTTGCTATCTGGAACATAAATTCCTTTGGCGAATTTTATATGCAGATTGCAGAAAAATATACGAAAAACTACGCACAGGCTCTTTGCCTTTTCCGCAACGAGCGCGCACGTTTTGAAAAAGAGCTTTCTGCTATTTCCACTTTAAGAGTTATTCCAAGCCAGGCAAACTATTTTATGGTTGAATTAACAGGAAAAATCACCGCAAAAGAACTTACTAAAAAGCTTTTGATAAACCACAATCTGTTTATAAAAGACCTTTCTTCAAAAACAGATGGCAAAGAGTTTATAAGGCTTGCTATCCGCAACACAGAAGATAACAATCTTTTAATTGACGCTTTAAAAACAGAAATGTATTGATTGGTGAAAAAATGAACGTTACTATTGTTGGATGTGGCAACGTAGGCACTCAGATTGCAGTGCATTGTGCATCAAAAAACCATAGCGTTACCATATTTACTTCCAAATTTAAAGAAGTTCAAAAAACTCTTTATATCGTTGATAATCTGGATAACGTTTTCCTTTCGGGCAAAATTAAAACCGCAACGGATAACGCACAAATCGCTTTTAGCAATGCAGATCTTATCTTTGTTACCGTGCCTTCATTTTATATGAAAAGGCAGGCAGAAATCATTACGCCACATTTAAAAAAAGGCTGTGTTATCTGCATTGTTCCCGGTATGGGCGGTGGCGAATTTGCCTTTAAGCAAGCGCTTGAAAATGGTGCGGTAATCTGTGGGCTTCAGCGTGTGCCAAGCGTTGCAAGGCTTAAAGAATACGGCAAAACCGTTTGTGCAACGGGGTATAGGGATAAACTTTTTGTTGCATCCTTACCAACAAATCAAAAAGAAAATTGCGCAAAGCTAATAGGAAGCATTTTTGATATGCCCTGTGATGCGATGCCCCACTATCTTAATCTTACGCTTACCCCATCAAACCCAATTTTGCATACAACAAGGCTTAAAACCATCTTTAAAGATTATAAAGAAGGCGTTTTTTATAAATCACTTCCCCTGTTTTATCAGGAATGGAACGATGAGTCTTCCCTTCTTTTATTAAAATGCGATAAAGAGGTTCAGGATATTTGCCTTGCTTTAAAGGATTTTGACCTTTCCTTTGTTAAATCCTTAAAAGAGCATTACGAAAGTCCTGATGCTGAGGCTTTAACTAAAAAAATCACAAGTATTCCTGCGTTTTTCGGTTTAAAAACGCCTTATATTGAAACGGAAAATGGTCTTTTGCCCGATTTTGATTCCCGCTATTTTACGGCAGATTTTATGTTCGGCTTAACTATCTTAATTCAGATTGCTGATTTTTTAGAAATTAACTGCCCGAATATGAAAGAAACTTTTAATTGGTTCCTGCCATTTTTTAAAGGCGGTGCCGTTTTTAACTTTAAGGATTACGGCGTATACTCATTAAATGATTTCCTTGAATTTTATAATAAATAATCCGCTTTTAAAAGGCGGATTTTTTTTATTTTTATTGTGGCATAATATTAAATATTGTGGTAAAATATATTTATCAAATAAAATGGGGGAGGGTTGCCAATTGGATAAGTTTAATTTAGTATCAAAATTCAAGCCAACAGGCGATCAGCCCAAGGCAATAGAAACACTTGTTAACGGCTTAATTGACGGTCTTGATTCACAGGTGCTTTTAGGCGTAACAGGTTCAGGCAAAACCTTTACAATGGCAAACATTATCGCAAAAGTAAACCGCCCAACGTTAGTTTTAGCTCACAATAAAACTCTTGCGGCACAGCTTTACTCTGAATTTAAAGAGTTTTTCCCTGAAAACGCCGTTGAATATTTCGTTTCTTTTTACGATTACTATCAGCCTGAAGCCTATATTCCCCAAACGGATACTTATATTGAAAAGGATTCTTCCGTAAACGAAGAAATTGAAAAGCTCCGCCATAGCGCTACCTGTTCTTTGCAGGAAAGGCGGGACGTTATCGTTGTTGCTTCCGTTTCTTCAATTTACGGCTTAGGCGATCCTAAAGCTTATAGCGAAATGGCGGTTTCCTTGCGCCCCGGCTTAAATATAGAAAGAAACGAGCTTTTAAAAAGCCTTGTTGCCTTGCAGTACGAACGAAACGACACCGATTTTGCCCGCGGTACTTTCAGGGTGCGGGGTGACGTTGTTGAAATTATCACCGCACAGCGTTCAGATAAGGCTATCCGCGTTGAATTTTTTGGTGACGAAATTGACAAAATTTCTGAAATAGAAGTCGTTACAGGCAGAACTCTTGCCACCTTAAAGCACGCGGCAATCTACCCTAACACCCACTACGCTGCCGACGATGAGCAGATAGTAAACGCCATAAAGCAAATAGAAGTTGACCTTGAAAAACGCCTTGACGAATTTGACAAAATGAATAAACCCTTGGAAAAGGAACGCCTTGAACAGAGAACGCGCTACGATATAGAGATGCTTCAGGAAATCGGCTATTGTTCAGGTATTGAAAACTATTCACGCTATCTTGACGGGCGAAAAGAAGGTCAGCGCCCATACACCCTTTTAGATTATTTCCCTGATGATTTTTTAACTATAATTGACGAATCCCACGTAACTATTCCACAGCTTCGCGCAATGTATGCAGGGGACCGTTCAAGAAAAGAAATGCTTGTAAACTTTGGGTTCCGCTTGCCCGCGGCTTTTGATAACCGCCCGCTTAAATTTGAAGAAACCCAAAAGCTTTTAGGGCAAAAAATATTTGTTTCCGCTACCCCTGCTGAATACGAGCTTAACCTTGCAGGAAACGAAATTGCTGAGCAGATTATCCGCCCAACAGGTCTTTTAGACCCTGAAATTACCGTTAAACCTACCCTTCATCAGATTGACGATTTAATTGAAGAAATTCAAAAAACTACTAAAAAAGGCTATCGCACCCTTGTTACCACCTTAACAAAACGTATGGCAGAAATGCTTACCGCCTACTTAAAGGATGCAGGGTTAAGGGTTGAATATATGCACTCGGAAATCCACACTCTTGACCGCGTTGAGATTTTACGTAATCTTCGCCTTAATAAGTTTGACGTGCTTGTTGGCATCAACTTACTGCGCGAAGGTCTTGACCTGCCCGAAGTTGCCTTAATTGCAATTTTAGATGCAGATAAGGAAGGTTTTTTACGTTCACAGCGTTCTTTAATTCAGACTATCGGCAGAGGCGCACGAAACGCGGAAGGCAGGGTAATAATGTATGCGGATAATATAACCGATTCAATGAAAGCGGCAATAGACGAAACAAGCCGCAGAAGAAAAATTCAGGATGAATACAACAAAAAGCACGGCATAATTCCTAAAACCATTATTAAGCCTGTTGCAGATTTAATTGAAATTACGGGCAAAACTAAGGAAGAAATTAAAGCACAAGGCGATATAAAACAGCAGATTCGCCTTTTAGAAGAAGAAATGCTTCGCCTTGCTAAAAATTTAGAGTTTGAAAAAGCGGCAAAAATAAGAGATACATTAAAAGTTCTTTACGGAGAAAATGAATGAACGATAAAATTATAATTAAAGGCGCAAAAACCCACAATTTAAAAAACGTAAGCCTTGAAATTCCAAGAAACAAGCTTGTTGTGTTTACCGGGCTTTCAGGCTCAGGCAAAAGTTCATTGGCTTTTGATACCCTTTATGCCGAAGGGCAACGCAGGTACGTTGAAAGCCTTTCTTCCTACGCCCGTCAGTTCTTGGGGCAGATGGAAAAGCCTGACGTTGAAAGTATTGAAGGTCTTTCACCTGCAATAAGCATTGATCAAAAAACCACAAATAACAACCCCCGTTCTACCGTTGGTACTGTTACGGAAATCCACGATTATCTTCGTCTTTTATACGCGCGTATTGGCGTGGCGCACTGCCCTAAATGCCATAAGGAAATTAACAAGCAAAGCGTTGACCAGATGGTTGATGCGGTTTTTAAATTCCCCGAAGGCACAAAGATTTTAGTGCTTGCCCCTGTTATCCGCGGTAAAAAAGGCGAACACGTTAAGGTTTTTGAAGATGCCCTTAAAAACGGATATATTCGCGCAAAGGTTGACGGTGAAGTTTTAGAAATTACTGACGATATTCATTTGGAAAAAAATAATAAACATAATATTTCCATTGTGGTGGACCGCCTGATTGTCAGGGAAGATATTCGCTCCCGCCTTACCGATTCCATTGAAAGCGCGTTAAAACTTGCAAACGGCTTAATGATAATTGACCGCTTAGACTTAGGCGAAGAAATTCTTTTTAGTGAAAACTACGCTTGCCCTGATTGTAATATCAGCATTGAAGCGTTAGAACCAAGACTGTTTTCCTTTAACTCACCCTTTGGCGCTTGCCCTGAATGTACGGGTCTTGGCGCTACCATGCGCGTTGCGCCACACTTAATTATCAATGATGAAAATCTTTCAATAAACCAAGGCGCTATAAAGGTTTCGGGTTGGTTTATTACCGGTACCGATACAATGAATCATATGTATTATCAGGGTCTTTCCAAGCATTACGGATTTTCCTTGGACGTTCCCTTTAAGGATTTAGATAAAAAATATCAGAATATTATCCTTTACGGAACAAATGGAGAAGAGGTAGAATTCAACATCACCACAAACCGACATTCCCGCCACTTTAAGCAAGCCTTTGAAGGTATTATTCCGCAAATTGAAAGGCGTTTTCGCGATACCCAAAGCGAAGGAGTTAAGCGCGACCTTGCCCAGTATATGACCCAAAGTCTTTGCGAGGCCTGCTCTGGCAAGCGTTACCGCCCCGAAGCATTGGCTGTTACGGTAAACGGCAAAAATATTCACGAACTTTCTGAACTTTCCATTAAAGATGCCCGTAAATTTTTGCAAACACTTACTTTAAGCAAAAAAGACGAGATGATTGCTTCACGCATTTTAAAGGAAATCAACACGCGCTTGGAATTTTTAGAAAACGTTGGGCTTGATTATCTTACGTTATCCCGCAGTGCTGCTACCCTTTCAGGCGGTGAAGCACAAAGAATCCGCCTTGCAACACAGATTGGCGCAGGGCTTATGGGCGTTTTGTATATTTTAGACGAGCCAAGTATTGGCTTACACCAAAGGGATAACGAAAAACTGCTTAATTCCTTAAAGGGATTAAGGGATCTTGGCAACACCTTAATCGTTGTTGAACACGATGAAGATACTATCCGCCAGGCAGATTTTATCGTTGATATCGGTAAATATGCAGGTGAAAAGGGCGGAAATATTGTTTGCGCAGGCACACCTGAACAAATTATGGCTTGCCCCGATTCCATTACAGGCGCATACCTTTCTAAAAAAGAAGAAATTCCTGTACCAAATACAAGAAGAACTCCCTCAGGCTTTATCACAGTTAAAAACGCACACGCCAACAACTTAAAGAACGTTACCGTTCAATTCCCCTTAGGCGTGCTTTGTGCTGTTACAGGTGTTTCAGGCTCAGGCAAAAGCTCTCTTGTTAACGAAGTTTTATATACCACGTTAGCAAAAAAGCTTAACCGCGCCCACTTTCCCGATGCAAAATGTGATGACGTTTCAGGCTTAGAACAGCTTGATAAGGTTATCGTTATTGACCAAAGTCCCATAGGCAGAACGCCACGTTCAAACCCCGCCACGTACACAGGGGTGTTTGACCATATCCGCAACCTTTTTGCACAAACTCAGGATGCAAAAATGCGCGGATACAATAGCGGTCGTTTTTCCTTTAACGTAAAGGGCGGACGCTGTGAAGCCTGCCAAGGCGACGGCATTATTAAAATTGCTATGCATTTTATGCCTGATATTTACGTTCCTTGCGAGGTTTGTAACGGTCAAAGATATTCAAAGGAAACTTTGGAAGTTCGTTATAAAGGTAAAAATATTTATGACGTTTTAAATATGACCGTTGAAGAAGCCTTGGGATTTTTTGAAAACTTACCCCAGATTCAACGTAAAATTCAGCTTTTGTATGACGTTGGATTAGGCTATATCAGATTAGGTCAGCCTTCCACAATGCTTTCAGGTGGCGAAGCCCAAAGGGTTAAGCTTGCAACGGAACTTTCCAAGCGCCCCACAGGTAAAACCGTGTATATTTTAGTCGAGCCTACAACAGGTCTTCACACACACGACGTTAAACAGCTTATCGGTATTTTAGACCGCTTAACAAAAGGCGGAAATTCCGTTATCGTAATTGAGCATAATCTTGACGTTATTAAGGTTGCCGATTATATCATTGATATGGGTCCCGAAGGCGGAGATATGGGCGGAACAGTTATAGCAAAGGGCACGCCCGAAGAAATTGCAAAGAACAAAAATTCTCACACAGGAAGATTTATTAAAAAGGTATTAGAAACATGAAAACTCGCTTTATTTTAGTGCGCCACGGTGAAAGTCAGGCAAATTTAGAAAACCGTTTTGCAGGGCAAATAGATATTCCCTTAACCGAAACGGGCAGAATGCAGGCAGAATGTACAGGGGAATATTTGAAAAACGAAAAGATTGACGTGTTTTTTTCAAGTGAATTATCCCGCGCCTTTGAAACCGCCTGCGCAGTTGCAAAGCATCATAACAAACCTGTTACCAAGGTTAAAGGCTTAAACGAAATCAACGGGGGAGAGTGGGAAAATAAATCATACCCCGAAATAGAAAAATTTTTCCCCGATAATTACAACGTCTGGAACACAACAATAGGGCTTACCCAATGTAACGGCGGTGAAAGTGTTTTACAGGTGCAACAAAGGGTTTATTCTACAATACAAAAAATTGCAGAAGAAAATACGGGCAAAACAGTGTTTATCGGCTTTCACGGTATGTCGTTAAGATCTTTTTTGTGTAAGGTTTTAAACTTATCCCTTGACCAGATGCACACAGGTTCTGTTTGGGCATCAAACGCTTCCATTACATACGTTGACTACGAAAACGGTAAGTTTACCTTAATTGAACATAGCTTTGATGAGCATCTTAAAAACAAAGGACTGCGCACCACGTTAAAATTAAAAGCGTAAAAAAACGAGAACATTTTGTTCTCGTTTTTCTTTCCCAAATATCGTACTAAAAAGCTCTTTTGCATCAATATATGGTGTAAAATTTCCCATATAAGTTAAAAAATTTTCAACAAAATTCAATAATTTTTTCTAATAGTACTTGATATTTTAAATCATATATGTTATGATATGTGTGTATAATTTTAAATAACTTTTTCGGAGGTTTGATATTATGGCAGTTTCCAATAAATACGCAAAGAGAAGAAGAAACGCTGTGCTTGCAGCAGTAATAATGGCTTTAATCATTATTCTTATTGTGGTTATCATTATTTCAGCAGCAACAGGCAACAAAAAGAAGCCTAACTCTGTTACTCCTACTCCTACTCTTAACAATTCTTTCCCATTCTTACCAACACTTGCTCCTACACTTGACCTTGGCACACCTGATGGTACAGGTGACGAAACTCTCGTTACACCTACACCAGATGCAAGTGCAGGCATCATTATGTACGTTACAGGCGATGGCGTTAACGTTCGTAAGGAAGCAAGCGCAACATCAGAAAAAATCACATCACTTGCAAAAGGCACTTCCGTTACCGCTTACGTAGAAACCGACGGCTTCTACGAAGTTAAGCTTTCTGACGGTAAGAAAGGTTACATTTCAGCAAAGTATCTTTCAGAAGAAGATCCTAAGGCAACTGATACAACACCTTCAACTTCACCAACAGCAACACCTGATACCTCAACTGGTACAAAAATGTACGTTACAGGTGATGGCGTTAACGTTCGTAAGAGCAATTCAACATCATCTGACAGAGTTGCCCAGCTTGTAAAGGGTAAGGAAGTTACTGCTTATGCAAAGGTTGGCGAATGGACATATATCCAGTACGGCACCAATAAGTACGGTTATATTTCAACAAAATATCTTTCAGATAAAGCACCAACAACTGCAACAAACGCACCTACACTTACACTTAAACCTTCTTCAACTGCACCTACAACAACTACTGCACCTGAAAGAACTTCATTTGCTGAATTAGGCGTTGCTGAAAAGGTTGCACAGGCAGTTGACGGTAACACCGATTATCTTAAAAAGGCTTCTGCTATTAAGGGTATGAACCTTGGTAATGAAGACGGTTCAAACGCTAACTACATCAGCTACTACAAGATCGGTTCAACCGATGGCAGCGGTGATTTCTACATCGTATTTAAGGGTACTTCTTCAGCACCTACATGGGTTGATATTCAAACACAACAGCCTACAAACAACTAAAACATAAAGGAGATGCAAAAAAGCATCTCCTTTTTTATTTATTATTCACTAAAAAAGCACCTTTTCAGGTGCTTTTTTCACTGCCAATATTTTCTGTCTAAATTCCTGAAGCTAATTGCAAGGGTAATATCGCGGGGCGAGATATTTTCTCTTTTGTTAAGGTCGGCTATTGTACGGGCAACCTTTAACACGCGGTTATAACCCCTTGCTGACATTTTAAGATTTTTAAATGCAATTTCAAGCAAAACCTGGGATTCTTCGTCTAACGCGCAGTATTTTTTTATCATTTCATCGTTCATCTGTGCGTTACAGTGAATGCTTGTACCCTTAAAACGCTCTTGTTGAATCTTCCTTGCTTCTTCAACCCTTGCTTTGATGCTGTTTGAATCTTCCTGAAGCTCGTTTTCAGTTAATTCTTCATAAGTAACTGCATCAACCTCAACTTGCAGGTCAATTCTATCTAACAGCGGACCTGAAATTTTTGAAAGATACTTTTGTATCTGACCTTGCGAACAAACGCAACGGTTGGTTGTTGAGCCGTAGTTACCGCAAGGGCAGGGGTTCATTGATGCAACAAGCATAAAGTTTGCAGGATATTTTGCGCTTTGCTGAACGCGGGAAACCGTAATAACACCGTCTTCAAGCGGTTGCCTTAAAGCCTCTAAGGCGTTACGGTTATATTCGGGCAACTCATCTAAAAACAGTACGCCGTTATGGGCAAGTGAAACCTCCCCGGGCTTTGCCTTGTTGCCACCACCTGAAAGTGCCGCCATTGACGTTGTGTGATGGGGTGCGCGGAAAGGTCTTGCAGTTAAAATACCGCCATTATCTAACGTTCCTGCAACTGAATGAATCTTTGTGCTTTCCAAGGCTTCTTCAAAAGTAATGGTTGGCAAAATCGTAGGAATCGCCTTTGCAATCATAGTTTTACCTGCGCCGGGGGGACCGATTAAAATAAGATTATGACCCCCTGCGGCACTGATTTCTGCCGCAAGGCGCGCAGTTTTTTGCCCTTTAATATACTTAAAATCTGTGCCCTGTGGGCTCGCTTTTATAAACTCATCAAAAATTTTAGGCTCTGCAATATTTAAAGAAACCTCGTTTCTGAAAAACCTTGCAAGCTCCTGTAAGTTTTTAGGGATATAAGCAGTTATGCCTGTAATAAAACTTGCTTCCTTTTCGTTTTCAGGTGAAATATAACACTTTGAAATATTTTCTTTTCTTGCAGAAATAAGCATTGGCGTTAATCCGCGAACGCCTTTAATTTCACCGCTTAAAGAAAGCTCGCCTAAATATGCGCCATCTTTTGTTGTTTCAGGATCTAACTGACCTGTTGCAGTTAAAATGCCGATAGCAATAGGCAGATCGTAAAGTGGACCTTCTTTTTTAACGTCCGCAGGCGCAAGATTTACGGTAATTCTGCCTAATGGAAAAATAAATCCTGAATTTTTTATTGCAAGGCGCACCCTTTCCTTTGATTCCTTAACCGCAGTATCGGGTAAGCCTACGATTTCAAAGGAAGGCAAACCGTTTGTAACGTCGCACTCAACGGTAACGGGGAATCCGTCAATCCCCTGAATACCCAAACTTTTAATTCTGGCTAACATTTTGCACCGCCTTTGATCTGACCATAAAGGCATTGGGAAGATATCTGCCCGTATCCTTCATTGGCGTTGATGGTATGTTTAAAACTTTTCCTTTGTATGCTATAACGCTTGAAGAACCGCCATCACAAGCGGCGGCGCTTTCAGCATCATATTTAAGTAAAATTTCAGCGCATTGTTTATAGGTTGCCCCTGTTGAATGAAGGGCTCTTCCATCAATAACTAAAAACATTATTACGCCGTTATATGCCTGTGCAATTAAGGTTCTTGGCTGTAAGCCAAAGCCCCTGCCAAGCACGATTTTTCCGTTGGAAATAACGCAGGGATAAAACTGTGCGCCATCGCGAACGTTGTATTTTTCCCAGTTATTAAAATCGCCAACAAGTAATTTATTATCCTTTGTTAAGCAGATTGAAGAATAGTTGGGCATATAAGTGCCCCAACTTTCCCCGTTAGAAAAGCAAAGTCCGTTTATCTGCCCGCCTTTGCCGTGGCCGTCAGGATCCTGAAAACCGCTGGCGTTTATACCTAAAACAGCGTTATCGTTATCCTTCATCATTTTACAGATAACCTGACCGTGCACGTTTCTTTTGTTTGTTGTGCCAACAAAAACACGGGAAGGATCATCAATTAACGCTAAAAATCCCTGAAATGACGGACCTTTAACCTCAACGATAACAATGCCTTCTTCAATATCGTTGTATAAAACTTTATTGCCTTGCGGGTCTTTTTCACCAACGGTAAGATTTTTCTGTCCTAAAATATCAGGAATGGGCGTCGGGGTAGGGGCAGGGGTATGATTTTCGGGTGTATTTGTAGGTAAGGCAATTTCAATCCTGTCAGGACGCTGCTGCTTGGACATAACGTCATCAACAAGCCATTTAGGGAAAAAGCTTGTTGCAAGCCATTGATGTTCTTCGGTTGTCATAGCGGTTTCTATCCATAAATCCCTTAAAGTAGCAATTCCGGGAATATTAAGCCAAACCACGCCCATATACATAGCAAGTATTACTGCAAGAGTGGTTACAAGTGCTATTCCTGTTTTTAAAAGTTTAAGGATAACGTTCCTTTTTGTCATTATTTGCCTTTCACTAACGAAAAATTTATTTATTTAACACATTATATCATACTTTCATAAAAAATAAAAGGTGTTTCTTGGGGTATTATCTTTACTTTTTGTTAATTATATGATAGTATATTATTAAATATTTATATATATCGGAGGATTTTATGAACGAAAAACAGATTATTGAAGGAATTTCCCGCAAATTAAAGTCTAATTTCGGCGTTAGCGTGGAAAATGCTTCAAAACTGCAATTATATAAAGCCGTTTCTATGCTGGCAAGAGATCAGATTATGGAAAAATGGATTGAATCCAACAAAAAGATTGATAAATCAAAAAGTAAGATGGTTTATTATCTTTCACTTGAATTTTTAATGGGTAAATTTTTAGGCGCAAACCTTATTGCATTAAACGAATACGATAATTATAAATCTGCCCTTAAAAAGATAAACGTTGATCTTGAAGACCTTGAAGACGTTGAACAGGATGCAGGTCTTGGCAACGGCGGTCTTGGTCGCCTTGCGGCTTGCTTTTTAGATTCACTTGCTTCACTTTCCCTTCCCGCTATGGGTTGCGGTATCCGTTACGATTACGGTCTGTTCCGCCAAAAGATTGTTGACGGTATGCAGATTGAAATGCCTGATAACTGGCTTAGTGACGGTTGCGCATGGGAAATTCCCCATAACGAAGAACAGTACGAAATCTGCTTTAACGGTTATGTTGTGGAATATTTTGACGAATTTGGAAGAATGTGCCACAAAACAGAAGATTGCACAAAGGTTCTTGCCGTTCCTTACGATATTCCTGTTTGCGGTGGTGAAAACGGCATTGTAAACACATTGCGCATCTGGTCAGCCCGTTCACCTAAATATTTTGATATGTCATATTTCGGTCAGGGCGATTATATCCGCGCTTCACAGGAAAAAGAGCTTGCTGAAACTATTTCACGCGTGCTTTATCCTAACGATTCGCATAATAACGGCAAAAGTTTAAGATTAAAGCAACAGTATTTCTTTACCTCTGCAACGCTTCAGTATATGCTTGCCCGCCATAAGCGTCTTGGCTTACCTATGGAAAAGCTTTACGATTACGTTTCTGTTCAGATAAACGATACTCACCCTGCTATCGGTATTGCTGAACTTATGCGTCTTTTAGTTGATAACGAAGGCTTTGGCTGGGATGAGGCTTGGGACATCTGTCAAAAGGTGTTCTCTTACACCAACCACACAATTATGTGGGAAGCCCTTGAAAAGTGGCCTGCCTACTTAATGGAAAACCTTTTACCGCGTATTTATCAGATTATTTGCGAAATTGACAGGCGTTTCAGGGAAAAGGCTTATAAAATCTATCCTTGGGATGATGATACTGTTAATTCTATTGCACCCTTAGCGTATCAGCAGATAAATATGGCAAACCTTTGCTTATCCTGTTGCCACAAGGTAAACGGCGTTGCAGGCTTGCACACGGATATTTTAAGGGCATCATTATTCAATAAGCATCAACCCCTTAATCCAAATCAGCTTATAAACGTTACAAACGGTGTAACACCAAGGCGTTGGCTTAAACAGGCAAACCCATCATTAAGCAATTTAATTACAAAAACCTTAAAAACGGATAAATGGGTAACGGATCTTCCGTTAATCTCTGCTTTGGAAGAAAAGGCAGAAGATAAAGCCTTTACCGATAAGTTTATGGCTATTAAGCGGGAAAACAAGGTGCGCCTTGCAAAATACATTAAAGAGCATAACGGTATTGACGTTGACCCTGATTCAATCTTTGATATTCAGGTTAAGCGCCTTCACGAATACAAGCGCCAGATGCTTAACGTATTAAAGATTTTATATCTTTACTTTGATATTAAAGAAAACCACAACACTCACACACCTGCAACCTTTATTTTCGGTGCAAAAGCTTCACCGGGATACGTTAGGGCAAAGCAGATAATTACTTTAATAAACTCTGTTGCCGACCTTGTAAACAACGACCCCGACGTTAACAAAATTTTAAAGGTAGTGTTTATTGAAAACTATGCCGTATCAAACGCACAGCTTTTAATGCCTGCGGCTGATATTTCAGAACAGATTTCAATGGCAGGTAAAGAGGCTTCAGGTACAGGCAATATGAAATTTATGATGAACGGCGCCCTTACCTTAGGAACCTTAGACGGTGCAAACGTTGAAATGCACGATATTTTAGGGGATGAAAACATCTTTATCTTTGGTCTTCGCGCAAACGAAACCGAAGCGCTTTCAATTCCCGGCGTATATAAGCCTATGGATTACTACAACGAGAACGCTATGCTTAAACGTGTTGTTGATTCCTTGGCTGACGGTACTTTGCGCGGTGACGTTGCAAGTATCAAAAACTATCTTTTAGACGGTGACGGTGGCTTTGCCGACCCGTATCTTTGCCTTGCAGATTTCGCTGCTTACATTGAAGCCTACGAAAAAATGGAAGTTCTCTACAACGATAAAACCGCTTGGAGCAAAATTGCGGTTACAAATACAGCGCGGTCACATTTCTTTTCAAGCGACCGCAGTATTGAGGAGTATAATAAAAATATATGGAAGCTTTCCAAGGTATAATTTTTGATTCACATAACGAACAATTCCGCTGTCCCCAAGGTGCAATACGCCAAGGGGATAGCCTTGTTTTGCGGATTTTTGTTTCCCGCGGGCTTTCTGCCTACGGTGTAACCTTGCGTCTTTGGTGCGACGGGCAAGAATTTTTATATAATATGCCCCGCACAAACGTGTTTGACCACACCCCCTACGGTGATTTTTTAGAAGAATATTCTATAAATGTTTCATGTGAAACATTGGGGCTTTTATGGTACTGTTTTATAATTAACACACCGCAAAAACCCTTGTACTGCCTTAATAATTCCCTTATGTTAGGTGGAAAAGGTGAAATCAAAGAATATCAGGATTATTCTAAAAGCTTTCAGGTTACCGTATGCAAAAAGGATTTTAAAACACCTTCTTGGGCAAAGGGCGCAACTATGTATCAGATTTTCCCTGATAGATTTTGTAAAGCAGGCAAAATCAAAGATACAAGGCACGAAAATATTCATAAAGCCTGGGACGAAGAACCCGATTACAAAATTGACGAAACCTTAGGATATTACCCCGCCAACGACTTTTTCGGCGGTAATTTCAAAGGCATTGAAGAAAAACTTGATTATTTCAAAAGCCTTAACGTTGACGTTTTATATCTTAATCCCGTGTTTGAAGCCTATTCAAACCACCGTTACGATACAGGTGATTATGAAAAGGTTGATTCCCTGTTAGGCACAAACGAAGATTTTATTCACCTTTTAAAAACCGCGAAGAAAAAAGGCATCCGCGTTATTTTAGACGGTGTTTTCTCACACACAGGCTCAGACAGTAAATATTTTAACAGAAACGGCAGTTATGATTCATTAGGTGCATATCAAACAAAAGACTCACCCTATTACGATTGGTACGATTTTAGTGAATATCCCAACAAATACGATAGCTGGTGGGGTGTTTGGTCATTGCCTTGCGTTAAAGAGCTTACACCAAGCTATATGGATTACATTCTTAAAAACAAAGATAGCATCGTAAAAAGATGGATTAAGGCGGGGCTTTCAGGCTGGCGCCTTGACGTTGCTGACGAATTGCCCGACGAGTTTTTAAAAGAACTTCGTGCAAGCGTTAAGGAAGCGGATAGTGAAGCCTTAATTTTAGGTGAGGTCTGGGAAGATGCAAGCAAAAAGGTAAGCTACGATAAGCTTCGTGAGTTTTTATGGGGCGACGAGCTTGATACCGTTATGAACTATCCCTTAAAAGATGCTATCGTTGATTACCTTTCAGAAAAGATAGATGGCGAAGAATTTAAGTTGCGGGTGCTTTCTTTAAGGGAAAATTATCCCGAAGATACTTTCTACTCTTTAATGAATTTCCTTTCAACTCACGATTCCGTGCGTATTTTATCCCGTTTTACCTGTGATGCGGAAAATATGAGCAGGGAAGAACAGGCAATATATAAGCCAAGCAAAGAAGAATTTATAAAAGCAAAGGCATTAACAAAGCTTGCGGCTTTAATAATCTTTATGCTTCCCGGTATGCCCTGCATATATTACGGTGACGAAGCAGGTCTTACAGGTTTAAAAGACCCCTTTAACCGCAAAACTTTCCCTTGGGGCAGGGAAGATAAGGAGCTTATGGATTGGTATAAAACCGTAAGTTCTTTAAGAGATGACGTTTTAAAAGAAGGCAAATTATATATTGATAACGCAGGCAGTCTGCTTTCAATCCGCCGTTCCTTTAAGGGCGATTGGCGTTACGCCTTAATCAATCCTACTGACGAAACCGTTGAAACTCTTTTAGATATTTCATATTTTAAAAACGAGCCAACTTTAATTTGCGATAGCGGTTGCGGTATGCAGTTTTCCGTTCGTGAAAACGGATATTACTTACTTTTACCGCCTCGTAGCGCCGCAGTTTTTAAATAATGTTTCACGTGAAACAAAAGGATTAAAATGGATTATATTTTAAAAAAATCAAAAAGAAAAACAGTTGCTATTGAAATCAGCCCTGACGGTGTTTTAATAGTAAAAGCACCGCTTCACTACACAAACAGGGAAGCGGAACAAGCTATAAAGAACAGTGAAAAATGGATAAACAAGCATCTGCCTGACGTTCTTAATAAAAAAGATGCTCTTTCCCTTTTAACAAAAAAGGATATTGCAATAGCTAAAAAAGCAGTAAAAAGTATTTGTGAAATGCTTGTTGCACATTATTCTGCTATAATGGGCGTTGAAGCTGAAAGTATAAAAATAACTTCTGCAAAAAAGCGGTTTGGCAGTTGTTCTTATAACAACCATCTTTGTTTTTCGTATCTTTTGATACTTCAACCTTTTAACGCTATTAAATACGTTGTGGTGCACGAGCTTGCGCACATAAAGTACCATAACCATTCAAAAGCTTTCCATTCCTTTGTAGAAAATACCCTTGATAATGCAAAGAAATATGAAAAACTTTTATCCCCCGCAAATGCTTCATACCTTAATTTTAAAGAAAATGTTGAAATCTTGTGTAAAAAATAATATTATGGAGGTTTTATGAAAAGATTTTTTGCATTGTTCCTTATTGTTACAACTATATTTACAACAATTGCTGTGACTACAGGTGCGGCAACAGGTGAACTTTTAACAAACGGTGATTTTGAAACAGGTTATTTTTCTAATTATGTAAAAATGGTTGATGCTACTAAAGGAGAAATCGGTTCTTCTTATGCACAGAAAGGAAACTACGGTTTAAAAATATCAAACCGTACCCAAGCCCACGCTACATATTGCCAGGATGTTACACAAATAATTAAGAATAACGGCAATGGCGTTTATCAGTTTTCTGTATGGATGCGTCTTGCAGATAACGATCAACCTTCTGCCAGCGGCTATATTGTTTTAAGGCTTACAAATACCAATAACGAACACGAATATATAACAAGCAGTCAAAAGAAATTAACAACCTCATGGCAGCAATTTACCATTAATACAGTTGTTGCATCAGACGATAAAACGCCTTTGCGTCAAGCATATCTTTATCCTCAAACACCTTCTGACAACAATAAATATCCCGATATTTGCGTGGATAATTATTCTTTAAAAAAGACCACCGATATAACAAATGCACCTAAACCTGATATTTCCGGCATCAAACGAAGCGAAACAACTACCGTAGGCGCTATACGTTGGGATGCCTGGTATACCCACGATGGAAAGCAAGGTTCAATTATTTCACAGGTTGAACGGTCGCTTTCACCTGCCCGTTTTCATTTTCGCGCACCTTTTTTTGCTGAAATTACGGGCAAAGACAGTCTTATTATCCCTGAATACACACAGGAAATTTTTGATAGGGAAATGGAATATGCCAAATATGCCGGCATAGATTATTTTGCTTATGTTTGGTATGATGGCGCTATGTCTATGGCGCGCAAATTTCATACCACAAGCAAGTATAAAAACGACGTTAAAATGTGCGTGTGTTTTGATGGCAACGCGATAAATAAAGATTACGCCCGTAAAGAAATGCGTACATTATTAAAAGAAGATTACTATATGACCGTTTTAGACGGCAGACCTTTAATGTACTATTTTGCTTCAAGCACCAACACTTATGAAATCCATCAGGATATTTTATACTACCGCCAGCTTGCAAAAGAAATTGGCGTTAAAGAGCCTTTTGCCGTTATAATGAACAGTTCAGCAGCAAATGCCGAAGCTGTTTCCGGAGATGCGATTTCAAAATACGGCGTAAGTGAAAGTGGTCTTACCTTTAATAAGCTTGCTGCTTCTGCAGTTGAATTGTGGAAAAGTAACAATAAAACAGGCTTTCAATATGTACCTAACCTTACTGCAGGTTGGGATCCTGAACCAAGATATATAAATCCTGTTTCATGGGCAACTGTTAATAAAGGTTCTTGGTCCGAAACTGCAAAAAGCCAAGAGATTTTTGATCATCTTGCTTATGCCCTTTCGTATATGCAACACCCTGAAGTAAAAAAGAATACTATGGCTAATACCGTTATTATGTATGCCTGGAATGAACACGATGAAGGCGGTTGGATTTGCCCCACATTAAAGGTTGATGAAGGCGGAAATCAACTTTATAATTCTGACGGCACAAAGCAACTTGACGAAAGCAGAATAAATGCCGTAAAACTTGCCATTGATTTTTATAAAAAAGGTCATGCGGTACAGGTAAAAGTAAACGGTGTTTCAAATAATTCATCTCTTTTAAATGCTTCCGATCCTTACCCAAACCTTAATGACCTTTTAAATAAGAAAGTTTATGAAGGCATATCTTGGGATAAAAATACACAAACACAACCAACGCCGATAAATACTGCTACCTTGCCTGAAACAACACCTTTTATTACACAAACTGATGATGTAACTTCATCCCCAACTAATACTGTTAAAGCAACAGAAAATCAAAACCATCTTATAACTTCAAGCCCCACTGCCGCGCCAAATGAGTTTGATAATAAACCTTCATTTGTATGGCTATATATTTCAGGGGGAATAGTATTAACTATTATAGGTATAACAACGTTTATCATTATTAAAAAGAAAAAAAATGACGGAAAATAAAATCCGTCATTTTTTACATAATCAGCGGGTAAATCTTTAAATATTGTGTAAAAACCTTTTTATTTTGTTTGTAACGCACATTGTTTTTCCTGTTGTGCAATGATATAATTATTATGTGTTTAATTTACAGGAGGGTATTTTATGAAAAAGATTTTTTCCTTAGTTTTAGTCTTAGTTTTAACACTTTCAATTTTTTCAGGGTTAACCGTTTTTGCGGTTGAAAAAGAAGGGCTTGCATTTACAGATCCTTCGGGTCTTTATAAACTTGAAACTGCTCCCAACAAAAATCCCATTACTTTTGAAACGGAAATATACTTTCCTAAAAACACGTCCGGCAGTAACCGTGGCGGTGTAATATTTGGTAACTTTGGTAGTGAAAACAGATGCGTAAGCCTTGAAATTTACACAAACGGCAACCCCAGGCTTTATTGGGTTAGCCCCGAAGGAACTGTGTTAAATATAGTTTTCTCTAAAGTAAACGTTTATAACGGCGCTTGGACTCACCTTGCAGTTGTAGCTGATATTGATGCAGATAAAGCACGTTGCTACGTTAACGGCGAACTTATCCAGACTCTCGCGTTTAAAGATGCTTCAGAAGTTGTTTGTCTTAGTACTTTTGTGGTTGGCGGTGATTTCAGAAGCGGAAACGCACAGTATTTTAAGGGCAGAATGAAATCACTTGCCGTTTATTCTGACGTAAGAACTGAAACCGAAATCAAAAGCGATATGACAAGCTTAGACAAATCGGATCTTATTGTAGCATACGATTTTAAAAACATTGCAAGCGAAGATTATCCCAACAAACTTACAGATCTTAGTGATAACAAGAACAACGCAAAACTTAAAACAACCTGGATGAAAACCGTTGAATCAGATTTTCAATCTGCTTTCTCCTTTGCAGTTATCGGTGATACCCAGTTAGTTGCAAGGGATCATCCCACCGATTTCCCAAAGATATACGATTACATACTTGATAATCTTGAAGAAAAGAACATTAAAATGGTTCTTGGTCTTGGCGATATTACCGATAAGAACACTACTGCGGAGTGGACTCTTGCAAAAGCCAACATTTCAAAGCTTAACGGCAAAGTACGCTACTCACTTGTTCGCGGAAATCACGATGGCTGGGCAAACTTTAATAGCGCATTTATGAATACGGGATATAAAGAATTGCTTGGCGGAACTTTTGATGCAAAGCTTGAAAATTCCTGGCAAGAACTTATTGTTGGTGATTTAAAGTATCTTATCATAACCCTTGACTTCGGACCTGACGACAATGTGCTTAATTGGGCAAGCCAGATTATTGAAGCCCACCCCAAACATAACGTAATTATCACAACCCACGCATATCTTTACAGAGATGGAACAACCCTTGATGCAAATGACGAATGTCCCCCTACCGCCGAAGGTTCTAACGACGGCGAGGAAATTTGGGAAAAACTTGTTTCAAAGCACGAAAATATCGTTCTTGTACTTTCAGGCCACGATCCCTGCAACGAAATAATTATGACGCAGACACCAGGTAAAAATAACCACATCGTAACCCAATTTCTTATTGACCCACAGCGTGTTGATACATCACAAAGCGCGGCGGGTATGGTTGCAATGTTCTATTTCTCCGAAGATGGAACAAAGCTTAGGGTAGAATATTATTCAACCGTAAAAGAACGCTATTTTATGGAAGAAAATCAGTTTGAAACAGAACTTGATCTTGTAGATATTGAAAAACCTACAAACTCACCTATCGTTAACACTTCAACTAATAAACCCACTTCTTCCCCCGATTTAACCCCAACGGCTACTGCGCCTTTAATTATTGAAGCACCCGAAAATAAAAATTACACTTGGCTTTACGTTGCAGGCGGCGCTGTTATTCTTGTTTGTTGCCCTGTTACTTATATCATTATTAAAAAGAAAAAAAATGACGGAAAATAAAATCCGTCATTTTTTACATAATTTAGAGGCTAAATCTTTAAAAATTGTGTAAAAACCTTTTTATATTCTTTATTCTATTCATTGATTTTTTGTTTACGTAATGATATACTATAATAGATACAATATAATTATGTTATGGAGGACAAAAATGAAAAAGTTTTTATCATTCTTTCTTGTTTTAACAATGGTGCTTTCTCTTTTATCAGGAATCACTATTTTTGCCGAAACTGAAGAACTTTTGAAAAATCCCGGTATTGAAGATGGCGATAAGGGTTATTCCACTTACGGCGCCGCTTCATACGAAGTTGGTAAAAAGTATGCCCACACCGGCAATAAAGGTATTTTAATAAAAAACAGAACAAGCCAGTATGGTACCGTTGCACAGGATATAAGAAATATTCTTACCTTAAACGGTCCCGGTAAATATAGGGCAAGCATCTGGGTTCGCCTTGAAGAAGAAAGCGACGTAGATATTAAAGGTATGCTTGTTTTAAACGTTCAATCAAATGAAGCCGGAAGTCCTTCCTATTTAGGTAGCGGTCAAAAGACGTTAACTACCCAGTGGCAAAAGTTCACCTGGGAAGGTGAAATTAAGTTTGACGCTAAAAAAGGTTTTAAGACCGGATTAATTTATCAGCAAAGCTACGGTACAGGCGGTGTAGCCCCTAACGTTTACGTTGACGATTTTTCATTAGTTAAATTAGACGAGGTCAACGGTATTCCCTTAGATCAGGTTGAAGGTGATATTGCGCCCGAAAACACTTCATCTGCGCAAAAAGGCAAAGAAATACTTTTAAACCCCGGCTTTGA
This sequence comes from Clostridia bacterium, assembly GCA_045652205.1. Lineage (GTDB taxonomy): Bacteria > Bacillota > Clostridia > Christensenellales > QALW01 > UMGS1322. The sequence goes on from JAZRTX010000006.1 coordinate 69,665, forward strand.
AGAAGGCGATGAAACCGATTGGGATGCCAACGGCAGAGGCGATGCTGAGGTTAGTGAAGCTTATGCACATTCTGGTTCTTACGGTTTAGTTATTAAAGGCAGAACAAACGATATGTCCCACTCACAGAACCTTGAAGATTCTTTAACTCTTTACGGTCCCGGTTCATATAGAGCAAGTGTTTGGGTAAAACTTCCCGAAGATTTTGATGCAGGCAATAAGCAATACGAAGGTCAGCTTCGCGTTATTTTCAGAAAGAAAGATGGCTCTGGCACAAGATATCATTCAAGTGCCTGGAAAGTAATCAAAAAAGATTGGCAACAGTTTGCGTTAAATGCCGAAATGGAATTTGAAGCAGGCGCAGGCTTTGAAGAAGCAAAGATTTTCTTTTATACAAAGGGATGCCCTGATATTGTTGTTGACGATTTTTCATTGATAAAAACTTCTGAGGTTTCAGGCGTTGATCCTAACAGCGTACAAAAGGAAGAATATCCTGATTACGAAATGAAGCATATTAACACCGTTACTTCACCAAGAGAAGAAGAGTTTACCTTTGGCGCAATCCGTTGGGACTGTTGGTTAAATACCGGCGTTTCAGCAGGTAACGTTATGCAGGTAGAAAAAACTCTTTCACCTGCAGAATATCATTTCCGCGCACCTTTCTTTGCCAACATTGAAGAAGACGGAAGCGTTAAAATGCCCCGTCCTGCACAGGAAATTTTTGATCAAGAAATGCTTTATGCAAAAGAAGCAGGCATTAACTACTTTGCTTATCTTTGGTATGACGGTGAAATGTCCGCAGCAAGAAAGCTTCATCCCACAAGCCAATATAAAGATGACGTTAAGATGGTAATGATGCTTTCAAGCACAAGCTTTAATAAAACAGTTGCCCGTAATGAAATTATTGAACATTTCCAGCAATCTTACTACTTTACGGTTTTTGACGGAAGACCTTTAATGTATTATTATCTTAATTCCAGTAATAAGAACTCCGAATTACAAGCAGCTCAAAAAGAAATTAAATATTATCGTGCTAGATGTGAAGAACTTGGTATTCCTGCGCCGTATGCAGTTATAATGAACGTCAGCGGTCAGGAAGCAACGAAGGTTTATGGTGATGCTTTCTCAAGATATTCAGTTGGCGGAACAAGTGATAAAACCTTTAATGAATTTATTACAGGCGTTCAGAATAACTGGCTTGGCTATAATAAAGCACAGGTACAGTACGTTCCTAACCTTACGTTTGGTTGGCACGCTGAACCAAGATATAAGAATCCTGTTAACTGGATGAAGGTTGAAGAAAATTCTTGGGTTCCTTATCCTACTGATGAAGAAATGTATAATCATATTTCTTATGCACTTTCATATATGGATCACCCCAACGTTCAGCTTAAAACAAAATTAAATACAGTTATTTTCTACGCTTGGAACGAACACGATGAAGGTTCCTGGATTTGCCCCACCCTTGCAGTAGATAAAGACGGTAATCAGCTTTATAATGAAGACGGTACAAAGAAAATTAACGATAGCCGTGTTAAGATTTTAAGAAAGGCTATTGATGATTTTAAGGCAGGCAAGAGAACTGAAATTATTATTGACGGTATTTCAAACGTTGCAAATCAGACTGTTAAACCTACCGCAAACCACGGTGAAAAAAATAATAACGACAATAATTATACTTCATTAGGTTTATATATTGGTATTGCCGCAGGCGTTATCGTTGTTGGCGGCGGTGCAGTATTAACTATCATAATAATTAAAAAGAAAAATAAAAAAGAGGATAATCAAAATGAACAGGGTTAATAAAACAACCTATGGCGCAGTTCGTTGGGATGCCTGGTATCCTGCAAGAGAAGCAACAGATACCAGCGCACAAAGTTTAAAAGCTTTAAGCAGACCTGAATATCATTTCCGCGCGCCTTTCTTTGCTGAAATTAACGAAGAAGGCAATATAATAATTCCTGAATACACACAAGAAATTTTTGATAAGGAAATGGAATACGCCATAGAAGCAGGTATCAACTATTTTTCTTACGTTTGGTACAGTCATTCAGGATTAAGAATGGCACGTGATTTTCACAAAAAAAGCAAATATAGAAATCAGGTTAAACTTTGCGCATTTTTAGATAATAACGGTATTTTAAAGGATTACGCACACGAAGAATTAGTTAAACTTTTTAAAGAAGATTATTATCAGAAAATTGACGGCCGTCCGCTTGTTTACTATTTTGCTTCGCGACACACCGCAGAAAAAATCAAAGAAGATATTGAATTTTATAAAGAAACTTGTAAAAAGGAAAACATTCCTACACCTTTCTTTGTTGTTTGCGGTATCGGTCCTAAAACAATTAAAGAAATCGGCGGCGATGCAATTTCAAGGTATTCTATCGGCGGTTCTAAAAAGACTTTCAGAGATTTTTTAGATAATGACGTTTATACCATCTGGGAGCGCCACGGCAGAGAAGGCAGAGAAACAGGTATTGATAACGTTCTGCCTTTAACAGCAGGCTGGCATCCACATCCAAGGTTTGATACACCTGTTACCTGGATGAAAGTTGAAGAACATAATTACGTTGATTATGCATCCGCTGAAGAAATTAAAGAACAGTATAAATTAGCAAAAGAATATTTATCTGACGAAGCTAATTTTGATATTACAAAATCTAATACTTGTATTATTTACGCTTGGAACGAGCACGATGAAGGCGGTTGGATTTGCCCCACTTTAAAGGTTGACGAGTTTGGTAACCAGCTTTATAGTGAAAACGGTGAAAAACTTATTGATACAAGCAGATTAGATGCTGTAAAAGAAATTATAAAATAACAATAAAATAACAAAAAAACTACTGATTTTTTTCAGTAGTTTTTTTTTCTTCACAATGTATTAACAGACAATGTTAATAACTATTTTATTAAAACTATTTATTTTACTTATTTCTTTTAATTTATCAACTTATCCACATATAAATAAATCAACTTAATTAACTAAAAAATCTTATTTTTTACGTTTTAAAGTTATCCACAATAGT
>JAZRTX010000007.1:0-31268 GCA_045652205.1 Clostridia bacterium
GAAGTTATGCTTTTTGATGAGCCTACAAGTGCTTTGGATCCTGAAATGGTTGGCGAAGTTCTTGACGTTATGAAAGAGCTTGCCAAAGAAGGTATGACAATGGTTGTGGTAACTCACGAAATGGGCTTTGCAAGGGAAGTTTCAAACCGCGTGCTTTTCTTAGACGAAGGTCTTATTGCAGAAGAAGGCTCACCACAGCAGATTTTTAATGAACCTAAGTGCGAACGTTTACAGTCGTTCCTTGCAAAAGTTCTTTAATTAGGAGTTTTTAAAATGATAAATTTAAAAGGTAAAAGCTTTTTAAAGCTTCTTGATTTTACACCTGAAGAAATAGACGGTCTTATTGACTATGCAATAGAACTTAAAAAGCAGAAAAAACAGGGTATAGCGCATAAAATGTTCCTTGATAAAAGTATTGCCCTTGTTTTTGAAAAAACAAGTACCCGTACCCGTTGTGCCTTTGAGGTTGCTGCCGCAGATTTAGGTATGCATCCCGTTTATCTTGATCCATCAGGTTCACAGATAGGTAAAAAGGAATCAATCGCTGATACCGCAAGGGTTTTAGGCAGAATGTTTGATGGTATTGAATACCGTGGTTTTGGACAGGAAATCGTTGAAGAATTAAGTTCTTACGCAGGTGTTCCTGTTTGGAACGGATTAACAAATGAGTTCCATCCAACTCAGATTTTAGCGGATTTTATGACCGTTAAAGAGCATTTTGGCTCATTAAAAAACATAAAGCTTGTTTATATGGGTGATGCAAGATATAATATGGGTAATTCCTTAATGGTAGGTTGTGCAAAAATGGGAATGCATTTTGTTGCTTGCACAAACAAAAAGTATTTTCCTGATAAAGCGTTAGTTGAAACTTGCCAAAATATTGCAAAGGAAACAGGCGCTAAATTAGAATTTATTGAAGATCCCATTGTAGCAACAAAAGATGCAAGCGTTCTTTATACTGACGTTTGGGTTTCAATGGGTGAACCTGATGCAGTTTGGGAAGAACGTATTAAGGATTTAATGCCTTATCAGATAAATTCAGAACTAATGAAAAATGCAGGACCACAGTGTAAGTTTATGCACTGTTTACCCGCATTTCACGATTTAAAAACCACCATTGGTAAAGAGATTTATAATAAATTCGGCATTACTTGTATGGAAGTTACGGATGAAGTTTTTGAAAGCGATGCATCTATCGTTTTTGATGAAGCTGAAAACCGTATGCACACAATAAAAGCAGTTATGGCTGCAACTCTCTAATAAAAAAAGGACTATCAAAAAAGATAGTCCTTTATATTTTTTAATGCCTTGTATCGTCATTAAAGCATTCGCAATATCTGGCTGCAAATGATGGCTCTTCATTTCCGATATACAGATGTGAAGTATCACCAATACCGCCGGCTCTTAACATAGCGATTCCTTCAACTCTTTCTTCTGTATAAAAAGTTGTAACAGATGTTGGTGCTAAAACGGTATGTTGTAACATTGAAAAAGGTGAGCAGTTAAGTAAGTGCGAAATCAAAACACTGGCTAACCCAAAATGACAGGTAAAAACAATAGTATCGTGATTTGAATTAGTTACGATATAATTGAATTTATCACGCTTGTATCCGTGCTTTTCTAAAACTTTATCAAATTCCTTGCATACGTTATCGTAAGCGGCAGGTACGTTTGAATTTTTTATTAAATCGGCATTGCGCCAATTATCGCTTGAAAGCAAAAGGGGATCGCTGTCAACATATTGGGGTAAAAAATCCCACGCACACTTTTCCCATGCCTGATCAGGCAATTTAACTTTTGCGTAATCAAATTCTCTTAACCAATCACAATATTCAGCCGTCATATTTTTTGCATCAAGAGTAGGCTGGATTGTTGCTTTCGCCCTTCCTAAAACAGAACAATAAACTGCATCAATATCTATTTTTAAAAGCATGTTTTTTAAAAGTTCGGCTTCTTTCTTTCCTTTTTCGGTAAGTCCATCAATAGCATAATCGGGATCACCGTGGCGTATGATTAAAATTCGCATATTTCACCTGCTTATTAAACAAAAATTGGGTTTCGTTAGAAACCCTAAATTATGGTGGAGATAATGGGATTCGAACCCATGACCTCTTGACTGCCAGTCAAGCACTCTAGCCAACTGAGCTATACCCCCAAGCACATAATATATTATACATAAAAAAATTTGTAAGTCAAATACTTTTTTTAAAAAAATCATTTTGATATTTTGGGGTTTTATAGTATAATTACTATATATTGCAAAAAAATAATTGAGGTGCAAAAATATGGATAAAATCAAAATGACAACACCCATCGTAGAACTTGATGGGGACGAAATGACACGTGTTCTCTGGCAATGGATTAAGGAACTTCTTATTCTTCCTTACGTTGACCTTAAAAGCGAGTATTATGACCTTGGATTAGAATACCGCGATCAGACTGATGATCAGGTTACAGTTCAGTCAGCCGAAGCCATTAAAAAGTACGGCGTAGGTGTTAAGTGTGCAACAATTACACCTAATGCGCAAAGGGTTGAAGAATATAATCTTAAACAGATGTGGAAAAGCCCCAACGGTACAGTTCGTGCTATTTTAGATGGTACTGTTTTCCGTGAGCCTATCGTTGTAAACGGCATTAAACCCGTTGTTGTAAACTGGGAAAAACCCATCATTATTGCACGTCACGCTTATGGTGACGTTTATAAGAACGTTGAATTCCGTGTTGAACAGGGCGAAACAGCAGAGTTAATCGTTCGCGGCAGTAATGGCGAAAGAAAAGAAACCATTTTAACCTTTACAAAAAGCGCAGGTATTGTTCAGGGATTACATAATGTTGATGCATCAATTGAAAGCTTTGCCCGTTCCTGCTTTGAATACGCATTAGATAAAAAACAGGATCTTTGGTTCTCAACAAAAGATACCATTTCCAAAACTTATGACCACCGCTTTAAAGATATTTTTGCTGAAATCTTTGAAAACGAATATAAAGCAAAATTTGATGAAGCAGGTATTGAATATTTCTATACTTTAATTGATGATGCCGTTGCCCGTGTTATCCGTTCAAAAGGCGGCTATATCTGGGCTTGTAAGAATTATGATGGTGACGTTATGTCCGATATGCTTGCAACTGCATTCGGTTCACTTGCTATGATGACAAGCGTTCTTGTTTCACCTGACGGCAAATATGAATACGAAGCCGCACACGGAACTGTTACACGCCACTATTACAAATACCGCGATGGTGAAGAAACAAGCACAAACCCTGTTGCTACAATCTTTGCTTGGACAGGTGGTTTAAGAAAACGCGGTCAGCTTGATAATTTAGATGACCTTGTTGCTTTTGCTGATAAACTTGAAAAAGCAACTATTCAAACTATTGAAAACGGTATAATGACCAAGGATCTTTATGCTCTTTCTAGTTTGGAAAATAAACAGGCAGTGAACAGCCGTGAATTTTTAATGGCTATTAAAAACGAATTTGATAAAATGTAAGGGGAAATAAAAATGAAAATTTACGAAACTTGGGAAAATATGCAAGAACTTTGCCAGACAGAAATGCAGCAAAGGGAACTTTGGGGAACCTACTATCAGCAGGAAACCGAAGCTTATAAAATGATTTTAGCAAACAAAGAATTTGAAATTACAGGCACTGCAAAGGAAATAGCTGAAAAGTTCAATATGGAAACTGCTATCCTTGCACCATTCCTTGATGGTATCAATACTTCATTAAAGGACGAAATTGACGTTCAGAGTGTTGAAGAAGAAACTGAAATTACTTTAACAATCCTTCCTGAAAAGCTTTTTTACAATATGCTTAACGCAAAGGCAAAATGGCTTTATGAATTAAAGGAATGGAACGGCGTTCTTACTGAAGAAAAACGCACAGAAATTACACGTGCTTGGCGTGAAGCTCAGCAGGCAGTAAGCGCTACAACTGTTGGCAGAAACGATCCCTGCCCCTGTGGTAGTGGTAAAAAATATAAAAAATGCTGCGGCAAATAATAAGAGGATAAAATGGCTTTTGATAAAAGCAAAATTCGTAATTTTTGCATAATTGCACATATTGACCACGGTAAATCAACGTTGGCAGACCGCTTAATTGATGCAACAGGCACAGTAAGCCAAAGGGATATGCGCGCTCAGCTTTTAGACACTATGGAGCTTGAACAAGAGCGTGGCATCACTATTAAATCACAGGCAGTTCGTATGTTCTATACCGCAGATGACGGCGAAGAATATATGCTTAATTTAATTGATACCCCCGGTCACGTTGACTTTACTTACGAGGTTGAACGTTCTCTTAACGCTTGTGAAGGCGCAATTTTAATCGTTGATGCTACACAGGGCGTTGAAGCACAAACGTTAGCAAACGTGTATCTTGCAGTAGGGCAGGACCTTGAAATTTTGCCTGTTATAAATAAAATTGACCTTCCAAGTGCAGAGCCTGACCGCGTTGCACAGGAGGTTGAAGATATTATCGGTATTCCTTGTATGGATGCACCACGCATTTCTGCAAAGGAAGGCATCAATATTCACGAAGTTTTGGAAATGATCGTTCGTGACGTTCCTGCACCCAAAGGTGATGATAACGAGCCTTTACAGGCTTTAATATTTGATTCCGTTTACGATAACTATAAAGGCGCGTTAAGTTTTGTTCGTGTTATGAACGGAACTGTTAAGGTTGGCACAAAAATCAGAATGATGCACTCAAACCATACCTTTGACGTTACTGAGGTTGGCGTTTTCACACCTAATTATCAGCCTGTTGATAAGCTTTCGGCAGGTGAGGTAGGTTATATCTCTGCAAGCATTAAAACCGTTAGTGAAACCCGCGTTGGCGATACCATAACTGATGATAATAATCCTGCTGAAAAAGCACTTGACGGTTATAAAAAAATAATGCCCACAGTTTTCTGCGGTATTTATCCCGCTGATGGCAGTGAGTATGACGATCTTCGTGATGCCTTAGAAAAATTAGGTTTAAACGATGCATCGCTTACTTTTGAGCCTGAAACCTCTGCGGCATTAGGTTACGGTTTCCGTTGTGGATTTTTAGGATTATTGCATATGGAAATCATTCAGGAGCGTTTGGAGCGAGAATTTGATTTTGACCTTGTTACCACTGCGCCAAGCGTTATATATGAAATAACTAAAACCGATGGCACAGAACTTAAAATTGATAACCCTGCAAACCTTCCCAAAACAGACGAAATCAAGGAAATGCGCGAACCTATCGTAAAGGCTAATATTATGACGCCAAAGGATTATATCGGCGCTGTAATGGATCTTTGCATTGAAAAGCGCGGGGAATATATCAATATGCACTATGCCGACAGTAACCGCGCAGTGCTTGAATACCGTATGCCATTAAACGAAATCATTTACGATTTCTTTAACACCTTAAAATCAAGAACAAGGGGTTATGCCTCATTTGATTATGAGCTTGCAGGCTACGTGCCAAGCGACCTTGTTAAGCTTGATTTCCTTCTTAACGGTGATATGTGCGATGCGCTTTCCGTTATAGTTCATAGGGAAAAATCCTACGCCCACGGCAGAATGGTTGCAGAAAAGTTAAGGGACGTTATTCCACGTCAGCTTTTTGAAATTCCCATTCAGGCAGCAATCGGCGGTAAGGTTATTGCCCGTGAAACCGTTCGCGCTATGCGTAAAGACGTTTTAGCAAAGTGCTACGGCGGTGATATTACAAGAAAGAAAAAGCTTCTTGAAAAGCAAAAGGAAGGTAAAAAACGTATGCGCCAGGTTGGTAGCGTAGAAGTTCCTTCTGAAGCTTTCCTTGCAGTTTTAAAATTAGATTAAAATGTACGGATTATATATTCACATTCCATTTTGTTATAAAAAATGTTCATACTGTGATTTTGTATCCTTCGGCGGCAGACAAGAATTTCTGCCGCCTTATTTACACGCCCTTAAAGAAGAAGCAAAACAGTTTAAGGGTGAAAAGATTGATACGGTTTTCATTGGTGGCGGTACGCCAAGCTTAATGGACACTAATCAGATTTCAGATCTTTGCGCATTTTTACATCAGAATTTTAATATAAAATCTGATGCTGAATTTACAATGGAAGCCAACCCTCAATCATTAACCCTTGATAAAATTATTGCGGCAAAAGATGGGGGAGTAAATCGCTTTTCTGTTGGCGCGCAAAGCTTATCTGATAGCGTTTTAAACGATTTAGGAAGAAGTCATACGTTAAAACAGTTTGAAGATGCCGTAGAAAACATTAAAAAAGCGGACGTTAAAAACTTTAATTTAGATTTAATCTTTGCTTTACCCAATCAAACCCTTGAAATGTGGCTTAAAACCTTAAAAAAGGCGGTAAATTACGGTTCAACGCATATTTCCTGCTATTCCCTTATTGTTGACGAAAATACGCCATTAGGCGCGTCTTATAACCGTGGTGAAATATCCCTTCCTGATGAAGAAACCGAACGCCTTATGTATAAAGCCATAAAAGAAACCTTAGAAAAAAACGGCATATATCAGTATGAGGTTTCTAATTACGCAAAAAAAGGCTACGAATGTAAGCATAATATCAAATATTGGCAGGCAGAAGAATATATCGGTTTAGGCTGTGCCGCTCACTCTTATTTTAATGGCGCAAGGTATAATAATACCGTAGTTTTGGAAGATTATATCAATCATAAAGATATAATTCAAAACAAAGAAATCTTAACAAAAAATGATATGCAGGAAGAATTTATTTTTCTTGGCTTACGAATGAACAGGGGAATTGATTTAGGGAAGTATAAAAAAAGATTTAACTGTGATTTTATTTCTGAACATAATAACCAAATCCAAAAATTAAAAAAGTTAAATCTTATTGATTTTAATGAACGTTATCTTTTCTTAACTGAAAAAGGTATGGACATTTTAGATAGCGTTGCGTTAGAGTTTATTAAAGAAATATAAAAAGCACCGTTTTTATAACGGTGCTTAAATTTTATTTATTTTTTACTGTGGCAGGTGTCTTTCATTGCACAACCGGAACAACCGCAAGAGCAACTGCTTTTGCCGTTCTTTTTATCAATTATTTCTTTAATAATTATGTAAAGCACGGTAATGCCGATAATTGAAGCAATAATAATTGTTGCCCACATAAAATAAACACCTCTTTTTATTTATCGTGCTTTGGTTTTCTGATAAGCATAAAGATAATAAATGCAAGAACCAGTGATGCGGCTATCGTTCCGTAAATATTTCCTATGACGTAGAACCAAGCACCAAATTGATATATAATTAAGCATACTGCATAAGCAAAAATGCACATATATGTAATTGCAAAAGCGGTCCAACGCCAGTTGTTCATTTCTCTTTTAATTGCGCCCATAGCGGCAAAACAAGGTGCACAAAGTAAGTTAAAGGTCATAAATGAGAAGCCAGCAAGTGGAATATTATTAAAGAATTCCGTTGCAATTGTTGCATACGTTTGGGCATCGCCTTCCATAGCAAGATCGGCGTTTGCCATTGAAGAAAGCGTACCGAAAGTGCCAACAACCTGTTCTTTTGCAACTAAACCTAAAATAGTGGCAACGGCTGATTGCCAATTACCAAAGCCTAAGGGTTTAAATATAAATGCAAAAGGTCTGCCAAGCATTTCAAGGATAGAAGCGCCACCGTTTTCATCAGTGATATAGTGTAATCCTCTTTCAAAAGAAAGGCTGTTAAGTATCCATATCAAAACGCTTGCAGCCAAAATAACAGTACCTGCACGTTTAATAAAGGACCAACCGCGTTCCCAGGTTGCTCTGAAAATATTAGAAGCTACAGGTGCGTGATACTGTGGTAATTCCATAACAAATGGGGCAGGATTGCCTAAAAACGGCTTTGTTTTTTTAAGAATAAGTCCTGTAATAATAACAGCCGAAATACCAACAAAGTATGCAGCGGTGGCAATTAAACCGCTTCCGCCAAACAACGCGCCTGCTATTAAACCAACAATAGGCATTTTTGCGCCGCAGGGAATAAAACCTGTGGTTATAATAGTCATTTTTCTATCTCTGTCCTGCTCAATGGTACGGCTTGCCATAATACCCGGAACACCGCATCCTGTTGCAACCAAAAGCGGAATAAAACTTTTGCCCGAAAGACCGAACTTTCTGAAAAGCCTATCCATAATAAATGCAACACGTGCCATGTAACCACAATCTTCAAGTAAGGAAAGCAAAAGGAACAATATTACCATTTGTGGTACAAATCCTAAAACAGCACCTACGCCACCAACAATACCATCAGCAACAAGACTTGTAAGCCATGCCTGGCAACCAAGGTTTTCTAAAAATCCCGTTACCCAAGGAATAATCCACTGACCAAACAAGGTATCGTTCATAAAGCCAACGGTCCAATCGCCAACTGTACCGATAGAAATTGTGTAAACAAGCCACATAACAGCAATAAAAATAGGAAGTGCAAGGAATCTGTTTGTAACGATTCTATCAATTTGATCAGAAGTTGATAACATTTTGTGATATTTTTTCTTAAAACATCTTTTTGCAAGTTCTGTAATGTAAATATATCTTTCGTTTGCAATAATACTTTCGGCATCATCCTCATAATGCGCTTCAACGTCAATAATATCTTCTTCAATATGTGCTAAAACGTCTTCATTAAGGGATAATTCTTCTTTAACGTGAATATCTCTTTCAAACAGTTTAACTGCATACCAACGTTGGCTATCTTCGGGTAAGTGATGCACTGTTGCTTCTTCAATATGTGCAAGGGCATGTTCAACTGTGCCTGAAAAAATATGTATATGTGAAAAACTACCGTTTTTTGCTTGGGTAACTGCAAGTTCAGCGGCTTCAAGAATACCATCGCCTTTAAGTGCAGAAATTTCAATAACTTTGCATTTTAATCCTTTTGCAAGAAGCTCAATATTAATTGAATCACCGCGCTTTCTTACAATATCCATCATATTGATAGCAATAACAACGGGAATGCCAAGGTCTAAAAGCTGTGTTGTAAGATAAAGGTTTCTCTCTAAGTTTGTGCCGTCAACAATGTTAAGTATTGCGTTTGGTTTTTCTTGAACAAGATAGTTTCTTGCAACAACTTCTTCTAAAGTATAGGGGGAAAGGGAATATATACCCGGTAAATCTGTAATAATTACGTCATCATGGTTTTTTAATTTGCCTTCCTTTTTTTCAACCGTTACCCCGGGCCAGTTGCCAACGTATTGGTTAGAACCTGTTAAAGCGTTAAAAAGGGTAGTTTTGCCACAGTTAGGGTTGCCTGCAATAGCAATTTTGTATTCCATCTTTTAAATCCTTTCTGTTCGCATTTATTCTATTTCAATCATTTGAGCGTCGTCTTTTCTTAAAGAAAGTTCATAGCCCCTTAAAAAAAGTTCCATAGGGTCACCTAAAGGTGCAAACTTTCTAACGTAAATCTCAACGCCTTTTGTTATACCCATATCCATAATTCTGCGTTTAATAGGCCCTTCGCCGTGAAGTTTTTTTACTATAACGGTTTGACCAATTTTTGCATCTTTTAAAGTCTTCATACTTGTCAACTCCTTCATAGTTAGTTTATGCTAACTCAAAAACAAAAATAATGGTTAGCCGATGCTAACTGTAAGACATTATATGTTAAATTCCAATGTTTGTCAACTATATTTTTTATTTTTTTTCGTATTTTTGTGTAATAAATAATTGCAAAAAATAAAAAAATCGTGTATAATAATTTCCATAAAATATTAGGGGGTAAAAAGATATGGATATTGTTAAGCGTCCCGAAACTATGCAGCGTATTACAACAAATGAACTTGCTCAGGCTTTTATTGATGAACAGGTTGCTGAAATCAGGGAACAGGTAAAAGATAAAAAGGTTTTACTTGCACTTTCAGGTGGTGTTGATTCATCAGTTGTTGCCGCACTTTTAATTAAGGCAATCGGCAAACAGCTTGTATGTGTTCACGTAAATCACGGCCTTATGCGTAAAGGCGAAAGCGAGCAGGTTATTGAGATTTTTAGAAATCAGCTTGATGCTAACCTTATCTATATTGATGCTACTGACCGCTTCCTTGATCTTTTAAAGGACGTTGCTGAGCCTGAAAAGAAACGTAAGATTATCGGTAACGAATTTATTAAGGTTTTTGATGAAGAAGCAAGTAAGCTTCAGGGCATTTCCTTCTTAGGACAGGGTACAATTTATCCTGATATATTAGAAAGTGATGGCGTTAAAGCCCATCATAACGTTGGCGGACTTCCTGAAGATATGCAGATGGAGCTTGTTGAACCCATTAAGCTTCTTTATAAGGACGAAGTTCGTGTTGTTGGTAAAGCACTTGGCTTACCTGCCCAAATGGTTGACCGTCAGCCCTTCCCAGGTCCTGGCTTAGGCGTTCGTTGTCTTGGCGCAATCACAAGGGACAGGCTTCACGCTTTAAGGGAAGCAGATGCAATTTTAAGGGAAGAATTTGATAAATGTGGCCTTGCAACAAAAGTTTGGCAGTATTTTATCGCAGTTCCTGATTTCAAAAGCGTTGGCGTAAAGGATTCAAAGCGCTATGAAGGTTGGCCCGCAATTATCCGCGCTGTCAATACTGTTGACGCTATGACCGCAACCATTGAAGAAATTCCTTATGACGTTCTTCACACAATCACAAATCGTATTACTTCTGAGGTTGAAGGTATTAACCGCGTACTTTTAGACCTTACACCAAAACCCATCGGCACTATTGAGTGGGAATAATTTTTAAAATAAAAAATGCCTTTTGCAAGTTAATGCAAAAGGCATTTTGTAGTTTTAAAAAGATTAGAGAGAATATTTTTGTTTGTTCTTTTGAGAATAAACAAAATTGTTCACGAACATGTTGCGTATACTTGATGCATGCACAGGCTACGAATACTTAAAGGGACTGTAAAAAATATTCAACAGGATATTTCAGCAAAACAGTTATGCCACCTATTTCACATTTCAAGAAACGAGCTTTATGCGATTTTTCCAAAAATACTTTGATACCACTTTTGCAGATTACATAAAGAAAAAGCGTCTTGAGACTGCCTGCTGACTTCTCAAAACAACTAAAAATCCAATAAACGAAATTGCACTTAAACGCGTATTCCCGATTACAATTATTTTTCCAAGGTGTTTAAAAAAGCATCGGTACCTCTCCATCCTTATACAGAAAAAATGCAGTGAATCACTGCATTTTTCGTTCTTGATTATCTCTGACACGGTTTGAAGCAACATTAAGAATTGCTTTATTCCTCTTTTTTCTTTTTTGATTTTTTTATTATAAGAGGTACACCTGCACCTACAGCCACAACACCAAATACGCCAAGCACTGTATAGGTTATCCAGTTTAACTTTTTATTGCCCGCATTTAATGTTTTTTCTACTACGTTATCGGTAATCAGTTTGTTCACAATATCGGTAAAGTTATCGTGCTTTGCCATATCGGGAGCATTACATTTTTTGCATCTGCCAAACTCATCAAAATCATGGGTAGTACCGCAGATATAAAGCTTGTTGAGATCATAAAATTTTCTTGAGCGGAGCATTACGTAAATAGAATCCTTTGCGCCGGCCTCAAGGGTTGCACGGCTTATCTTTCCGTCCTTTATGGCATCAAGCACAGTTTCAATCTTGCAAAAGGATTCAGGTTCACGCACGGTGTTACCTGCATTTATTTCGTCAACGTGATCCTTATTATTATTCCAGTCACCTGAAACGTAGCCCTTAAAGCCCCATTCCTCGCGTAAAATTCCCGTTAAAATTCCCCAATGAGCAGATGCGCCTATACCGTTAACAAGGTTATAAGAGCTCATTACACCGTTGACCGATGCGCCCTTAACGGTAATCTCAAAGGGTTTGAGATAGATTTCCCTTAAAGCACGCTCTGAAACACGGGAATCACTTGCAAGCTTATTGGTTTCCTTTTCGTTACAAACAAAATGCTTTATACATACGGATACGCCCATTGACTGCACCGCCTTTGAAGTCGTCATACCCATTATGCCTGAAATATATGGATCCTCGGAATAATATTCACTGCATCTGCCTAAAAGCGGATTGCGATGAAGGTTCATTCCCGGAGCAAGCCATATATCAATGTCATTGTCGTAGCATTCCTTACCAATAACAAGACCGAAGGCTTCAACAAGCTCGGTATTCCACGTACATGCAATAATAATTTCGCAGGGGAAGCTCGTACCGTATCCGCCGATACCTGAAGGTCCGTCTGCAGGTCTGAGCTGTTTTAAACCGTATTTTTGGGCAAGAGCTTTGCTTCCGCCCACCATTGAACCGTTATTTGCAACAAAGAAGGTTGCAAGCTCATCATTTGTCATATTTTTAACAAAATCGTCAAGAGTTACTTTGCCGAGTGCTACGTCAAGGAGCAGGTGTCCTGCCTTGCCCTCGCCCTCAGGAAGTTCCTCGGACTTTGGAGGCTGAACCTTTTCACCCTTTTCAAGCTTTTCATAGCTTCCGTCTGCTAAAAGACGCTCTTTGAGAGTAACCTGTGTTTTATTGGTAAGCTGTTCAACAACTATAAGTGAGCTTATTTCAGTCTTGCCTGCTTCAACAACGTTTTTAACGGAGTTTCCGCCTAAAATCTTATATTCGCCTGCTTCAAGAACGTATGCGGCTTTATTTCCTGTTTTGCCCGTATCGTCAAATGAAGCAAAGTTTTTAAGATCAAGAGTAAAAGTAATAGTTTCACTTGCATCGGGATTAAGAAGTGATGTTTTTTCAAAAGCGCAAAGAACCTTTGCCGCCTTACCAAGCTTACCCTGAGGTGCGCTCAAATAAAGCTGAACAACCTCTTTACCTGCAACGGAGCCTGTATTCTTAACGGTTGCATTTACAGTTATTTCAGTACCCTCGCACTTAAAATCCGAGAAAGAGGTATCAAAGGTAGTATATGAAAGACCGAAGCCGAATTCATAATTTACCTTCGTATATTCAGGGTCAAAGGTCTCAAAATATCTGTAGCCTAAGAAAATATCCTCAGTATAATTCTGATAGTTTCTATCGTTAAGGAAGGTTTCGGTTGTGGTATAATCCTCAAGTTTTTTGGCATATGTGGTAACAAGCTTACCTGAAGGATTGCATCTGCCTAAAATAACGTCACAGATAGGAAGACCGCCTTGCATTCCGCCATAGCCTGCAAAGATTACTGCATCAACTGAAATACCGTCTATCTCTCCCTTTATCCATGAGGTATCCATAGGAGAAGGAGTATTAAGAACAACTATAACCTTTGAAAAATACTTCTTTGCGTTTTTAAGCATTGTTATTTCGTTTTCGCTTAAATTCCACTTGTCTTTTTTAAGGTCAACGCACTCACCATTCCAACGGCGGATAAAGCAGATCGCTACGTCAGCATTCTCACCTGCGGTCTTATATTCTGCCTCCGTGGGAACGTACTCCTTATACGTTGCCTCGGAATGACTGTTCTCAAGTGCATCAATAAAGCCCTTGCTTATATCCTCGTAAAGCGTTATTTCACCGTTTTTATGTGCTTCCTTAAAAGCATCAAGAGGATCGATTTTTCCTTTTACACCCTCTGAGCCTACAGCACGGGATGAGCCTGCACCCCACGGAATGTATCCGTGCTGAACACCTAACGTTGCGTGAGTAGAGCTATTGAGAAGCTTTAAGGTATCCTCATCAGTCTTAAAATCTTCGGCAGAATAAAGTCTTAAATACTGACCTTCGCCTAAAAGTGCAACGCTTGTGCCTTTTTCAAGAGGAAGAGCGTTATTTTCGTTTTTCAACAATACGATTCCTTCATCACCTAATTTGCGTGCAACCGCTTTACCGTTTACATCGGCAACCGCTTTAACGGATATGCCCGAACACAGGATAGGTGCAACAATACATGCGCACAATATCAGTGATACCATTGCCATAATTAACATTTTCAATTTTTTAACCTCCGTTGTACGTTTTTTAAAATTATAGCATAGCGGTTATGCATTTTCAAATCATTTTTAGTTTTTTTAAGACAAAAAAGACCTGTTTTTGATATACACCCCAAAAGTTAGACACTTTTGGAGGTGCATATCAAAGTTAATGCAAAAGGCACTTTGTAGTTTTAAAAAGAGCGAATATATATTTAATGATATTAAAATCACACAAAGCACATGAAAAATAATAAACTTTGCATCAGCGAAAAACGATATTGTATTAACCACCAATACAGGCGGAATTACTGTTAGTAGCGTTTCTGTGCAAAACATATCCGTAACGGTTTCAACGTGCAAAGTGAATTTAACTGATATTAAGTGCCAAAACGTTACATCAAACGGAAATACAGGGGACGTTTATTTAAACAAT
The DNA here is from genome assembly GCA_045652205.1 of Clostridia bacterium. Lineage (GTDB taxonomy): Bacteria > Bacillota > Clostridia > Christensenellales > QALW01 > UMGS1322. The sequence goes on from JAZRTX010000007.1 coordinate 14,305, forward strand.
GTGGTTGCCACAGAAAAGATTACTATTGAAAGAAGTACAGGTGATGTAAAATTTAATGGCTCAGATGCGGCAGAAATTTTCGTAAAAACAAACACAGGCGATGTTACGGGTACTTTACTTACTGATAAGGTGTTTATAACACAAACCAATACAGGTAGCATTGATGTTCCCAAAACAACAACAGGTGGCAGATACGAAATTCAAACAACAACCGGTGAAATTAAAATTGATGTGTGTCCTTAACGGTTTAGCACGTGATAATAAAGATACAGCTTATATTAAAAAATATTTATTATAAAAAAACACCTTCTGCAAAAATTACAGAAGGTGTTTTCTTTTTCTTGTAATCTATCAAAATTTTATCTGTTCTGATTATTGTGCTGACGATTCTGATTGTTCTGGTTGTCTTGATTATCCTGGTTGTTCTTATTCTGCTGGTTGTTCTGCTTGTTGTTCTGGCTATTCTGGTTGTTCTGGTTGTTCTGGTTGTTCTGGTTGTTCTGATTGTTCTGATTGTTCTGGTTGTTCTGATTATTGTAACTCATAAAAAATTCCTCCTTGATTTGATTACAAGTATAGTTTTAACTGCTTTAAGAAAAACTATTCAAGAAAAAATTTTTTAGGAGGATTATCAGGTGCTTTTAATACAAAACGGACTTGTTTTTTTAGTAGAAACAAACCAACAGATAAATGCTGATTTGCTTGTTGATAACGGAAAAATCATTAAAATAGCAAAAAATATCAAGCCTTCCACAAATATGAAAATTATTGATGCTTCAGGCTTAAACGTATATCCGGGTTTTATTGATGCCCATAGCCACATCGGTATTGCAGAAGAAAAAAAGACCAATCAGGGCGATGAAAGTAACGAAGGAACAAATCCGATCACCCCTTGCATTCGTGCTATTGATGCCATAAATCCAATGGATAGTGCTTTTCATAATGCATTAGCTGCAGGAATAACAGGCGTAATGGTGGGGCCGGGCAGTTCAAACGCCATTGGCGGACAGTTCGCCTTTATAAAAACCCACGGCAGAAGAATTGATGATATGATTGTTTTAGCGCCTTCTGCAATGAAGCTTGCTTTTGGTGAAAATCCAATGACAAACTATGGACCAAACGGCAATATACCATCTACTCGTATGGGTATTGCATCGTTGATAAGGGAAGAATTAACCCTTGCTAAACAGTATTTCAGCGGTAGTAATAATCAAACCTTTTGTATGGAATGTTATCGTGATGTGTTTGAAGGTAAGATACCGTTAAAAGCACACGTACATCGCGCAGATGATATTTTTACCGCTATCCGTATAGCTAAGGAATTCGGACTTGGGCTTACACTTGATCACTGTACTGAAGGTCATTTGATAGCTGATGAAATTGCTGAAAGCGGATATCCTGCTATTGTAGGCCCATCACTTGCTTCACGCAACAAGAATGAAGTCAGCTCTTCCGATTTTAAAACTCCCGGCATATTAGAAAAAGCAGGAGTGTTGGTAGCGCTGACTACTGATCATCCTGTATCAAGAATTCAATATCTCCCGCTTTGCGCAGGGCTTGCTGCCAAAGAAGGTATGAGCCAATGGGGTGCATTGCGCGCTATCACCATAGATGCGGCACGTATTTGCCGTGTTGATCATAGAATAGGTAGTTTAAAGGAAGGCAAGGATGCTGATATCGTCATTTATGAAGGTAATCCCTTAGAAATTGCTTCTTCGGTAAAATATACCATAGTAAATGGTGTAATTGCCTGGCAAAAAGAAAAGTAATATAAAAAAGCCTGAATCAATTCGGGCTTTTTCTTGTATTGTGATTACATTTTTGCTATAATTAAACTATAAAAAAACAATTTTGAACATTAATTGTTTGAATTTATGTAAGATTTTTTTATTTCTATCGTATCTATATATGATGAATTAATGAATGAACATTACTAATTATTTTGAATTAAGTATATTGTAGAATAACGTTTAATTTTGATAATAAAGGCAGATGATAATGTGCAGGATGAAAAAATACTAAAAATATTACAAAAAAATTCCTCTTTCGGAATGGAGTTGTTAATTAATAAGTATGCGGGTCTTGTATATACGATAGTTAAAAATAAATTATCAAATACATATTATAATTCTTCAGATATAGGGGATTGCGTTGCAGATATTTTTAGTGAGTTTTACTTAAATATTCATAAGTACGATCCTAAAATTTCAAGCATAAAAACGTATTTGTGTGTTTTAGCTCGCAATAACGCAATAGATTTTTTGCGCAAACATAAAAAGCATTTCAGTAATATTTCAATTGATGACGAAAGCACTTTTGTTGAAATATCAGATGATATAACTATTGAAAGTAAACTTGAAGCGCGAGAACTACATACTGAAGTATTTAGGGCGGTTAATGATCTTGGTGAACCTGATTCCAGTATAATTATACGAAAATTTTATTTAGGGCAGTCTTCTAAAGAAATCGCATCTGCACTTAATTTAACCGTTTCCAATGTTGATACCAGAACGCACAGAGCCTTAAAAAAATTGCGTAGTTTGTTTGGTGGTGAATAAAGATGAAAAAGAAATTAAGTGAAATATTTAATGATGCAAACATGGAAGAACTTGATATCATTTTGAAAAATATTAATGAAGATAATATTTCAAATGATATAAAAAAATCTATTAAAGAAAAAGTTCTCTCACAAACAGGAATAAACAAACAATCAAAGAAAAAAACTTTTTTTAGTAAAAACAAACTTTTGGCTATTGCGGCATGTTTGTGTATTATTTTTGTTGTTTCAACAGGCGTGTTTATGAAAACAAAGAATGATGGCAGTATAATACCGCCATCATCTTCAATAAAATTTGTTGGTAATGTAATAACAGGTAAGCAAGAAATTGTATATGAATATAGTAAAACTGATGGCGCAACAAATAACATGAATACAAACAATTCAAGAATGAATATACATTTTGTAATAGGTATCGTGGCAGAAGTAAAAGTGTTGGAAGTTACTGATGACCGTTATATTACTCCTGAAAGATTTGCAGGCGAAGCCAATAAATTTATTATAGCTAAGTTAGCTGTAACTGATTTGATTTATGGCGATAAATTACCTGCAGAAATTTATCTTAAGGTTCCGTATTATACAGCAGATGTCTTTTATGGGTTTGATAGTTTTATTTGCTCCTTCAGCCAAATAGGCGCTGAAAATTTTATGGTAATAAATGAAACAAAAAAACATGTGGAGTATTTTCCTAATATGTTTGAACTTGCCGGAGTAAATGATTTAGGCTACGGTTCGGCAATTGCCTTTAAAAATGGAAAAGTTGATATTACCTTTTGGGATAATGTAACATACTTTAATGAAACGGAAGAAATTTTAAAAATACTTGATAACAATGAAGAAAAAGATTTTCCTGTTACTTACGGTACAACAATTACTACAGCAAAGAAAAATATTATAAATATTATTGCTGCAGGTGATTACGATAAAAAATTATATTCTAAATACATATCACTTGAAGATGTTTTTTCTAATATAGATGAAAAATACATTAAGGAATATATTTTGCCTAAATCCCAAAATGTGTGGAAACAAGAATTTAATTTATATAGCAACGAAATAACTTTTACACGCGTTGTTAACGGCTTTTTAACTGAAGAAACAATAACTATTTTACTTTCTCAAAACGATAAGCATACAATAGTAAAAAGTAATACAACATATAATGAAAACGATTTTGAAAGCATTGTGGATATTGGATATGCACTTCAAGAACTTCGTATTTTTTCAATACAACCTAAGCATATACAAATTAAAGAAGGAATGTATTGTGATTTTATAGAAGCAAAAGGCTTTTATCGCAAGGTTGATGGCAAAATTTATGGAATAATACGAATAAAATGGGAATATCACTGTGAAGATTATCATTCTTACCCTTTGGGATTGATGGATGATACTTACCTTGTTTACGATGAAACAGGAAACGGCGTAAGGCTTGAAAGAAATAATTTTAACAAAATGTTCGGTAAAGAAAACGGTATTTCCTTCAAATTTGATTATAAATAAAATGAAAGTAAAAGCCCTGATTTTTCAGGGTTTTTATTTTTACAAATAAATGCAATTTTATAATCATAAAATTACTTGCAAATAAATTTCTGTATGATATAATATTATTGATTTTTACAAAAGGAAACAAAAAGTATGAAAATTTGGCAGGATTTTTTAAGAATTTTAGATTTTCAGATGGAAAAGCCTGAACCTTATGGATGGTTTCATCTTGTGTTTTTTGCTTTATCCATTATTGCGGCAATAATTTTGTGCGCAACTCATAAAAAAGAAGATACTGATAGACCCCGCAGAGTAACGTTAATAACGGCAATCGCAGTAATCGTTTTAGAAATTTATAAGCTTGTGAATTTTAGCTTTTCCTATGAAAACGGTGTTAACTTTGATTTTCAATGGTACGCATTTCCTTGGCAGTTCTGTTCAACACCAATGTACGTTGGATTGCTTGCAGGCTTAACTAAAAAAGGAAAAGTACATAACGCATTAAGTGCATATCTTGCGACCTTCGCACTTTTTGCAGGTGTAAGCGTAATGTTTTATCCAACTACTGTGTTTGTTTCAACGATGGGTATTAACATTCAGACTATGATATGTCACGGCTCAATGATTACAATCGGCATTTATCTTTTGTATTCCGGATACGTTAAAATTGAGCATAAAACTATATTAAAAGCACTGCCTGTTTTTGCAATAGCAGTTTTAATAGCAGTGGTTTTAAACGAAATCGCATATTTTACAGGTCTTTTAGAAACCGATACCTTTAATATGTTCTTTGTAAGCAGGCACTGTGAACCATCATTACCCGTTTATTCAATTGTTCAGGGAATTGTACCGTATCCTTGGTGTTTAATAATTTACATAATCGGTTTTACTCTTGCCGCATATATAATGTTACTTATTGCTATGTTAATTAAAAAAATAGCAACAAAAAAACCCTTAGCTTAAAACTAAGGGTTTTAATTTATTTTTTTAAGGTTTTTAAAGCCTTTATATCGTATAAACTACCTGAGGCATCAGATATTGCAAGTATTAAACAGAAAACTAAAATTGCCTTTGGGGTAGAAAGAGGGAAGTCTGCCATACCAAATAGCATAAAGCCACAGGCGATTGCAAGTAGTGTTGCACCAAGCATACTGCCGTCAGGATTTTTTGATCTATGTAATTTAATGTTTGAAATAAACACCTGAAAGAACATTACGGTAAAGATCATAATCGCCACAATACCGCCTTCTGCAAAAAGTTCAAGTATAATGTTGTGGCAATGCGGAATATCGTGTATACTCTGGCTTCTTAACATTTGCATAATATTAAAGGAACCGATACCGTATCCGATTGGTTGTTCTTTTATGGCTTCCCACGTAAGCTGCCATGATTTAAAACGAAGTGAAATTGAAAGATCGTCAAAACTTATTGTTGAAAGGCGATTCATAAAAGGATTAGGTATCAGTATAAAACATGCGGTTATAACACATATTATTAAAAGAATCCAACGTGAAAGCTTTGATCTTGAAAAATTAAGAATGCCGAAAACCACAAGCATAAGTAAGAAAGAAAGATAACCACCGCGGGAAAATGAAAATAACATACCGATAAAGCCAATGATCAGTAAAACAGTATGAAGTATCCTTGCATTCTTTGTTTGTGCCGTTAATAAACAGTATAAGCCAAGTGGCAATAAAATTACCATTATTAAAGCATATAAGTTAGGGTTATTAAACGTTGAAGCGGCGCGGTTGCCAAGCCATTGCAGAACAAGTTTCTCAGGTAATATTAAGTCGTAAATTAACTGATCCAAGGGATTCCATATATTAAGAAAATAACTAAAATCAAAAAGCAGGTTCAAAACGTATTGTATAATACTTATAATACCGCAAATAAAGGCAACAACAGTAAAGGTTTGAATAGCTATTCTTAACCGTGAGCGATTATTTAAAATAGTTGTTACGTAAAAATATGCTATCATCAATACAAGCCATAGTGAAGACATTAAAAAACTGTGCATCTTGTTGTTGGCATACAGGCAAGTAAAATACGAGGCTACAATATAGCATAATAAAAGAATGCCAAGCCTGCCTGTTTTTAAGGTAAGATTTTCTTTTTTAACTGTTTTGAAAAAGAAAACCAGCGAAAACAATACCAAAGCAATAGCTATGTATTCAGGTACAAGAAAGGTAAGGCATAAAAAAAATACACCTTTGTACCAATCGCTTTTCATAAGCGTTTTAAAATGCGCTAACTGATTTTTGCAGCAAGAAACAAATCCTGTTTTTGATGCTGATTCGGTTAAAGACATAAACACCTCAAATAATTTTTTTAACATTACTATGCTATCATAAAAAGTGAATCTTGGCAAGGTATTTAATTTTTTACAACTTTACAGAATTAAAAAATTGGTTTATTATATAAAAGCATCATTAAAAACAGGAGAATTTTATGCTTATTGATTTTCACACACATTGTTTCCCTGACCATTTAGCTGAAAAAGCAATACCGCATCTTTCGTATATTTCAGGCGGTTTACAGCCTTATACAGATGGTACTGTTTCAGGTTTAAAACAATCAATGGAAGAAAGTGAAATAACTGCTTCGGTAGTATTAAATATTGCAACAAATGCCCATCAGCAAACAAAGGTAAACGATTTTGCTTCTTCAATTAACGATAATAAAACTATTTTTTCCTTTGGTTCAGTGCATTTTGAAAGCCCAAACGCATTAGAAGAGCTTGAACGCATTAAAGCTATGGGTTTAAAAGGCGTAAAGCTTCATCCTGATTATCAGGGTTTTGACGTTGATGACCCTAAAATGAAGCCTATTTATAAAAAAATATCACAGCTTGGTTTAATATGTGTCTTTCACGCAGGCAGAGATTACGGCTTTGCGCCACCATATAAAAATACGCCTTCAAAAATGTTGAAAGCGCTTTCGTGGTTTTCTTCCCCTGTAATAGTTGCCCATTGGGGCGGGGTTGATTGCTATGATGAGGTTTTAAAACTTTTAGCAGGTACTGATGCGTACTTTGATACGTCGTTCGGATATTCAATGATGCCTAAATATTATGCCCAAAAGATTTTCCAAATGCATGGGGCAGATAAAATGGTGTTTGGTACCGATACCCCCTGGCATACAAAACAAATGGAAATGCGTTTAATAGATAGCCTTGATATTTCTGATGAAGATAGGGAAAAGATTTTTTATAAAGACGCTTGCAAATTACTAAATATCTAAATCCCATATATCGTTTATATGTATTACTTTATCTTCAATTTTTATTGTTTTAAAAACACAGTCAATATCTTTTAAAATGCCCGAAAGAACAATATATTCACCGTTGCAAAAATATGTAACGGTGATTTTTTCACCCTTTTTTATTGTGTTTAACTGCTGATTAAGATAATTTTCTTTTTCTTCTGTGGCTTCTCTTTTTATTAAAATTTCTTTTTCCTTTTGTTTCAGCGCATCATCAAATCCTTTTAAGGATTTAAAAGGTGCAAACTGTTTTGCCCGATGAGAAACAGGCATTTTTTGTCTTAAAATTTCAGCCACTTTTATGGCCTCCTATCTGCATATTTCTTTCTATTGTGGTAGCTGACGGTAAAAGATTTATACCTTTTAGTATGGCGTTTTTTCCAAACTTGTGTTTGATTTCTATAACAGTATCCTGTAAACACGCTTTTTTGTTTTCTTCTTCTACGTTTTCAAATAATAAAATTTGTCTGCCACTATTATCAGGCAAAACGTTATTAAAGGATAAATTTATACGCCTTACAGGCAAATTTTCTTTCATAATGGATTTATATAATGACGTTATGTAAGAAACAATTTCCGTATCGTTGTTGGTTGGATATTTAAAGGTTATGCTACCGTTAGCACCGGGGGCTAAAACGGCATTTGAAAACCCAACGTAAAGGCTCAATGAGGTTGCAACCAACTTTTTAGCCTTTAATTCAATACATAAAACGTCAGCCATTTCTTTAACGATTATTAAGGCTTCCTCTAAGGAATAATCACGGCTTAATACTTGCCCTGAATTAAGACACTTGGTTTTTGATTTGTAATTTTTTATATCTTGTATTGTGGTAGGCTCGCGTCCCCAGGCGTGATCAATTAAAAGCTCAGCATCAATGCCAAAAAGCCTGTACAAAAGTTCAGGGTCGGCCTTTGCGATTTCACCCATAGTTGAAATACCGCGTTTTTCAAGTTTTTTTGCAATACCTGAACCAATACGCCAAAAGTCTGTAAGGGGAACGTGGTTCCAAAGTGTTTCTTTAAATTTTTCTTCATCTAAAATGCCGATGTAATCTGCGGAATGTTTTGCGGTAATATCAAGAGCAACCTTGGCTAAAAACAGATTGGTTCCTATACCGCAAGCGGCACGGAGTTTAAGAGAAGAATATATTTCCAAAAGAACCTTTTGCACTAATTCTTTTATTGACAGCCCATACATTTTAAGGTAATTGGTAGCATCAATAAAAACCTCGTCAATAGAATAAACGTGGATATCTTCTTTTGCAAAAAACTTTAAATATATCCCGTAAATTTCGGCAGAATAATCAATATATTTCTGCATTCTTGGTGGGGCAGTAATATATTTTAAATTTTTGGGTATCTGAAAAACACGGCACCTGTTTTTAACGCCTTTTGCTTTTAAAGAAGGTGTTACCGCAAGGCAGATAGTTTTTTCACTGCGGGATGGGTCAGCAACTATTAAGTCGGTTTTTTCAGGGTCAAGCCCGCGCTCAACACATTCAACAGAAGCAAAAAAGGATTTAAGGTCAATGCACAAATACTGCTTCATACTTTTTTTATTATCTGTGATGCTACGCCCTGAACAAAAAGCTCATTAACTAAAATATCATCGTACTTTTTGTTAGCAGCACGAAGCACGGCACAGTTGTTTTCTTCATCGCGGAAAAAGTATTTAAGCGTGTTTGCGCCATCAACAAGAGCAACAATTATATCACCCTCGTTTGCAAAATCCTGTTTTTTAATAACAACCCAATCACCGTCATCAATGCCTGCATCCTTCATTGAATCACCGTTGGCTTTTAAAATGTAAAATTCACCTTTGCCAAAAATAGCTTGGGGCAGGGCAATATAATCTTCAATATTTTCATTTTCAAATAAAAGAGGACCGCAGGAAACACTGCCTAAAATTGCCGCAGATGTAGTCTCTCCATTATATTTATGGGTGTTTTTTGTGTGAACGGTGTATCCGTCGTACTCAACCATACCGTTATTCTTCATAAAAGTCAGGTATTTGGAAACCGTTCCAGGTGTAATATCAAAAGCCTGCGCAATTTGTATTTTTGTAGGTGATTTAAAATTTTTCAAATAAAATTCTTCAGCAAAATTTTTAATATTTTCCATTAAAACGGGATCTTTTGAACGCATAAATTTGCACCTCGTTTTTTCTATTGGAAATATAACATTTCCGATAGAATGATTATATAACAAATTTATAAAAAAAGCAATTAAAATTTTAAGGAAAAATATGGTTGAATAACCTTTAATGCTATGGTAAAATATAATAAAGGAGTGATGAATAATGGCAGTAAGACTTAATGAGAACAACGAGATTGTTCAGAACATTAAAGAAGGATTAAAGAAAAAAGGCGGTTACTGTCCTTGTAGAATACAGATAACCGACGATAATAAATGTATGTGTAAAGAATTTCGTGAGCAGATAAACGATCCCGATTTTGAAGGCTATTGTCATTGTATGCTCTATTATAAATCAAAAGATTAAAAAAAGACTTCTCAAAAATGAGAAGTCTTTTTATATTATTCTTCGTCTAAATGGGCTTCAGCTTCAGCCTGAATTTCAGGATCATAGGAAAGTATAGGAGCAACGTCTTTATTCTTAATCTTACGGTCAATATAATTCTTTGTAATCTTCATAACAAGGGGGCAAAGAACTAAAACACCAATAAGGTTGGGAACCATCATAAGACCGTTAAAGGTATCTGAAATATCCCAGGCAAGTGAAGATGTAAGTACTGCACCAAAGATAATTGTGATAACGTGAATTATTCTGAAAATAAATGTTGTTTTTGCACCAAAGAGATATTCCCAAGCCTTTGAACCGTAGTGTGACCAACCAAGTACTGTGGTAAAAGCAAATAAGAACATAGCAATAGCAACAAAGCGCTGACCGATGTTACCCCAGGAGAATACTTCGTTAAATGCACCGCCAACTAACGTTGCGTCGGAAAGACCTTCTGCAACTTCGCCGGTTACAGCGTTAAATACACCGCCGTTAAGACCACCGGATGTAAGAACAACCAAAGCGGTCATTGTGCAAACTACCATTGTATCAGCAAAAACCTCAAAGATACCCCACATACCTTGTTTAACAGGTTCTTTAACGCTTGAGTTTGAGTGTACCATAACTGAGGAACCAAGACCTGCTTCGTTTGAGAAAACACCACGCTTAAAGCCGTTTGTCATAGCGATAATAACGCCACCGATACCGCCGCCAACAAAAGCTTCAGGCTTGAATGCATTTACAAAGATTGCTTTAAATGCAGGAATGATAGCATCGTAATTGATTCCAATAATTACAAGGCTTCCTAAAATGAAAAGTACTACCATAAAAGGAACGATTTTTTCTGCAACGTTTGCAATACGCTTAACACCGCCTAATGTGATAATTGCAGTAAGAATCATAATTAAAACGCCTAAAATTACGTTGTAAAGTGAAATTGTACCGTCAAAAAGCATAATGCTTGAAAGGGCAGAGATATCAAATGCAGATGAAACGTTGGCAACAATTTTGTTAACCTGTCCCATACTACCGATACCAAATGAAGCAAGCATAGTGAAAATACAGAAAATAACTGCTAAAACTTTACCAATCCATTTGCAACCCTTTTTAGAGCCAAGACCGTCCTGTAAATAATACATAGCACCGCCTGACCATTCGTTATTTTCGTTTTTACGGCGATAATATATACCTAATGTGTTTTCTGCAAAGTTGGTCATCATACCAAAGAAAGCGGCAACCCACATCCAGAAAACTGCGCCTGCACCACCAATGCAAATAGCAGCGGCAACACCTGCGATGTTACCTGTACCAACTGTTGCGGCTAATGCAGTACAAAGTGCCTGGAAAGGTGAAATCGTACCTTTTTCTTTGCGATGACGCATAACCTCTTTTGAAAACATACTTCCGATTGTGTTCTTCCACCAAGTTCCAAGGCGGGAAATCTGGAAAAACTTTGTGCAACAGGTAACGATAATACCTGTTCCTATCAACAATGCAAGGCCCCAAACGCCCCAAACAACACTGTTGATACTGCCGTTGATTTCAGCAATTTTGTCAAACATAACAATTCTCCTTTAAAATAAAATAGCCGAGTACTTCTATAAAAGAACTCGGCAAAAATATACGTTAATAAAATTACCTTTGTCCTTTTGCCTGAGAGATTAGCGAAAAATTTTCGCTTTGCACCTTCGGCACCCAATTTAATGGGGTTCTCCAAAGTTCTGTCAGAATTACAGTCCTCATCCTTAAAAAAGGAAACCTGAGAGTGTTACTCCTTCGGTAGTTTTAAAAAACTTTTCCTGTAACCGTCACACAGAATATTTAATTTTGTTGTATTATATATCTCAATTAAAAATTTGGCAAGCGAATTTTACGGTTTTTTGTAAATTTATTTTTTTTGTATTGACTTAGCAATTTAATAATTATATAATGTATAGGAATTACATATAAAGGAGCTTTTGTAATGTTTTGTAAAGAATTCAGAAAAAAACGTTTTTATTCTCAAGGTAAAATGCTGTTAAATCAAATGGCACCAACGGATAAGTATGATCATTATATGCTTAAAAAGTCCATGCAAGCCATTTTTGAGGTTCATATTGATTCAGGCTTAGGCGGTGAAGAGGTTGAAATCGCTATGATGAACGATATGCATATAAATTCTTTTACTAAGGAAGATGAAAAGAACGAAGATTTAATGCGTACTAAAGCTTGCAGAAGCTGGAACGCAGAAGGTTCATCAATTCCGTCAATTAAGGGTGCTATGGACGTTGCGCAGTTTGCTGACCAAACTGTTATCGCAGGTGATACTCTTGACTTTTTATCCGAAGGCACTAAAAAAATAATGAAAAAATATATTTTTGACCGCGATCCCAACGTGCTTTGCACAGTTGGCAGTCATGAGTTTTCACACCTTGTTCAGTGTGGCGGTGTTGAAAAAGTGCCTTATGCTCAGCGTAGAAAGGAAGTTCAGGATTTCTGGATTCACGATATTAGCTATGCAACGAAGGACGTAAAGGATAAGGTTATTTGCGTTATTCTTGATAACGCACACGGCCATTATCTTGATTGTGAAGTTGAAAAATTACAGGCTGATATTGATAGGGCAAGAAAAGAAAATAAGATAATTCTTATTTTTCAACACGAACCTGTTTCAACAGGCAATCCCGATCAGCAAAAGCAACCTACTTTATATGAAGCATATATTCCAAAGGCTAATTATTATGACGGTAACTTTATTTTCTCAAAGAGCAAGGAAATGACAGAAGCCGATAAAGCCATTTACGAAATTATGAAAAACGCAACTGACGTTATTAAAGGAATTTTCTGTGGACATTTACATAGCCTTTTCTATAATGAAGTTATGTTTGAAACAGAAGACGGTGTAAAAATCATTCCTCAGTACACCTGTGTTGGCAACACTTATTTTGCATATAAAGGCGTTGTAACAAGAATTTTTGTTAAGTAATGAAAGGGTAAGGAAAGTAAAAATGTTTAAACAGTTAAGAAAAAAGATATTTTATTCACAGGGCAAAATGCCACTTAATCAGATTACGCCAAACCCTTATTACACACATTATATGCTTCCCAAAACGGGGCAGGCGATATTTGAAACTACAATTAACACCGATTTGGGCGGGGAAACCGTTGAAATCGCAGTTGCTAACGATATTCATATCAACTACTTTACCAAAGAAGACGAATCCAACGAAGAACTTATGCTCACAAAAAAATGCCGCGCGTATAATGCTGACGGTGCCGCAGTTCCTTCTGTAATCGGCGCTATGGACGTTGGTGAGTTTGCAGATCAGATGGTTTTGGCAGGGGATATTCTTGATTTTATGTCCGCAGGAACAATGGAACACACTAAAAAGTATATCTTTGACCGTAACCCTGAGGTTCTTGGTGCAGTTGGCAGCCACGATTTTTCACGCCAGGTACAAACAGGCGTTCGCGATAAAACAAGCTCTGAATACCGTATGGGCTTATTAAATGATTTCTGGCCACACGATATTCACTATACTGCAAAGGATATTAAAAATAAGGTTATCTGCGTTGTTCTTGATAACTCGTTAGGTACTTATTATAAAGGTAACTCTGAAAAACTTAAAAAAGAGGTTGAAAGGGCAAGAAAGGAAAACAAGATTATTCTTCTTTTCCAGCACGAACCTGTTTCAACAGGTGTGCCCACTGATGAAGTTGTTAATCCTTATTACGATGCTTATAACGGCAAACGTAACTTTTATTCAGGTCCCTTAGTTTTTTCTAAGGCAAGGGAAATGAAAGAAGAAGATCAGCTTATGTACGAGGTTTTAAAAGAAAGTACTGATGTTATTAAAGGTATTTTCTGCGGTCATTTCCATAGCCTTTTCTATACAGAACTTACTTTTGAAACTGAAGAAGGCAAAAAAGTTATACCCCAGTATACTTGCGTAGGTAATACGTATTTTGGTTATAGGGGTGTAGTAACAAGGGTATTTGTAAAATAAGGAACTGTAATGGAAAACAAAGTTGTTGAAAAAATAAAAAGCTACGTTTTGCCGACGGGTCAAATGATAGCTGAAGTTTGCATTGAAACGGGTGTTCAGGGCGATGAGGTTACAATCGGCGTCATTGCAGATGTTCACTTTAATTACTGCAATGAACAAGATCTTTTAGATGAAGAATTAAAAGACACTTTTGAACACCGTACCTGGAATGCAGGCGGGGCGTCAATTAAAGCGACACAAAAAGCACAAGAAATAACGGATACAACGGATCAGACTGTTATTTTAGGGGATATTCTTGATTATATGTCCTCAGGGGCAAGGGATCTTGTTATTGAACATATATTTTCGCGTAATCCCAATGCTTTGTGTTGTATTGGTGGCCATGATTACACAAAAGAAATGCAAACAGGCAAGCCTGACAAATTACCTTTGCAAACACGTTTAAACTATTTAAAAGAATTCTGGCCTAATGATATACATTTTGATTATAAATGTGTTAAAAATAAGGTGATCTGTGTGCAGATGGATAATAGTCAAGGTTGCTATCTTGATGAACAGGTTGAAAAATTACAAAATGTCATCCTGAAAGCGCGAAATGAAAATAATATAATACTTATTTTTCAGCATGAACCTCTTGCAACAGGAAATAAAGAAGACGAAGATTTGCAAGGCCATCCCGATATGCCAGGTACAAATCAAAAGCATTATAATTTTTATAGCGGAGAGTTTATTTATTCAATAAGCAGAACTCCAAAAGAAGCAGACAAAAGAATATACGATATTTTAAAAGAAAATACCGATATAATAAAAGGCATTTTTGCAGGTCACGTACATGGTGTTTATTATAGTGAGATTCTTTTTGATAATGAAAAAACTATACCGCAATATACTATCACAAGTAACTGTTACGGTGATTACTGCGGTATTATCGGTAAGGTAATAGTTAAATGAAAAAAATAATATTTTTGTGCCACGGAAATATCTGTCGTTCGCCAATGGCTGAATTTATATTTAAAGATATTTCCCAAAAATATAAAGATAAGCTTATAATTGAATCTAAAGCCGTATCAAGCGAAGAAATCGGTAATTCTATTTACCCAAAAGCACAGGCAAAGTTAAGGGAAAAGGGAATAGCCTTTGATGATCACCGCGCAAGCCGTATTACAAAACAGGATTACGAGGATTTTGATTATATAATCGTTATGGAACAGTATAATCTGCCAAGGTTATATAATATAATAGGTAGCGATTATAAAAATAAGGTTTACCGTTTGCTTGATTTTACAGATAAAACGGGTGATATAGAAGACCCTTGGTATTCAGGCAACTTTGAAAAAGTCTTCAATCAGATTAAAGATGGTTGTAACGGCTTACTAAATCATTTAATTGATAATGGATTATAAAAGAAAAAGCACTGCAAAAATGCAGTGCTTTTTTAGTTAGTTTGTTCCTGTTATTTTAATTTCGTTAAATTGTCTTTTGCATAAATAAGCTAAAAATAAGCATTCTAATAATATAAAATATAAGGAGTGCGTTATGAAAGTCGGAAAACAAACGTTTTTATTTAATAATGTATATTTGCAAACAGGCGCTTCCGTTGTTGGCATCAAGGAAGGCCACGGACCATTAAAAGATTATTTTGATCTTATTTTAAAAGATGATAAATGGTGTGAAGATAGTTTTGAAAAAGCAGAACGTAAAATGTTTAAAGAAGCATTGGAACTTGCTAAAAACAAAGCAAATCTCACTAACGAACAGGTAGATATGATTTTTGGCGGAGATCTGTTAAACCAAATTATCAGCGCCAGTTTTGCTTCAAGAGAAATGGATACGGTGTTCTTTGGTTTGTACGGTGCATGTTCAACTATTTGCGAATCTATCTTGCTTGCATCTTGTATGGTGGATGGTGGCTTTGCAAATAACGTGCTTTGTGGTGCAAGCTCACATTTTTCAAGTGCAGAACGTCAATATCGTTTTCCTCTTGAATATGGTTCTTCACCAACACCTACGTCACAATGGACCGTTACAGGCGCAGGCGCAAGTGTTATCTCTGATACGCCGAGCAATATAAAAATCGTGGCAGGCACCGCA
This sequence comes from Clostridia bacterium, assembly GCA_045652205.1. GTDB lineage: Bacteria > Bacillota > Clostridia > Christensenellales > QALW01 > UMGS1322. The sequence goes on from JAZRTX010000007.1 coordinate 30,206, forward strand.
GGTAAAATCATTGACCTTGGCATTAAAGACGCCAATAATATGGGTGCTGCAATGGCACCTGCCGCAGCAGATACCATAAGTACTTTTTTAAGGGAAACTGATACTCAACCAAATGATTATGATCTTATATTAACAGGGGATTTAGGTTCCTTTGGTAAAGAACTTATGATAAAACTTATGGCGGATAAAGGCTATGATATTTCGCCTGTATATAATGATTGCGGATGTATGATTTTCTATAAGGATCAAACTGCGCCAATGGGTGCAAGCGGATGCGGTTGTGCCGCAACTGTTTTTAACGGTGCAGTAAGACAAGATATGGAAGATAACAAAGTTAAAAACGTCTTACTTGCTGCAACAGGAGCTATGCTTAGCCCTGTCAGTTCCTTTCAGGGTGAAAGTATTCCTGGTATTTCGTACGCAATCAATTTCAGGAGGGTGTAAAATGAATTTTTTAATTGCGTTTTTAATTGGCGGTTTAATCTGCGTTGTTGGTCAGATATTTATAGATAAAACAAAACTTACCCCTGCAAGAATAATGGTAGGATACGTTGTTGCGGGTGTTATCCTTGGTGGTATTGGTGTTTATGAAGCCTTTATTGAATTTGCAGGGGCGGGTGCAACAGTTCCGCTTCTTGGCTTTGGTAATACTTTGACCAAAGGCGTACGCGAAGCTATAAATGAAAAAGGTGCCTTGGGTATTTTAACTGGTGGTTTAATTGCTTCAGCAGGAGGAATCACTGCGGCTGTTGTGTTTGGGTATCTTAATGCGATGATTTTTAAGCCAAAAACCAAATAAAATGAATTAACAAAAATTTCATAAAAAAAGAATAAAAAAAGCATAAAAAAGTAGTTGACAGAATTGTTGAAGTTTGGTAATATAAACAGGCTGACCGCAGGAACGGGGTTCTTAGTGGTTAGGAAAAGCTCCTTGAAAAGTACATAGTGATGAGAAGAACGAGAGGTCAAAACAAGACTAACAAGAAATGTTTTGAACCACAAGTTAATTCCAAAAAGGATAACGAAAAAATAAGTAAGAAATTACGAGTCAACACTAAACAAA
>JAZRTX010000008.1:0-14492 GCA_045652205.1 Clostridia bacterium
TTCAAGCATATCCATTGTTTCTTCGTTTGTTAAAGTTTTAACTAACTCAAAAGCCTTGTGTGATAATGGCTTTGAAACAGAGAAAGAAAGTGTGTAAATATTATTTACAGGAACAGTCTGGCTGATAATATCAACCATAATCTCGTTTTCCTTTAAAAGCTTGAATATATCACTAATGAGAGAAGGCTTTTTAATATTGCTTATTGATATTATTGCATCTGATTCAGAAGAATATGCATTTGTAACAATATTTTGCTGTGTTAAAAGACTGCCCATATTGTAAAGCCCGCAAGGAATATTAACAATAAACTTTGCTGCTCTTAATGCACCTAATGCAAAAATGTTTCTTGAATAAGCCTTGTGTGTAAGTTCAATAACCTCATCACTGCCTGCAAAAACAACACTGTGTTCGCCTGTTATTGTGCCACCTCTTAATGCGTGCAAACCAAGCTCGCGTTTTGCTCTTGGGCTTCTTGATTCATGGCGGTCATAAACGTATTCCAAATCTCCGCCTGCTGCCTGATTGATAGCATCTGCAAGCATAATAGCGGTACCTGATGGGGCGTCAACCTTTTGGTTGTGATGTCTTTCTTCAATTTCAATATCAAAATTGCTATGTAAAATGTTTGTTGCTGATTTTGAAAGTTCCATCAATAAGTTTACACCAACAGACATGTTTGATGAACGTAAAATTGCAACGTTTTCAGAAGCATATTCAATAGCACTTATATCGTTTGCATTATAGCCTGTTGAAGCAAGCACCATAGGCAAATGATTCTTTTGCGCGTATCTTAAAAGCTGTGGCAGAGCTTCAGGGCGTGAAAAGTCAATAATAACGTCAGCCTGTTCTTTACATTTTGAAATATCGCTGTAAACAGGAAAATCAAAGTCAGAAGCATTTTTAGCCATCTTGTCAACGCCTGCAACAACTGTAAAATCATCGTTTTTCTGGGTTTCAGAGATTATAACTCTGCCCATTTTGCCCATGCAACCGGAAAGAATAATTCTTAACATATTCTTGCCTCCAATTTTTTAAAATTCAATGCCGAAATTTTTCATTTCCTTTTTAAGATATTCAAGGTTCTTCTCACTCATATCACAAAGTGGAAGTCTTAAATTACACTGACCAAAGCCCATAAGGGAAGCGGCAGTTTTTGCGGGAATAGGATTAACCTCGCAGAAAAGCGCTTTAACCAAAGGATAAAGCTTTAACTGCATTTTTCTGGCTTCTTCAATATTGCCGTCAAAGAAATTCTGGCAAAGATTATGTACTTCGTTAGGAACGATATTTGATGCAACGCTTATTACACCTTTTCCGCCAACTGAAAGAACGGGAAGGATAAGACCGTCATCACCTGAATAAATATCAATTTTATCGCTTACGCGAACTGCGATATCGGTAATCTGATCCATATTTCCGCTTGCTTCTTTAATAGCAACCAAGGTTTCAAGGGTAGCAAGCCTTTCTAATGTTTCAGGAGTAATGTTTACGCCTGTTCTACCGGGAACACTGTAACAGATAACAGGTAATGGGGTAGCGGAGCATACTGCTTCAAAATGGCGGAACAAACCTTCCTGCGTACATTTGTTGTAATAAGGGGTAACTACCAAAAGTGCATCTGCACCTGCTTCAAAAGCAACCTTTGAATTGCTTACTGCAATATGTGTGGCGTTTGAGCCTGTTCCAACAATAACAGGAACGCGCTTGTTTATGTAATCAATAGCAAATTTAACAACGTTAGCTCTTTCTTCATAGGTCATTGTTGCAGGCTCGCCTGTTGTTCCGCAAACAACAAGAGCATCTGTTCCGTTTTCAATCTGAAAATCAATTAAGCGCTTAAAAGCATCAAAATCAACGCCGTCTTTTGTAAAAGGTGTAATTAAAGCAGTGGCACTGCCTGTAAAAATAGTATTTTTTTTCATAATTCTCACTTCTCAATAAAGCCCTGTGCTACAAGAAGCTCAGCCATTAAAACTGCACCGCCTGCTGCACCGCGTAATGTGTTGTGTGACATACAAACGAATTTGTAATCATACTGTGTATCTTCTCTTAATCTGCCGATAGAAACTGCCATACCGCCTTCTAATTCGCGGCAGGTTTTAATCTGTGGCTGATTATCTTCTACGAAATAGTTAAGGAACTGCTTGGGTGCTGAGGGAAGATTAAAGATCTGCGGATCGCCCTTAAAGTTTTTCCAGATTTCAAGGATTTCTTCTTTTGAAGGCTTGTTTTCAAAACTTACAAAAACAGCGGCGGTGTGTCCGTTTGAAACAGGAACACGGAAGCACTGTGTTGTAATGTGGGGTGTTTCGCTTGGTACGATAACACCGTTTTCAACTTTACCCCAAATCTTTAAAGGTTCTTTTTCACTCTTTTCTTCTTCGCCACCGATAAAGGGGATAAGGTTATCAACCATTTCGGGCCAACGGTCAAAAGTTTTACCTGCACCTGAAATTGCCTGATATGTGCAAGCAAGAGCTTTGGTAATACCAAACTTTGAAAGTGGGAAAAGTGCAGGCACGTAGCTTTGAAGTGAACAGTTGGATTTAACTGCAATAAAGCCTTTCTTTGTGCCAAGACGCATTTTCTGTGCTGTAATAACTTCTGAATGATCAGCATTAAGTTCAGGAATAATCATTGGAACGTCAGGAGTTCCACGGTGTGCAGAGTTATTTGAAATAACTGCAACTTCAAGCTTAGCATATCTTTCTTCTAATGCACGGATTTCGTCCTTGGGCATATCAACTGCACAAAAAACCATATCAACCATTGAAGCAATTTTTTCTGCATCGCTTGTAGCATCAAGCACCATCATATCATTTATAAACTGGGGCACAGGCATATCCATAACCCAACGGTTACCAACTGCTTCTTTATAAGTTTTGTTTGCTGAACGAGCAGATGCTGCCAAGGTAACGATATTGAACCAAGGATGGTCTGCAAGTAACGTAATAAAGCGTTGACCAACCATACCTGTTGCGCCAATAATACCAACATTTAATTTTTTCATTGTAAAATTCCTCGCTTATAATATAAAATCAGAATAATTTTATCATAAAAAAACTTATATGTAAAGCAAATATCGGTAAAATTAGGGTATTTTTTAAATTCTTTCTTCTTGCAAAAAAACCGTTGCAATGGTATAATTTTTATGAAATTTATTAAAGAGGAATTTTAAAGTGTCAGTAGTTTTTTGCGCCTTGGGTAGCGGCAGTAAAGGTAATAGCTATCTTATAGGCAACGGTAAAAATAATATATTGATTGATGCAGGGCTTTCTGCAAAATATATCAGCGAAAATCTTATAGATTTAGGTGTTGATCCTTGCTCAATAGATGGCATCGTCATTACTCACGAGCATATGGATCACATTCAGGGTATCCGCGTTTTTTCAAAAAAATATAACGTGCCTGTTTATGCAAATGAAAAAACGATGTCTGCAATTTTACATAAAATGCCTGATATGGAAAGCAAGAATTTACGCACCTTTAAAAACAGTGAAAATTTTTATATCGGATCGCTTGATATTGCGCCCTTTAAAACGCCACACGATAGCGTCTGCTCCTGCGGTTTTTCGGTTTATTCGGGAATAAATAAAGTAACCGTTGCAACGGATTTAGGGCATATGAATTCAAGCGTAATGGAAAACTTAAAATATAGTGATATTCTTGTTTTAGAAGCAAACCACGATTTAGAAATGCTTGAAAAAGGTCCATATTCGCTATTTTTAAAAAAAAGGGTTAGAGGACCCAAAGGTCACCTTTCTAACGACCTTTGCGGTCAAACACTAGCAAAACTGTTGGATTACGGCTTAAAACAAGTGATTTTAGCCCATTTGTCAGATGAAAATAATACCCCTGAAATTGCATATAATACGGTTATTAAGTATCTTAATGAAAAAGGCGCACAGGATAAAAAAGATATTTATATTGATGTTGCGCAACAACAAAAACGAGGAAAATGTTATAGGATAATGTAATATGGTAAACGGAAATTTAAAAGGAATAAAAAATTTTATAAAAGAAAGAATTGAAGCACTTGATGGCGCAAGTTTTGATTCATCAAAATTTCTTGATGAAGAACTTGCCAATGAATTAAGCGATATAACCAATCAGTTAAATAAGGAAGTTTGCGTGTATTTATCCCGCGCAGGCGAAATTCTTTACGTTAATTTAGGTGAAGAAGATAGGGCATCCTTAATAAATATCAGTTTAAGAAGAAGCAACAGCCGTCTTTCAGGGTTAAGGTGTATTCATACACATCCGGGCGGAAACGGACATCTTTCAAGCATTGATATTGAAAGCCTTAAAAAAATTAAATTTGATGCTATGTGCGCTATCGGTGTAAACGAACAAGGCACAACCAATGTTTCAATGGCGGTTTTAAGCGATAATGAGCAAGGGTATGAATATTATTCCGCGCCAAGCGTAGAAAGAATTCCACAGGATAAGTGGATGAATTTTATTTTTGATGCAGATAAACTTATAAAGCATGAAAATATACAGGAACAGGAACCAACAAAAGAACGCGTTCTTTTAATAGGCAACGATGCACAAAGCCTTGAAGAGCTTGAACGCTTAACCGATACCGCAGGGGGCGAAACCGTATATAAAGCGGTGCAAAAAAGCGCAAAAGGCTTAATCGGCAAAGGCAAAATCAGTGAACTTTCGTTAGTTGTTCAGTCAAAAAATATTGATTTAGCAGTTTATGATGATGAATTAACTGCATCTGAAGCCAATATGCTTGAACAGGAACTTGGCGTTCCCGTTATTGATAGAACAGCCTTAATACTTGATATTTTCGCTATGCGCGCAAAATCAAAGGAAGGTAAAATGCAGGTTGAACTTGCACAACTTCAATATAAATTAACACGCCTTAAAGGTGAAGGGCTTGCACTTTCCCGTCAGGGTGGCGGTATAGGTACAAGGGGCCCCGGTGAAGAAAAACTTGAAACTGACCGCAGGCACATAAACAGAAGAATTTATGAATTAAAATCTTCTCTTGCATCACTTTCACAAAGGCGCGGTCTTATGCGTAAGCAAAGGGCAAAACAAAAATTACCGCAGATTGCCCTTGTAGGATATACTAATGCAGGCAAAAGCACCTTATTAAAAACGCTTTCGGGTAGTGAAGTTTTCTGCGAAGATAAGCTTTTTGCAACGTTAGATCCCTTAACAAGAAGATGTGAGTTTGAAAAGGGTGTAGAAGTTTTGGTTACCGATACCGTAGGCTTTATTAAAAAGTTACCCCATCAGCTTGTTGAAGCTTTCCGTTCTACTTTGGAAGAAGCGGTTTTTGCCGATATTTTATTACACGTTTGTGATGGTTCAAGCGATGAACTCTATCAGCAAATGCAGGCGGTTGAAGAAGTTTTAACACAGATTGGCGCATCAAATATACCTACTATATGCGTTGTAAATAAGGCAGATGCTATTAAGGATGAACAGCCTGTTAAAGATGGTATTTATATTTCTGCAAAGGAAGGCACAGGTATTGAAACGCTTAAACAGGCAATCATAGAAGAACTTAAAAAAATGCAGCAGGAAGCAACTGTAACCGTACCTTATTCAAGGGGAGACGTGCTTTCCTACATTCATTCAAACTGCAAAGTTTTATCTGAAGAATATGGTGAAAACGGTACAAAAATAACCTTTAGCGGACCTAATGAAGATATAAATAGGGTAATATCAAAATTACAGTAAAATCTATGTGGTTTTGTTGCAAAAATGAAACTTGCAATAAAAAAAACAAAACATATTTTTTATGAAAATAAAATCGTGTAAAATATAGCCGTAAAAAGATATTAAACGAGGTGAACTTAATGAAAAAGACTCTGATTTTTCTGCTTACCTTAATAATGGTATTAAGTTGTTTTGTTACAGTTAATGCGCAGGAAAAATATGAAATTATTGAAAACGGCAGTTTTGAAGAAAACGATGAATTTACCTGGTTAAAATTTATTACAAGCCCTGGTATCATTGAATATTTTGATGAAGAGTATACAGATGGTGAAAGTTCTATGCTTATTTACGACCGTATTCACTTTACCGATACGGTTAGGCAGTATGTAACTGATGAAATTAATTTTTACGGCAAAGGCAAATATCAGGTTAAAGCCAAGGTAAAGCTTTATGAAGAAATTGATGCTACGGTTTCCTGTAATGCAGTAATCGGTGTTGAAGATTCTTCAGGCGTACGCAAATGGTTTACTGCGCCTTACGTTGAATTAAAATTAGATAAATGGACAGAAATTTCTTTTACAACCGATATTACCTGGTCAGGTGAATTAAAACTTGCTGAGTTTTACTTTGTTACCGATGAACCTGATGAAAGTGAAGAATTTGCAAGCTTTATTATTGATGAATGTTCATTGATTCCTCTTGATTATAAAGGTGATGTATATACTGAACCTGAACCAACACCAACCCCTACGCCCGAACCAACCAAAAAACCAACTCCCAAACCAACTGCAAAGCCTACACAAAACGCAACAATAAATAACACACCAAGCGCAACTGAAGGTAATGTCGATATAACAGAAGAACCTGAAGAAAAAAATATTAGCAAACAATCAATTGTTATTGGCGTAATGCTGATTTCTATTGGCGTAATTCTTTTAGCAGGCTCTGTTGCATTGTTTATTGCTTACAGGAAGGAAAAACAAAATGAAAAAACTGAATAAAATGATTTTATCGGTAATGAGTTTTGCGCTTTCGCTTGTGCTTGTTACCTCGGGTATTCTTTATATTTTGTTTGATGAGGGTGTTAATATGAAAAATTACGGTGACGAAGTTATAAAAAGAGGACAAAACGATTATTTAGTTGAACAAGAAGATTTTACAAATCCTCAAAATAAATACAGGGCATTAGAAATAGTTCACGATTATATGGCATTAAAAGGTGAAGATTATGAAGCAAAAGCCCAGAATGTCATTGATAAAGGCTTTGGCGGTCTTATCACCAATGATGCTTGGAATGCAAAATATCTTCAGGATGAAGAACAGCTTCAGCGCATAAATAAAATTATCAAAGCCGCAAAGGATAAAGGATTACGCGTTTGGCTTTATGATGAATATGGATATCCCAGCGGCAGCGCAGGGGATCTTGTTTGTAAGGATAATGAAGATTATAAAGCAGTTTACCTGCATCAGATAACCGTTCAAGGCAGTGGCACAGGTCAGCAATCAGTAGATATTCCTGATAACTTTGTAAAAGTAAACAGCGTATCCATTATGCAGGGGGATAAATACGTTCAGGCAGATGGTGTTGTTGGAAACGGCAAAATCAAGTTTAACGGTGTTGAGGGTAAATGGACGGCATATATCTATTCCGTTGTTCTTTATGACCACGGTCGTGACGGATATTCCGAAACCTATCCCAATCTTTTAAATAAAGATGCAGTTAAAAAGTTTATTGACGTAACTTATCAAAAGTACTGTGATACTGTTGATGATTTTCCAAAGATAATTGAGGCTTTCTTTACTGACGAACCTCAGCTTTGCGCAACAAGGAACATCTTTACCTACGATTTGAAGAACCCTGTTATTCCTTACGATTACGATATTTTTGATACCTTTAAAGCAAAGTTCGGTTACGATATCGTACCGCTTCTGCCACTTGTGTTTAACTCACAAAATCAGCAGGCAAAGCGCTTAAGAGCAAACTTCTATTCCCACGTTGGCGATCTTATCAGTGAAAACTACTTCGGTCAGATTTCCGCTTGGTGTAAAGAAAACGGCGCAATGCTCTCAGGTCATTTGTTGTTAGAAGAACAAATGTATTTCCACGCACCGCTTTATGGCGATTATATGCAATGTTCCAATAATATGGGTGCGCCCGGATTTGATATTTTAGGTTCACGTGTTACCACTTATCTTGAAGGCGGTTCAACAGGCGCAAAATATGCTTCAAGCAGTGCTTGGCTTAACAATAAAGAACGCGTTTTCATTGAAATTTGTCCTGTTGATAATGCGGAAGATTTTCCAACTAATCATCTTGATTATATTTTAGGGTTAATGACCTTTGCTTACTTTGATGGCGGAAATCAGGTTGCAAGCTATTACACTCAGGCAAACGCTGAAATAGAAACAGGTCAGGCGTTTAACAACTACGTTTCAAGGCTTGGTTCAATTCTTGTAGAATCACAAAATAAAAATGAGATTGCAGTTTATTACGGAATTGATTCCGTTGCAGGCTCATATATTGCTCCTGAAACTCAAAGTGTTTGGTCAGCTGATGAATTCTCAAAAGTAAACGATAAATTTGTTACCGATCTTACTATGGGATTAAGGGAACGCGGTTATGATTATGTGTTTGTTGATGATGCATCTATTCAAAAGGGTAAGATAACCGATAATGCATTAAACATTGGCAATTTTAACTTTAAAACAATAATCGTACCAAGGGTAGATATTTTAGATATAAAAACAATGCGTATTTTTGATTCCTTAATTGCAAAAGGTGTAAACGTAATTTTTGCAGGCACGTTGCCAACTATCGCATTTATGGAACAGGATCAGGCAGAATTAGATGCATTATGTAAAAATATAGGTAATAATTTTGCTTTTGATTTAAATACCGTTTATTCTAAAATAACTGCTGAACGTCCCTTAAAAGCAATAACAACAGAAGCCACTATCTATGTTTCACCCTACGATTTACAAGGTACAAAGTTCTTTTATCTTGCAAACGCATCTACCGTTGATGCAACTGTTTCCTTTGATTATAAGGATGCAAAAGCATACAGAATTTATGATGCATTAACAGGTGAAATTACCGAGGTTAAAGATTCGTACAAAATAAAATCCTACCGTGGCATATTTGTTCAGCCATTAGTTTAAGTTTAATAAAAATCCTTCGCGTTATTGCGAAGGATTTTTTAATTTTTGGTATTTTTCTTTTGTGGCGATACCGCCTCTGATATGCCTTTCGTCCTTATGAATTTCCATGATTTCTTTGATTTTTAGGAAAAGAGGGGTATTGATTTCTTCAAGGCGCTGGGTAATATCCTTGTGTACGGTGCTTTTACTTACGCCAAACTTTTTCGCAGCACCGCGAACGGTGTCGTGTGTTTCTAAAATATATTGGGCAAGCTCAAGGGTACGTTCACAAACCCAATCGTTATACATAAAAAAACCTCCCTGAAAGGATTATTTTACTTAAAAATATTCCTTTAGGAAGGTTATTAGAACTTTTTTATCAGTAAATATATCTTGTTCTGTAAAGAAAATCACATCTGAACAAAACGTACTCACCTTTAACTGTTTTAAAATCGCAACAGTAGGTGTAGTAATCGTTGCCAAAATAAATTTTTACCGGAACTGTTAGATCACAGTCGTCAGTCTGCCTGTTCTTTATTGAATCGTAGCCAATGGTAATGCCACGTTCAATTTCGCCAAGGTCTTTGCGCAGGCCTTCTGTTATTTCAATATCGTAAACCTTAAAAGCATCCATTAAAGCTGTCTTTTCGTCTTTACTTAAAAGCACGTCAGAAGAAAACTCAAAGGAAATAAATTCAGGCTTTTTCTTTACGTTTTTATTTATAACTGTGTTCATAACAAAATCAGTTGCCATATAAAAAGCTTTTGCAAGCTGGCTTGCATCTTCGGGCACAGTTATATATTTATCGTCCATAATACTGTGTGAAACTTCAATTTGCTCAACTTTTTCAGCGCAACCTGTAAAAAGAAGTACCAAAAAAAGAAATAAACATAAAAATCGCTTCATAGTAACCTCAAAACTTTATTTTTCTGTATTATACCTTATTTTTTTACCCTTTGCAACGGGTATTTAGAAATGTTTGTGAAAATTTGAAAATATAATGTCCCTTTACTTTACAGAATCAAAAAATTTTAGTATTATATAATATAGTATATTTTACCAAAAAAGGAGGATATATATTTTTGAACAATACTACCTTTAAACAAGGCATTAAAAATATGGATGACCTTATTAAAAGAAGTAACGGGCTTTTTCAGAAAGCACTTTTATTAGTACTTATACCCGTTTTAATGATAAATTGTTATATTTTTTATATGGCTTACGGTGGGGAAGGCGTTGATTACACACAGTTGCAAAACGTTGATTATAACAGCGTTTTTCAGGGCAATCAGGATGCAATGGCAGATTTTTCCGAGGCTTTATCACAAAGTTTCCCTGAACCAAGCACAAAAACAGGTGTTGCAGATTACGTTTTAGAACTTGTTGATATTATTGCAATCGTATTCCTTGATGCTTTTATTATAATTTTAGGTACAAGCCTGTTAAACGAAAAAAAGCTTTCGGCATCAGTTGTTTCAAAAGAAGCCTTTAAAAAAGTAATTCCTCTTCTTATATTAAGTATGATTTCTTCCTGGATTGTTATTCAGGCAGAATCCTGGATTTACTCAAGCATATTCTTTGCTTTTGTGTCTTTTAGTATGAAAAATCCAATAATCACTTATTTTGCAATTACTGTGCTTGTAATTTTCATTTCGCTTGCAATTTTAATTTCCTGCTGGTTTTTAATGTTTATACACTATATGGCTATTGCCGTGGCTTCATCAAGATGCAGGCTGATTGTTGCATTAGGTTATGTAAAAGCAGTTTTAAAAGGAAACGTGTGGCGTCAGATGTTCCACATATCACCTTTTATAATTTTAGGCTTTATTCTGCCTGTTTCATTGCAGGCAGTAGGTATTGCACTTTCAAAAGATCCCGTCATTTTGATTGTTTTAGTTGCAATAAGCGCATTACTTGAAATCGTTATGTTTGCGTATATGTGGATGCATACTATTCCTGAATTTTTTAGGTTGGAACTTCAATCAGGCATACAGATGAAGATACGCCAGATGATAAAAAATGCTATGCAAAACCGCGCAAATGTTAATAATAAAAACGAAAATGAAAATAATAATCAAGAAGACGAAAATAAAGAAGATATTGAACCTAAGGAGTAACTATGGAAACTAAAAAAATGATGATATTGCCACTTCGCGGCGTTGTTGTTTTTCCTAATATGACCGTAAACGTTGAAGCCGTACGTAAAAAAGCGGTTTCAGCAATAGAAAAGGCTATGGCAGAAGATTCTTTCGTTATGCTTGTAAGCCAGAAGAATCCCGAAACACAAGAGCCAACAGGTGAAGATATTTTCACTGTTGGTACTATTGCACGCATTAAGCAGATGCTTCGCCTTCCCGGTGAAGGTATCCGCATTGTTGCCCAAGGCATCACAAGGGGCAGGGTAGAAACCTTTTATATGGACGAGGACTGCTTCTGCGGTGAAGTAAGCAAAATTGAAGAAGAAAACGAGTTTGAAATAATTGAAGCCGAAGCACATCTTCGTATGGTTATAAGCGAGTTAGAGCTTTTTACCAAAAACGGCAAAAAGATTCCAAGTGACGTTATAAATACCGTTAGAAAAATGCACACTCCCGGTCTTTGTGCAGATACAGTTGCTTCTGCGGTGGTTGATGATATGCATAAAAGGCAGGAGCTTTTGGAAGCACTTGATCCCATTGACCGCCTTGAAAAATTGTTTGCATATTTAAATAACGAAAATCAGATTCTTTCCATTGAACAGCGTGTTCGTGGCAGAGTAAAAACACAGATGGATAAAGCCCAAAGGGATTATTATCTTCACGAGCAGATAAAGGCTATCCATCACGAATTAGGGGATACAGACGAATCTCTTAACGATGAACTTTCTAAAAAAATTAAAGCAAGCAAAATGCCTGCGGAAGTTCGTAAAAAAGCAGAAAAAGAGCTTCAAAGAATGTCCAAAATGCCACCTGCTATGCCGGAAGTTTCAATTTTAAGGTCATATATTGAAATGTTAATTGACCTGCCTTGGAAAAAGCAGACGGAAGATAACCTTGATTTAGATAATGCCAAGGAAATTTTAGATAGAGATCATTACGGTATGGAAAAGGTTAAGGAGCGTATCATTGAGTATCTTGCAGTACGCGCCCTTTCAAATTCAATGCGCGGTCCTGTGCTTTGTTTTGTAGGCCCTCCCGGTGTTGGTAAAACTTCTATCGCAAAATCTATTGCCGAAGCAGTTAACCGCAAGTTTGTTCGTATGAGCCTTGGCGGTTTAAGGGATGAAGCGGAAATCCGCGGCCACAGGCGTACCTACGTTGGTGCGATGCCGGGCAGAATTATTTCTTTAATGAAGCAGGCAGGTACAGTTAATCCCGTGTTCCTTTTTGATGAAATTGATAAAATGGCATCAGATTATAAAGGCGATCCCGCTTCTGCTATGTTAGAGGTTCTTGACCCTGAGCAAAACAATTCATTCAGAGACCACTTTTTAGAGGTTCCTTACGATTTAAGCAACGTAATGTTTATTACAACTGCTAACTCATTAGATACTATCCCCGGTCCTTTAAGGGACAGAATGGAAATCATTGAGCTTTCAAGCTATACCGATATTGAAAAGCAACATATTGCACAAAAGCATTTAATGAAAAAGCAGTTAAAGGAAAACGGTATGCAGGAAGGCGACGTTACCGTTACCGATGAAGCTATGCTTTATATAATCAATAATTACACCCGTGAAGCAGGCGTTCGTTCGTTAGAAAGGCAGATAGGTCAGCTTTTAAGAAAGTGCGCTACAAGGTTTGTTAAAAACGGAAGAAAAGCAATAAAAGTAAGTCTTAACGATTTAGAAGATTTAATCGGTAAGCCAAAATACCATAGGGACGACCTTATGTTAGAAAACAAGGTAGGCTCAACCACAGGCTTAGCTTGGACAAGCGTTGGCGGCGAAACCTTGGAAATTGACGTTACCCTTTATTCAGGTAGCGGTGAACTGCTTTTAACAGGTCAGTTAGGTGACGTTATGAAGGAATCTGCCCGCACAGCATTTTCTTTAATCAGAACACGTGCTGACAGATGGAATATTAAGCCTGAATTCTTTAAGGAAAATGATTTCCATATTCATATTCCCGAAGGCGCAACACCAAAGGACGGCCCATCAGCAGGCGTAACGCTGTTTACCTCAATGGTTTCGGCTGTTACAGGTATTGCAGTTCGCGGTGATACCGCTATGACAGGTGAAATTACTTTGCGTGGCAGAGTACTTGCAATAGGTGGCTTAAAGGAAAAATCCTTGGCGGCATACAGGGGCGGCATAAGAAGAATTATTATCCCCAAAGACAATTTAAGGGATATTGATGACGTTCCTGAAGACGTAAGGCAGAATATTGAATATATCGCGGTTGATAGCGTTGATGAGGTTTTAGAAAATATTCTTAAAAAGGAAAATTAACAAATGATAATAAAAAAAGCAGTATATGATTACGGTTTTGCTTTAAAGGAGCAGTACGTTGATAAAAACTTGCCCGAAATTGCTATTGCAGGCAAATCAAACGTAGGAAAATCAAGCTTTATCAATATGCTCTGCAATAATAATAAGCTTTCCCGCGTTGGTCAAAAACCTGGCAAAACCATCTTAATAAACGCCTTTAAAATTAACGATAGCTTTTATTTAATGGACTTTCCCGGCTATGGCTTTGCAAAGGTAAGCGATAAGGAAAAGGAACGTTGGGCAAGCTTAATGGAAGGTTATTTAAGTATCTCAAAACAGCTTAAATGCGTTGTTTTATTGCTTGATATCCGCCACGACCCAACCACACAGGATATTCAGATGATAAAATGGCTTAGCTACTATCATATTCCGTTTATCGTTGGCGCAACAAAGGCAGATAAAATCGGCACATCCCAAATCCATAAAGCATTAAAAAATATCTCTGTTAAAACAGGCATAATCTTAAATCAGATAATTCCTGTTTCTTCTGAAAAACGCACAGGCAAAGAAGAAATCTTAGCCCGCATTGAAGAAATGTTGCAAGCAGAAAATGAATAAAAAATATCCACCCTAAAAAATGGGTGGATTTTTTATAAAAAAAGGAAACCTTGCCATGCCGACAGGTGAACAAGCTCCTATCAATACGCCCAAAGCGAACAATGGTACAGTTTCCAATATTAGTATATTTAATATAAAGCAATTTGTCAATTAAAAAATAGAAGCAATAATGTCAGTGAACGGCCAGCACTAATTGCCGGCGATTATAACAAAATTGCTTTTATAGAAAACACTATACCACAACCAAAACAATCTGTCAATAAAAAAGTGGAGCGGTCCGTCAAGTCGGACACAGTCTCCACTAATAATAGTATATCCAAAAACACAATAAATGTCAATAAAAATATTAGAAAACAAAAAAGACCAAGTTATTGCGGCGCAATTTGCTCAAAAAAGAGCCATTGCTCATACTCCGCATTCTCCTCGGTCAAACAATACTGTACCACAAACAAAATAATCTGTCAATAAAAAATAGATTTCATAATGATATAACGTATTATAGAAATAAAAAAGCACTTCAAAATGAAGTGCTTTTCTCTTTTTTTACTACATCACAAACTGTGCAATATCTTCAATTTCATCGCCCATAACTGCTAATGCGTAGGGTTTACCGGCAGAAAGCCTTGCTTCAATAAAGATATCCTCAC
>JAZRTX010000009.1:0-71482 GCA_045652205.1 Clostridia bacterium
GGACCGCGACCCTTACGGCGACCGGTCTGTACAGCACCCTCTGCGGGCATTAAATCTACTAATTTCATTATCTGTACCTCCGATTAGTCAATTTCTTCAACTGTTACAAGGTGCTTAACCTTAAAGATCATACCGCGGATAGCAGCATTATCTGCCTGTGTAACTGTTGAATGTAATTTTTTAAGGCCGAGAGCCTTTACAGTAGCAATCTGGTCTTTTTTGCAACCGATTGTACTTTTTGTTAATGTAATTTTTAACATTGTAACGTCCTCCTTAGCCCATGATCTCGTCAACTGACTTGCCACGCATTTGAGCGATCTCTTCAGCTGTCTTTAAGGAAGCAAGGCCTTCAATGGTTGCTTTTACGCAGTTAGCGGGGTTGTTTGAACCCTGGCTCTTTGTAAGAATATCGCGAACGCCAACCATTTCAAGTACGTCACGCACAGGACCACCTGCGATAACACCGGTACCTTCTGGAGCAGGCATAAGAAGAACTTTGCCGCGGCCGAACTTACCGATTACTGAATGAGGAATGGTTGTTCCATCAAGTGAAACTTTAATGATATTCTTTTTAGCATCCTCTGTTGCCTTACGGATTGCTTCGGGAACTTCAACAGCCTTACCCTGACCAACGCCAACGTGGCCGTTTCCGTCACCAACAACTACAAGTGCTGCAAGGCGCATGTTACGGCCACCCTTAACGGTTTTAGCAACACGGTTTACTGCAACTAACTTATCTTTTAAATCAAGTGTTTTGGGATCAATTCTCTTACTCATCGCTTTTTACCTCCATTAAAATTCCAGACCGGCTTCACGGGCTGCTTCTGCAAGCGCCTGAACACGACCGGTGTAGAGGTAGCCGCCTCTGTCAAATACAACAACTTTGATGCCTTTTGCCTGAGCGCGCTCAGCAATAAGCTTACCAACTGTTTTGGCAGCGTCTGTCTTTGTCATTTCTTCAACAGCCTTTGCAACTTCTGCTTCTAAGGTTGAAGCTGCTGCAAGTGTTGTGCCGTTACTGTCATCAATAACCTGAGCATAGATATGACTGTTGCTGCGATATACGTCTAATCTTGGACGTTCTGATGTTCCGCTGATCTTCTTACGAACACGAGCGTGTCTTGCAAGACGGTTAGCGTTTTTGTCTATTTTCTTTATCATAATGCTAATGCTCCTTTCAATTACTTCTTACCGGCTTTGCCCTCTTTCATAGCAACATATTCGCCTTCATAACGAATACCTTTGCCATGATAGGGTTCGGGTTCTCTAACAGAACGGATTTCTGCTGCAAACTGACCAACAACCTGCTTATCAGCACCGCGAACGATGATCTGTGTCTGTGAAGGAACTTCAATAGTAATTCCTGCAGGTGCGATCATTTCAACGGGGTGTGAATAGCCCATATTAAGTACAAGCTTTGTGCCGTTTAATGCTGCACGGTAACCTGTACCGATAATGGTAAGGCTCTTTGTAAAGCCTTCTGAAACACCAATAACCATATTGTTAATAAGTGTTCTTGTAAGACCGTGAAGTGCACGGTGATCTTTCTCATCGGAGGGACGGCTAACGAGAACTTCGTTGCCTTCAACCTTGATGATCATGTCCTTGGACAGTTGCTGTGTTAAAGTGCCTTTGGGGCCTTTTGCAGTAACTACGTTGCCGTCAGCCACAGTTACTGTTACGCCGGCGGGAATAGCTACGGGATTTTTACCTATTCTTGACATAATCTAATTTCCTCCTGATTACCATACGTAAGCTAAAACTTCGCCACCGATGTTAAGTGAGCGAGCCTGCTTATCTGTCATAATGCCCTTTGAAGTGGATATAATTGCGATACCCATACCGCCCAAAACTCTGGGAAGTTCTTCTGCACGAGCATATACTCTCAAGCCGGGCTTGGAAATTCTGCGAAGGCCTGAGATAATTCTTTCTTTGTTTGCACCGTATTTAAGAGTAATACGGATGGTGCCCTGAGGTGCTTCATCAATAACCTCAACACCTTTAATGTAACCTTCGTCAAGAAGAAGCTGAGCGATTGCCTGCTTTACGTTTGACTTAGGAATATCTACTGTTAAGTGACGTGCTACCATCGCATTGCGAATTCTGGTGAGCATATCTGCAATAGGATCTGTTAAAACCATTATTGGTATCCTCCTTCCATATATTTGTTACTTACCAACTTGCTTTTTTAACGCCGGGAATCTGACCCTTATATGCTAATTCTCTGAAGCAAATACGGCAGATACCGTACTTAGAGAGAACTGCGTGAGGGCGGCCGCAAATGCTGCAACGTGTATATTCACGTGTTGAAAACTTCTGCTTCTTTTGCTGTTTATTGATCATTGCTTTCTTTGCCATTATCTTTATCCTCCCTCTCTTAGTTTGCGTAAGGCATGCCCATGAAGCCTAAAAGCTCACGAGCTTCCTCATCTGTATTTGCTGTAGTAACAAATATAATGTCCATACCTCTTACCTTGTCGATCTTATCATACTCAATTTCAGGGAAGATAAGCTGTTCTTTAATACCAAGAGCATAGTTACCTCTGCCATCAAATGAGTTGGCTGAAACGCCATGGAAGTCACGAACACGGGGAAGTGCTATGTTCATAAGTTTGTCAACGAATTCATACATTCTTTCGCCGCGAAGAGTAACCTTTGCGCCGATGTTCATTCCTTCACGAACCTTGAAGTTAGCAACGGACTTTTTAGCCTTTGTTACGATAGGTGCCTGACCTGTAATAAGTCTGATTTCCTCAACAACAGCCTGAAATTTCTTTGCATCGTCCTTAACGTCGCCAAGGCCTACGTTAATAACAACCTTGTCAAGCTTGGGAACCTGCATTACGTTTTTGTAATCAAATTTCTTAACCATTGCAGGAATAATTTCGTTTACGTATTTATCCTTTAATCTGGCCATAGTATCTCTCCTCCCAATTACTGAATTGCCTTTTTGCATTCTTTGCAAATACGGGTCTTCTTGCCATCAATTACTTCGTAACCGGCACGAACACCTTTTTTGCAGTTGGGGCAGTATAACATTACGTTTGAAGCATCAATAGGAGCTTCTTTTTCAATACGGCCACCTGCTTCGCCCATCTTCTTAGGCTTAGTATGACGAATAATCATATTAGCGCCTTCAACAATAAGCTTGTTTTCACTGGGCATAGCACGAAGAACCTTTTTGGGCTTGGATAATTCCTTGCTTTCACCGCTAATTACGATAACGGTATCACCTTTTTTGATTTTCATGAATATGTCCTCCTTACAGAACTTCCGGTGCAAGAGAGATAATCTTCATAAAGTCTTTTTCACGAAGTTCTCTTGCGATGGGTCCGAATACACGGGTACCACGGGGAAGCTTTTGATCGTTGATAATAACTGCAGCGTTATCATCAAAACGGATATATGTTCCGTCAGCACGGCGGGTGGGTTTTGTTGTACGAACGATAACTGCCTTTACAACGTCACCCTTTTTAACTACGCCGCCGGGCGCAGCTGTTTTAACTGATGCAACGATGGTATCGCCAACGCTGCCGTATCTTCTGAAAGAGCCACCAAGAACTCTTATGCACATAATTTCTTTTGCGCCGGTATTATCGGCAACCTTCAATCTTGTTTGAGGTTGTATCATTTTTTACCCCTTTCCGGTAAAACAGTTTAAAAAAGCTTATTTTGCCTTTTCAACTATTTCAACCAATCTCCATCTTTTATCTTTGCTCAATGGTCTTGTTTCCATAATGCGAACGGTATCACCGATTCCGCATTCATTGTTTTCATCATGAGCCTTAAATTTTGTTGTACGGTTTACAGTCTTACCATAGAGAGGATGAAGAACCTTTGTTTTTACTGCAACAACGATTGTCTTATCCATCTTATCGCTAACAACTGTGCCTACTCTCTGTTTACGAAAATTTCTTTCCACAGTCCTCAACCTCCTTAGCCCTTAAGCTCTAATTCTCTGAGTATGGTCATAACCCTTGCAATATCCTTTTTGCAGGCATCAATTTGCTTCAGGTTAGTAAGCTGACCGGTGGCATTTTGAAATCTGAGGTTTAAAAGCTCTCTCTTAAGCTCAGCGAGCTTCTTGTTAAGCTCTTCTGCGTTCATTTCACGAAGCTTACTCGGTTTCATCAAACTTCACCGTCCTGTTCTTTATTGTAATCTTCCCTCTTAACGAATTTAACCTTAATGGGAAGCTTGTGGCTTGCAAGACGCAATGCCTCACGTGCAGTAGCTTCATCAACACCGTTCATTTCAAAAAGAACGCGACCGGGCTTAACTACTGCTACCCAGTATTCAGGTGAACCCTTACCTGACCCCATTCGGGTTTCAGCGGGTTTAGCTGTTACGGGCTTATCGGGGAAAATCTTAATCCAAACCTGACCGCTACGCTTAATGTATCTTGTCATAGCGATACGGGCTGCTTCAATCTGTGCGCTCTTGATCCAGCCTGGTTCAAGTGCTACAAGACCGTAATCACCGTAAGCGATGAAGTTACCGCGCTGTGCTGTACCCTTCATTCTGCCACGGAAAACTCTTCTTCTTTTAACTCTTTTGGGCATTAACATAATTACTTGCCTCCTTCTGCTTTAGCAGCCTTCTTTGCAAGAATTTCTCCCTTGTAAACCCAAACCTTTACACCGATACGGCCATAGGTTGTTGCTGCTTCAGCAAAACCGTAGTCAATATCAGCACGAAGAGTCTGAAGGGGAATGCTGCCTTCATGATAGCCTTCGCTACGTGCAATTTCTGCACCGCCAAGACGACCTGATACTAAAATCTTGATACCCTTTGCGCCTGCACGGGTAACTCTCTGCATTGACTGCTTCATAGCACGGCGGAAAGATACACGCTTTTCAAGCTGCTGTGCAATGGATTCAGCAACAAGCTGAGCATCCATATCGGGCTTCTTGATTTCCATAATGTTAACCTTAACATTCTTGCCGATAAGCTTCTGAACATCCTGGCTTAAAGCCTCAATGCCAGCGCCGCCCTTACCAATAAGTGCGCCGGGCTTTGCGGTGTAAATGAAAAGTGTTACGTTGTTGCTTTTACGTTCAATTTCAATCTTTGAAACGCTGAAAGCATTAAGCTTATTCTTTAAATATGTGCGGAGCTTGTTATCTTCTGCGATATTAGCTGCCATATCTTTGCCTGCGATCCAACGTGAATCCCAGTTCTTAATAACGCCTACTCTAAGGCCGTGGGGATTAACTTTCTGTCCCATAATTACTTATCCTCCTTCTTCTCATCAAGGATAACTGTGATGTGGCTTGAACGCTTTAAGATAGGTGCTGCGCTACCTTTTGCGCGGGGTCTGAAACGTTTAAGTGTGGGACCCTGGTTTGCATAAACTTCAGCTACATAAAGATTATCTCTGTTAAGGTACGGAGGGTTGTTCTCCGCATTGGCTATTGCTGATGCAAGAACCTTTTCTACAACGGGGGATGCTGCCTTAGGTGTAAACTGAAGGATAGCAAGAGCCTCGTCTACCTGCTTACCGCGGATAAGATCAATAACGATGCGAACCTTACGGGAAGAGATACGAATGTACTTTGCAATAGCTTTAGGTCTTCTGTCGCGGTTTTCCTGACGTTTTGCCGCTTTTTCTTTCATTCTTGTTGCCATTAGCTAAACCTCCTATTACCTTCCTGAAGACTTCTCGGAACCCGAGTGACCTCTGAATGTTCTTGTAGGTGCAAATTCACCTAACTTATGTCCTACCATATCTTCTGTGATATAAACAGGAACGTGCTTTTTGCCGTCATGAACGGCTAATGTATGGCTTACCATCTGGGGAAAGATCGTTGATGATCTTGACCAGGTTTTGATAACTTTCTTTTCCCCGGAAGCATTCATTTCTTCAACCTTCTTTAAAAGCTTAGCGCTTATAAAAGGTCCTTTTTTAACTGACCTGCTCATAATGAGTCTCCTTCCGATTTATTAGCCGTTGCGGCGTTTTACGATATATTTGTTTGATTTGTTCTTCTTTGAACGAGTCTTGTAACCAAGTGCAGGCTTACCCCAAGGAGTAACAGGGCCGGGACGGCCAACAGGGGATTTACCTTCACCACCACCGTGGGGGTGATCACAGGGGTTCATAACAACACCGCGAACGGTAGGACGAACGCCCATGTGGCGCTTTCTACCAGCTTTACCGATAGAAACGTTTTCGTGGTCAAGGTTACCAACCTGACCGATTGTTGCTTTACATTCAAGAAGAATGTAACGAACTTCGCCTGAGGGAAGACGAACCTGTGCGTACTTATCTTCCTTAGACATAAGCTGTGCTGCATTACCTGCTGCACGAACAAGCTGACCGCCTTTGCCGGGCATAAGCTCAATATTGTGAATAAGAGTACCAACAGGGATATTCTTAATTTTAAGAGCGTTACCGGGCTTAATATCAGCGTTTTCGCCTGAAAGGATCATATCGCCAACATTAATACCTAAAGGTGCTAAAATGTAGCGCTTTTCACCGTCAGCGTAGTTAAGAAGTGCAATGTTAGCACTGCGGTTAGGATCGTATTCAATTGATGCTACGCGAGCCTGAACATCGTCCTTATTACGCTTAAAGTCAATAATTCTGTATTTTCTTGTGTTTCCGCCACCGTGATGACGAACTGTTAAACGACCTGCATTGTTTCTACCACCGTTCTTTGAAACCTTAGCAAGCAAGGATCTCTCAGGAGTGGTCTTTGTGATTTCTTCAAAGGTTGAAACCGACATAAAACGTCTTGCAGGGGAAGTCGGTTTATACTTTCTGATACCCATTGAAATTAACTCCATTTCTCAGCAGCTGAATTTTATCACTTACGGGCGCTGTTTGCTGCTGTTATGCAACCCGAAGTATAATTAAATCTTAAATTAAGCCATATTCTCAAAGAATTCAATAGCTTTTGAATCCTTTTTAAGAACTACGTAAGCTTTTTTAACTGTTGAGGTTCTGCCCTCATACTTGCCCATACGTTTAAGCTTGCCCTGAGTAACAACTGTGTTAACCTTTTCAACCTTCACGCCGAAGATTTCTTCAACTGCGGTTTTGATCTGGGTTTTTGTTGCCTTAGGTGCTACCTGGAAAACGTAGCGCTTATCAGCCATCATATCATAGCTCTTTTCTGTGAGAACAGGTTTGATAATGATATCTTCGTTAAACATTATGCATATACCTCCTCAAGCTTTTTGAGTGCAGCCTTTGTAAGAATAAGCTTGTCGTGATTAAGAATATCCACAACGTTGATTGTGTTAACAAGACCGGTTTTAACACCAGGAATGTTAGCAGCTGCTCTTTCTACGTTAGCTGTAGGTTCTTCGTTAATGATGTAAGCCTTGCCTTCAACTTTAAGGTTTGCAAGAACTTTAACCATTGCCTTTGTTTTTGCTTCAATTTCAAGGGCATCAAGAATAATAATGTCCTTATCTGTTGCTTTTGCTGTAAGTGCGCCTTTAAGAGCAAGTCTCTTAACCTTTTTGGGAACTGTGATTGAGAAATCTCTTGACTTAGGTGCAAATACGATACCGCCCTTATAATACTGAGGTGAACGGCTTGAACCCTGACGGGAACGACCGGTACCTTTCTGACGGAAGGGCTTTCTACCGCCACCGGCAACCTCTGTACGAGTGAGTGTGCCTTTTGTGCCCTGACGCTTGTTTGCAAGCTGTGCACGAACTACTGTATGAAGAACGTGGGTATTAACTTCAACTTCAAAGATTTCTTTCTTTAAAGTAACGGTTGAAACCTTTTCGCCTTCAATGTTATATACATTAACTCTTGGCATACCTGCTTACCTCCTTACTTACGTTTAACTGACTGCTTAATAGTAAGCAGTGCACCCTGAGCACCGGGAACTGCGCCTTTGATTAAAAGAACGCCTCTTTCAGTGTCAACGCGAACGATCTGAAGATTCTGAACAGTTACCTGTTCGTTACCCCATTGACCGGGCATGTGCTTGTTCTTGAACACGTGGCTGGGTGAAGAGCTTGCGCCCATTGAACCTACAACCCTGTGTGCGCCTGAACCGTGTGACATAGGGCCTGTATGCTGATTCCATCTCTGGATAACACCTGAGAAACCGTGACCCTTTGTTTTTGCTGTAACATCAACCTTATCACCTTCTGCAAAAATATCGCAGTTGATAACGTCGCCTGCCTTATAATCGGCAGCATTTTCAAACTTGAATTCACGCATATAACGTGCTGCGGGAACGTTTGCCTTAACAAACTGACCCTTGTCGGCTTTGTTTACGTTCTGTTCCTTTACAGTGCCAAAGCCCACTTTAACGGCTTCGTAGCCGTCTTTTTCCTGTGTTTTAACCTGCACTACTGAGCAGGGGCCGGCCTGAACGACTGTTACAGGAACTACTGTGCCATCTTGAGCGAAGATCTGTGTCATACCGATCTTTTTGCCTAAAATACCTTTTGTCATCATCGTTCATCCTCCTTATAATTTAATGTTGATGTCAACGCCTGCAGCAAGATCCAACTTCATAAGTGCATCTACTGTTTTAGGACCGGCGTTGTAAATGTCAATAAGACGTTTGTGAGTGCGAAGCTCAAACTGTTCACGGCTATCCTTATATTTATGAGGAGCACGGAGAATAGTAATAACTTCCTTCTCAGTTGGTAATGGGATTGGACCACTTACTGTGGCTCCGGTCTTGACCGCTGTGTCAACGATCTTTTCGGCTGACTGATCAATAAGGTTATGATCATAAGCCTTTAACTTGATTCTGATTTTCTGCGATGCCATTTATATACCTCCTTATTTTCGGCTCAAATACACTGCACCGTGTGTGCCGCTTTTAAAATTTTTAAGCGACGGTGGGTACTTGGCCATTCGCCCGATCTTTCGGACAATTGTCCACGGAAATTACCTGCATTCAAAGGAGCAGCAACCTTCCGCTTCATACCATTTACGCTAAAACAAGCGCAGTTATCCCACCGCATAGGACAACGTGAAGATTATATAACACAATTTTTATTTTTGCAACTGTTTTTTTGCTTTAATTTGTGAACTTTTTGTAAACTTTGATTTTTGCCAAATTTTCAACATATATTTAATAAAACCATTTTATCGGGGGAAACGTTATGCCTACATTGATTTTGAGTTCTGATATAGATTGTGCCGTTACGCTAAACGGAGTTTTTCAGGGCGCTATATATAATAATAAGGAAATATCCCTGCCCCTGTTAAACAACGAAGCCGTTATTTGCGCTTGCGCCTTTAACGAAAGCTATTTACCCGTTACCTGCCTGATTAGCCCTGATCCTCCTCGCCTACAAGCAGGAAGCGGACAACTTTACAAATGGAATGAAGAAATCTATCAGCTTTCCTTTTTGTTTACTAACCCCAATTTATCTGCCCCACCCGTTATCCTAAAAGAAAAACCTTGGGCAAAAGGTTATTTGGGGCTTTGCGGGGATTACCTTGTTTTTGAAGACCAAAGGGGAAAAAGAAATTATTTCCCTGAGCCTGTAACAGATTTTGATATTTTTAACGATTATTGCGTTATTGCAAAAACCCATACGCATATTATTCCCCTTAACAATTCCCTTACGCCAATTTGCCCGCCCTTGCCTTGCAGGGAATATTCTTTTAACGGTGGAACGTTAAAAACCGTGTTTTCCCCGGGGGATATGGATTTTATTGAAGTGCATCAGATTTTTAATAATGAATTTATCCCCATTGATACAAAAATTTCTGCCGTTGCCTGCCAAAGTGTATTTGATCACCTGCGCCTTTTTTGCCAGGCAGTACGTTTAGAAATTAAAGACCTTGCGCAAAGTTATCTCACCACTGAATTAAAGCAGGAAATGAATTTTGATAACATAAAGAACTTTTTAGGTATTTTTGATCAAACCGACAAGCCAAAGTATCTTGCCAATCTTAACGAAAACGCGGTGGCTTTACGTTATAAAATAGATGACCGTAACTTCCACTATATGTGCTACGAATTTAATATTACCACCACAACGGGTACGCCGTTAATTGACGATATACGGGAGTTATAAATATAAGGGTATATATAAATGAATTCATTATTATATATACGCTTAAAAAATATCAATTTTTATATGCATAATCAGTGTATAATATGCATAAAAATTCTTTTGTAATTTTATATCAAAAAGGCTTTACATTATTATAATACAGTAGTATAATAAAGCAAATACAAGCAATTGTATAATAAAATTTATAAAGGCGTAACGCTTTTAGGAGGCTAAAAAAATGAGAGTTTATAACTTTAGTGCCGGCCCATCAATGTTGCCGGAATCAGTATTGAAAAAAGCAGCGGAAGATATGCTTAACTACGAAGGTTCAGGAATGAGTGTTCTTGAAATGAGCCACCGTGCAAAGTGTTACGATGCCATTATCAAGGAAGCAGAAGCTTTAATTCGTGAGCTTATGAATATTCCGGATAATTATAAAGTTCTTTTCGTTCAGGGCGGTGCAAGCACACAGTTTGCTTCAGTTGCACTTAACCTTCACAAGAACGGCAAGGCAGATTACGTTGTTTCAGGCAACTTCTCAAACCTTTGCGCAAAAGAAGGTAAAAGACTTACTAATGCAAGAGTAATCGCATCAAGCGAAGATGCAACCTATACCTACGTACCAAAAGTAACAAAGGATATGGTTGATCCTGAAGCAGACTTCTTACACATCTGCTTTAACAACACTATCTTTGGTACAAAGTACAACTACGTTCCCGAAACACCTGAAAACGTTCCGTTAGTTGCAGATATGTCATCAATGATTCTTTCCCAGCCTGTTGACGTTTCTAAATTCGGTGTTATCTACGCAGGCGCACAGAAGAACATCGGCCCTGCAGGTGTAACCGTTGTTATCGTTCGCGACGATCTTTTAGAAAATTTTACCGAAGATTGCCCCACAATGCTTAAATGGAAGACTCAGGCAGATGGCGAAAGCCTTTACAACACTCCTCCTTGTTACAGCATTTACATTTCAATGCTTGTATTCCGTTGGATCAAGGAAATGGGCGGTGTTGACGCAATCCACGCTATCAACGTTAAGAAAGCAAATATGCTTTACGATTACATTGATTCATCAGATTTCTACAAGAACAGCGTTCAGAAAGAAGACCGTTCACTTATGAACGTACCTTTCGTTACACCAAATGCCGATCTTGACGCTAAGTTCGTTAAAGAAGCAGCCGCTGAAGGTCTTGTTTCACTTAAAGGCCACCGTCTTGTTGGCGGTATGCGCGCTTCTATCTATAACGCTATGCCCGTTGAAGGCATTGAAAAGCTTATCGCATTTATGAAGAAGTTTGAAGCAGAAAATAAGTGAGGATAAAAAAATGACAGAGATCTTAAAGCTTAATTCTATCGCAAACGTTGTTAAAGAAAATTTAACCGAAGATAAATATACTATTACTGAAAATGCCGAAAATCCCGTTGGTATTCTTGTTCGCAGTGCAGATATGCTTTCTTATGATTTCCCCGAAAGCGTTTTAGCAGTTGCAAGAGCAGGCGCAGGCGTAAACAATATTCCCTGTGACGTTTGTGCACAAAAGGGTATCGTTGTTTTCAACACACCCGGTGCTAACGCTAACGCAGTTAAGGAAATGGTGCTTGGCGCTATGATTGCCGCAAGCAGAAACATTGTTGAAGCTTCTGACTGGGCAAAAACCCTTAAAGGCAACGGTGATCAGGTTGGCAAAATGGCTGAAAAAGGCAAAGGTCAGTTTGTTGGCCCCGAAATCATGGGCAAGACCTTAGGTGTTATCGGCTTAGGCGCTATCGGCGGTCTTGTTGCAAACGCCGCAGTAGCCTTAGGTATGAACGTTATCGGTTACGACCCATTCGTTTCAGTTGAAGCTGCATGGAAGCTTTCCCGCGCAGTTAAAAAGGCTGACGATTTAGAAGAAATCTACGCAAAGTGCGATATTATTTCACTTCACGTTCCACAGATTGATGCAACAAAGGGTATGATAAATACTGACACAATCGCAAAAATGAAGGACGGCGTTATTATTCTTAACTTTGCCCGTGGCGGTCTTGTTAAGGATGCTGACGTTATTTCTGCCTGCGAAAGCGGTAAAATATATAAATATGCTACCGACTTTGCAAGCGATGCTTTAATTGGCGCTAAAAACGTTGTTGTGTTCCCACACCTTGGCGCATCTACTCCTGAAAGTGAAGATAACTGTGCAGTTATGGCTTCAAAGGAATTAAAAGAGTTTATTGAAAACGGTAACATTGTAAACAGTGTAAACTATCCAAGCGTAACACTTAACAAAACAGGTAACGCACGTATTACCGTTATGCACAAGAACACAAGCAATATGGTTGGCAGAATTACTGCCGCTATCGCTTCAAGCGGTGAAAACATCAGCGGTATGATTAACGCTTCAAAAGGCGATTACGCTTACACCATTATTGATATTGACAACGAATTTAAACCCGAAGTTGTTGATTTTATCAAGGCTATTGAAGATATTATCCGCGTTCGCGTTATTTAATAAAAATTTATCCCGTACCTTTTGGTGCGGGATTTTTTTATTGAAATCTTTGTCGCAATATGTTAAAATATAAAAGAAAATTCTGTGTGAGGTGGTTTTTACAATGCAACTTTGGACTTTACAACACGCAAAAACGTTACTTCCATCTTTTATTTTTGCAATTATTCTTGCTTTTGTTTTAAGGCTATTTTTAATTAAAAAAGACCTTAAATACCGCATGATTCCTTTTCAGATTTTAGCGGTTTTTCTGTTTTTAATTGAAATCGGCAAACAGGTTTATTCATTTATGCATGGGTATGACCTGTATCACATTCCATTTCACTTCTGCTCGTTATTTATACTTATGCTTCCCCTTTCTGCTTTTTATAACGGCAAGCACAGAGAAACGGTTTTTTCCGTTACCGCAGGTATCTGTTGCGCCACCACGTTACTATTGGCAATTTATCCTTCTTTAATTTATTCCGCCTGGGATATTGAGCATTTTTTTGAAAATTACCTTGCTTTCCATACCGTTACTTTCCACAATATCGTTATTTACGAACTGTTTTTTATACTTTTTCTTGACCTTAACACGCCTGTTTCCAAAAGGGATACTAAGCCTCTTATAATCTTTATGGCGGTATTTTCAATTATTGCCGCAGTAATGTCGCAAATTTTAAAAACCAATTATGCCAATATGTATTCCTGCAATATTCCGCCGTTAGAAAACGTTCGTCTTATTGTTCAGAATGCTTGCGGATACGCCGTTGCCCAAATAATGTACGTATCTATCGTTATGCTTTTGCATATACTGTTTACGCTTATGGCATATCATCTTTACAGATTGCTTAAATCACTTTTATCTAAAAAGCCATAATTTATGGCTTTTTATTTTTTTGTTGAAATTTGTCGTATAGTTTGATATAATAAATGTGTATTTATTTTTTTATTTATTATTTTTAAGGAGGCAGTTATATGCCAGAAACAAAAATCAAACACCGTCTTGGTGACCGCCGTGACGGTAGAAGAATTCGTAATCTTCCCCCAATGCAATACGTTGCAGTAAGCATTATGCACAAAAGAAACGATGCCCAGAACCTTTTTTCTTCATCTGTTGACTACGGAAAATTACAGGAATACGTACAAAAGAAGCGTGATGAAGGGCTTACAGGCTTTGGCTTTATGCACGTTATTGTTGCTTCTTACGTTCGTATGGTTTCCCAAAAACCCGCCATCAACCGCTATATTGCAGGTTGGCGCATTTTTAAACGCGATGAAATCGTTTTAAGTATGATGGTTAAAAAAAGTATGAAGGTAAACGCGCAGGAATCTGCAATTAAGGTTCGTTTTAAGCCAACTGATACTGCTGACGACGTTTATCGCAAAATGGAAGAAGCTATTGCAGTTGCAACACAGGAAGGCGATACTAACGGCTTTGACTCCGTTGCCCGTATTATTAACGCTTTGCCAAGCGTACTTTTAAGATGGTTTGTTGCTTTTATGCAGTTCCTTGATTTCTTTGGCATTATGCCTAAAATTATTGACGAGGTTTCACCCTTCCACGCAAGCATTTTTATTTCAAACCTTGGCTCACTTGGAATCCCGCCAATCTATCACCACCTTTATAACTTTGGTAACACACCTGTATTTATTACCTTTGGTGCAAAAAGAAGGGAAAACGTACTTAACCTTGATGGCACCGTATCACAGAAGGTAATGGTTGACTACACCGTTGTTACTGACGAAAGAATTACTGACGGCCACTACTTTGCAACTGCTTTTAAGGGTCTTGAAAAGTTAATGAAAAACCCCGAAAAACTTGATACGCCACCTGAAACGGTTGTTGAAGATATAGATTGATAAATTAAAGGCGGCAGTTTTGCCGTCTTTTTTTAAGGAGAATTTTTGTGAATTACAGTTTTGATAAATCCAAACTTACAAACGCTTCAAAAATCTTAAACAGAATATGCCCGCATATCCAGAACGAACTGTTTTCATTGGATATTTATTGGTGCAGGGTTGCATACAGAGAAAACTGGAACTACTCTTTACACAAGCACTCGTTTTTTGAACTTCACGTTCCCATTGAAGGCAGTGCAAAATATTCCCTTAATAAAACTATTACGGTAAAAAAAGGCGATATGTTGCTTTTTGCACCGGATACACAACATAAGCTTGAAAATGCAACGGAAGATTTTTCGGAATTTGTTTTTTCCTTTGATATTCAATCGCCATCAACCCTTAAAGATGTTCTTTTATCAAAAATGAAAGGTTTTTTTAAAGGCGTTGCCACAGATTACACCTATCTTGCCATTGATAATATGCTTAAAACTGCGCTCAATGCCCACTTTGGCTTTAACGAATCCATAGCCCATCAGCTTTCAATTTTGTGTATTGAGCTTTTTCAGACTATCACCGGACAATCAGGTGTTCAAAGCGAAACTATTACCAACGATATGCGCATTAAACTTGCAATAAAGTATATTGACGATAATATTTCATCCCCTGTTTCTTCCCTTGACGTTGCCGACTGCGTTCACATAAGCTTGCGTCATCTTAACCGTTTAACCGAAAACGCTCTTTCTTTAAGCGTTGCAGAACTTATTTTATCAAGAAAAATCCGCCAGGCAAAACGGCTTATGACCGATCCTGCTAAAAGCCTCGCCGCTGTTTCAGAAGCCACGGGATTTTCTTCGCAACAACAATTTTCAAAGGCTTTTAAACGCATTGAGGGATTGACGCCATCCCAATACAAAAAAGATTTAGGCAAATAATGTCCGTTTTAAACAAAAAATAGTCCCGTAAAGATATTGCTTTAAAAGGCTTATTTTTGTAAAATAGTACTATCGGAGGTGTTTTTTAAATGCACAATTTTCCTACAATGATAACCCCATATAACGCTGATGGTACAGTTGATCTTGAAACTGCGAAAAAATACGTTAAATTCTATTATGAAAATGGCTGTGACGGTGTTTTTGCAGTTTGCCAATCAAGTGAAATCGCTTATCTTTCAGTTGAAGAAAGAGTAAAATTAAATAAAACCGTTTACGATTACGCCAAATCCTTATCAAAGGATTTTATCGTTGTTTCTTCAGGCCACGTTGCCGATAATATTGAAGCGCAGGCTGACGAGCTTAATAAAATTGCTGCAAGCGGCACCGATGCTCTTATTTTTATTACAAACCGCCTGGATATAAACAACGAGGGGGACGACGTTTTTATAAAAAATGCCGAAAAACTTATTTCCCTTTTACCGCCTGATATTAAGCTTGGATTATACGAATGTCCCATGCCCTACAAGCGCCTTGTAACTGATAAAATTCTTTCATGGTGCGTTGAAACAGGCAGATTTTATTTTATGAAAGATACCTGTTGCGATATTGATATTATAAAAAGCCGTCTTAACGTATTAAAAGGCAGTAATTTTAAACTTTTAAATGCAAACTGCCAGACCCTGCTTGAATCTATGCGCTACGGTGCGCAGGGCTATTGCGGAATTATGGATAACTTTCATCCTGCCCTTTATTCATGGCTTGTAAATAATATTAACCATCCTGATGCCCAAAAGATGCAGGGCTTATTAGGTTCCTTAGGCTTTACGGAAACAGGGTTGCCTTACCCGTTAAGCGCAAAATATCACATGTGTTTAAACGGTATTGAAACCGAAAACCTTGCCCGTAACCGCAAAAAAGAAGAACTTACCCCTTACGTTAAAGATTGTGTTAAGCAAATGAAAACTTTAACAGATTATGCAGAAAAATTGATTTTAAAATAATTGAAATATTGACTTTCACCCCTTTTGCAAGTATAATTAATATATACTTTGCGAAGGGGGTTTATTTTTTGAAAAAGTTCTTTGTTATATTATTATCCCTTTTGCTTGTTGTTTCCTGTGTTTTAAGCGTTAATGCGCAAAAGCAAAATGAGCCTGTTAATTATCTTGAAGGTCTTGCATGGCAAGAATATTTAGGTGTAACCTTGCATCAGGCTTCGGGGCTTTCCGTTACCGCAGTAGGCTTTGAAAAATCTTATAGCACTCCTGCCCTTAACATTGCACCTGCACTTAAACTTATCTTTGCGCAACACCCCGATATTGTCGGAGTAAGATTAAAGCTTTCGGCAAATATTCAGGTTGCTTTTCAGGATAGAACGGAATCTACAACAACAGCGCACTTTAAAATAAGAGCTATCACAAACACAGTCAAAGATGCTGAACAATGGAATAGGGATTATAAAAAAAGCATCGGCGGTGAATCTCCGTTTTTTGAAGCAGGTGGTTCACACGCTATGCGCAAAATCTCTGATACGTTTACATTTACAACCGAAAGAGAAACTTATACAACGGAATTCAGTGTTTCAAGAAACGTGGCGCTTTGCGAGCTTACACCTAACTGGTATTTTTGTATTGACGGGCTTGACGTTAAAAGGCCTATTAAGTGTATATATTTTAAGGATATTCGCCTTGAGATAATCAGCACAACAAAAGCCACTGCTGCAACACCCACCCCAAAGCCAACCCCAACTGCCGCCATTCCGCCAAGGGTTACGCCTACAAGAACTCTTGCACCTTTTAACACACCTGTTGGTGAATTGGTTGCAAACCCTACTGCTACTTTAAAGCCAACCAATGAACCTTATAAAGATGAAGAAATCCGCGAAGAATTTAAAAACCAGCCTTTATTTAAAGATGCAAAAAATATAATTTCATTAAGCATAAAAGGCGTAATCGTTATCGTAATTATCGCCGGATTTTTTGCAATAGTTACAAATCTTTTTAAGCGAAGAAAATAAAATAAACCCCTTATTCAACATAAGGGGTTTTGTTTTTACTGCGGTCGTGCTTCTTCTATTAAACGGATAAAGCCTTTTGCAAAAGGTGAAAGCCATTTACTTTTATGGCACAAAATCTGACTGAAATACGTTTGTTTAGGATAGTCAACGTCAATAACGGTAAGCTCACCTTTATCCGTCAGCTTTTTTACTGCATACTCAGGCAAAAAGGCAACGCCCATACCTTTTTTTACAAGCTCCACAAGTGCCGCAACGCTATCAATTTCAATAGCAGAACGAAGATTAAGATTGTTTTTTGCCGCAATTTCCCGCAACAAAGAAAAGCATATTCCTTCCTTTTCGGTAACAACAAACTCATAGGAAAACAACTCCTGCAAACCTACCTTTTTTCTTTTTGCAACTAATTGGTTGTTTTCGCACACAAAAACAAGGTTTTCCTGTTTCTGATAATAGCATTTAATATCAGGGTCGGTATTAAGGCTTTTTGAAATATAAAGTATATCTAACTGATTTTGTTTTAATTGATCAATCAATTCAAAAGTATGCCCTGTTTTAACGCTTATGGTTAAGTTTTTATATTCCTGTTTAAGCTCAGGCAAAATATCATTAAACACGCTTAACAGAAGAGATTCGGAAATACCAATTCTTAAACTGCCCTTTATATCGGTATTATTATTGCTGATGCTTTCTGCTTTTTCAACAATATGAAGCATTTCGTAAGCGTAATTCAAAAATTCCCTGCCCATATCGGTAAGTGAAATTTTTTTGCCCACCCTATCAAAAAGCACAAATCCAAGCTCTTTTTCTAACAACTGTATCTGCATTGTTACAGTTGACTGCACGTAGTTTAACTCCTCCGCCGCTCTGGTAAAGTTTTTAAGTTCAGCAACGCGCACAAAAGTTTTTATGTTGCGTATATCCATCTTTTCACCTTTAATCAATATTTTTGATAGTATCAATCATTATTATTTGTTTTACAAATAAATAATAGCACATTATACTGTTAATGTAAATAAGAAAAAAGGAAAAAACAAAAAAAATGAAACCACGTTTAAAAATTATCGGTGTTTATCTTACTATTATCGGTTTAGCCCTTTTGCTTGCAATAAACTATCACTTTTTTATTGTTGAAAATGATTTTGCACCTGCGGGCATAAACGGAATTGCAACGATGATACAGTATAAGACAGGATTTAGTATAAGTTACTTTTCCTTGATTATTAACATTCCCCTTTGTATATTTGCTTTCTTTTTTATAAGCAAAGCTTACGGTATCAGAAGCCTTGTTTTTACACTTTTCTATTCTTTCTTTTATTTATCCTTACAAAAATTAGGTCTTGAAGAATATAAATACGATGCCCAGGGCCACGATACTATTTTCCCTGTAATTATAAGCGGTGTTATTTCTTCTTTTGTTTGCAGTATCTGTTTTAAAAACGAAACGTCGTCCGGCGGAACGGAAACCATTTCAAAATACATAAGCAAGAAAAAGCCTGACTTTAACTTTTTTATAGTTACCTTTATTATAAACGCCTGTGTTGCTTTTGCTTCATTGTTTGTTTATTCAAAGAACGGCGTTTTAGATTATAAGCCAGTTGCTTTATGTATGACTTATTGCTTTATTACTTATTTTGTAGGTAATGTTCTTATTAAGGGTACTAAAAACGCATATAAGTTTACCCTTGTAACAAGCCATCCTGACGAAATCATTAAAGAAATTACCACAAATCTTAAACACAGCGCCACTAAAATTGAGGTTATGGGAGCTTACACAGGCGAAGGCAAAACGATGCTTGTATGCGTTGTAAACAAGCATCAGTTAAACGATTTTAAAAATATTATTGCAAAGTACCCCTCAACCTTTGCTTTTTCCGAAACGGTAAACGAAACCTACGGAAACTTTAAATACATAAAAAATTAAAGAAGGTTTTTTAAACCTTCTTTTTTTATTCAAACATCATATTTTCAACAAAGAGATCTGAAAACACCTTATCTTGTGAAAGATCAATATATTCAGCATTTTCAACCAGTTTAGTATAATCATCTTTTCTTGCAACGCTGTTTATAAGCCCTGATAACGACGAATTGTTTATGGCTGATATTTTTTCCTTTTCGTTAGGTAAAAGCCCTGTAATAATCGCGTTATCAACATTTATATAGGTAGAAAACCCGCCTGAAATATATATTTTATCAATATCTTCAAAAGTAACGTTTTCTCTTTTCATTAACGCTAAAACCGCTGAATAAACTGCGGATTTTGCAAGCTGAAACTGGCGAATATCCTTTTGTGTAAGATAAACGTTTTCGGATAAATAAAAATCTTCTTCCATATATCCGCTTTCTTCAACTATGCCCTGCTTAACTAGATATGCAACGGTATCAATAAGCCCTGTTCCGCAGATGCCCTTAGGCTCAACTTCACCAATAGTTTTATATCCGTTTTTATCATACTTACTGATTGCGCCCTTTGTAGCACTCATACCGCACTCAATATTAGCGCCCTCAAAGCAAGGACCTGCCGCAGCGGCAGTACAAAGCATTTTATCCTGAGAAAACAGCACAACTTCCGCATTAGTGCCAAGGTCAATTAAAAACCTGTATTTGTTTTTTTCGGGCATACCAACAAAGCCTAATCCCGAAACAATATCTGCGCCAACGAAAGCAGAAATATTTTTTAAGGATTTTACGTTTTCAATTCTATTTAAACCTAAGTTTTTGCCTTTTTCTTGTTTGCTTTCAATAAAGCTTGGGGTATAAGGGCTTGCACCCATTGAAGATGGATCAACATTAAAAAACAAATGAAGCATTGTTGTGTTGCCTGCAACAAATAAGTTTTCAACCTTTGTAAGATTAAAATTATCAAGCAATTCATCAATCATTTCGTTCACTTTGGAAATAATTGCGTTAAACAAATTGCCTTGACCGTTTTTCATAGAATAATCTATTCTTGAAATAACGTCCGCCCCGAAAGCTCTTTGGGGATTGGTTGCAGTTTTTACTTTTGCAACAGAAAAATCATCTGAATTTACAAGGGCAAGGGCAACGGTTGTTGTGCCAATATCAAGGCAAAAGCAATTGTTTTTGCCTATCTTTCCTGTTTCAAAAACCCCTGAAAAAGATGAAATTTCGTCTTTAACGTTTTCTTCAACGATAATATCTTCGTTTATAACGTATTTGCAGGATAATTCCTGCTTACCGTTAACAAGGACAACGCATTTTTTGCATAAACCAATGCCGCCGCAGAGATGTTCTACGGCGGTATTATTTTCTTTAAGCACGTTCATTAAAAGCGTGCCGCTTTTAACTGTTATTAACTTTTCATTTTTGGGAGAAACTATTTTAACGGTTGGCATAAAGTTCCTTTACCTTATTAAAGTAAGCGTCAATATTCTCCCACTTTGCCTGTGCAGGAATATCGCAGCCGGAAGACAACATAAAGTTATCAAAATCCTTGCATTCATTATAAACCTTTTCGGTTTGTGCTACTATTTCTTCGGGCGTTCCGTTTTTGAACATAACGGGGTCAACGTTGCCCATAACGATAGATTCCTTTGGCATAAGCGGAATAATATCTTTAAGACTAATGGCATTACCAAAGTGATAAATATCTGCGCCAAGTTCTGCAATTGATGAAGCCATATTTATAACGGCATTACCACAGTTATGATAACACAAAATAAAGTTTTCATCATTAACAAAATCAAAAATTTCTTTAACGAAAGGTGCTGAAAACTCAGCGTTTAATTTAGGTGAAAGCAATCCTGCCGCAGGCTCAGCCATAACAACACCATCAGCCCCTGCTTCCTTTAAAGCTGAAACGTATTTCTTTAAAAATTCAGTAGCTTTCTGAATTAAAATTTTAGTTTCGTCAGGCGAATCGTAACATTCCATCATAAGCTCGGTCATATCAAAAAGCCTGCCTGCAAGGGAATATGGGCCGATAATACCGCAGAAAACGGGGATATCCTTAATCTGTTCTTTTGCCTTTTTAATGCCTTCAACACAGTTTTTTGCGCGAAGCGAAAGTTCAGGCACAACGATGGTTTCTGCATCCGTAATATCATCAATGATGCCCTTTGTTACGGTAGGAACGTCATCATCAGAAAAGAAGATTGTTGCGCCAAAGGCTTCTGCTTCAACAGAAAGATCCATCATATTAAGTGATGCGCCAACGGGGCATCTATCTTTAATAGCAACCATACCCTTTGCCTGCATATCGCTTGATGCGATTAAATCGTTAACCGTAACACCTAAAAGCTGTGTTGACGGGAAAGAAAGCACGGGAACGGTTTTTGATTTATCTTTTAAAAGGTTTTGTGCGGATTGTTTCATAAAATCACCTTATTTAACAAATGAATATGCTTTTTCAGCAGCTTCGGAAGCATCTGAAGTATAAGCATCTGCGCCAATTTTATCAGCGAATTCCTGATTGATAGGTGCGCCACCGATCATAACTGTAACCTGATCACGAAGACCTGCGGCTTCAATAGCCTTAATAACGTCTTCCATAACACCCATTGTTGTGGTTAAAAGAGCGGAAAGGCAAACAATTTTGCAATCCTGTTCCTTGATAGCTGCAACAAAGGTTTCAGGAGCAACGTCAGTACCAAGGTCAACAACCTCAAAGCCCTTACCTTCAAGCATCATTTTTACTAAGTTTTTGCCGATATCGTGAAGGTCGCCCTGAACAGTACCTAAAGCAATTTTGCCGATAGCTTCAACGCCTTCTGCCTGTAAAAGCGGTTTTAAAAGAGCTGCGCCCTGATTCATAGCGCGTGCCGCAACAAGAACTTCGGGAACGAAAATTTCGTTGTTTCTAAACTGTTCACCTACTACGTTCATACCTGAAATAAGACCTTCATTAAGAATCTGTTCTGCAGGAATACCTTCATCAATAGCCTGCTGAACTAATTCTTTTACAACCTTTACCTTACCATCTTGTAACTGTTGTGCGATTTCCTGTAAATTCATTTTAAATCTCCTTTTAACAAAAATGTTAATTTTACCATAATTATGTTTTTTTGATTTATGTGTCTTTGATGCACAGATTTAATTGCAAAATGTGCAACAAAACCCTATTGCGCCAAGTACATACCTATGCTACCATAAGAAAAAGGGTTAGTCAACCCTTTAATTTGACAGCGATTATTTTTTGCAAATACATGTTATTTTTTTGATATGGAGGTAGATGAATGCATACTGTCAACTGCGAATTTGGTCAAATGCGCCTTGCTCACAGAGTAGATTATGCAAAATCCCTTAACCTGTTTTCATATAACAGTGTTGGTTGGTACAAGTGCAACGATAAATATCGCATAAACCGCCCCCAAGGAATATGCTTGCATCTTCTGATTGTTACCGTTGGCGGTATGGGCGTTGTTGAAATTGATAACGTTCGCTACAACCTGCCCGCAGGCACCGTTGCGTTTATTCCTAAAAACGTTAAAAACTGCTATTATACACCTAAAAACGGCAAGTGGGAGTTTTATTGGATACACACCGAAGGACTTACTGACGTTTTTCTTGACGAAATTCAAAAGAACGGCGTATTTGTAAACAAGTTCTCTGCACATCATAACTACACCGCTTTAATGGAAGATCTTTTGGTGCTTGGGGATAAGCATACACCACACAGTCAGATAAAAATATCCCACAAATTAAGCACTATTTTCCACTACGCCGCAAGCGATCTTTTAGAAAATAACGAAGCGGTTTCCTTATCCCAAAGGGCGATAACTTACATTGAGCAGAATTTTGATAAAAACATTTCCCTTGATGATATTTCCGCATCACTTTATATTTCAACCACACACCTTATAAGGATATTTAAATCAGAAATCGGATGTACGCCACACAAATATCTTATAAATTACCGTCTTTTAACAGGGGCGCACTTTTTAAAGTTCAGCCCGCTAAGAATTGATGAGATTGCCTTAAAAGTTGGCTTTTCTTCCTCCTCTCAGTTTATAAGCTGTTTTAAATCCTTTTACGGCATCACACCTAAACAATACCGCGATGAAAAATAAAAAACAGGCTGTTAATCAGCCTGTTTTATTTTTTTATTTTTGCTTGGGTTCTCTGATTCTGGAAAGCTTTTTATTAAGTGCTAAAAGTTCTTCTTTTGTGAACTTAATATCCATCATTCCGCCCATAAGGGTGAATAATCTTAACACAGTAAAGCCACCCATCATAGCCATCATTTCAGGACCAACCTCAAAACCTGCCGCCTTGATTTTTCCGCCCTTGCCTTTTTTGTTGCCCATAAGTTTTTTAATAAGGCCCATAAATATAAGCTTACCGCGGAAGGTTGAAATAACAGCGCTCATTTTTGAGTTAAGTGAAAGATATCCTTCTTTTTCATCAATATCAAACCAGTTTAATACTGCGCCCTGTTCTTTTAAGCGGTAATCTTCATTAAAGATTTCAACCTTACGGATTACGCTTTCATCCTTAAATTCGCCTGCAACTGCTAAAAGTTTTGTTTCGCCTTTATTTTCAACTTCAAAGTAGAAGAAATGGTCTTCAGCAGTTTTCTTGCCTAATGAAACGCCGTTTGCAAAAAGCTCAACCTCAGGAAGATTTGAATATACGGTAACCTTTGTTACGTCTTCAACGCGGTCAATATAGCGTTTTGAACAGATATGAACGAAAGGATCATCAGAAAGCCATGCTTTATAAGCATAGAAAGCATCCTTTTTATACTTACGGTCAATGGTAACAAGTCCCTTATGGTTCTGACCGTTTTCACCGCCTTCGCATCTTGCATCAGCACCGAAATCAAACATATTCCAAACATGTGTTGCCCAGAGATATTTACGGGTGAAAAGCTGTTTGATAAGTTCTTCGTGATAATATGCCTGATATTCTTCGGTGTAATCGCCCTGCATTGGTGAAGAAGTATGCCAGTTCAATGCTTCACAGCCGTATTCTGAACAACCGATAGGAATATTGGGATGTGTTTCGTGGAATTTATCAAACCAAG
The DNA here is from genome assembly GCA_045652205.1 of Clostridia bacterium. Classification (GTDB taxonomy): domain Bacteria; phylum Bacillota; class Clostridia; order Christensenellales; family QALW01; genus UMGS1322. Next base: position 24,235 of record JAZRTX010000009.1, read on the forward strand.
GTCCGTTCATACTTGTTTCGCCGCCGTACCAGCCAAAGTAGTGGTTGTATGAAACAACGTCAGGAATCTGCAAGTATGGGTCATCCATTTTGCACATTGAAACTGCCGCAATAGTTGTTAAGCGGGTTTTATCCATTTCGTGACACATATCGTTTAAGATATGATGGTTTTCTAATAAATCGTTATCGCTTCCGCCAATACCGATTTCGTTTGAAAGACCCCATACAACAATTGAAGGATGGTTGTAGTTCTGTGTAATAAGCTCCTTCATCTGTGAAATGGTGTTTTCTCTGCCTTCGGGCATATGCTTTGAAATATAAGGAATTTCTGCCCAGATAACAAGACCGTATTCATCGCAAAGATCATAGAAATACTGATCGTGCTGATAGTGCGCAAGGCGGATAGTTGTTGCGCCTACTTCGTAGATAAGCTCAATATCTTCCTTGTGGTCTTCTTTTGAAAGCGCGTTACCCTTTTGCCAACGGTCCTGATGGCGTGAAACACCCCTTAAAGCGTATTCTTCGCCGTTTAAGATAAAGCCATTTTCTGCATCAATCTTAAAGGTACGGCATCCAAAGCGGGTGCACACGTTATCAACAACGGTTTCGCCATCCATTAACTCTGCTTCACAGCAGTAAAGATAAGGATTTTTTCTGCCGTGCCAAAGAATAACGTCAGGAATTGTTAATTCTGCCTTTGTTTCCTTTGAATCAACAGTTGCAATAACGTTTTCTTCTTTATCGTAAATTGTGTAACGGATAAACTGACCGTCTTTTTTATTTGTAATAAAGGTTTCAACTGTAACTGATGCGTCTTTATCCTTGATTTCAGGTGTAACCATAATACCGGGGCCACCAAAATAATCAAGGTCAAAGTGACTTTCGTTTACTGAAATAATATTAACGTCACGGTAAAGACCGCCGTAAAAAGTAAAGTCAGCCATCTGTGGATAAACTCTATCGTTTGCAGAGTTATCTACCTTAATAACTAAAAGGTTTTCGTCCTGTAAATTATCGGTAAGATTTACGCGCCAGGTAGAATATCCGCCATCATGGTGCATAAGTTCCTTGCCGTTTAAAATAACGTCAGCCGAAGAGTTTGCGCCACGGATTTCAAGATAGTGCTGATCCGCTTGGGGCAAATCACTTTTATTAAATTTCTTAACATAATAGCCTGTACCGCGATAATAATCGTTACCGCCGTCCTGACCGTCAATAGCGTTCCATGAGTGTGGAAGATTAACTTTTTCATAGCTATCTAAAATTTCATTTGGTACTTCCTGTGCTTCTTTTGTAAAAGCCCATTTTTCATTAAAGTTTAAAACGTTTCGCATTAAAAAAATACCTCCGTATCATTATTTTAAAATATCACCCCGAAATCAATCAGGGTGATATGTTTTTTTATTATTCAGTCTTTTCTGCGCGCCTTAAAGCAAGTTCTTCATTCATTTGATTAAGAGTCTTTTTATCAAGGTTATACACTACACCAAGACCGATAAACTGCACAACTGCGCTGAACAGATAAAGACCTGCAACAAGCCAGCACATGTTATGTGCAGTCTGTGCGCTCTGACCAATAGTTCCATATTTGGAAACATAACCTAATGCACCCATTATAACAAGTACGATGGAAGGTCCAACGCCTTGTGCGAGTTTACGGAAGAAAGAGTGAATAGAATATACTGTACCTTCTTCGCGAGTGCCGAATTTCCATTCGTTATAATCAATAGCATCGCCCATCATTGCCCAAGAAACACAAGTGTAAACGCCCATGCCTACGCCAAAGATAGCAAGACCTATTAAATATACTACAAGAGCTACGGTTGTGTTGTTCAAAAGCGGGAATATAAGCATTATTGCGCCGCCGATTAACGAGCCGATTGTTCCAACCACAGAAGCTTCTTTTTTGCCGTATTTATTAACTATCTTTGTAATAAAAGGCATAAAGATAAACATAGGAAGGAAGCCTATCATTTGCACAACACCGGAAAGTTGAGCCATATTAAAATAGGTTGCAAACATAATTGTGTTCGCTGTGGTTGCTGCGTTCATACCAAGGAACATACCCATTGCAGCTAAGGTTGCGCCAACTGCGGCACGGTTTTTCACAAACTTGCCAAAGGCTTTTAAAATATTGAACTTTTCGCCGCCTTCGTTGGTTTTAACTGTATTTTCATCAACGCGGATAGTAATGGTTTTAAGCATAAACATAAATGCAACGAAACCGATAACGCCCATTATAAGTGCAGTAAAGAACACCCTGTTACCAAGAAGAATCTCTAACTGCTTGCCTGTTAAGGGGCTAAGTACGGGATCGCCCATCTGATAGGCTTCGCCTGTTAAAGGGTTTGCCTGGAATTTATCGGGACTGAACATTTCCTGCGCATCCTGAGGAATTTCAATTTTATCAAGGAAGCTGGTTGTTCCGTCATATTCTACCTTCTGCCAGATAAGCATAGGAAGAAGAACGCTTGGCAAAATGTTACCTATCATTGAGCCAATTGAACGCCAGGTTGAAAGCTGTGCGCGTTCACCTGCATCTTCTGTAACAAGTGATAACATTGAACCGTAAGGTACGTTAGCAACAGTATAAAAGGCATCCCAGATAATATATCCAAGAACAAAAAGAACTGCCTTTACAATTACGGGAGCATTTGGGAAAGGTAAAAATACTGCCGCACCGCCAACTAACAAACCGCATGCACCAATGAAAATATAGGTTTTAAACTTACCTCTTTTATACTTTTTCTTATCATTGTCAATCAATGAACCAATAAGCGGATCATTAACAGCATCCCATATCTGTACCAACAACAGAAGAATTGAAAGCAAGCCTGTTTCCATCATCATAAAAACAAGCCAGAAGGTTTGTACGGTACTTTTTAATGAGAAACTCATATTACAACCAAGATCACCTGCTGCGTATGCAAGCTTATCAAGCATACCAAACTTGCGCTTGCCATTTGCATCTAATTTAACTTCTTTAGCCATATTAGCACGTTCCTTTCAATATTAACTTTCTATTCATTATTATATAATTTTGAATATTGCCATCGTTAGCATAAATTTAAGATTTTTTTGCATGTTCTTAATTTTTTAATATAATTAGGTATTGTAATCGTGTAGTTTTTGTTGTATAATTATTAAAAATAAAAAATGGTAAAAGGGGTAGTTTGTGAAAATGATAAATCACCTTTATTATTTACAAGAAATGCTTAATAAATGCCATTTACAAAATCTTATTATTGACCCGAACGATACTATTGACGAACGCATAGACAAAGGATTAAGAAAACTTTTAGGCGCAGATGACGGCTCACACCGTTTTTCTGATTATTTTGATAACATTGAAGAAAAAACCGTTTACCGCGTTAATGACGTTTTTTTGTGCAGATATATATTTTTTGAACTTTCTTTTGCTGAAAATAAAAAAGTTTTTCTTGTAGGTCCGTATTTAGATAGAGATATTACCCAGCAAAACGTTTTTGAACAATGCGAAAAAATGCGCCTTTCACCTAAATTATGGGACAAACTGCAAGCATATTACGGTTCTGTTCCCGTAATAAAGGAAGAAAATTATATTTTTGCCATGATAAACACTTTTTGTGAATTTATCTGGCCCAAAGGCTTTAATAGCTGTGATATTACAAGAGAGGCTGACGCCGCTTTTATCAAAGACGGTTTTGCCCCTAAAATTGATGTTGATACCTCGCCTTTAAGCATTACCCAGATGGAAGCACGTTATGACTTTGAACGCAATCTTTTATCCGCAATTTCACAGGGCAATGCGCATAAAGCGGAAATGATGCTTCACAGTTTTTCATCCCTTTCCTTTGAAAGCAGAGTTCCTGACGAACTGCGAAATATGAAAAACTACTGTATTATCATGAACACTCTTTTCAGAAAAGCCGCACAGGAAGGCGGTGTTCATCCCATATATATTGATAAGATTTCTTCGGATTTCGCAAAACGAATTGAGAGTATTACCTCAGTTTCAGTTATTCCTGATTTTATGCTTGAACTGTTGCGTTCCTATTGCCGCCTTGTTCGGCGCCACTGCGTTAAAAACTATTCACCCTTAATACAAAAGGCGATAATAAAAATTGAAGGCGATCTTGCAGGTGACCTTTCACTTAGCACCTTAGCAAAGGAAACCAACGTAAGCCCCAATTATTTTTCTTCACTTTTTAAGAAAGAAACAGGGTTGCCCCTTACCCAATACGTGAACAATAAACGTATGGAGCATGCAAAACATTTATTAAAAACAACTTCCTTACAAATACAAACCATTGCACAGCATACGGGAATATTGGATTTGCACTATTTTTGCAGGCTTTTTAAATCGGTAACAGGCAAAACTCCGTCAGAATACCGTTCAAGCCTTATTATTAACTGATAAAAGCACGATATATTATAAAGGTGGTTTTTATGAAAAAATTTATGGACGAAAACTTTTTACTTACAACAAAAACTGCGCAAAAATTATATTTTGATTTTGCGCAAAACCAACCTATTATTGACTATCACTGCCACGTTAGCCCCAAAGAGATTTTTGAAGACAAAAAGTTTGAAAATCTATTTGACTTATGGCTTTCGGGGGACCATTACAAATGGCGCATAATGCGTTCAAACGGCGTTAGTGAAGAATATATTACAGGTTCTGCTTCACCAAGAGATAAGTTTCAGAAGTTTGCCGAAGCACTGCCTAAGGCTATCGGTAATCCCATGTACCATTGGTGCCACCTTGAACTTAAAAGATACTTTGGCTATGATGGCATTTTAAATGGCGAAACCGCCGAAGAAGTGTGGAATCTTGCAAACGAAAAATTAAAGGATTCTTCGCTTTCTGTTCGTGGCATTATAAAATCAAGCAACGTTGAATTTATCGGAACTACCGATGACCCCATTGATTCATTAGAGTGGCACAAAAAGTTAATGGAAGACGATTCCTTTAATTGTACCGTTGCGCCGACTTTCCGCCCTGATAAAGCCTTAAATCTTGATAAGGCCGGCTGGCTTGATTATATTAAACAGTTAGAACAGGTTTCAAAGGTAAAAATCACCGATTTAGCTTCATTAAAACAGGCGTTAAAGTTAAGAATAGACCATTTTGAAGCCTGCGGTTGTAAAGCAAGCGACCACGGTCTTGATTACTTTATGTTTACCCCCCTTTCTTTAAAGGAAACCGACGCAATCCTTAAAAAAGCATTAAAGGGCAAAAGCGTTAGCTTAAAAGAGATTGAAGCCGTTAAAAGCGAGTTGTTATTATTCTGCGCAAAGGAATATGCAAAGCGCGGTTGGATTTTACAGCTTCACTACAACTGTTTAAGAAACCCCAACACCAAGATGTTTTCCTTAATCGGCGCTGACACAGGTTTTGACTGCATCGGCCCTAATTCTTCAAGTGCAACGCTTCCTAAATTCCTTGATGCACTTTATAAAGAAGATTCCTTACCTAAAACGGTTATTTACTCTCTTGATGCAAGTGACAACGCCTTTATTGATACTATTATCGGTGCTTTCCAGGGTACAGAAACACAAGGCAAAATTCAGCACGGAAGCGCCTGGTGGTTCAACGATAACAAGCAAGGTATGCTTGACCAATTAACAAGCCTTGCAAATTTAAGCCTTTTAGGTAATTTTATCGGTATGCTTACCGATTCACGCAGTTTTCTTTCTTACACAAGGCACGAATATTTCCGCAGAATTTTATGCGAACTTATCGGCACTTGGGTGGAAAACGGCGAATATCCTGATGATGAAAAAGCGTTAAGCGAAATTGTTTCAGGTATTTCTTACAAAAATGCAAAAAATTATTTTAATCTTTAAGGGAGGGTTTTGAACTTATGAAAATGACTTTCCGTTGGTACGGCGAAGGTAACGATAATATAAAGCTTTCGGATATCAAACAGATCCCCGGTGTTGAAGGCATCGTTTGGGCGCTTCACCACAAAATGCCCGGTGAAATTTGGGAAAAAGAAGAAATCGCGCAAGTTAAAAAACAATGCGAAGAATACGGTTTTAATATTGACGTTGTTGAATCGGTAAACGTTCACGACGATATTAAAATCGGCTTGCCCACAAGGGATAAATATATTGAAAATTACAAAACCACCATTCGCAACTTATCAGAGTTTGGTGTTAAAGTAATCTGCTATAACTTTATGCCTATTTTTGACTGGACAAGAAGTGATTTGTTCCACCCCGTTGGCGACGGTTCAACTGCACTTTTTTACCAAAAGAATATGATTCAGGATGACTACAATGCTATGGCAAAGTATATTCTTGATTTTACCGAAAAATATAATATGTCCTTTCCCGGCTGGGAGCCTGAAAGAATGGCTAAACTTGACGAGCTTTTTAAGGCTTACGAAGGCATTGACCACGAAAAGCTTTGGGCAAACTTAAAATACTTCCTTGAAGCAATTATGCCCACCTGCCGTGAATGTGATATTAAAATGGCTATCCACATGGATGATCCGCCCTGGGATATTTTCGGTTTACCAAGACTGTTAGTTGATGAAAAGAGCATTGACCGTTTCTTAAAAATGGTTGACGATGAGTATAACTGCCTTACCCTTTGCTCAGGTTCACTTAACGCAAATCCCGAAAACAACGTTGCTGAAATTGTAAGAAAGCATTGTGATCGCATCGCTTTTGCCCATATTCGTAACGTAAAGCATTTTGAAAACGGCGATTTTTCAGAAGCAAGCCACCGCGACTGTGATGGCGACACAGGCATTTTAGAAATCTTAAAAGCCTACCACGATTGCGGATTTTCAGGTTACATCCGCCCCGACCACGGCAGGCATCTTTGGGATGAAGGACCAGGTAAAGTTCGCCCAGGCTATGGGCTTTACGACCGCGCCTTAGGTATTATGTATATGCTTGGCGTTTGGGATAGTTTAGAAAAGTTTGATAAATAATTAAGGAGAAAAACAATGAATAATCTTCCACTTAATATTGATTTTAGTAACAAAACTGTTATTGTAACAGGTGCAGGCGGTCTTATCTGCGGCGCAATGGCAAAGGCTTTTGCTATTTCAGGCGCACGTGTTGCGGCACTTGACCTTAACGAAGACGCAGTTAAAAAATTAGCTGACGAATTAACAAAAGAAGGCTTTATCTGCAAAGGCTATAAGGCAAACGTTTTAGATAAAGACGCTTTAGAAGAAGTTCATGCGCAGGTTGTTAAAGACCTTGGCGAATGCGATATTTTAGTTAACGGCGCAGGTGGAAACAACCCAAGAGCGACTACCGACAACGAATATCAGCACGAAGCACAGGAAGGTAAAAAATCCTTCTTTGATTTAGAGCAGGACGGTGTTGACTTTGTATTTAAACTGAATTTTCAGGGTACACTTTTACCAACACAGGTTTTTGCAAAGGATATGGTTAAAAAAGGCAAGGGCTGTATTTTAAATATTTCTTCAATGAACGCTTACACACCCCTTACAAAGATTCCTGCATATTCTGCGGCAAAAGCAGGTATTTCCAACTTTACTCAGTGGCTTGCAACACACTTTGCAGGCACAGGAATCCGTTGCAACGCTATTGCCCCCGGTTTCCTTGTTTCAGCGCAAAACAGAAGCTTACTTTTTAATGAAGACGGCACACCTACTGCCCGCAGCGCAAAGATTTTAAGGAATACACCTATGGACCGCTACGTTGATGCAGACGAATTGCTTGGCGCAACACTTTTCCTTTGCGATGAAAAAAGCGCTTCGGCAATTACAGGCGTTGTTCTTCCCATTGACTGCGGATTCAGCGCATATTCAGGAGTTTAATTAAAAGGAGATAAAAAATTATGGAAAAATTTATACCCGTTGTTGTTATTAAAGAACTTTCAGAAACTGATAAGATTCTTACCGCTTTAAAAAATGCAGGCATTAACTGTGCAGAAATTACTTTCCGTACCGCTTGCGCAAAGGAAGCTATTGAATACGCTGCTAAAAACTACCCCGATATGTCAATCGGCGCAGGCACGGTTATTAACGTAAACCAGTGCGAAGACGCTTTAAAGGCAGGGGCACAGTTTATTGTTTCCCCCGGTCTTTCAGTTTCCGTTGCAAAACTTTGCATAGAAAAAAATATTCCCTATTACCCAGGTTGCGTTACACCTACTGAAATTATGCAGGCACTTGACCTTGGCATTACCACAGTTAAGTTCTTCCCTGCAAACGTTTACGGTGGATTAAAGGCATTAAAAGCACTTTCAGCACCGTTCCCACAGGTTAAATTTATTCCAACAGGCGGTGTTGACAGAAGCAATATTGACGAATTTTTAGCCTTTGACAAAATTGCTGCTATCGGCGGAAGCTTTTTTGTTAAAGAAGCATTAGATAAAATGGAGGAAAAATAATTATGGCAAAAGTTGTTACATTTGGCGAGGTTATGTTACGCCTTGCACCTAACGGTTATTACAGATTTTTTCAAAACGATCAGATGCAGGCTACCTTTGGCGGTGGTGAAGCAAACGTTGCAGTAAGCCTTGCAAACTTTGGTTTAGATAGTGCATACGTTACTAAATTACCTGAACACGCCATTGGTCAGGCGGCAGTTGATTCTTTAAGATACTTTGGTGTTGATACATCAAAAATCGTTCGCGGTGGCGAAAGAGTTGGTATTTATTTCCTTGAAAAAGGCGCTTCACAAAGAGGCTCCGTTTGTATTTACGACCGTAAATATTCTGCTATTCAGCAGGCAAAACCCGAAGACTTTGACTGGGCAAGCATCTTTGAAGGCGCTGACTGGTTCCACTTTACAGGCATTACCCCTGCTTTAAGCCCTAACGTTGTGGATATCTGCATCGTGGCCTGTAAAAAGGCAAAGGAAATGGGCGTTAAGATTTCCTGCGACCTTAACTATCGCGGTAAGCTTTGGTCAAGAGAAGAAGCCAACAAGGCTATGACCCAGCTTTGCAAGTACGTTGACGTTTGCATTTCCAACGAAGAAGATGCAAAGGACGTTTTCGGCATTGAAGCAGAAGGCACCGACATCTATGGCGGTAAATTAAACCACGAAGGTTATAAGAGTGTTGCTAAACAGTTAATGGATAAATTCGGTTTTGAAAAGGTTGCTATCACTTTAAGAACTTCCATTTCAGCCAACGATAACGATTGGGCTGCTATGCTTTATGATGGAGACGATTATCATTTTTCAAAATCCTATCACTTGCACATTGTTGACCGCGTAGGCGGTGGTGATTCCTTTGGCGCAGGGCTTATTTATGCTCTTTTAACAGGCAAAAGCTCCAAGGAAGCCATTGAGTTTGCTGTTGCGGCTTCTGCCCTTAAACACACCATTGAAGGCGATTACAACAGAGTAAGCGTTAAGGAAGTTGAAAAACTTGCCGGTGGCGACGGTTCAGGCAGAGTTCAGAGATAATTTTTAAAAAAATTAAGTCCCGATGAAAGTTCATCGGGACTTTTTTTAACCAAACAAATACCTGAAATAATCGCTTTCCAAGCACCATCCGCAGTATTTTATTTTGTTGCGGACAATAGTTTTTATGTTGTTGATATAATTTTCGGGCAACTGAACCGACGGGTCCTTTGGCGTAAACTTGCCGTCAATATAAGTGCCGTAATCGGTTTTCCAATCGTAGCCTGTGTTAAATACTAATGCAGGAGCTTCAGAGAACACGTCTCTGCCAACAAACAAGCGGGAATCAAATTCCAAGCCAAACAAATTTGAAAGTGTTGGCAAAATATCAAGGCTGGAGGTAGGCGAAGAAACCACGATAGGTTCTTCTTTTTCTAAGCTTCCGCACCACAAAATAAGGCGGTTATGGTCGCGGGTGAAAATATCGTTTACTTCTTTACCGTAAAGTTCATTAAGCGCAGGCATTTCGCCTAATTTCCCTGTTCCCTGTAAGCCGTATGGGAAATGGTCAGCGCTGATACAGATAACAGTGTCGTCAGCTATGCCCTTTTTTTCAAGCTCACTTACCAAATGGGTTAACGCTTTTTCAAGCTCATAGTTTGCGGCAAAATAGCCTTTAACAACGCCAGAATAAGGTAAATCCTTAACCTTATCCCAGTTTCTGTGGGTCATCATATTACCTGTACGGGTGTATCCGCTATGCCCCGAAACCGACATATAATAAATATTAAAAGGCTGTTTATCAATGTACGTTGGCAACGTGCCTGAAATCATTTCGTAATCGCTTTGTGGCCACACGCTTTTAACGTATTGCTCCATACCGTTACCCTTACCCATAAAGCCACCTGAATATCCTAAATTATTATGGGTGATGTTTCTGTCATAATAAGTATATGAATTGTTGTGATAGGCTTTTCCGTAGTAGCCAACGCGGTCAAGCTGACTGCCCAAAGTAAAGTAATTAAGATTTTTTGCAGTATTTTTAAAGGATTTACCCCCTGCTGTTGGAAGCATACCGAAAACGTTTTGATATTCGCCCCCTGTTGTACCTGCGCTTGAAGGCTGATAGTAATCTAAAAACTGTATGCCTTTTGTTGCAAGGCGGTATAAGGTGGGGTTAAGTTCAGGGTTAATAAGTTCTGCGGTAAAAGCTTCGGCAGTAATAAAAATTAAGTTTTTGCCTTTAAAAAGACCTGTAAAATCGTTTTGCTTTGTTGCTGAAAGGGTTGAAACGTAAGCATTAAGGTCCTTAATTTTTCCGCTTCCCCCTGATAAATTAAGGTCTAATTTATTATATCCGTAAACCTTGGGTGTTGCCTGCGCGCTTGCAGAAGGTGTTGCAGTTGGCGGAACGGTTGGCAAAGTAACGTCAGCCGATTCAAAGCCTTCTTCCTTTTTAAAGGCTAAATTATAAATATCAAGCCCTAACCCAGAAAGAAGCCCAAAGTTATTTACTGAGGTTTGAAAATTATATTCTTTTGATAAATAAATAGGATTAATAATTGAAGTAAAACATAAAATAAGCAGTATCAAAACAGACAAAATTCCTGCGCCCGCTGAAGCTAACCTTTTAACTGCATTTGCAGTAAAATCCATAACGGATTTTTTAGAAAAAACAAGGAACAATGCAGGTGGTAAAAGGAATAAAAATATCTTGAAAAAACCATCAAAACAAAGAATCATTTCCAGGATATCCTTGTAAAATCCGCCCAAAGCATCGCTTGCGCCTGCAAAAACGGTAGAAACGTCATAATACACCTGAAACTGACGGAATACAAAGTATTCAATCATAAAAATAATAGCGTATATAAACATAAAAACGCTTGTTACAATCCTTATGATTTTGGGGTTTTTGAGTATCGTTATAAGCAAATACAAAATGCTTCCCCAAACTAACGAGCTTAAAAGCATAAACCAGGCATTGCCTTTAAAAAAACCGCCCGTTGTTGAAAGATTGAACACCGCTTCATAATAAAAAAGAAGCATAGGAAATAAAAACACAAACAAAAACGGTTTTATTTTTATAAATATATTTTTTATTTTCTCTTGCATAATATCAGTCCTTTTTTATTTTCAAGGTACACCCATTATACCAAAATGATAAGTTTATTGCAACAGTTTAAAATGCTTGATTATTATCGCTTTTTATCATATAATATATATAAATATATTGATTATTAGGTGTTTTATATGGCTTACGTTGCGCTTTATAGAAAATTCCGCCCCCAAAGTTTTGATGAACTTGTTGGGCAGGAACATATCGTTCGCACTCTTTCAAATCAGCTTCAATCAGGAAGGATTGCCCACGCATACCTTTTTGCAGGTCCAAGGGGTACAGGTAAAACTTCTACGGCAAAGCTTTTTGCAAAGGCTATTAACTGTGAAAACCCCATTGGTTGTAATCCTTGCTTAAAGTGTGATGCCTGTATTCAGGCTACGGCTGACGATAATATGGATATTATTGAAATTGACGCCGCTTCAAACAACGGTGTTGATAATATCCGTGATATTCGCGATAAGGTTATCTTTGCCCCAACCGTTGGCAAATATAAAGTTTATATTATTGACGAAGTTCACATGCTTTCAGGCGGTGCCTTTAACGCCCTTTTAAAAACCTTGGAAGAACCGCCCAAACACGCGGTATTTATCTTAGCAACAACTGAAATTCACAAGCTTCCCGCAACGATTTTATCAAGATGCCAGCGTTTTGACTTTAAGCTTATTTCAACTGACGTTATCTTTAACCGCTTAAAGTTCGTTTTAGAAGAAAGCGGTGCTTCTTTTGAAGACAGCGCTATTGACTTAATCGCAAAAAGCGCTTCAGGCGGTATGCGTGATGCTTTATCCCTTGCTGACGTTTGCCTTTCTTACTGCGGTAACAACGTTACTTATGAAGATGCTAAAAACGTTCTTGGCGTAAGTGATAGAAGTTTTGTGTTCTCCTTTGCAGATGCGCTTTTTGCATCAGATATTTCCCTTGCCCTTGATAAGTGCAGGGAATTAGAGCAAGAAGGCAAGGATATCGGTGTTTTTGCCTTAGAACTTATGGCGCATATAAGGGACGTTATGCTTGCTTCCTTTGCGCCAAACAGCGCAGAAATCACGTCTTTACCAAAGGATATTCAGGAAAAACTGTTTAACCAATCTAAAAACGCGGATAAGGACAGAATTTTAAGAAGCCTTGAAATTCTTTCTTCATTAGAAAGCGAAATTAAGCTTCATTCAAAGCCTTATATTCAGCTTGAAACTGCGGTTGCCCGTATATGTTCGCCCCAGATAGAGCAAGATATATCTGCATTAATGGACAGAGTAAGCGTTTTAGAAAAACAGCTTAAAGATGGTGTTGTTTCTACAAAAACAACAAAGGAAGAGCCTAAAAAGGAAACTGTTCCTACACCAAGTTTTGACGATATTCCCCCATTTGACGTTGATCCTGCTGTTACAAAAAAAGAAGAGCCAACACCTAAAAGGGACGTGCCAAAGCCTGCAACCCCAACTGTTAATGCGCAGGCAGGAAAAGAATTTTCACTTTTAATAAACAAGATTAAACAATCAGATTTACCGCTTTATATGCAGTTGCGTAATTTTGACGGTGAGATTGAAAACGATAAGTTTGTTTTCTATTTGCCTGAAAGCGCACAGGCTAAGGAAGCCGTTATTGTAAAGCACGCTTCTTCTATTTCAACTTACTTAAAAGATATTACAGGCAAAGAACTTTCGGTGCTTGTTAAAATTGGTATAAAACCAACAAAAGAGACGGCAAATTCAAACTTGAATGCCGCATTTGACTTATTTTCTTAAATTTAAGGAGGATTTTTATTATGGGTAGAGGTGGATATCCCGGCGGTCGCGGCGGATTCGGCGGCGGCGCAAATATGCAACAATTATTAAGGCAGGCACAAAAGATGCAGGCTGATATGGAAAAGGCTCAGGCTGAACTTGAAGAACAGGAGCTTGAGGTTTCATCCGGCGGTGGAATGGTTGTTTGTAAGGTTACAGGCAAGGGTGAGCTTAAAAGCATTAAGATTAACCCCCAGATCGTTGACCCTGATGACGTTGAAATGCTTGAAGACACAGTTTGTGCCGCAGTTAAAGAAGCATTAAGACAGGCAAACGAACTTTCAAGCCAAAAAATGAACAAAATCACAGGCGGAATGGGCGGAGGTCTGTTTTAAGTGAGTGTTTATATTGAGCCATTGGCTAAGCTTGTAAACGCTTTTTCAAAGCTTCCAGGCATTGGTGGCAAAACCGCGTTACGCCTTGCTTATCACATTATAAGCGCGCCGCAGGAAGACGTTGACGAGCTTAAAACTGCTTTAACGGAAGTTAAGCAAAAAATTAAATACTGTTCAGTGTGCGGTAACTTTTCGGAAAACGACCTTTGCGATATTTGTAAAGATACAAGACGCGATAATTCTGTTATCTGTGTTGTTAAAGACCCCCGTGACGTTATTGCTATGGAAAAAACAGGAACTTACAGGGGCGTTTACCACGTTTTACACGGTACAATTTCCCCTATTGACAATATCGGGCCTGACGATATTCGCATAAAGGAATTATTATCACGCCTTAATGACGTAAATGAAATAATTCTTGCAACTAATCCTGACGTTGAGGGTGATGCTACGGCAGTTTATATTGCACGTCTTTTGAAACCCTTTAATATTAAAACCACACGAATTGCCCACGGTATTCCTATCGGTGGCGATTTAGAATACATTGACGAAGTTACTCTTTCAAAAGCCATTGACGGCAGAAGGGAAATGTAATGATAGCAGTTATTACAGGCGCAAGCTCCGGAATGGGCAGAGAATTTTTTAAAAAGTTAGACCAATGTGAAAATTTAGACGAAATCTGGGTTATTGCAAGGCGCGAAAACCGCCTTAACGAATTAAAAGAAAACGCAAAAACCCCTGTTCGCGTTATTCCCTGCGATTTAACAGACGAAAAAAGCATAAAAAATTACGAAGAACTTCTTAAAAAGGAAAACCCACAGATTAAAATTCTTGTAAACTGTTCAGGCTACGGTAAGTTTGGGCATAGCGACGTTGTCTCGCTGGAAGACAGCCTTGGTATGATTGACCTTAACTGTAAAGCGCTTGTCAGCGTTACCCACGTTACCTTGCCCTTTATGGCAGAAAACAGCCATATAGTTCAGCTTTGCTCACTTTCATCTTTTCAGCCTGTGCCCTATCTTAACGTTTACGCTTCCACAAAAGCCTTTGTGCTTTCATATTCCCGCGGTCTTAACGCTGAATTAAAAAAGAGAAAAATTCACGTTATGGCAGTTTGTCCCGGTTGGGTTGAAACAGAGTTTTTCCTGCGTGCAGAAACTGAACAAAAGGATGCAGTAACTTATTTTAATAAAATTTATAAAGCAAAAGACGTTATTGATACCGCATATAAGGATATGTATAAAAACAAACAGGTTTCAATACACGGCTTTATGATCAAGGCGCAGGTTTTACTTGTAAAACTTCTGCCCCACAGCCTTGTAATAAAAATATGGCTTAAACAGCAAAAACACTAAGGAGCTATAATGGGTATACACGATGGACATAGGGAAAAATTAAGAAAAAGCTTTATTGAAGTTGGTTTAGAAGGCAAAACAGATCATCAGATTCTTGAAATTCTGCTAACCTACGCTTTGCCACGCATTGACGTTAATCCCCTTGCCCACGAGCTTATTGATAAATTCGGTTCCCTTTCAGGTGTTTTAGATGCAGATATTACTCAGCTTACTAAAATAAAATACGTTTCTGAAAACGTTGCGGTTTTATTAAAACTTATTCCGCAGATTTCTGCAAAATATTATCAGAGCAAACACGGCAAGCGCGTTCGTCTTAACACAGTTGACGCTATTAAGGATTATATGATTCCTCAGCTTGCCAACGAAAAGACGGAAGTTTTTTACGTTTTATGCTTAGATACCCATCTTAACCTTATCCGTGCTATAAAACATTCTGAAGGTTCGCCTTCAAAAACTGCCATAGATATTCGTTCCCTTGCAAATCAGGTGCTTAACGCAGGTACTGACAGAATAATTCTTGTACATAATCATTTATCTAATTCCGTTGAACCATCAGCCTCTGATATTGATGCAACACGAAGAATTCAAACCGCCTTTGAAATGCTTAACGTAAACGTTTTGGATCACGTTATCATATCAGGTGATAAATATTTCAGCTTTTTTGCTAATAAAGAAATGCTTGAAAGTATAGAATAACAGGCAATTATAAAAAATCTTTTCTTTTTTTAAAAAACGCTTGACAGATTGGTTTTTATAAAATATAATTAGCCTTGTTAATAACTTGCGAGTGTGCTGGAATTGGCAGACAGGCATGACTAAGGATCATGTGTCAACAGACGTAAGGGTTCAAGTCCCTTCATTCGCACCATGCTTTAAAGCCTTGTGATTACTGCTAGTCGGTGGTTGCAGGGCTTTTCTGTTTTTGGAGGTTTGGGACAAGTCCCTTCATTCGCACCGCGTCAGCAAAAAGTCCGTTCGCGGTGTTTCCCTTGTAAAAAGGAAAACTTTGCTTCTCTCCCTTTTGCTTCCTTGTTCCCACAAAGGCTCGCCTTTGCGGGAGCCCTTTTAAATAAGCCCCTTGATTGCTGCTTTTCACAGTGGTTGAGGGGCATAACTGTTTTTTGGAAAAAATTTTTTAGTTTTATAAAACGCCTGTTTTTTATATAAAAGTACACACCCAAGTACACACCCTTTAATAAAAAAAGCACCCGTTAGGGTGCTTTTTTATACGTTAAGTTTTTCAAAAATCATTTGGTTTATTTTTCTGCGGATTAAAAGCATTGTTTCGCTATCTAAAACGCATTTATTAAATTTAATTTCCCCGGTGATTTCTTCAATAGCTTTAACTGTTTCTTCAAAGGAATAAAGTTTGGCGCAGTATTTCATAGCGCGAAGATCTTCAAAGGCTTCGTAAAGAGCACAGAAGCGGTTGGATTCGTCTGCCGTTCCATCAGGGGCAGGATAAACCATACAGTTATCACCGCCGGGAACAAAACCTTCGCTATCCGTTGCAAGATACGGATCAATTCTATCATAGCTCCATTGATTGTTATAGAAGTTATAACCCCAATGCAAAAATCCCTTTATATCGTATTTAAAAAGCTGAACGCCTAAATAACGGGTACGTGCTAAGGGCATTGAAAAATGGCTGTTGCTAACGCCGTTTGTATGGTTTCCACAATAATACGCCATAAGATTTTTTACGTTGTTTTTAATAAAGGGTTCAATGCTTAAAGTTGCGGGAACGGGATGTGAAATAAGGCCCTGCTCGTAGAAGGAATAATCAGAAATCGCATCCATTATAGGATAGTTTTTAAGAATATCCTTTAACTTGTTGTAAATTTCCTTATATCTTTCAAAATGCTCTTTTTCAGGCTCGTCAGAAATATGGAAATAACATTTTTTGTCTTCACCGCGGTCTTTCATAAACTTAATGAAGTTTTTCAAAAGCGCGCGAACAAAGGTAATATATTCTTCACTTAAAGAATCGGTGTTCCAATCAAAGATAACCTGTTCCTTATTATCCACCATAGCCACAACCTTAGGTGCGTGCTGAGCGCCCCACTGTGTAAACAGGTGTGAAATTTCATAATACTTAATTCCGCATCTTTTAGCCATATCAAGCCAACGTGCAAGCTTATCAAAATTGAACTTATAATCGTTGCCGATTTTATAAATATCAACAAGCTGTGTGGTTGTTCTTTCACCAAAATGGCGGGTATCAAGGGAATAAGTTAAAAGGGGTGTTAAAAGCATATTTCTTCCGCCTTTAACTGCCTTTTTAATAAAGTTTTCGCAGATTTCCCAGTGCTTTTCAGAAAAAACAGGAACGTTATAGTAATCTGCAATACAATCGGCATAAAACCACTGTGTTACCTTTAAATCGCTTTCAGGTAAAGAAGCATCTTTAATAGTTAATTTTAAGGTTTCTTCACCTAAAACCTCATCAGTTGCCTTTAAGCCTTCTTCATAAGTTACGCGGTAAATTTTAATTTTGATTTCGTATTCACCTGAAATTTCACCTTTAGGGTCAACGGTAAAATAAATTCCGCGGGCTTGGTTAGGAACGATATTCATATTCCCGTCATATTTCATTGGTCTTAAAAGTTCAGGGAAAAGACCGGGCTGAATTCTTTCAACGCCGTCATCGTGATTATGGGGTGCAGGCATTTCGCAAGGAAGCGGAACAACTTCTTTTATGGTTATGTAATCGTTGATTTCGCTTTCAATTTTAGGCACAAAGCGGTACATTCTGTACATACCCTTTAAGTCTTCTGCTTCAACTAGTACCTGAAAGGAATAAATCTGATTTTTAAATATGGTTTCTTCTTTTAATTCAGTGAAGTTTTCAATATTGCTATCTAAAAAGCAACGTTCTAATGATGAAACTAATCTTGTTTTCATTTTTATTCCCCCCTTAACCTAATTTGTCAAAAATCATATCGTTTATTGTTCTGCGAATCTTTAACATTGTATCGCTATCGCAAACACACTTATCAAAAAGAATTTCGCCTGTAATTTCTTCAACTGCTTTAACTGTTTCTTCAAAGGAATATAACTTTGCGCAAAGCTTTAATGCGCGAAGATCTTCAAAGGCTTCGTAAAGGGCAAAATAGCGGTTTGATTCATGCGCCGTTCCATCGGGCGCAGGATAAACCATATAGGTATCCCCACTTGCAGAGAAAAGCTCGCCTGTTGAAGAAAGATAAGGGTCAACGTGATCGTAGGACCAACGGTTATTATAGAAATTATAACCCCAGTTCAAAAAGCCTTTAATGTTATATTTAAACAACTGAACGCCTAAATAACGGGTGCGGGATAACGACATTGAAAAATGGCAGTTTGAGATATTTATACAATGTCCGCCACAGTAATAGCACATTAAATCCGGCACGTTATTTTCTAAAAACGGTTTAATTTCCATGATTGAAGGAACAGGTCTTGTAACGATGCCCTGTTCATAGAAATCATAGGTTGAAAGGGCGTCAATCTGCTCATAGCCTTCAATAACGTCTTTAATCATTTCCTTTAAAGCCTTGTACTGTTCAAGATGCTCCTTTTCAGGCTCGTCTGAAATATGGAAGAAGCACTTTTTATCTTCGTTGCGCTCTTTCATGTGTTCAATAAACCCTTTTAAGAACTGCCTTAAAAAGTTCTTATAATCAGGGCTTGCCGAAGGAGTATCCCAACCGAAAATGCGCTTATATTCGCCGTTTTCGTAAGCCATTACCTTTGCAGTTGCAGTTGCACCCCACTGTGAAAACAAGGGGCAAACCTCATAATATTTAAAGCCGATTTCCTTGCACATATCAAGCCAACGGTCAAGGTTATCATATTTAAAGGTGTAATTATCCCCTGATTTATAAACGTCAATTAACTGAACGGTTGTGCGATAGTGGTGATGCCTTATATCAAGGGGAAGCGTTAAAAGGGGCAGAATCATCATATTTCTTCCGCCGTCATAGGCAGTTTGCATAAAGTTTTTACAGATTTCAAAATGCTTATCTGAAAAAACAGGAACGTTATAGTAATCTGCAAGGCAATCCGCGTGGAACCACTGTGAAACGATAATATCGTTTTCAGGTAATTCTACGTCTTTAATATCAATTTCAATTTCTTGTGAGCCTAAAATTTCGCCGTTACCCTTTAAGCCTTTATCATAAACAACGTATTCAATGGAAACAGTAATTTTATGCTTGCCGATAATTTCACCCTTTGGATCTACAGTAATCCAAAATGCCTTTAAACAACCGTGTGGACAACGGGCGTGTCCGTTATATTTAAGAGGGCGGATTAAATCAGGATAAAGCCCTGTTTCTCTTCTTAAAACAAACTCGTCAGAATGTGAATAAACAGGCATATCTGATGGAATATTAACAACTTCCTTAACAGTAATATAATCGTTTATATCGCTTTTAATTATAGGCTTAACCGTCAGGTTTGCGTTTTGGGGTGCCTCATAGATAAACTGAAAATAATACTTTTGGTTTTTAAAGATTTTTTCGCTTGTTAAGGCTTTAAAATCATCAACCGTGTTATCTAAAAAGCATTTTTCAAGGGAAGAAACGATTTTTGTTTTAATGCTCATTTTTTTATTGCTCCTTGTTTGATTTTTAACGATAATATTATAAATAAACCGTGCTTAAAAGTCAATACGAAAACGCCTTTATTTGTTGACTTTTAAAGAAATTTAATGTATTATATATCCGTTAAAATTTATTGTTTTTTTAAGGTGTTTATATGCGTGAAAAATTAGGCTCGCGCCTTGGCTTTATTCTTTTAAGCGCAGGGTGTGCCATCGGCATCGGCAACGTGTGGAAGTTTCCATATATGGTTGGCCAGTATGGCGGTGGAATTTTTGTTTTAATTTACATTTTCTTTTTAATCATTATGGGCGTGCCTGTTTTAACTATGGAATTTTCTTTAGGTAGGGCGGCACAAAAAAGTCCTGTTAAAATGTATCAGCAGTTAGAACCTAAAAACTCAAAGTGGCATCTTCACGGCTATACTGCTATGATAGGCAACTATCTTTTAATGATGTTTTATACCTGTGTTGCAGGCTGGATGCTTTCCTACTTCTTTTTTACGGCAAAAGGCTCTCTTGCCAATTTAGATCCTGCGGGTGTTGAAAACTTCTTTGGCGAAAGCGTGCTTGCAAACCCTGTTTTAATGATAATTTTCACCTTTATCGTTATAATTCTTGGCTTTGTTGTTTGCTCGTTTTCCCTTCAAAAAGGGTTAGAGCGCATAACAAAAGTAATGATGCTTGCCCTTTTAGGTATTATGGTTGTGCTTGCCTGCAACAGTATCTTTTTAGAAGGTGGTATGGAAGGTCTTAAATTCTACCTTTTACCTAACATTGAAAGCATAAGAACTGTTGGTGACGGTAGCCTTGTAAAAGGATTTTTTGACGTTATTGTTGGTGCAATGAATCAGGCGTTCTTTACTTTAAGCGTTGGCATCGGTTCAATGGCGATTTTCGGAAGCTATTTGAACAAAGACCGTTCGCTTATGGGCGAAGCATTAAACGTTTCAGTTTTAGATACGTTTGTTGCAATAACCTCCGGCTTAATTATTTTCCCCGCCTGTTTTGCTTATAAAGTTAACGTTGGAAGTGGACCTTCGCTTATTTTTATTACCTTACCCAACATTTTTAACAATATGCCGTTAGGTAGAATCTGGGGTAGCTTGTTCTTTATATTTATGTCCTTTGCGGCGCTTTCAACTGTGTTTGCAGTTTTTGAAAACATTATCGCCTGCACCATGGATCAGTTTAAACTTTCACGCAAAAAGGCTTGCTTGATTAACTGCGCTTTAATGCTTGTTTTATGCTTGCCCTGCGTTTTAGGCTTTAACGTGCTTGCCGGTTTTGAACCCTTTAAAGCAGGCTCAACGGTGCTTGATTTAGAAGACTTTTTAGTAAGCAATATTCTTTTACCCTTAGGCTCGCTTATATTTGTTATCTTCTGTAACCTTAAATACGGTTGGGGCTTTGAAAACTTTAAACAAGAAGCCAACCAAGGCAAAGGCTTGAAGGTAAAAAATTGGATGAAGCCTTATTTCACCTACGTTTTACCCATAATGATATTTATCATTTTTGCAGTTGGAATATATAATTTCTTTAAATAAAACAAAAAACGCGATTGAATCTCAATCGCGTTTATTTTTTAACTGTTTGCAATATCAAATGCCAAGGATTTAATATCGTTGTGGATTTGTTTTGCGGGATTGCACATTAAAACGTGTTGCATATAAACAACTGAAATGCCTGATTCCTTATCCATGGAAGCAAGACTACCTGCTGCGCCATCCCAACCGAATTCCTTTATTGGCGTATTAACCTTTGAAATATCGGGATTAACATGAGTCCACACCCCTAACCCGTAGGAATATCCAGGTTTAAGCATATTAGAAAAATAATCCTGCGCAGCAGGGCAAAGCGCGGGTGTAATCATTTTTTCTAAGGTTTCTTCCTTTAATAAAACGTAGCCGTTTTCGCTTTTACCGCTTGCCAAGCAATCGGCAAAGGTGGAATAATCCTTTAACGTTGAAACAATACCCGCACCGCCTGAGTGATGCTTTTTGCTTAATTCAAAAATGCAAACGGGGGGAACGTTTTCTTTTAATTCATTGCTCTGCGCAAAGTAATTATATTGCCTGTGCATTCTTTTAAAATCATTTTCCTTTGGCAAAAAGAAGGTATCGTTCATATTAAGGGGTTCAAAGATTTCTTCCTTTAAAAACTCATAAAAGGTTTTGCCTGTAATAACTTCGCAAACTGCGGCTAAAATATCGTGGCTTAATCCGTAACGGAAGTTTTCGCCGGGCTGAATCCAAAGGGGAACTTTTGCCAACGTACCTGCCACCTGCCTTGTGGTTGCGCAATCGTTGTAAACCTCTTTCATCTTTAAAATCTGCGGATGCCCTAAATCGTAACTGTAACCCGAAGCCATTGTAAAAAGATGCTTAATCAAAAGTTGATTTTTTGCTTTGGGAAGCGTTGTAGCATCTGCGGTATTATGGCAGACACCCCAATCGCCACCGCAATAAAGCGTTTCAAATTCGGGCAAGTATTTTGAAACGGGATCTTCTAAATCAAAAAGCCCTCTTTCTAAAAGACGCAATGCGCCTGTGCAGGTAATTACTTTTGAAAGTGAAAAAAGATAATAAAGTTCTTTTTTGCTTTCTTCTTCGTAAAGATCTTCCCTTGCAGAAAAATATTCAAAAAGCGTTTTGTTACCCTTTTTTACGATAATTCTTGAAGATGGAATAATATTTTTATCAATATTATCAATATAATCTTTTAATTTTGTAAAATCCATAAAACACACCTCACAAATTAAAAGTATTATATCAAAACTTTTTTGCCTTGTCTACCCCAATTTCCGTTTTAATTTTTCAAGCACTTTTGATTCTATTCTTGAAATCTGTACCTGTGAAACCCCCATAATATCGGCAGTTTTCGTTTGTGTTAAATCTTTAAAATACCTTAATAAAATTATCTTTTTTTCTCTTTCTTCAAGCTGATCAAGGCATTGATACAAGGCAAGTTTATCCGTTAAATTTGCCTTTTCTTTTTTATCTGCAAGCACTTCCTTTAAAGTAAGACTGTCTTCGTTTAAAACAGGCTCGTCAATGCTTTTTAAACTTTGCATACTTTCTAAACACAAAAGCACGTCTTCAATGGACGCGTTTATTTCTTTTGCAATATCGTTTGCACCGGGTTCACGGTTTAAACTAACGGAAAGTTTTTGCCTTGCATAGCGGATTTTTTGTTGCATTTCCTTTAATGAGCGGGGCATTTTTACACTGTTATTATCCCGTATATACCGCTTAACTTCGCCACTGATTAAAGGCACCGCATAAGTTGAAAAACGCACGTTAAAATCAGGGCAAAAGCCGTAAATTGCTTTAATTAAGCCTAAGTTCCCCACCTGAAAAAGATCATCGTATTCAGCACCCCTGTTTAAATAATGCTTTATAATTGATTTAACCAAAGGTGCGTTTTCCTTTATTAAGTTTTCTAACGCATCCTTATCTTTTTGTTGCGCTTTTGTTATTTTTATTAAGGTGTTTTCCGTTTCCCACTTCACTTGCTTCCACCAAGCTTTTTGGTTAAAACCACCCGCGTTCCTTCTTCAAAAGCAGAAACTACTTTCATTTCATCCATAAAGCTTTCCATTACCGTAAAGCCCATTCCCGAACGTGTTCCGTCAACGCAGGTAGTAAAAAACGGTTTTTTTGCCTGTTCAATATCTTTTATGCCTACGCCGTCATCCATAATCTCAATATGCACAACGTTGTTTTCGTAATTTATGCGCATTTCTATCTGCCCTACAGTTTCAGGATAGCCGTGAACAATAGCGTTTGTTACGCCTTCACTTACTGCAGTTTTAATGTCTGCAAGCTCGTCTAACGTTGGATTAAGGGGCGCAATAAAGGAAGCCACACACATTCTTGCAAAGCTTTCATTTTGTGAAAGGGATAAAAATTTTACTGTTGCGCTGTTTTTCATATAGCATCTCCTTTATATTCAGGCATTAAAGAATATACCCCTGAAATCTTTAACACCCTGTTAATTGAATCTTTTGCACCTTTTATATAAAGTTTTTTTGTGGCAAACAGCTTATATCTGCCCAACAAAACGCCTACCCCGCTTGAATCCATAAAGGAAAGGTCGGATAAATTAAATATCACCGTTTGCGCCTTGCTTGAAATAATTTCCTTATCAATTTTTTTGCGGACTTTTTCTGCATTATGATGATCAAGCTCACCTGTTAATTTAAGTTCCAGCATTTTTATCAACTCCTTAAAAATATCATACCAAACTTTTAAAAAAGTTGCCTTAACTAATAAAGGGGTATTATTTCTATTTTTGACGAATAAAAAATCTTTGCTTATTTGCGCTTTTTATTATATAATATAATAAATTATATTAAATAATTGGGAGGCTATACCCTTTTGCAAGCAAGAAACGTTATTTCCTTTAACGATTTAAAGGAAAAAGAATATCTTTTAAAGGTTAAAGAACATTTTAAAAATAAAAAGCACACCTATTTTGTTGAAACCTACGGATGCCAGATGAACGTTAGGGATTCCCAGACGTTAATGGGTTTCTTTGAAGAAATGGGCTATGAAAAAAGCGCTGACCGACAGAGCGCCGATGCAGTTATCTTCAACACCTGTTGCGTTCGCGAAGGCGCGGAAGACAGGCTTTTAGGCAATTTAGGCAAATTAAAAAGCGAAAAGAAAACACGCCCCGATATGCTTATAATGATCTGCGGTTGTATGATGCAAGAGAAAGGCTCGTTAGAAAAAATCAAAAAGCGCTTTCCCTTTGTTGACGTTGTTTTCGGCACCCACAACACTTTTGAGATGCCAAAGCTGATGTTTAACGCGCTAAACAAAAACAAGCAGTATTCCCTTTTTGAAAAAGAATCGGACATTATTGAAGATATGCCTGTTTTAAGGGAAAAGGACGTTTTTGCATTTATCAACATAATGTACGGTTGCAATAACTTTTGCTCATACTGTATTGTTCCATACGTTAGGGGCAGAGAACGTTCAAGAAAAAGCCAGGATATTATAAAAGAAGCCACTCTTTTAGCTAAAAACGGTGTAAAGGAAATTACTCTTTTAGGGCAGAACGTAAATTCTTACGGCAAAGGCTGTGATATTTCGTTCCCCGATTTATTAAGGGAATTAAATAAAATTGACGGTTTAGAACGCATCCGTTTTATGACAAGCCACCCCAAAGACCTTTCTGACGATTTAATTAAGGCTATGGCACAGTGTGAAAAGGTTTGCAAATACATTCACCTGCCTGTTCAGTCAGGTTCAAACAGAATTTTGGAAAAAATGAACCGCCATTATACCCGCGAAGATTATTTAACGATAGTTAAAAAATTAAAGGCGGCTATGCCTGAAATTGCCATAACCACCGATATTATCGTTGGGTTCCCCGGTGAAACCGATGAAGATTTTCAGGACACCTATGATTTATACAAAGAGGTTTGCTATAATTCAGCTTTTACCTTTATTTACTCAAAGCGTATCGGCACGCCGGCTGCAAAAATGAAGGATCAGGTATCAAGCGAAAAAACAAGGGAACGTATGGCGCGGTTAATTGCTTTAAGCGAAGAATGTTCCTTAAAATCAAACGAAATTTACTTAAATAACACTTACCCCGTACTTGTTGAGGGCAAGGCTAAAAAAGACGAAAACTTACTTTGCGGAAAAACCGACCACGGCAGAACAGTGGTTTTCGCAAGCGAAAAGGATTTAACAGGCAAATTAGTAAACGTAAAAATAACAAAAATCAAACTTAACGTTTTAGTAGGAGAGATAGTAGAATAATGGGTCTTTCACCAATGATGCAAAGATACGTTGAATTAAAAGAAAAGTATCAGGACTGTCTTGTGTTTTACAGGCTTGGTGACTTTTATGAAATGTTCTTTGACGATGCAAAAATCGCATCCCGTGAATTACAGCTTGCTTTAACAGGCAGGGACTGTGGCTTAACTGAACGCGCCCCAATGTGTGGCGTTCCCCATCATAGCGTAAACGCTTATATCAATAAGCTTCTTGAAAAGAACTATAAGGTTGCTATCGTTGAACAGTTAACCGACCCCAAGGCATCAAAGGGTCTTGTGGAAAGGGACGTTGTGCGCGTTGTTACACCGGGCACTATTATTGAAGACGATATGCTTAAAAATCAAAGCAACAACTTTTTGTTATCAATCGCATTAGAAAAAAACAAGTGCGCGCTTGCCTGGGCTGACGTTTCAACAGGCGAATTCAATATTACCGTTATTTTAAGTGAACCCGGACTTTCTAAGGTTTGCGATTTGATTTTTGAAATCAATCCTAACGAAATTATCGTTAACGAAGAATTTTATAATGCTTCAAAATCCATACCCCAACATATTTTAAAACAGTTTAAGCCTTTTAGTGTTAATAAAGAAATTTACGAAAATCCAAATGCTATAAAAAATCTTTATTCCCGCTTTAAAAACGCTGAAAGCTTATCTAAAAAACTGCCCATTATTTCGGCAGCAGGCTTATGGGAATACTTGTGCATTACGCAAAAAAATCCCTTACAGCACATGAACACCCTTACTTTTATTGATAATAATAAGGGTCTTATTCTTGATTCTGCCGCCATAAAAACCCTTGAAATCTTTTCTTCCTTAGGTGACCACGGAACCCGCGGTTCTGTTTATTGGTTATTAAATAAAACAAGAACACCAATGGGTTCGCGCAGGCTTAAATCCTGGCTTGAACGCCCCCTTAATATTAAAGAAGACATTGAAGAACGCCTTGACGGTGTTCAGGAATTGTTTGAAAATTATGCTCTTTCACAGGACCTTTATTCTGCACTTGAATATATCTGTGATATTGAAAGAATCTGCACCCGTGTTGCTTACGGCACAGTTTCACCCAAGGAAACTGTTTTTATGCGCAGGGCGTTAAGGAATTTACCAAGCATTAAAACTCTTTTAAAGGACGTTAAAAGCCCCTTATTAAAATACTGCTATGAGGATATTGATACCTTAGAAGATATTTATGAGCTTCTTGAAAAAGCCATTAAGGAAACTCCGTCAGAATCTATCCGTGACGGCGGTGTTATCCGTGACGGGTTTAATGAAGAGCTTGATAAATACCGCGATGCAGTTAAGCACGGTCAAAGCTGGATTGCGCAGATTGAAGCCAGAGAACGCGAAAACACAGGCATTAAAACTTTAAAAATTAAATATAACCGCGTGTTCGGTTACTTTATTGAAGTTACCAATAGTTTTAAAGATAAAGTGCCTTACACCTACACCCGCAGGCAGACGCTTGCAGGGGCAGAAAGATACACAACTGACGAATTAAAAGAAACGGAAGAACTTGTTACAGGTTCAGAAGAAAAGGCGTTAAAGTTAGAACTTTTACTTTTTAGTGAGATTCGCCAGACGCTTCTTAACGCGCTTTTCAGAATGAAAACTACTGCAAGGGCAATTTCAGTTGTTGATGCAGTTTTATCCCTTGCAACCGTTTCTTCTGAAAACAACTACGTGCGCCCAAATATTAACGAAAACGGTGTTTTAAATATTTCAGGGGGCAGGCATCCTGTTGTTGAGGTTATGCAACCCAATATGCAATTTGTGCCAAATGATGCTTATCTTGATAATCAGGAAAACCGCTTTATGCTGATTTCAGGACCTAATATGGCAGGTAAAAGCACATATATGCGTCAGGTTGCACTAATTACATTTATGGGTCATTTAGGTTGTTTTGTTCCCTGTATTTCCGCTGATATTCCCGTTTGCGACCGCCTGTTTACCCGCGTTGGCGCATCTGACGACCTTTCCGCAGGGCAAAGCACCTTTATGCTTGAAATGACGGAGGTTGCAACCATTCTTAAACACGCCACAAAGAACAGTTTAATTATTTTAGACGAAATCGGTAGGGGCACTTCTACTTTTGACGGTCTTTCAATCGCCTGGGCAGTAACGGAATATATTGCAAATTCTAACAACATTGGCGCAAAAACTCTGTTTGCAACCCATTACCACGAATTAAGTGAATTAGAAGGCACTTTGGACGGCGTTAAAAACTATTCTATCACCGCAAAAGAATACGGTGATGATATTATCTTTTTACGTAAGATTGTCCGTGGCAGTGCAGATAAAAGCTACGGTATTGCAGTTGCAAACCTTGCAGGCGTGCCAAAGCCTGTTTTAAAAAGAGCAAAAGAGCTTTTAAAAGATCTTGAGCAGGTTGATATTGCAAACAGTAAAAATCAGCCTAACGGCACACAAACCACACTTTTTACTTCTACCAACACTGAAAACATTTTAGAAGAATTAAGAAACGTAGATATAAACACACTTACACCTATTGAAGCCATAAACGTTTTATGTGAATTAAGAGAAAAGGCGAAACGTGAATTATGAAAATAAAACTTCTTGATGCAAGCGTTGCCAATAAGATTGCCGCAGGCGAAGTTGTTGAACGGCCCGCTTCAATCGTAAAGGAGCTTGTAGAAAACAGCATAGATGCAGGGGCAAGTAATATTACCGTTGAAATTAAGGACGGCGGAATTTCCTTTATCCGAATTACCGATAACGGTATCGGTATGGAAGAAGAAGACGTAAAAAATGCCTTTTTACGCCACGCAACAAGTAAAATCAGCGTTGCGGAAGACCTTAACGATATTGTTACTTTGGGCTTCCGCGGTGAAGCGTTGCCTTCTATCAGCGCAGTTTCCCGTGTTTCTCTTTCAACAAGAACGAAAAATTCTGACGAAGGCACGCAGATTGAATTAACAGGCGGTGTTATTGAAAGATTTTTCCCTTGTGGATGCGCAGAAGGTACAACTATTATCGTTGAAGATTTATTCTTTAATACTCCTGCAAGGCGCAAGTTTTTAAAGCGCGCAAGCCAGGAAGCTTCCTACGTTTTTGAAGCGGTAAACCGCCTTGCCTTATCTAACCCCGAGATTTCATTAAGGTTTGTTCAGGACGGCAAAACTCTTTTAAGAACGCCCGGAGATAACAATTTGCTTTCTGCAATACGCGCGGTTTTTGGTGCTGACGTTTCTAAAAATATGATTGAAGTTAACGAAACTAAGGACGGCATTACCTTAAAGGGCTTTATCGGAAAAGCAGAAATCCAAAGAAACAACCGCTCCCGCCAAATTTTATTCGTAAACGGCAGAAGCGTTAAAAACGACCTTGTTTCTTCGGCTATTTTACAAGGTTATCAGGGCAGGCTTAATATCGGCAAATTCCCGTTCTTTGTTTTAGAAATGAACGTTGCGGGTTCCCTTGTTGACGTTAACGTGCACCCAACAAAACAAGAAGTTCGCTTTGCAGAAAGCTTACCTGTTTACGATACAGTTTCTTCAATAATTTCAAAGGTGTTAAGGGATAATCAGGAAATTCCTTCACTTTTTGATAAAAAGGAAGAAAAAGAAGAAATTAAAATTGTTGAAGTTGAAACAGTTTTACCTAAGCAGGTAGAATATAAAAAAGATGATTCCCTTAGGCAGACGGACTTTTTTGAAAACGTTAAGGTTCCTGAAATCTTTAAAGAAACACCCTTACAAGTAAAAGACACACCTAACCCTGTTTTTATTCAAGAAACTTTTATTGAAGCAAAAACGGAAGAAATAAAAACAGAAACTAAGCAGGAAGAAATTCTTTTAGATTTAGATAGTGAATATAAGATTACAGGCGTACTTTTTGATACGTACATCGTTATTGAACAAAATGACGATTGCTTTATTATTGACCAGCACGCCGCCCACGAACGCTTGTTATTTGAAAGGCTTAATTCTTCTATGCAGGAAGAAGGCAAAAGTCAGATTTTACTTTTTCCCCAATTAGTAAAGCTTTCGCCCAAGGAATTTGCTTGCGTTGTTGATTTAATGCCCGAATTAAATAAAATGGGCTTTGTTATTGACGATATGGGCTTTAACACGCTTGCGATAAAGGAAGTTCCTGAAATTTTAAATAACATTAACGCCGAAAGATTTTTATCTTCATTAGAAGAAAACGTTAAAAACGTGCGTACGCAAGAATTAAAAAGAAACAAACTTATGCAGATGGCTTGCAAAAGCGCAATTAAGGGCGGGGATAAATTATCCGAAGCTGATATTAAACTTTTATTAAAACTGATAAAAGAAGAAGGTATTCCCCTTACCTGCCCCCACGGCAGACCTATTCTTATCCGTTTAACCAAGCACGAGCTTGAAGTGCGTTTTAAGAGGATACAATGAAAAAAGTAATAGTTATTGCAGGGCCTACCGCGTCAGGTAAAACTGCCTTAGGCGTTAATTTGGCAAAACAATTAAACGGCGAAATAATTTCCTGTGATTCAATGCAGATTTATAAGGATATTCCTATTTGTTCTGCACAGCCAACAGAAGAAGAAAAGCAGGGTATTCCCCATCATTTAATGGGCTTTCTTGATTTTGACGGCCGTTTTACCGCCTACGATTACAGAATTATGGCGTTAGAAAAAATCCGCGATATTCTTTCCCGTGGCAAGCAACCAATTATCGTTGGCGGAACAGGTATGTATTTCCACTGGCTTATATATAACCCCGATTTTATGCCCGAAAGCACAAACGATATACGAAAAGAGCTTGATAAAGAAGAAACAAGCGTTCTTTATAACAGGCTTTTAGAATTAAATGCGGACACAAAAATCAAAAGTGAAGACCGCAAAAGGATAATCCGCGCTTTAGAAATTCACGCTTTAACAGGTGCTTTACCAAAGGACACCATTAAGGAAAAAGAAAAAAATACGGAGTTTGATTTTAAACTTTTTTGTATTTCACCAGAGAGAGAAATTCTTTATGAAAGAATTAACAAGCGCGTTGATATAATGGTTGAGCAGGGCATTTTTGAAGAAGTAAAGGCTATCTACGATGCAGGCTTAACCGAAGATAATCAAGCCTATAAAGCCATTGGTTGCAGGCAGATAATTGATTATTTTAACGGCTTATGCACAAGGGAAGAAGCATTAGAAAAGGTTAAGCAGGAAAGCCGAAGATATGCAAAACGCCAATTAACCTGGATGAAAAGTGAAGACGCTATCTGGTTAAACGGCGATATGAACGAAAATATAAACACAATTTTAAACAGTATTTAAAGGAATTTTTTATGGACATTTTAACTACCAACTACGGTATCAGCCCCCAGTTAGTTAAAAGGGCTGAAGAGCTTGAAGCTTCTTTAAAAGAAGAATTTAATAAAATTGAAAAGATACAAGAAAAAAATCAGCTTTGGGTTCTTGATTGCTTCAGGGAAGAAAGAATACAGCCTTCCCACTTTGCCGCAACCTACGGCTACGGCTATGATGATACAGGCAGGGATAAATTAAAAACCTTGTTTGCCCGTATTTTTAAGGCGGAAGATGCCATCGTCCGTCCGCAGATTGCATCGGGCACTCACGCTTTGGCTCTCGCTTTACAAGGCTTAACGAAAAAAGGCACCCGAATTCTTTCAGCATCAGGTGCGCCTTATGACACCTTAGAAGGTATTATTGGTCATAAGGAAGACGTTGAAGGCTCACTTTGTGATATGGGCGCAAGTTATAAAGAGCTTCCTTTAAAAGACAAGCGCCTTGATTTAGAAGGCTTAAAGAAAGAGGCTGAAAACGCCGATTTAATTATGCTTCAGCGTTCACGGGGGTATCAGGACAGACCTTCTTTGTTAGTTAGCGAAATTAAACAGGCTTGTGATATAATCCGTAGCGTAAACGAAAACGCAATTATCTTTGTTGATAACTGCTACGGTGAATTTGTTGAAGAAATGGAGCCTATTGAAGCAGGCGCAGACATAATTGTTGGTTCTTTAATTAAAAACGCAGGTGGCGGTATTGCACCAACAGGCGCTTATATTGCAGGCAAAAAGGCTTTGATTGAAAGAATTGCTTACCGTATGACTGCCCCAGGTATTGGCGAAGAAGTTGGCTCTTATGCAGGCGGTTACTTGCCCTTTTTTCAAGGTATATTCCTTGCGCCCCAGACTGTTGCGCAGGCACTTAAAGGTGCGATATTTGCATCCCGCATTTTAGAAGAATACGGATACTCTCCGTCACCAAGATATAACGAACCAAGGGGTTGTATTATTCAATCCGTTTGCTTATATAATAAAGAAAACCTTGTGGAATTTTGCAGGCAGATTCAGGCGGTTTCCCCTGTTGAAGCCTTTGTTACCCCTGAGCCCTGGGCTATGCCGGGTTATACTGACGAAGTTATTATGGCGGCAGGCACGTTTATTCAAGGCGCAAGCATAGAATTAAGTGGCGATGCGCCAATTCGCGAGCCGTATATGTTCTATATGCAAGGCGGTATCGTTTACCATCAGGTTAAAGCCGCTATTCTTTGCGCGGTGCAAAAAATGAAAGGGGATTTATTATGACAACTGTTAGAGCAACAAGCATTTTACTTCCTAAAGAAGATGCTGACCTTTTTAAGTATTCCTGTGTTGCCTGCGACCAGTTTACAGGGGATAAGGAATACTGGCAACAAGTTGATGCGCTTGCAAAAGACGCTTTTTCAACCTATAATCTTACCTTTCCCGAAATCTATTTAAGCGAAGATAATTCCCAAAGAATTAAAAAAATAAATGAAAATATGATTTCCTATCTTGAACAAGGTTTGTTCAGGGAAATTAAAGATGCAGTAATTTACGTTGAACGCACTTTAAATAACGGTAAAATTCGTAAGGGCATCGTTTTAGCCTGTGATTTAGAAGAATACGAATATAAAAAGGGTACTAAATCCTTAATCCGCCCAACCGAAGGCACAATAGAAGACCGTCTTCCCCCAAGGGTTAAAATAAGGGAAAATGCACCACTTGAATTACCCCACATAATGCTTTTAGTAAACGATGAAGAAAAGCTTTTAATTGAACAAATTGATAAAAATAATCTTACTCTTTTATACGAAACTGATTTAATGCAAAAGGGCGGAAGCATAAAGGGTTGGTTATTAAATAAAGAAGAGCAAAACCGCATTTTTGAAACCTTATTAAAAACCGATTGCAAAAACGGTGATGATATTATTCGCCTTGCAGTTGGTGACGGTAACCATTCACTTGCAACGGCAAAAAAATGTTGGGAAAACTTAAAACCAACCTTAACAGAAGAAGAAAAAATCACTCACCCTGCCCGCTATGCTTTATGTGAAATTGTTAATCTTCACGATGAAGCGTTGGACTTTGAACCTATTCACAGGGTGCTTTACGATATTGACGTTGACGATTTTATTAAGGTGTTAAACGATAATTTTGACCCTAACGGTCAAAAAATCACCGTTATTTTTGAAGAAAATCAAAAAGATTTTTATCTTTCACCCCTTCATTACTTGACGGTAGGCACAATACAGAATATAATAGATGCGTATTTATCAGAAAAAAAGGGCGTTGTTGATTATATTCACGAGCCTGAGCAGGTTATTAAAAATGCAAAGAACAAAAACACTGTTGGCATTTTAATACCAAGTTTAGATAAAAAAGACCTTTTCCCTGCGGTTTTACAAAACGGCGCTTTGCCAAGAAAAACCTTTTCAATGGGAATGGGTATTGATAAAAGATACTATTTTGAAGCAAGAAAAATTAAGTAGGAGATAAAAAATGATTAAGATTGCAAAATTTGGCGGCAGTTCGCTTGCAGACGCTAACCAGTTTAAAAAAGTAAAGGATATTATTTTTGCAGACGAATCCCGTAAGTTCGTTGTTCCCTCTGCCCCCGGCAAAAGAGATAAAAACGATGAAAAGGTTACCGACCTTTTATATAAGTGCTATGCCTTAGCAAGCGCTGAACAGGATACAAGTGAGGTTTTTGATAAAATCTACAACCGCTACGAAAGTATTCGCAAGGACCTTAACTTAAAAACTGACGTTAAGGCTTTAATCGCTGAAATCAAGGAAAAAGTTGATAACGGCGCAACTATTGATTATACTGCTTCCCGCGGTGAATATCTTAACGGTATTTTATTAGCTGAATATCTTGGCTTTAAGTTTATTGATGCGGCTGAAGTTGTTTTCTTTACAGGTCACGGCGTTTTAGATGCTGAAAAAACCAACACAGTTATGGCAAAGCGTCTTCAAAAATACGGCAACGCTGTAATCCCAGGATTTTACGGTTCACGCCCTGACGGTAGCATAAAGACCTTCTCCCGCGGCGGAAGCGATATTACAGGTTCTCTTGTTGCCCGCGCTGCAAAGGCTGACCTTTATGAAAACTGGACTGACGTTTCAGGCTTTATGGTAACCGACCCAAGAATCGTTCCTGAAACACAGGCTATTAAGTTTATTACTTATAAGGAATTACGCGAGCTTTCATATATGGGCGCCGCAGTTTTACATCAGGATGCAGTTTTCCCTGTTCAGCAAAGCGGTATTCCAATCAATATCCGCAACACCAATGCGCCCGAAGATGCAGGCACTATGATTGTTAGTAAGCTTGCTGACGATCAGAAGGTTGACACAATGAAGATTACAGGTATTGCAGGTCACAAGGGCTACTGCGCCATTACCATTGAAAAGAGTATGATGAACTCCGAACTTGGTATCGGCAGAAAATTCCTTGAAATCTTTGAAAGAAACAACGTTTTATTTGAACATCTTCCCTCAGGTGTTGACACTATGACTGCCGTTTTAAACGAAAAGGCGATAAATGGCAAGTTAGACCACGTTTTACAGGCTATTCAGGATGAATTAAATCCCGATTCCGTTGAATACGTTCCAGGCCTTGCACTTTTAGCTGTTGTTGGTCACCGTATGGCAAAAAGCGCAGGTATTGCAGGTAAAATCTTTACCGCATTAGGTAAAGAGCATATCAATATCCGCACCATTGACCAGGGTTCAAGCGAAATCAACATTATTATCGGTGTTGATGAAGAAAACCTTGAAAAAGCTATCCGCGTTATTTATGACGCAGTTAAAAACTGATGAAGAAAAGAATTTTATCCATAATTGCCTTATCTCTTGCGTTAATTTTGGCTGTTTATGGTATTGTAAGCGTTGTTACTTTACATAATAACGCTTTCTTTTCACCCGAATACGAAAAAACCGACCTTATCCCCATTTTAGAAAAATCAGTTTTTACTGCTGAAGATTACAAAACCATTTTTTATCAGACGGGTCTTGGCAAATGCGCCGTTGACGAAATTAAAGATGACGAAGATTTTATTGATCGCGTGCTTTCTTTTCAGGAAAACTTTTTTAATAAAAATGAAGTTGTTTGTGTGCGCGAAGCCATTACCACAAGTATGGAATACAGTGTTTCTGAAACAGGCGCTTATATAAAAGCCTTTGAGATTTTTGACGTTAAGCCGGGATATGTTCTGATTATGGAAAGTAGCCATTCATTTCTTTGGCGCCACGGCCATGCAGGAATTGCTGTTGATAAAGACAAAGTGCTGGAAGCACCTATTATCTTTGAGCCTGCAACTATTTACAGCGTTTCTTCCTGGGAATATTATCCAACCTTTATAATGCTTCGTTTAAAAGATGCAACTGACGAAGAATTAAAAACAATTGCAACTGAAGCTTATGATGATTTGATGGGTATTACCTATTCGCCACTTGCAGGGGTCTTTAATAAAAAGCAAGGAAACGCGCCTAAAACTGTTCAATGCGCCTATTTAGTGTGGTACGCTTTTTATAAACAGGGTATCAATATAGATAAAAAAGGCGATAGCATTGTTACAGTAAAAAACATTAAAAATTCCGATATGTTTGAGGTTGTTCAGATTTACGGTTACGATCCAAGTTTATTTATGTAGTATCATTTTGTATAAATTTATAGAGGTTTTATTATGAATGCTTATTCTTCTGCTTTAAAGCTTGTTGGCAACACCCCATTGGTTCAGTTAAACAGGCTTAAACAGGAATTAAACTTAAAATCAAATATTTTTGCCAAATTAGAAGGCTTTAATCCCGGCGGAAGCGCCAAGGATAGAATTGCAAGCTTTATTATTGAAAGCTACGAATCCCAAGGCTTATTAAACAAAGATACCATCTTTATAGAAGCAACAAGCGGTAACACAGGTATCGGTATTGCTTTTGTTTGCGCAAAAAAAGGTTATAAAGCAAAAATCGTTATGCCCGATAATATGAGCAAAGAGCGAATCGGTTCAATAACTGCTTATGGCGCAGAAGTTATTCTTACACCTTGTTCCCTTGGTATGCAGGGCGCAGTTGAAAAAGCGGAAGAAATTAAAAAAACTGACCCCAATGCAATCATTTTCGGTCAGTTTGTTAATCCACTTAATCCCCTTGCCCATTACTATTCCACAGGCCCTGAAATCTGGAACGATACAAACGGCAACATAGATATATTTGTTGCAGGCATCGGCACAGGCGGAACTATTTCAGGCACAGGCAAGTTTTTAAAGGAACGTAATAAGGACGTTCAGATTATAGGTGTTGAACCTGAAAGTTCTCCACTTTTAACAAAAGGTTATACAGGCGCGCATAAGATACAGGGAATCGGTGCAAACTTTGTGCCTGCCACCTTTAATAAGGCAATAGTTGATAAAATCTTAACTGTTTCTGATGAAGATGCTTATTATTACACCAATCTTTTAGCAAAATCAGAAGGCATTTTAGCGGGTATAAGCTCAGGCTCAGCTTTAAAAGCCGCTATTGAAATTGCAAAACAGGAAGAAAATAAAAATATCGTTGTGCTTTTTGCAGATTCGGGCAACAAGTATTTTTCAACGGGAGTTTTTGAATAAAAAAAAGGACTTGAAAAATCAAGTCCTTTTTTTACATCATTAAGTTTGCCACTAAAAAGGCTAACGGAATTGTTATTGCGCCCATAATGTAAGATATAAAGCATATTCTTGCGCTTTTTGATGAATCGTTGCCACCGGCTTCTGCAAACATAACAGTGTTCATACCAACAGGCATTGCGGTAATTATAACGGGTATTGCGAACAATAAGCCTTTAACGCCTAAAAGATACAATGAAATTGCAAAAATCAGCGGCATAACTATAAGGCGTACCGATGAAATCAAATAAGAAACAGGATCCTTAAATAATTCGCCCAATTTAAACTTGCCAAGCACAAAGCCTGTTAAAATCATTGAAACGGGACTCATACAATCTGCTGCTGAAGAAAGGCAATCAACAACGGGGTTTGGTAATTTTATACCTGTTAAGCCAATAAATACACCTATAAATATTGCAATAATGGATGGTGAAAGCAGGCTTTTTACAAAGCTGGTTCCTTTACCCATTAAAAGAAAATATCCTAATGATGCAATTGCAATGGTTGATACAAGAGCAAACATAATTGTTTTTGTAACAAATTCCTGCCCGAACACCTTTTCCATAACGGGATAACCAAAGTAACCGTAATTAGAAAACGCAAATATGTAAATCAAAGTGTTTTTTACTATGTTGGTTTTTTTAAGCACGCAAGAAAGTGCAAAACCAATTAAAAGCACACTTACTAAAAATACCATTCCCCATAAAACAAGAGATGAGTTCTCTTTTAATTTTTCCCTTGTGCAGTTTGCGGAAAGGTTGTTTATTAAGTATGCAGGGAAAAACACGTTTGTTCCGATAAACGAAAGGGTTTTTCCGCTTGTTTGGGGTATAAGATCTTTTCGCCTTAAAATAAAGCCAACTAAAATAAATGCAAAAAGCACACCTATTTTTGATAAAGTTAAAAATAATGTGTCAATCAAGAGTGAGTACCACCTTACCTACGTTTTTGCCACGTTTTTTTGCGTGGGCTTTGCGTGTATCCTTAACAGGAAGCACCTTATAAATCTCATTTTCTGCCTTACATTATTGTTGGCAGGTACGCCCCAATAACCTAAGAAAATGGAAAAAAGC
Organism: Clostridia bacterium; assembly: GCA_045652205.1. GTDB lineage: Bacteria > Bacillota > Clostridia > Christensenellales > QALW01 > UMGS1322. The sequence goes on from JAZRTX010000009.1 coordinate 61,498, forward strand.
TTGCCCTTTTAACTGATTGCTAACTTTAAAGGTTTGCTTTTTCAGTTCCTTCTGGATTTATAGTGTAATCCATTTTTACCATATCGTCAAGTAGTGTTTCAATTACTTTGCCGATATTTTCCCTTACTACGCTTACCCTTTGGGGTAACGGTGCATTTTAAAAAGATGTTTTTATAAAAACAATCTCCCTTTTATCTTTAATAAAAGTACACGCCCAAATTATAAAATTTATCTAAAATGATACTAAAATAAATTTTTACTATTGATTTTTTCGCGATTATCAGTATAATATATGTGAGTAAGGAGGCATTCTTATGGGAAACTATTTATACGATTTGATAATACATAAAGTGCTTGCGGCAAACCGCATTTGCTTAAAAAAAGGCATAAATTCTAAAAAGAGCAACAGGGAAAGTACAGGCATTTTAATTAAAACCCAAGGCGCAACCGCTTATAAACAAAACGGTAATGAATTTATTTTGGACCGCGACCATATTGTTATTTTGCCAAAGGGTTGCGACTACGAATACCTTTGTTTAGAAGATAGTGCTTGTTACATTATTGAACTTAACACGCCTTTTTTAAAAGAAAATAATATTCTTTCTATCCCTGTTACTAATATTGCAGAGTTTATCAGCATTTTTAACAGGATAGAACACTCACTTAACTTTAGGGAAGAAGGTAAAAACGCCTTTTTGCTTCAAGATGCTTACCGCATTATAACAAAACTTGTTGAACAAACAACAGAAGATTATCTTTTAAACCAAAACTCCCTTCTTTTAATGCCTGCATTAACTTATATTGAAGAAAATCTTTCTTCCCCGCCACCAACAAACGAATTTTTAGCATCTCTTTGCAGTATCAGTTGCGTGTATTTTAGAAAGCTTTTTGTTAAAAAGTTTGGTATGCCCCCATTAAAATACGTTACAATGCAAAAAATTCAAAAAGCAAAAGGCTTAATAATCAGCGATTTTCTTTCCTTTAACGAAATTGCTGAAGCTTGCGGATTTACAAGCATATACCATTTTTCAAAGGTGTTTAAAAAAGAAACGGGTTTAACCCCATCAGAATATAAAAAACAAAAAAAGTGTTGATTTAATCAACACTTTTTTCTATTTCTGCTATTTTATTTAGTACCTTTTTTAACGGTGCAACGTCAAATTTTTCACTACGGTCGTAATTATATATGCCGTTTCTTTCAAGTTCAACGTCTATTAACTGGGTAAAGCACATACCAAAGAATTTAGGATGCTCCATTAAAACGTTGGTAAGCCCTTCAAACATAGCATAAAATTCTTCCGGAGTTGTTGCCTTTCCATAGCCCCAACCTTCATCCTTTGCATAAGTTATTCCGCCGTATTCACTTAAAAATACTGCTTCACCTTTATATTTTTGCTTATCCTTATATAAATCAAACAAATTATCCGAAGTCATAAAGGGCAAATAGCTCTCTCTGAACTTTTCAACATCGTGGTTATAATCGTGCACGCAATAAATATCTGTTTTTACATGGAATCCACCGCTTGCATCAATACAGGGTCTTGTTGGGTCAAGACTTTTTGTTATTTCATAAACCATCTTTACTGCATCATCATATTGAAACCCTTTTAAGTTCCACGCATAAGTTTCGTTGTAGGGGCACCAACCGATAATTGACGGATGGTTAAAATCCCTGTTAATTTCAGCAATCCATTCAGGCAAAATGGAATATATTGAATTCGGGTCCGTATTATCAAGCCCCCAGGAAGCATATTCGCCCCAAACAATATAACCAAGCTTATCAGCGTGATAAAGAAATCTTTCTTCAAAAACCTTTTGATGAAGGCGTGCGCCGTTAAAACCCGCTTTTAAGGAAAGTAAAATATCCTTTTCTAATGCTTCATCGGTTGGTGCGGTATATATTCCGTCAGGATAAAAGCCTTGATCTAACACAAGACGCTGAAAAACAGATTCTTCGTTTATTAAAAATCTCATTCCGTCAAGGCGTACCTGTCTTAAACCAAAATAGCTTGTAACTTTATCCTTACCAAAGGAAAGTTCAACGTCATAAAGTTTGCCCTTACCTACCTGCCAAAGATGTTTTTCCTTTAAATTAACGGTAAAAGTTATTTCACCTGTAGCATCTTTTATAAAATGGGTTCCCATTTCATTACCTTCATAGGTTGTAACAAATGAAAAATCAGCCTTGCCAACCAAGGAAACTGCAACCGTAACAGAATTATCCGAAATATTAGGATAATATTTTACGCTTTTTATATAATTTTGGGGCACGTATTCAAGCCAAACCGTTTGCCAGATGCCTGTGGTACGGGTATAAATACAGCCTCTTGGTTTATATTCGTGGCTTTGCTTGCCCTTGGGAATAGCTTTTGTTTTTATAGGGTCTTCACAGTAGATGCAGATTTCGTTTTCACCATCAACAACCTTATCGGTTATATCCTGATAAAATGATACGTATCCCCCAACGTGTTCCCCTGCTTGTTTGCCGTTTACAAAAATCGTAGTTTTGTAATCTGCTGCGCCAATATGCAAAAATATAAGCTCATCAGTTTTTTTAATATTGACCTTTTTCTTATACCATACGGCATTCATAAAATCCGTATTTTCTATTCCCGAAAGTTTGCTTTCAGGGCAAAAAGGAACTGTGATTTCTTTGGAAAATTCTACTCCACTATTATAATAGCCCTTTTCATATCCTGAAACTTCATTATCAATTTCAAAATCCCATTGTCCGTTAAGATTTTGCCAATTTTCGCGCATAAATTGCGGTTTTGGATGCTCGTTTCTTGGTATCATTTTATACATCTCCTTTTTTGTAATTATAATGATTAAAGTAAGTCGAAACAACATTTTAAACGTTGTTTCGACACCAAATCTTTGATTTGGTATCAAATTTTCAAAGAAAATTTGAACTTTGACCATTGCAATGAATGTAGTGCAAAATAAAACCGCAGATTTTATTTTGCTAAAAGCCGATATAATCGGCTTATCGAAACGCTTTTTGGCGTTTCGATAAACAACAATCATTATAATGATTATAAATTAAAAAGTAAATGTATTAACCTATTAAATTATTGACATATCCTACTGTTTATTTGTATAATAAAAATGGTGATAATTATGATTGAATTAACTTCTATCCGCCACGATTGGCCCGAAAAAAAGGGGTTTTCCATTGTTCGCCCCCACGGACACAGGGACTATACTTTTTTGCATTTTCTTACCCCTGCGCAAGTTTTGATAAAGGGTGAATTTATCTCTGTTAATCCCGGAGCTTGCGTCTTTTTTGCCCCAAATGTTGAGCAGAAATATATCTCCCACTGTAATCTTTTGCATAATTGGTTTCACGCAACAGAAAGTATAAAACCTGTGCTTGAAGAACTGAATATCCCTGTAAACCAAATTTTTTATCCTAACGATTGCTCTTTTATTTCAGAGTTATTTTATAAGGCGGAGCTTGAATTTTTTTCACAGGAAGAAACAAAAAAGATTATGATTGATGCGCTGATGAAGCAGTTTTTTTGCTTTTTATCGCGAGCAATAAATAATCCGCCTGTAAAAAAAATACACGGGGATAATATGGATAAAATGCGCTTTATAAGGCAAAAGATACTTTCTGAACCGCAAACGCATTTTACTGTTGAGCAGTTGGCGTCTTTCGTTAATTTAAGCCCTTCCCGTTTTCATAATAATTATAAATCTGTCTTTGGCACGTCTCCTATAAAAGATAGCATCTGCGCACGTATTGAGCATAGTAAGAATCTGCTTATTTCCTGTGATAAGCCAATATGTGAAATTGCTGAAATTTTAGGCTATACCGATCAATATCATTTTATAAGGCAGTTTAAAAAAGAAACGGGAATGACCCCCCATAAATTCAGAAAAAAATAAGGTGGAAATTTTTCCACCTTTTTTTATAAAGTATTTAATAAAGCAATTGCAATTAAAAGCGCAATTAAAGCAATAACGAAAATTATCTTACGGGATTTTTTGATTTTATCGCTTGTAAATAGATTTAAAAGTAAAACTGATAAAATGATAACACCGATTACGATAATGATGCTTGCCATTCCAATGCCCATAAATGAAAGGCTATCAATAAAGTTTTTTATGTTTTCCATATTACGATCAACCTCCAAACATGCTTAAAATAATGCCGCCTGCAATAACGGAAGCAACCTGACCTGAAACGTTTACACCGATTGCCTGCATTAAAATAAAGTTGTTGGGGTCTTCCTTTAACGCCAACTTATGAACAACACGGCCTGACATTGGGAAAGCAGAAATACCTGCAGCACCAATCATTGGGTTGATTTTCTTCTTTAAGAAAAGGTTTAAGAACTTTGCAAAAAGCACACCGCCTGCGGTATCAAACACGAAAGCAACTAAACCAAGGCAAAGAATTAAAAGTGTGTCAAATCTTAAGAAATCTACGCCCTGCATTCTTGTTGCGATTGTAATGCCAAGGAAAATAGTAACAAGGTTTGCTAAAACCTTTTGCGCAGTTTCGCCTAAGGAATCAAGCACGCCACATTCTCTTATAAGGTTACCAAACATTAAGAAGCCTACCAAAGAAACGCTTGAAGGTGCTACAAGACCTGCAATTACAGTAACGATTATTGGGAAAAGAATACGTGTTGTTTTTGAAACGTCTGCCTGCTTATAGGGCATCTGAATCATACGTTCTTTTTTAGTGGTTAAAAGTTTAATTACAGGGGGCTGAATAATTGGCACAAGTGCCATATATGAATATGCCGCAACCATTATAGCCGCAAGATAATTACTTTTAAGTGTGTTTGCAACAACGATTGAGGTAGGACCGTCAGCCGCGCCGATAATAGCGATTGAAGCGGCATCGTTAATTTCAAAGCCGAATAATCTTGCCATTGAGAATGTAAAGAAAATACCAAACTGTGCGGCGGCACCGAAAATCATTAACTTGGGGTTTGATAAAACAGGACCAAAGTCAATCATCGCGCCGATGCCGATAAAAAGAATTAAGGGGAACATTTCAGCAAACTCGTGGTCAATACCGATTCTGAAAAGCACGTCTAAAATACCGTGTGAATCGCCTTGGGTAATTGCCCCTGAAAGCGGTAAGTTTACTAAAATTGCGCCAAAGCCCATAGGTAACAAAAGGGTTGGTTCCATTTCTTTTTTAATTGCAAGGAAAATCAGTAATCCACCGATTATCCACATTACAACTTGTTGCCATTGTAAAAGCTGAATACTTTCTATTAAAAATTCCATTTTGTTTTACTTCCTTTAATTAAACATTTCTATTGCGTTTTTAAGCCTTTTAATTGTTTCTTCCTTGCCGATAATATCAGCTAATTCAACTGCGCCGCCGGGGGTTGAATCTAAACCGCAAAGTGCAACACGGGCAGGCCACATAATCATACCGTTCTTTTTGCCGGTTTCCTGCGCTAATTCAATTAACGCATCGTGAATAGTTTCTTCTGTCCATTCAGTTAAGCTTTCATATTTTGCTAAAACCTGAATTAAGCTTTCCTTTGCGCCGTCAATGTCTAACTTGAACTTTTTGTGGCAGTACATTTCTGTTGAATGCTCTGCAACAGAAGGTAAAAACTTTAATTTTTCAGGAATTTCTGATAAAATTTCAGTTCTTGACTGTATAAGCTTTAATAATTTTCTGCTATCGTAAATTTTAAGGCTTTCTTCTTTTTCAAGCCAAGGCATAGCCATTTCGTAGAACTTTTCAAAATCCATAGCCTTAATATATTCACTGTTCATCCAGCGAAGCTTATTTATATCAAAAATTGATGGTGATTTGCTGATGCCTTCAAGAGAGAATGCTTCAATAAGCTCATCCCTTGTGTAGATTTCTTTGTTTGAGCCGTCATTCCAGCCTAAAAGAGTAATATAGTTTACAACTGCATCAGTTAAGAAGCCGTCATCTAATAAATCGTGGAAGGATTTATCACCGTGCCTTTTTGAAAGTTTATGCTGAGCATCGCGCATAATTAAAGGTAAATGCACGTAAATTGGGGGTTCCCAACCAAATGCTTCATATAAAAGATTGTATTTTGGCGTTGAAGAAAGATATTCGCAACCCCTTAAAACGTGGGTAATGCCCATTAAGTGATCGTCAACAACGTTGGCAAAGTTATATGTTGGCAAACCATCGCTTTTTAAAAGAATCATATCATCTAAATCATTTGAATTTACTGTTACGTGGCCAAAGATTGCATCGTCAAATGAAACTTCCTTATCTGCGGGGGTATTCTGGCGGATAACAAACTTTTCTCCGCTTGCGATACGCTTTTCAATTTCTTCCTTACTTAAATTAAGGCAGGTTTTAGGATATTTATAGGTTTCGCCTTTTGCTTCAGCGCTTGCCCTATCCTGTTCAAGCTGTTCATCAGTACAGAAGCAGTAATATGCGGCGCCTTTCTCAATAAGTTTTTTAGCGTATTCCATATAAAGAGGTCTTCTTTCAGACTGAAAATACGGTCCGCAATCCCCTTCTTTACCAGGACCTTCATCATAATCTAAACCTGTCTGCTCCAAGGTTTTAAAAATAATTTCAGTTGCACTCTCCTGTAAGCGTACCTGATCCGTATCTTCTATTCTTACAACAAAATCGCCACCTGTTTTTCTTGCAAAAAGGTAGCCGTAAAGCGCGGTACGAAGGTTACCGATATGCATATTTCCTGTGGGGCTTGGTGCAAAACGAGTTCTTACTTTCATTTATTATCTCCTTAAATTCCCTTTTCTAAAAAGTTAATTTCTTTTTCTGTTAATCTTATATTTATTCCTTTTTCTGCTTCGTTCAGTTGGTTTACATTTGAAAACCCGCCGATAACAGAAGCGTTTAAGCCTTTTGATAATACGTAGGACATTAAAAGCGCAGGAATACTTTCATTTTTCTCTTTTGATAATTGATTTATTCTATCAAACCGCCTGAAATTTTCTTTTAACGGCAGATATGATTTTTGCCCTGAGGGTTTTAAAATTTCACCTGTAATCTGTTTAGTGAAAAAGCCTTTTGCCTGAACTGAATATGCAATTAACGGAAACTGTGTTTCTTTATACCAAGCGTATTCAATATCGTTCATAACAACGTGGGTTATATCCCCCGTTAAAGCAGGTGTAGTCTGCGCAAGGGAATAATTTATCTGACTTGCTTTAAACGGTTGAAGATTATTTTTTAAGGCGTAATTATTAGCCGTTTCAATTCTGCCTGCGGTCCAGTTAGAAGCACCGATTTCTTTTACTTTACCCTGTTTAATAAATTCGTTTGTAGTTTCAATTAGTTCTTCAGGGGATTTTGAAACGTCATCCCTATGCAAAAAGTAAATATCAATATAATCTGTGTTTAACGCTTTTAAAGAAGCATCTAAATCACTTTGTAATTCTTCTTTACTTAATCTTGGCAAATGCATTTTAGTTTTATCTTCAGGAAATCCGCCCTTTGAAATTAAAACTATATCTTCCCTGTTTTTATTTTTAAGATATTCACCTAAAAATTCTTCTGCCTGACCGTTTTCGTAGCTTCTTGCAACGTCCAAAGTATTATAGCACAAATCAAGGTATCTGTCTAAAATATTAAAGCATTCTTTTTTATATTTTTTATCACCTAATCTGCCTGTGCCTAAAACAAAGTTGTTTATTTTTACGCTTCCAACGTTTATTCTTTCCATACCTTGCCTTTTTCTACCCTGAAATAAGTTACGTTCATATTATTAAAATAATCAACAGGCTGTGCAACGGTAATAATTGTTTGCACGTCCTTTATTTTATCTAAAAGCAGTTGTTGACGTATTGGGTCTAATTCAGAAAGCACGTCATCAAGTAAAAGTACGGGATATTCGCCTAAATCTTCCTTCATCATTTCAAGTTCAGAAAGTTTTAACGCTAAGGTTGCCGTTCTTTGCTGACCTTGTGAACCAAAATACCTTAAATCAATATCCCCTAATTTTATAATAATATCGTCTTTATGTGGTCCGATTGTAGTAAAACCGCGTTTAAGGTCGGTTTCGTGATTTTTTTCTAAAAGCTCTAACATCGCATCTTCAATATCTTCCCTGTCATTTATAGAATCCTTATAAATGCAGTTAAGTTCTTCCTTATTAGAAGAAAGATACTGATGCATATTATTAACAAGAGGTTGAAGACGCTTACAAAATTCGCGCCTTGCTTTAATAATCGGAACTGCCCTCTGTGCTAAAAGCGTATCCCACACAAATAAATCATTTGCTTTTGAGGTTTCCTTTAATAATGAATTACGTTGTTCTAAAACCTTATTATATTCATTTAACGCGTAAAAATAGCTTTTTGAAACCTGCGAAAGCTCAATATCCATAAACCTACGGCGTTTTTGTGGACCTTCTTTTACTAAATCAAGGTCCTCAGGGGAAAATATTACACCGCTTAACTGCCCTAAAATTTCACTTATTCTTGAAATTGCAAGACCGTTAACTAAAATGCGTTTTTTCTGCCCGCGAGCCATTACCATATCAACTGTGTGTCTGCCGTCTTTTTGAATATCTTCAATTCTAATTCTTGCCCAAGGCTTATCAAATTGAATCATATCGTGCTCACGGTTGGTTCTGTGGCTTCTGCCTGTGCAAAGAAGATAAATAGCTTCAACGATATTAGTTTTACCCTGACCGTTGTTTCCGTATAAAATTGTTATTCCCTTAGGAAAATTAAGCTCCAGATTTTCATAAGACCGAAAATTCCAGAGCTGTAATTTAGATAAATACATATTATAATCTTACCGGTAAAATTAAATATAAATACTTATCCCCATCAACAGGGGTAGTTACTGTGGGGCTTGTGGCTGTGGTATATGAAAATTTAATAAATTCATCTTCAATATTTTTAAGACATTCCACAAAATATCTTGGGTTTACACCAATTTCAATAGGTGAAGCGTTACCCTGAACGTTAACTTCTTCATAAGCGTTGCCTGTATCGGAACGAGAAGTAATAACAAGCTTATCTTCGTTAAACTTAAATAAAATATAGTTGTTACGAACATTTTCCCTAACGATTAACCAAGCGCGGTCAATAGCTTCTAAAAGTTCAATTCTGTTAATTATAACTGAGCTTGTCATATTAGTTGGAATAATAGGCCTGTACTTAACGAATTCGCCTTCAATTAAGCGGGTCATAATCTTTGTTTCTTCAATTTCAACCATACAGAAGCTTTTTTGAATATAAATTCTTGCTAAATCATCACTATCGGAAATAATTTTAATAATTTCAGAAAGTGCGCGGGCAGGAATAATTGCTTTAATAGGTTCGGCAGTATCCTGTAAATATGAATTACGTAAAGATAATCTGCAACCGTCTAACGCAACAACTGTAATATTTTCATTATCAATATCAAATAAACAACCTGTTAAAATAGGTCTTGATTCATCAGTTGCGGTGGCAAAGATTGTCTGATTGATCATCTTCTTTAAATCGCCCTGTGGAACGGTTATAAAATTATCCCTGTCAATTACAGGTAATGCAGGATATTCGCTTGGATCAAGCGCAGAAATATTTATTTTAGTAAAATTACTTGTAACTTCAATACCGTTAGTAAAATCGCCTTTAATTTTAATCATACCGTCAGGCATTTTACGGATAACTTCATTAAAGAATTTACCGTTAATAACAACCTGACCTTCTTCTTCAATATCAGCTGCAATTTTTGTTTGAATTGTTAATGAAGAATCTGTTGTTGTTAAAACAATATCAGAATTCCTTGCATTAAATAAAATACCTTCATAAATAGGATTTACACTTTTTGACGGAAGTGCTTTTGAAGCAATGTTTAATCCGTTTAATAACGTGGCTTTATCGCATGAAAAAATCATAATTTTTACCTCGCCTTAATATAATAATAAATGAATATATTTAATCATATTCATAATAAGCTGTGTTTATAATGGGGATAACTTTTAAAACCCTTGAAAAACATAGGTTTTATTAAAAAATCACCTGTGGAAGAACGGTTTTTAAATTGTTG
>JAZRTX010000010.1:0-5899 GCA_045652205.1 Clostridia bacterium
GGGGCAATAATGCTTTTTCATACAAAAAATCGGGTGAGACCATTCGCGCTTTACACCGTGTATTTTCATTTCGTCACCTCATAATAGTAGTCACTATATGTAAAATAATCTTCGGCTTGTTCTTTGTAGTGGTCGCAACAATCAAATAGTGTGCGACTTCTGTTTTTTCGTTCTATCTCTTTCTCTGTAACATGCCATAAATCACGGGGCTCTTTCGGTGCAAAGTCTGTTACACAAAATAGTTCATTATTAAAATTGCCTACGGGACAGAAATGGCCATAGCGACAGGAAATACAGGATTTTATATGCCATTTTGCAGGCAGATTCTTTGCGAGCAAAATTAGAGCTTCTTCGGTTGTTTCGGTTTGATAAGAAACGGGTGTACCTTGGATAGTTGTAGAAATGGTGACACGCATATCCTCATCACTTTTGTTAACAACGGTATGATTAATTTCTAATTTAATAATTCCGCTAGGTGTTTTAATCGGCAGACAATATATTTTGTTTTCCACGCAATCAACTCCGAATATTTTTTATTATTATAGCATAGAAATGTGAATTTTTCAATATGAAGAGTAATGAAACTTTTTGCTTGTATTTATTGTTATAATTAAGCAAAATTAAACCCTTATTTTTATTTGAAAATCTGATTGACAAAAGTGCGTTAAGAACATATAATCAATATGTCATAAACGTGCAGGTATGGCGGAATTGGCAGACGCGCACGGTTCAGGTCCGTGTGAAAGTAATTTCATGCAGGTTCAACTCCTGTTACCTGCACCAATTTATATTAAATGCTTTGATAAGAAATAGTAGATATTTTTGTTTTTCAGAGAGAAGGCGTTTGGTGCAAGCCTTTAAACTAAAAATATCCAACCCGTCTTTGAGCAGTAAGGCTGAATTTTTAGGCTTTATCGGGTTCTCCCGTTACAGAGATAATTAAGTGCGGTTTTTACTGAATTTAGGTGGTACCGCGGACTAATATAAAAGTTCGCCCTAAGTTGTTTATTCAACTTAGGGTTTTATTTTTTCTTGGAGGTTTTTTTATGAAATTAGATAAGCTTGTTGGTGATCGTTTTAAGGACAGACCCTCTGAATGTAGCGTTGATAGCCACGCTTTAATGGTGCGCGGTGGTTATTGTAAATACGTTGCAAACGGTATATTTTCTTCTTATATGCCACTTAAACGTGTTACCAGAAAAATTGAACAGATTATGCGTGAAGAAATGGATGCTATTGATGGGCAGGAAGTTCAGTTTCCTGTTGTAATGCCTGCGTCTCTTTGGCAAGAATCAGGCAGATATGAAAGTATCGGCAAAGAACTTATGCGTTTTTCTGATAGAAACGATAGCCCCTTGGTGCTTGGTATGACCCACGAAGAAGCGGCAGTTCATCTTGTAAAGGATTACGCACAATCTTATGCAAAATATCCTTTTATGATTTATCAGATTCAAACAAAATTCCGTGATGAAGCACGTCCACGCGCAGGACTTATCCGCGTTCGTGAATTTACTATGAAAGACGCTTATTCTTTCCACACAAGCCAGGAAGATTTAGAGCAGTATTATGATAAGTGCTATCAAGCTTATGAAAAGATTTATGCCCGTTGCGGTGTGCCTGAGGTTATTGCAGTTAAATCCGATTCAGGTATGATGGGTGGCAGTATTTCTCACGAGTTTATGCTTTTAACACCTATTGGGGAAGATTCTATTGCAATTTGTACTGAATGTGATTACAGAGCAAATATGGAAGCTGCAGATAATATCAGCGATATTGAACGCGATGCAGTTTCAAACGAACTTACAATGGTTCATACACCCGGTAAAGAAAGCATTGAAGAGGTTTGCGAATTTTTAAATACTCAGGCAGTTAACTCCTGTAAAGCAGTTATCTATCAGAGAAATGCTGATGATAAATATATCGTGTTGTTTATTCGCGGTGATCTTGAAGCAAATGAAACAAAGATTACAAATTTCTTGGGTTGTGATATTCACCCCGGTGTTGTAACTGAAGAATCAGGTCTTTGCGCAGGATTCTGCGGTCCTGTTGATATTATAAAAGATGCAATAGTTTTATTTGATAGTTCATTAAAGGGCAGAAACAATCTTGTTTGCGGCGCAAATAAAACAGAATATCATTACACAGGTCTTGATATGGATAGGGATGTTAAAGAAGCTGAATACCACGATTTTGCAAAAATCCAGGAAGGTGGAATTTGCCCCAAATGTGGTAAAAAAGCAATTAAAGTTTCACGCGGTATTGAAGTAGGTAACATATTCCAGCTTGGCAAAAAATATACAACAAGTATGGATATGACATATCTTGATAGCGATGGCAAAACCAAGCATCCTATTATGGGTTGTTACGGTATTGGTGTTGGCAGGCTTGCTGCGGCTATCTGTGAAGCACATCACGATGATTACGGTCCCATCTGGCCTATGGCGGTTGCGCCCTGGCAGGTTCAGCTTTGTGCTATGCGTGCTGACGATCCTGAGGTTAAAGCTTTTGCAGATAAGCTTTATTCTGAGCTTTTAAATAGGGGAATAGAGGTTATTTATGATGACCGTCAGGTTTCTGCGGGCGTAATGTTCTCTGATGCTGATCTTATTGGTGCGCCTGTTCGCGCAATCGTAAGCCCAAGAAACTTAAAGGAAAACGTAGTTGAACTTACAACACGTGATAAATCCTTAAAAACAAAGATTTCAACAGATGATATCGTTGAAGAAATTGTAAAATTAGTTAAAGAAATGATGTAATTAAAAAAATCCGAACATTTTTGTTCGGATTTTTTGAAAGGATTTTTATGAAATATCGCGTTGATAAATACGGTAATAAACTTTCGGTTTTAGGCTTTGGATGTATGCGCTTTAAAAACAATTTAGGAAAAATTGACTTCTTGGAAGCGGAAAAACAAATTATGCTTGCATATAATTCAGGCGTCAATTATTTTGATACGGCGTATATTTATCCCAATAGTGAAGCAACGTTAGGTGAAATTTTATCAAAAAATAATATTCGCGAAAATGTCTATATTGCAACAAAACTTCCACATTATTTAATTAAAAAACGAGAAGATCTTGATAAAATATTTAACGAAGAATTAAAACGGTTAAAAACTTCCTACGTTGATTATTATCTGATGCATATGCTTACCGATACTGATACATGGACACGCCTTTTGAAACTTGGTATTGATGAGTGGATAACAGAAAAGAAATCAACAGGACAAATTAAGCAAATAGGGTTTTCGTATCACGGTAATTCGTTGGAGTTTTGTAACCTTATTGATGTGTACTCTTGGGATTTTTGCATGATTCAGTATAATTATATGGATGTGAACTCTCAGGCAGGTGTTAAAGGATTAAAATATGCAGCTTCAAAAGGTTTGCCTGTTATGATAATGGAACCTTTAAGGGGTGGAAAACTTGTAAAAAACCTTCCTGATGAAGCGAAAAAGATTTTTAGTGATAATTTTAAAAATTATACGCCTGCCCAATGGGCATTTAAGTGGCTTTTTAATCAACCCGAAGTTTCAGTTGTGCTTTCAGGTATGAACACGGAAGAAATGGTTATAGAAAACATTAAAACTGCCTGTGAAACCGAGATTGGTGAACTGACCAAGGAAGACCAGATTATGCTTGATTCTGTTGTTGAAGCCATAAATTCTAAAATGAAAATAGGCTGTACCGGTTGCGGATATTGCGTACCTTGTCCTAAAGGAGTGGATATACCCGGTTCTTTTGCGGCGTATAACAGAAAATATTCTGAGGGTAAATTCTGGGCATTTGTTGATTATTTTATGTGTAGTGCATTGCGTAAAAAATCAACAGCAGCATCTAATTGTGTTAAATGCGGTAAATGTGAAAAGCATTGCCCGCAAGGTATAAAAATTAGCGAAGAACTTAAAAATGTAACTAAAGAATTTGAAGGCCCTGTATATAAAATAGCCAAAAGAGTTGCAACGTTATTTAAATTTTAAAAAAAGACCGCTTTAAAAATTAAAGCGGTCTTCTGGTGTGCCTGGCAGGAGTTGAACCTGCGACACCCAGAGTCGGAGTCTGGTGCTCTATCCACTGAGCTACAAGCACAAATTACAGTGTTATTTTACACAATAATCATAAATTTTGCAACTTAATTATTAAGTTGTTGAAAAAAAACGTACTTAGTGGTACAATATATGTATATTATGTATAAATGTGAGGAATATTTAATGCAAAAAGGTTTGCTTATTTCATTTGAAGGTACCGATGGATGCGGTAAAAGCACACAAATTCGTCTTTTGTCTGAATATCTTAAATCAAAAGGAAAATCTGTTGTGATTTCCCGTGAACCCGGCGGATGCAAAGTGGGTGAAAAGATACGTAACATTTTATTAAACGCAGAAAACGTTGAGATTTCACCTATGTGCGAGCTTTTTCTTTACGAAGCTGCAAGGGCACAACATATGTCACAGGTTATTGAACCTGCTTTAAATGAAGGTAAAATTGTAATATTGGATAGATTTATTGATTCAACCTTTGCTTATCAGGGCTACGGCAGGCAGTTAGGCGAAGAATGTGTTGACCTTTTTAATAAATATGCTATCAATCACAGATATCCCGATATTACTTTGATGCTTACTTTAAAAGCAGATGACGCGTTTAAGCGTAAGGGTGGAAACGATACAAAGGACCGTATGGAAATGGCAGGGGATGATTTCTTTAAGCGCGTTGATGAAGGCTTAAAGCGTGCCAGTGAAAAGTATTCAGACCGTATTATTAAGGTCAACGTTGAAGGTACTTGTGATGAGACCCACAAAAAAATATGTGCTTTAATTGATAAATTATTGGAGAAATAATATGCAGGATAAAAAAGTTATTATTCTTGATGAAAATGAAGATAACGTGCAGACAGTAGAGGAAATAGAAGAATTTGAACGTGCTGAACGTTTAGAAAAGCTTAAAAAACCCAAATTGCCTGCAAAGATGCCATATATGCTTACTATATCTAAAATTACAAACGTTGTAGGTTTGTTCGGTATTATGTTCAGTATGCTTACCGTTAACGGAACAGCGCTTGTTGTAAGTCTTATTATTCTTTTAATAAGCACTATTGTAAATTACTTGTTTTTTAAATAAAAAATCCTCCTTCAAAAAGGAGGATTTTTTTATTTTAAATTGAACTTTTTAACTATTGCATCTTTATCCATGTATCCAAGGCTTTTGTTTGTTAATTTACCGTTTTCAAAAAGCATAAGGCAGGGGATGCTGTTAATACCATACTTTATAGCAAGTTCGGGCTCATCGTCAACGTTTACTTTTGCAATGATAAGTTCAGGCATTTCTTCTGAGATTTCTTCAAGAACAGGGGTAAGCATCTGGCATGGCATACACCACGGTGCCCAAAAATCTATTAAAGCAATTTTTTTGTTTGTGATTTTATCAAAGCTTTCTTTATTTGCGTGAATTAAACTCATTCTTCTTCGTCCTCAAAAAATTCTTTTTCGGTTTCGTCTTCTGCAAAATACATATCAAATTCTGTTTCAGGAAGCTCGTCAACAGAAACATTTATACCTGTTTTTTCAGAAAGTTCGCTTACAATCTGATCCATTCTTGATTCACATTGTTCCTGTGTCCATTCGTCTTCGCTTTCATCTTGTTCTTTCATTAACTGCTTAATTGCAAGATAAAACAACAGGTATGTATCTTTTAAATCACCTGGTGCGGCTTTTATCCATTGCATACGATATGTTTCAACAAGTGGGTGGTCAGCGCGAACCTCAAAATCATCTCTGGTTAAAAGTCCACTGAAATTACCGAATTCCTCTCTTTTATCAACGTCTTTAACAGTTTTATCAGATTTAACTATTGAAAGAATAATTAAAAATAAAAGCAAAGCAATTATTGCACCTAAAATTATC
>JAZRTX010000011.1:0-13062 GCA_045652205.1 Clostridia bacterium
TTCTTGAACTTCTTCTGCTTCAACAGCTTCTTCAGCTACTTCTTCAAAAACTTCGCCGTTGTTTGCAGCGATAATAGCGTTAGCCATTGTACCTGCAAGAAGTTTTACAGCGCGGATAGCATCATCGTTGCCGGGGATTACGTAATCTGCATCATCAGGATCGCAGTTAGTATCAACAATAGCAACAACAGGAATACCAAGAATCTTTGCTTCGTGGATAGCGTTTGCTTCCTTACGAGGATCAACAACGAACATAGCAGCAGGGATACCGTTCATTTCACGGATACCACCGAAGTTTGCATCAAGTTCAGCCTTTTCCTTCATAAGTTTAGCCTGTTCCTTCTTAGGAAGAAGATCCATTGTGCCGTCTTCAATCATTTTTTCGATCTTTTTAAGTTTTTCAATTCTGGAACGGATGGTCTTGAAGTTTGTGAGCATACCACCAGCCCATCTTTGATTTACGTAGTACATACCGCAACGCTTTGCTTCGGATTCAATTGATTCCTGAGCCTGCTTCTTTGTACCTACGAAAAGGATTTCGCCACCCTGTGAAGCTACATCAAAGATGAAATCATAAGCTTCTTCAACCTTCTTAACTGTCTTCTGAAGGTCAAGAATGTAGATACCGTTACGTTCTGTGAAGATGTAAGGTGCCATTTTGGGATTCCATCTGCGTGTGGGATGGCCGAAGTGTACGCCTGCTTCAAGCAGGTTTTTCATTGAGATAACTGATTTTTCTGACATTTTATATGTCCTCCTTGTTTTTTTCCTCCCCGAGTACGCTGCAAGCTTACCTTTTTTTAAAAGGAACAAGCACATTGCCCACTACCCGAGTGTGAATTCTTGAAAATTATAGCATATACCCATATATTTGGCAAGCGATTTTTTCTCTTTTTTATAAAAAAAGCCGATTATAACTCATATAATCGGCTAATTAAATTATTCTTCTGTATCTTCTTTCTTTTCTTCCTTAGGAAGCATTGCTTTTCTTGAAAGATTGATTCTGCCCTTATCGTCAATTTCAATAACGCGAACCATAATCTTATCGCCAACTTCAACAACGTCAGTTACTTTCTTAACAAACTTGTTGTCAAGTTCACCGATGCGGCAAAGACCTTCTTTACCAGGAAGAAGTTCAACGAATGCACCAAAGTCCATAATACGAACAACGGTACCAAAGTAGGTTTCACCAACTTCAATTTCCTTAACGATATCGTCAATCATCTTCTTAGCTTTATCGCCTGAAGCCTGATCAACTGCATAGATAACAACAGTACCATCATCACTGATATCAATCTTAACGCCTGTTTCAGCAATAATGCCGTTAATTACCTTACCGCCGGAGCCAATAACCTCACGGATCTTATCAACATCAATCTTAAAGGTCATTGTTTTGGGCGCATAAGGTGAAAGCTCTGCTCTTGGAGCATCAAGAGTTTCCATCATTTTGCCCATAATGTGCATTCTTGCATCATAAGCCTGTTTAAGAGCGCGTTCAAGAATAGGCTTGTCAATACCCTTAATCTTAATGTCCATCTGAATTGCAGTGATACCGTCTTTTGTACCTGCAACCTTAAAGTCCATATCGCCAAGGAAGTCTTCAAGACCCTGAATATCAGTTAAAACTGCAACTTTGTCTGAACCTTCTCTTGTATCCTTAATAAGACCCATAGCAGCACCTGCAACGGGAGCCTTAATCGGAACACCTGCATCCATAAGTGAAAGCGTTGAACCGCAAACTGATGCCATTGATGTTGAACCGTTTGATGAAACGATTTCAGAAACAACTCTGATTGCATAAGGGAATTCTTCTTCAGAAGGAATAACAGGTTCAAGTGAACGTTCTGCTAATGCACCGTGACCGATTTCACGTCTGCCGGGTGCGCGGAGAGGTTTAGGCTCACCTGTTGCATAACCGGGCATATTATACTGATGCATATATCTCTTCTGTGTTTCGCCATCAATACCATCAAGTTCCTGAACGTCTGATAAAGGACCTAATGTTGTAATGGTCATAGCCTGTGACTGACCACGAGTGAATACTGCTGAACCATGTGTACGTGAGAACATACCTGCTTCGCACCAGATCTGACGAACTTCATCAACTTTTCTGCCGTCAGGACGAACGCCTTCATCAAGAATCTTGTTACGCATAACTTCTTTCTTGATATAGTAAAGTGAATCGCCGATTTCTCTCTTCTTGTCAGGGAAAATTTCTGCAAAATGTTCTTGTACTTCTTCTTCAACCTGTTCTTCGCGGATTTCACGTTCATAACGGTCAAAAGCTTCCATAACCCATACGATTTTATCGTAAGCAAATTCTCTAACTGCTGTATCAATATCTTCAGGAACGTGGTAAAGTTCAATCTGAATCTTTTCCTTGCCGATTTCCTTTTGAATATCTTCCTGCCAAGCAACAAGCTTTTTAATTTCTTCATGTGCAACCATAATGCCTTCAAGCATTTCAGCTTCACTAACTTCGTTTGCACCTGCTTCAACCATCATAACTGCATCCTTTGTACCAGAAACAGTAAGGTGTAAGCGGGATTCTTTTCTTTCTTCAGCGTTAGGATTAAGGATATACTTGTCCCCAATCATACCAACTGTTACAGAACCTGTGGGGCCTGCAAAAGGAATATCAGAAATAGTAAGTGCAAATGATGAACCGATCATAGCAAGAACGTCAGGCATATTATCAACGTCAACTGACATACAAGTTGCAACGATCTGAACGTCATTGAAAAATCCTTTGGGGAAAAGAGGACGAATAGGTCTATCAATAAGACGTGATGTTAAGATAGCCTTTTCACTTGCTCTACCCTCACGGCGAATATAGCCACCGGGGATTTTACCTACTGAATACTGTTTTTCTTCAAACTCTACGCTCAAGGGGAAGAAATCCATTCCTTCTCTTGGCTGCTTTGACATAGTTGCCGATACCATAACTGCTGTATCGCCGCAACGAACAATACACGAACCGTTTGTCTGTCCGCAGTATTTGCCGGTTTCAATGGTAAGTTCTCTGCCGGCGTATGTCGTTTTAAACTGCTTAAATTCCATATATATACTCCTTAAAATAAAATTATCAAAATATAAATAAACACAAAAAAGTGTAAATGTGCAAAATTGAGAAAAAGCGGATATTAAAAAACATCCGCTTTTAGAAATGATTACTTTCTTAAACCAAGCTTCTTAACGATGGCTCTGTATCTTTCAATGTCCTTATCCTTAAGATAAGCAAGAAGACCACGACGCTGACCAACCATTGTTAAAAGACCTCTACGACTGTGATGGTCTTTCTGATGAGTTTTAAGATGCTCATTAAGGTGGTTGATGCGTTCAGTTAAAAGAGCAATCTGTACTTCAGGAGATCCTGTATCGGAATCGTGAAGCTTGTTAGCAGCAATAATCTCTGATTTAACTACCTTATCCATTTTAATTTCCTCCTTTATTATTTATGTAAACACTGTTGTTCTGAGTAAGCCGCCGGAGATGCGTGCAAACCGAGGACAAAGTTACACATACGGATGAATTATAACACAGTTTCTTCTTCTTGTAAACTGTTTTTTTCGTCTATGGTGTGTCTTTTTTCTTCCATTAAAGGAATTATTAATTGTTCAGCCTCTTCCCCATCAAATTCGCTGTTTTCTAACAGTTCAAGATTTTCCTGTTCCGGTAATTCGTCTAACGAAGTTAAACCAAAGTGACGAAGGAATAAATCCGTTGTTCCAAATAAAACGGGTCTGCCGATGGTGTCTTTATGACCAACCTCGTCAATTAAGCCTTTTTGTTTCAAGCTCATAACAGAATAATCGCATTTAACACCGCGAATCTGTTCTATTTCACCACGGGTTACGGGCTGACGGTATGCGATAATAGAAAGAACCTCTAATGCAGCCTGAGAAAGAGATTTCTTTTGTATTGGATTAAGTAAATCTTCAACAAAAGGTGCATTAACAGGATTTGTGCAAAGCTGAATCTTTGTGCCGAATTTCTTTAACAAAATTCCGCTTTCTTTATTATATTTTGCTTCTAAAAGTTCAAGCGCCTGCCAGAATTCCATTTCTGTAGCGCCTGTTACTTTTTTAACGTCTTCTGTATCAAGGGGTTCTCCCACGATAAACATAAGAGTTTCTATTACTGACGCAAGCTCATTCAAATTCACTTGTTTCTTCCTCCGTTATTACAGGCTGATTATCAGCCTCTAAATTAAGTTTTACTAAAATATCACCAAAATTTTCTTTTTGCGTTAATTTTAAATAGCGGTTTTTCCAAAGCTCTAACATAGCGGCAAAGGTTGTAACAACCTCGCTTTTATTACCGTCATCTTCAAACATATCAAAGAAAGACATTTCCTTTTTTGAAGAAAGCCTTCTGCGGATATACGCCATTTTGCCTTTGACAGTGTATGTATCCCTGCGAATTTCCCTTTGTTTTTTTACCGTTTTATTTTCAAAACGTTTTAAAACCTCACCAAAGGCTTCCATTAAAGCATCTAACTTCATATCCTCTAA
Organism: Clostridia bacterium; assembly: GCA_045652205.1. GTDB lineage: Bacteria > Bacillota > Clostridia > Christensenellales > QALW01 > UMGS1322. The sequence continues at coordinate 4,515 of JAZRTX010000011.1, forward strand.
TTCAATACGCTGTTGCATATTGATTTCTTCAGGAAGTTTATAATATACTTTAAGGTTTTCTTCTTCCATATCGTGAAGTTTTTCCCCTGCTTCTTTATACATTTTGTACTCAGTAAGACGGCGGATAAGTGCTTGTTCAGGGTCTTCTTCACCTTCTTCAAGGGGTGCGGGTTTTGGAAGAAGCGAACGGGATTTAATTTCTAACAAATGCGCAGCAACAGTTAAAAATTCGCTTGCGTTTTCCATATCAAATTCCGCGATGTTTTCAATATATTTAAGATATTGTTCAGTAATATCCGAAACAAAAATATCTTTTATATCAATTTTATCCTTATCTAATAAATGCAAAAGCAGATCAAGGGGGCCTTCAAACTGATTAAGTTTTAATTGAAGTTCCATTTTTCACCTAAATAAATGCAATAAATATAAGGTCCATTACCTTTGTCATAAGTCCGATTATAAACCCGGAAATTGAAGATATAATACCGATTCGGTCACCAAGAACCAAGAAAGCAATTAAAATAAAAGTAGAATATCTTTCAACGTTTGCAAAAAATCTGTAATTTATTCTGCCGATAAAAAGTTCTTTAAAAATGTTATATCCATCAAGTGGTGGAATTGGCATTAAGTTAAATACTGCAAGTGCAATATTTAAATTTACAAGAGAATATAAAATCAAGTAAATAATAGTATAACATAAAAATCCCGTATCAGAAGCAAAAAACCAAGCAACATTATCAGCTATAATATACTGAAAGAAATACATTAAAAAGTAAGCGATTGTTGCAAGTACAAGGTTTGCAAAAATACCTGCAAAGGCAACGATTAGCATACTTTTTCTTCCGTTACGGAAATTACTTGGAACAACGGGAACAGGCTTTGCCCAACCAAATCCGACAATAAGCATAGCAAGGGTTCCTATTGGATCAAGATGCTTAAATGGATTCAACGTAAGCCTGCCTGTACTTTTGGCATAAGCATCACCTTGAGTAAATGCCGCATAACCGTGGGCAAATTCGTGAAGCGAAAGCGAAAACAAAAGCGCAGGAAATGCAATCAAAACCGAAAGAAATGCAACCCATATATTATCTGCAGTAAAAATATCAATTAACATTTTTATCTCTCCTATTTAAGATAATCCGGAACAACATCATTCATAGTTATGTATTCATAACTTTGTCTTTTTGCAATAATATGAGATTCACCGTCTTTAACAAGAACCATAGCAGGAACAGGATTGCGGTTATAATTGCTTGCCATTGAATAATTGTAAGCGCCTGTTGTTAAAACTGCAATAGTATCGTTTACCTGTAAATTTTCAGGCATTGGCGTATCCCAAGTGATCATATCACCTGATTCACAGCACTTACCTGCAATAGAAACAAGCTTATTATGTTCTTCAGTCATTTTAGAAGCACAGTAAGCGGTATATTTACTACCGTAAAGCGCAGTACGAACGTTTTCAAACATTCCACCATCAGACATACAGTATGTACGCACGTCTTTAATCTCTTTTAATCCGTTTACGTTATAAAGCGTTGTGCCTGCTTCAGCAATAATTGACCTACCGGGCTCAATAGAAACAATCGGCATAGGATAATTGATTTTTTTACATAAATCATTAACAGTTTCACTGATAAGTTTAATAAAAATCTCAAAATCTTTTGGCGTATCATCATCAGTATACCAAACGCCAAAGCCACCGCCAAAGTTAAACTCCTGCAAATATACGTTAAGCTCATTTTTAATATCGTTTGCAAATCCAACTATATGCTTTGCAAGTTCTTCAAAAGGATTTTCATCAAAAATTTGTGAACCGATATGGCAATGAACACCGTGAAGATTCATAAACTTGCTTTCGCATATAATTTTAGCTGCCTGAATAGCCTGTCCGTCAAACAATCCAAAGCCAAACTTACAATCCATTTTGGCTGTTTGAATAGCTTCGTGGGCGTGAATATCAATGTTAGGTCTGATTCTTATTGTTACGTTAATTTTTTTATTTAACTTTTGGCATACGTTTTCAATTAAATCAAGCTCATCAAAACCATCAGCAATAATACAGTAAATCTGATTTTCAACTGCCATAATAATTTCTTCTTCTGTTTTACTGTTGCCGTGAAGTTCAATTTTATTGGGGCTTACGCCTGTGCTTAAAGCAGTATAAAGTTCGCCACCGGAAACAACGTCAACCCCTAAACCTTCAGAAACAACAATTTTAAGAATCGCTCTATTATTAAGGGCCTTAGAAGCGTACATCACCCTGCCGTTTTCAAAGTACTTATCCATCGCCGTTTTAAATTTTTTGCAATTTAAACGAACTGTATTTTCATCAATCACATAAAGCGGCGTACCATACTGTTTTTTTAATTCAACAGTATCGCAGCCGCTGATTGTTAAATGTCCTTTTTCATTGATTTTCATACCATTGTTAAGACGCATAGCATAATTCTCCTTTATAATATGCTATGATACCACATTTTGTATTTTTAGTCAATGAATAGCTATCTCCAATTTGATATAATTCCCTTTAATCTATCAATAAAACCTGCTTTTTTGTGCTCGTTTTGTGAAACAAGCGGAACGCTGCCTAATTCAGCACCGTTTAGTGATACAATGACCTTACCTATTTCCTGACCTTGCTTAACAGGTGCGGTAACGTTGGTTAGCAATTCTACCCGTGTTTCTATTTTATCGCTACCATCATTTTTTACACATACTTTAAAATCTTTTAACGCTATGGCGTTTGCATTTTTTTCAACAGCGCCTTTAACGGAAACAGTACCCATAACCTCGCCTGTTTTTACAACGTTGTTATTCTGATAATTTGCAAAACCGTAATTTATAAGTTCGGCAGATTCTTTAAATCTGTCTTTACTTGTTGAACCACCTAAAATTACTGAAACAAGGCGCATTTCACCGCGTTTTGCAGTTGTGCTGACACAGAATCCTGCATCAGAGGTATAACCTGTTTTTAAACCGTCGCAACCGTTTAATGAACGAATAAGCTTGTTTGTATTAACAAGCTCTGTAGTTCTGCCGTCTTTATCGTGTTTAAGCTCATCCATCCAAACAGTGCCCCACTTAAAGTACTCATCGTGTTTTAATAGTTCACTTGACATAATAGCAACGTCACGGGCGGTTGATAAATGATCGTTTTCAGGTAAACCTGTGCAGTTTTTAAAAGTAGTATTATTCATTTGAAGTTCTTGTGCACGCTTATTCATTTTAACAACGAACGCATCTTCACTACCTGAAATTCTTTCGGCAAGTAATACTGCCGCATCATTACCCGAAGCAATAATTACTGATTTAATTAAGTTTTCAACGGTGTAATCATATCCTGCATCAATAAAAACCTGTGAACCGCCCATTCCTGCGGCAGATTCGCTTGCAGTAACCTTATCGTCCATTTTTAAAACACCGCTGTCAAGAGCTTCAAAGGTCAATAGTAAGGTCATAACCTTTGTTACACTTGCAATAGGCAATTTTTTATCGGCATCTTTTTCAAACATCACTCTTTTGCTTTCAGAATCAATAAGAATTGCCGATTTAGAATTAACAATTACACCTATAACTTCCGGTTGTGCAAACGAGGTAAACGGAAGAATAAGCATACTGACCATAATTAATATAACTAAAAATTTTCGCATAAAAAAACCTCCTTTCAAAATTATTTTTTTCAAAAGAAGGTAATATTATTTTTGAAATTTTTACAAAATAGTGTTTAATAACCCATAAAGCCTGCTATTAGTATATTTTAACATAAGCAAAAACAAAAAGATAACAATTACAAAAATTATTAAAGAAATAAATGATTTTTTAATAAATTCTATATCAGTATAATTTATTCTTACGCCTTTTAATCGGTATATTCTTATATTCAAAACAATATAAAACAACAAAACGCAAACTAAAATTATAAACAGAGCCATTAAAACTAATAAAAAATTTGAAACAATCCCTTTAATTCCAATTAAAGAAAAAGCGCATTTTACACTTACGCCAAGTTTAAATGAAAGCCCAAACAAGTTTAAAATACCAACAATAAAAAATAACCAGTTAAACATACCAATTATAAAAACAATATAATGTTTTATGCTTGATAGAATTAGCGACATAAACAATTTACTGTTAGTGTTTCCATCAAAAAGCGGATATAAACCAAATTCAAAACAATTTTTTATTGATGAAATATCGTCAATACGTACAATTTTATAGTAATTTATTCCCGTTGCAAAGCCAATAAAAGCAACTAATAGCAAAGCGCAAAATTTAATTTTTTCAATATGCTTTAACACACTAAGAACATCTCCCTTATGCTTACATAAAAAAGATATTCTTTAACACTTTGTCCCTATGATATTTTTATTTTATCTGCAAGTAAAAAAATAAATTCACTGTTGGTCGGTTTACCCTTTTCTCTGTCAACGGTATAACCGAACAGTTTATCAATTTCGTTAACGTTCCCCTGTTCCCAAGTGTTTTCAATAGCGTAACGAATATTACGCTCAACGTTAATTCTTTTAACCGAAAAGGAACATCCCACCTGGTCATATATACTATTTATATTCGTAAAACCGTATTGTTGCGCCGCTTCGTTAATAGCAATTACAGAATACTGATAACCTTTCAACTTTTTATCCATACCTATAAGTTCTAAATAATGCGTAGCCTTATTTTTAAACATACAATCACCTATGAATATTTTATAGGTTAATTAAAAAATACACAAATTCGTATTATGAATTGTTTTGTCTTATTTAAAACAAAAAACTCGCATAAAGCGAGTTTTTATATTAGTATTATAATTTTATTTGCATACTTTGTTTTAATATTTTAAGAAATTGTTTTCTTAACCTTTTATATTTTGTAATTGCAAATCCATCTTTTTGTTTAGCAATATAAATATTTTTACCACCAAAAGATATTGCAACAGGTAGCCTGCCGTTTTTATATCCTTGTTGTATATTGCTATTTAACAACTTTTGTAAAGTAGGCGTAATACGATCAACGCAGAAAACGGAAATCATATTGATTTTATCGGTTATTATTTTTTCGTTATAATATTCATTTAACATATCTGTTATACAGTTATTTGCAACATTCATTATTTCATCATTAAGTTCCGTTGTGCGAATAATTGTAAAACAATCTTTTTCGTTTGATTTAAATGTTTTTATATATAACATTACAGTGACTTGATTGTCTTTTGTCATCTCGTCTTGCTTATTATATTTAAACTCATTTAAAGAAGCTTGCAGTGAGTTTTTTGTTTCATCATACGAACAAAAAGGTAATGGAATTTTATCTGCTTTTGTGGGTGGTGCTTTAATATCACGCCAAAGCCAACCAAGTAAAATAATTAGCACCGCTACAATTCCATCTAAAATCATAGCCCCATACACAATAAGAGCCACTATAAATTCATTATTTATTAGCAAACCCAAAGGAATTGAACCAGGAAACACTATTAGTATGCATATTCCACCGATAGCAATTATTGTTTTTAGAATGATTATTTTTGTTTTATCTTTCATTTAATTAAATTAATTTCCTTAAATTATTTATTAAAATTTGAAGTTAATTGATAAAAAACAACTTCACTAATTTCCTTTTTTATATCGTTTTCTATCTGATAATATATAGTGCCTTGTGCTGTTTCTTCAACACTATACTCTTGAATTTTTTTCAACTCCAAACTATTACTTTGAACATTTTTAACAAAGAAATCGGTAGTAACGCCGCCGCTACTAATAATATAAATGTTTTCATCTTTAATATTGCATTTGTACCTTGACCAAAATGCATCTAAAAGACAAACTTTTTTGTTCACTAACGTGAATATTGCTAAGATAGTTTTGTTATTCTTTTGCCAAACAGCTTCAGTTATTCCATCATTATTCAAATCAGTAAAATAATAATTAAATACATCATTTTTGTTGCCATTGGATAATATTTCAACAATCATATTATTCCAATTCTCATAAACTTGTGTTCCCTTTTGCATATATTGCAAACTAATATGATCTAATAAATCTTCACAATTATAAAACGCTTCATCAAAGTCAGCCGACAAGCAAACGGATACCAATTTATTATAGTCAATGATTAAATTATTATAATCGTGTGGTATTGCATCTTCACAATCTATAATATAGTATGGCGTAGGTTCAGGACCTGCTGTTATATCATCTATACAATTTTGGTTACAAGCTGTAAAAAACAAAACAACACACAGTAAACAACACAAACAAAGTAAAGTCTTTTTCAATTAATAACACCACACATAATAATTGTTAATCATATTATATGTTTTTTAATTAAAATAGTCAAGATTATAAAAAAGCAGGTCCTATAACCTGCTTTTTTTAAGCCGCACTTTTAATATTTGTTTCGTTAACCTGAAGCATATTTTCAATAAATATTCCGTATCCGCGGGTTGAATCGTTAATCATAACGTGAGTTACTGCACCAATTAGTCTGCCATTTTGCACAATAGGACTTCCCGACACGAGTGTGTCAATATAGGACCAACACTTTTTTCATATCAATAGTTTTCAATTTCTCACTTATACGCAAAGAAACCGCACCAAATAGGCACGATTTCTTTGCATTATAGGAAATCAAAATTTGTTTATACGTGTTATATTAGGACCAACAAATCACTTAACCATCGTCCAGACAAGCATATCTGTCGCTTCGCAGTTGGCAAATGAAAAATACGGTATAAGCCGTGCGGTAAACGAAACACGTTCATCATTTTTAAGACTATAAAGTTGATTTGTAGCCGGTCGGCGCTCGGCACCCATATAAATGACAGGCGCAGGTATACCTTCTTCGCACACAACCTTCTTCTCGCTGTTTTCGAGCAACGTGATATCACGAAGGTTTTCGCCATTGTCGATCTCTTCCATGCAATAGACAACAGGGCCACGTTGCACAGCATATCTACCCGAATTATCCTGCACATAGGGGTTTGCCTCGACAAAGTGAATCTCCATTGGCAAATCGACCGTTACATTATCACCATCAGACAATTCAAACCGTGCAAAACCGTTTTCGGTATCACCCTCATATTCAACACACCAGTCGGGTATTCTGACAAAAAGTGTCGTCGGTTCGCCCTTATATTTGAAGGTTATTTTCCCACTACACGGATAGTCGGTGGTTTGGGTTAAAACGGCATCTTTGCCACCAATCTGAAATTTTGTTTCACTTTCAGCAAACTGATTACAATATACGGTATCACCGTCAACGGTATACATATAGCGAGGAATGGAAGCCAGCATTCTAACAACATTCGGAGGACAGCAGGAACAATCAAACACCTTTACTCTTTCGCAGATAGGTTGATATGTACTGCGAGCATACTTTTTGCGGTCAATTTCCAACGGGTTCGTATAGAAAAACTTTTCGCCATCAAGGGAAACACCCGAAATAAAACCATTGTAATATATACGCTCTATAATATCTCCGTATCGGGAGTTTGGTTCCGTTTCCTGCATGGCACCTGCAAACATAGCCAATGATATAGCTGCACAGGTTTCGTTATAAGTATCGCTGTTGGGCAAATCGTATTTATACGAAAAAATCTCTCTGTTATGATCAGCCCCTACGCCACCTGTAACGCTCATTTTGTAATTTACAATATCGTCAAACAATCTTTCACAAGCTTGTTTTAATTCAATATCGTTATCAATTTTGGCAAGCATAGCCATAGCGGTATAAAGATAGCAAGCTCTTACGCTATGCCCTACTGCGTCTTTAGCTTCACGTAAAGGAACATCAGACTGATATTCTGTTTCCTTTGGCTCAAGGTCATTATTACCGCGCATATTAATAAAATGACGTGCAAGCTCAAGATGTTTTTTATCGCCTAAATACTCATAAAGTTTTAAAAGAGCAAGTTCAATTTCTTCGTGACCGGGCGTAACAAACGAGGCTGTTCTTTCAGTAATAAACGTACGGTAAACCATATCTATATTTTTTAAAACACAATTTAAAAATTTATCTTTTTTTGTTGCTTTATGATATGCTATTGCCGCTTCAATAGCGTGTCCTAAACAATAAAGTTCGTGATTGTGGCGTTCTGTAAAAATATTATCAGGCTCAATGGTAAGATAATAGGAGTTAAAATATCCGTCTTCACGCTGATTTTTTTCAATATCATCTATCATTTCATCAACTAATTTTTCAAGTTGAGGTTCAGGACTGTGTTCAATAAGATATGCTACGCCTTCTATCCACTTAAAAACATCAGAATCCCAATATATATGCGGTTTATTAGGCATTCCTTCGCGCCAGGAACATTTAAGCGCATCAAATCTGCCTGTTTCTTTAAACCTATTATATACGTTGTATACAACGCTACTGCGGTCAAGATCACTGTAAAATTTCCAGAATCCATTATTAATAACAGTTTTATCAAATGTAAGATTTTTCATTTTATCTCCTTAATTAATCAAACTACATTTTATTTATTGTTGTAATTATACAAAAACAAATGTTTTTTTGCAACACATAAACTAATATATGTTAATTTTCA
>JAZRTX010000012.1:0-65472 GCA_045652205.1 Clostridia bacterium
GCATCATTATGGTGGCGAATATCGTGATAGCTTTTTCTTGCCCACATTACTTCGTTTTCTTGGGCTTGCACCCGTGTTTCGAGAAGCTCGGTGTGGATCTGCTTGCGCTTTTCTTTTGCAAGCTCTACCATATCCTTAAGACTTGAAAACAATGCGGCGTAGGTTACGAAAAACACCACTGTTGTGGCTATGAAGATTTGAAATCTGCCGTTATCGGTACGTGTAACACCATCTATGTAAATGGTCTGTGTGGCCATCACCGCTAAAAAGGCAATCACGATTGCGTAATACTTGCCAAAGCCTTTGTCAATATATACGCTGACCTTCTTAAATTTCGGAAGAATAATAATGTAAATTAGCACTTGTAAAAGTGCCATAATTAAAACCATACATACGATTTTGAGAGCAAGGTGCATTTCCTTTTCAATTATAAAGGAAGCAAACGCACCGAAAGCCGTATAAATGCTGGCGTAGCTGATAAACAAAAAACCTTTCTCAATCGGCTTGCCTTTGGTTGCAATAAAGAACAATGCGGCGTTGAGCAGCACCATCAAGGTGTAGTTCAGCTTAGGTGTTATGGGCGGTAGGATCAAAAACACCACTGCATATACAAGCCATATCAGCGAAGTAACAATTTTATTATATCTGGGCTTGACGAAGAATATGGACATACCAACATGGGAAAGCACAGACAATATCAGTAAAAGTAATGTAAGAGCGTCCATTTCATCACCTCATTCCCAAATAGTCCATATAGGCGTTTTTAAGTGTCGGCATAATTCTTCTCGGTACGGCAAGGCATTTGCCGGTTGTCATTTCCACCGTGTCGGAAAGCATTTTTTCAATCTGTTCCAAATTGATAATATAAGTCTTTCCGCAAAGGTAAAACTGCCCGAAGGGAGATAATTTCTCCCAAAGCTCTGCCTGGGAGATGCGCACCGACGCAGGCTCTCCCTCTGCAAAGCAGATTGTTTGGTTGTGGTTGGCAGACTCACAATAAATGATATTACCAACAGGGATATTATAATATCCGTTTGCCGTTTTCATCAGCACGGTTTTCGGCTTATCTTGCCCTATGCTGCGCATTGCCTTATCCATCGCAGTAAAAAAATCATCCTTGGTGTAAGGCTTCAACAGATAATGCGTAGCACTCACTCCAAACGCTTCCACAGCGTGATCACGGGAGGAGGTCAGAAAGATTATGGGACTTTCATCGTTTCTCTGTCGAAGCTCAGTCGCAACGCTCACACCCGTTACGCCAGGCATATAAACATCCAAGAGGTATATGTCGTAATGCTCGCCTTTATCAAGCATATCTAAAAAATCAGAGGGATTCTCAAACTGCTCTGCCGAAAAGCGAACATTCCGCAAAGCGGCATATTCCGAGAGAAAAGCTACGGACATATCCAAGTATTTTTTCTCGTCGTCGCATATTGCAATTTTAATCACCTGACCACCTTCTTTCCAACCCATTTATGCGTGAGTATAATTTCGTAAATTACATTATATCATAAATTCTTTCAAATTTCTACGTGTTTTGATGATTTCACAAAACCACGCTCCGTAAATTCGATTTTATAAACACAAAGCCGGATGAACCTACAGCGCTCATCCGGCTTTATTTGTGACAGTTTGAATATTTAATTTTGGCTGCAACAGAGTATGTATTTCTGACGCATATCTAGAATGATATTCTGATCCTTTCTAAAACCGCCCCAAAACCCGTTTTTAACACCAATGCGTCGGGTGGGGCAAACCAGCGAAAACCCTAGTATTTATGCGGGTTTTAGGCGGTTTGCCCTATTATAACGCATTCCTCTATACGTCGTACAATATTTCCTCCTTTACAGTCACAAGACAAAATGCTATAATATAGTCATAAAACATTACTAAAAACCGAGGCAAAAAAATGTACGAAAACATAAAAGTTATCGCGATGGATCTTGATGGCACATTAACGCAACACAAAACTCCTTTAAGCGCAGAACACAGGCAGGCTTTAACCGACCTTTCAAAAAAATATAAGCTTTTAATGGTTGGTGCAGGACAGGTAATGCGTATTTTCAATCAGTTAGAAGCGTTCCCTATTGATATTATCGGCAATTACGGTATGCAGTACGGTGTTTATAACGAAAAAACCAAAAGCATTGATATTTTAAAGGATATTTCTGCACCTTGCAACAAGGAACAGGTAACTGAAAAAATTAACCTTATGCGCAAAAAATACGGCTTTGAAAAATACAGTGGTGAAACCGTTGAGTTTCATCCATCAGGCTGCGTTACTTTTCCCATATTAGGCACAAAAGCCAAACAAGAAGACAAGTTAGCTTTTGATCCTGACAGAATAAAACGCAGAAAAATCTATAATGACGTTGTTGAAACTTTTTCCGATTATTGTGTTTTCGTTGGCGGTTCATCTTCCTTTGATATGGCGCCAAAGCCTTATAACAAATATTACGCCCTTGATTTATATTGCAAGGAAAACGGATTTAAACATAGTGAAATTCTTTATATCGGTGATGATTACGGTTTAGGCGGAAACGATGAATCCGTTTATAAATCGGATTTTCCCTATTTGACTATTGATAATTACCTTGATTTCCCTGAAAAAGTTTCGGTATTAAAGTAAAAAAGCGGAGTTTTTACTCCGCTTTTTCTTTCATTATTTTCCCTTTGCTGAACACAAAAAACATTATGCATAAAAACAGGTTGTGGGCTATCATACAGCCCCAGGCTGAAACAAGGCCAAGGCTTAAAAACTGTGTACAAATAAACGTTCCTAAAATACGGATGCCCCACATCCCCAGAACGTTATAGATAAAGGGTTCCATTGTTTTGCCCATACCTTGAAGAATACCTTCAATAATAATTGCAACGCCAAAGAAGGGTTCGCTTATGGCAACCATTCTTAAAACCGTTACGCCTAAAAGTTTAACTGCTTCATCTTGCGTAAACAGGCTGACTATTGGTGGCGCACTTACAAATAGCAAACCACCTGAGATAATCATTAAAATAATTTCAATAACCGTAAACTGTTTAGTAAGCTTTTGTAATTTTTCATAATTGCCTTCGCCAACGGCGTTACCTGAAAGGGTTGCCGCTGCCGCCTGCATACCGTAGCCGGGGATATAAAACAAGGATTCAACGGTGTTTGCAACTGTGTGAGCCGCGGTAGAAACTTCGCCTAAGGAATTTATCATTGAAGCAAATATAACGTAGCCAAAGGAAGTTGCAAATCTTTGCAGCATATTAGGCAGTGCCACCTTTAAGCAAGGCAGTAATATTTTTTTATCAGGCAAGATTGTTTCGTTTTTAGGTGAAATAACAGGGTGTTTATATAACGCAACCGTAGTTAACACACCACCGACTAAAAAGGCTATTGCGCTGGCTGACGCGGCGCCTTCAACGCCTAATCCCAAGCCTAAAATCTTAACAGAATTATTAAAGACAACTACGTTTCTTGTTGGATAAATGAAAATAAAATTAAGTATAACATTTATTAAGTTTACAAAGGCACCGATTTTCATCGGGGTTTTAGTATCCCCTGCCGCCCTTAAAACTGTTGAAAATATAGTAGTTGCGCACCTGAAAAGCATTGGTGTATAAAGTATAAAAAAGTATCGTGAAGCAATACCCTGTATATCCTTTTCTACCTGCATCCAAAGGGGTACAAATTTACTTAATCCCAAGGTTAACGCGGTAAATACAACACCTGCAACAAGTGTAATAAACACCGCCTGCGCGCTTGCTTTTTGCGCTCTTTTTATATCCTTTGCCCCAAGCGCCTTTGCAATATAGGATAAAAATCCTATGCTGATTGCTGAAACACAAGAAAACACAAGCCAGTTTACCGTAGTGGTTGCGCCTACCGCCGCAGTTGCCTGCGTTCCAAGTGCGCCAACCATAATTATATCCACGTACTGAACGATGGTTTGCATTAACTGTTCAAGCATTGTAGGCCAGGCAAGTTTTAATATAGTTTTTGCCGTACTGTTTGTTTTCATTTATTTTCCTTAAAAATTACCCCAAAGAAGACCTTTGGGGTAAATTCTTATTTATTTGCTTTTTTCTTTTTAACAATAATTACTACTGCTGTGGTTGCAGCCGCTAAAACAACCGCACCGCCAATGATAAAGTACAAAGTGTAATTACCTTTAACTTCAACGTTTTGTGGATCGTCAACACCGCCAACTTGTGAAGTTGTTTCCGGTGCATCGGTAGCACTTACATTTGGTGTTGTTGCTTCGGTTGAAGTGGGCGTCTGCGTTGGTGCAGGTGTTGGTACAGGGGTTGGTGTTGCAATCCCTGCTTCTTCTAAGGAAGCGTATATTTTAGTAAGTTTAAACGCAACGCTGGGCAATTCGGTACTGCTACCTAAATTAGCAACGTATTGTAAATCGCCCTTGCCTTCGGGATAATCAACGAATGCCAATAATTCAAGGCCGTAACCAATTTCTTTTACGTTGCCTTTGGTTTTAATTAAAACTTCATTTTTACTGATAATTTCTGCCTGGGTTGCTTTTTCGTTTAACCAGAATCCTGAAAGTGTTTTGTGCTGACCTATTACTTTAAGACCATCGCCAACGTTTTTGAATCTGATAACTACGCCCTGGTCAGTTTTATATGCAAATTCAGGCATTGGTGAAGTTACGTAATTTTCATCTCCAATATTGTAAAGGCGTGCTAATGCAAGGTTTGCAAGGCGCTCGCCAACAGGTTTCTTATAGTTAGGATGTGCCCAATCGCTATCTTTTTTGCGATAGCCCTGATCCATTGAAACAACCATTCCTGAGTTTTTGATAACCTTTAATCCATCAAACTGAACTGCACGTTGCTGACCTGTACCTTTCCAATCAGATACGGTATGTGAAGAAAGCTGAACGTAATAAAATGGGAAATCCTGATCCATTTTATCTCTTATATCTTCAACGTAAACGTTAAGGTATTCATTATATTTTCCGTAATCAGTCAATGCAAGACCGTTTTCACTTTCGCCCTGATAATATATCATACCTTTAATTTTAGTATTGATAAACGGGGACATAAGCGCATTATAAATACCGGATGCAGGAATATCCTTACTGCCTTTAACGTAGCCTGACTTCTGACCGGCTTCCTTGCTCATAAGCTCGCTTACAGGTGAACCGCCACAGGAAACGTTGATTACACCAACAGGTACGCCTGTTTCCTTATTTATCTTATGTGCAAAGAAAAAGCCAAGGGCAGAAAACTTTTTAGCAACCTGATAAGTTTCCTTTTCCCACTTTTTGCCCGGTATAACGTCCTTTTGCGGTTCAGTCATGTATTTGCCTGCTTCCGTCATTGCATCGGCTTTTGCCTGTTGGAAATAACGGATCTGACCGTTAGCCTCACTTACAATATCCTTGATTTCATTGATTTTGTATGCGGCATCGCAATTGTTTAATAATTTTGCGGCGTTGGACTGACCGTTTAAAATATAAACGTCACCAACCAAAATGCCTGTACGGGTTTCGGTATAATCACCCATTTTGACAGTAAGAGTGTTTTCGTTTTTATCTGCCGCCATTTTAGGTAATTTTACAAGCCAGTTTCCGTTATCATCAACCTTGCCCGTAACGGTGTTACCTTTAAAAGAAACGGTGATGGTTTCGCCTTTTTTATTGCTCCAACCCCAAATGTTAACTTCTGTATCCCTTTGAAGTACCATATCGTTACCGATAGCGCCTGATATAGTAAAGGGTGCCTGCGTTTGTGCAGAAACAAAAACAGCAGTTGAGCTAATCACCATTATTACAATAAGAACAACTGAAAAAATTTTTTGCATTTTGCGTCTCCTTTAAATAAAATCTGCAAGAATTATACAATATAAAAGCAAGTAGTGTCAACCTTCTGCCATAAAAAAAGTAAAATTTACAAAAATAATGTTTGCAATTTGTTTATATATATGGTATTATACTATTGTAATACTTCGTTGTAAGAGTGGGCGTGCATCCCACTCTTACTTTTTGAAAGCAGGTTTTTTATGGCTGACGTTAGTTTAATTGCAGGCAATGCCGCAAAAGAAATTATTGAAAATTTAGGCTTTGAAATGGCGGACGTTGAGTACGTTCGGGAAGACGGGCAGATGTGCCTTAACTTTTATATCCGCAGTAAGCAGGGCGTAAATATTGACGACTGCGAAACTGTTTCCCGCGCTATTGACGAAGCAGTTGAAAACGCTAACCCCACAGGCAACAAGCCTTACTGCCTTTGCGTAAGCACCTGGGGTGACCGCCCGTTAAAAAACGATGCTGATTTTGATTTCTTTTTAGACGTTTTAGTGGAAGTTAAAATCAAAAAAGCAATTTCGGGAAAAAAGAAAAAATTTGTTGGCTTATTAAAATCTTTTGATAACGAAACAGTTACCGTTTTAGTTGACGATGAACTCGTTTCATTTGAAAAAACAAACATTGATATTATTAGACCGTATATCGGTTTTTAAAAACTAATATTGCCTAAAATTTGGCAGAATGGAGAAATTATGAATCCGGAAATTATTAACGCAATCAGAATGCTTGAAGAGGAAAAAGGCATTGATGCCGAAATGCTGTTTGAATCCGTTGAACTTGCAATGGTTTCAGCATACCGCAAGGTACGCGATTTCAGTGATGCCGCTACAATTATCGCCCGCATGAACAGGGAAACCGGCGAAGTTAAATGCTATATCGTTAAAACGGTTGTTGAAGACGTTTACGATAATCTTTTAGAAATTTCTTTGGAAGATGCAGTAAAAATCAACCCAGGCGTTCAGCTTGATGAAACTGTTGAAGTTGAAGACACACCTGAAAACTATGGTAAGATCGGCGCTTCAACTGCAAGGCAGGTTATTACACAGCGCTTACGTGAAGCCGAAAAGGGCAAAATGCTTTCTGAATATTCAGATAAAACAGGCGAAATTATGACCGCCGTTGTTCAGAGGGTTGAAAACGACTACGTTTACGTTTCACTTGGTTCATTAGAAGGTGTTATTCCTCCAAAGGAACAGATTCCTACTGAAAAATACGTTCCCGGTGCAAGAATTAAAGTTTACGTTTCACAGGTTAAAAAGGCACAACACGGTGCAACAGTTACAGTTTCACGTGCTGATTCAGGCCTTATTAAACGTTTATTTGAACTTGAAGTTCCTGAAATTGCAAACGGCACAGTTGTAATTAAATCAATTTCACGTGATGCAGGTTCAAGAACAAAAATTGCAGTTTATTCAGAAGATCCAAGCGTTGATCCGTTAGGTGCTTGCGTTGGTCCCAAGGGCGTACGCGTTGCCAACATTGTAAACGAAATCAACGGTGAAAAAATTGATATTATTAAGTGGAGCGAAGATCCCGTTACTTACCTTGCAAACGCATTAAGTCCTTCAAAGGTGCTTCTTGTTCGTATTGATTCATTAGAACCCAAGAAAAAGGCTACTGCCGTTGTTCCTGACGATCAGCTTTCACTTGCTATCGGCAAGCGCGGTCAGAACGCTATGCTTTGCGCCCACTTGACAGGTTGGAACATTGATATTAAATCCGAATCTCAGGCTGCTGAAATTTTAGATGGCGGAGATGAAGATATTGAAGACTAAAAAAATACCTATGCGTATGTGTTCAGGTTGCCGCGAATCAAAGCCAAAAAGCGAACTTATACGCGTTGTAAGAACGCCTGAAGGTAACATTATCGTTGATAAAACGGGAAAAGTTTCCGGGCGCGGTGCATACCTTTGTAAAAATGAGGAATGCTTTAAAAAAAGCGTTAAATCAAAAGCTCTTTCCCGCGCATTAGAGGTTAATATTAACGACGACGTTTTTCAGGCGATCGCAAAGGAGATAAATGGTTAAGATTAACGAAAACCAGCGTATCCTTTCCTATTTAGGCTTTGCAAAAAAAGCAGGCAAGCTTGTTTCAGGGCAAGGCAACTGCGAAAATGCAATAAAAAGCAATAAGGCTCTGCTTATTTTATTAAGCGGTGACGTAAGCGAAAACACTAAAAAGCATTTTTCCGATATGGCGATATACAGAAACGTTCCCATATATATGTTTTCGCAAGATGGGCTTGGCGCTGCCATAGGCAAGGAAGAACACAAAACGGTAGTTATTACCGACAAAGGCTTTAGTGAAGCCATAATTAAAGAGATAAACCTGATAATTGGGGGTTAAAATATGTCTAAAGCATCAGATATTCACGCTTCAAGCATTGAATTGCTTGAAAAAATCAAAAACGCTAAGGAAATCCTTTCGGCACAGAAAAAAGCATTAGCCGATAAGGATGCACTTTTACGCAAAAAAGCTGAAGAAGAACGCCTTTTAAAAGAAAAGCAGGAACAGGAAGAAGCAAGGCGTGCTTACGAAGAACAACGCGCAAAAGAAGAAGCGGAAGAATTAAAGAAAGAACAGGAAGAAGCTGCCCGTATAAAAGCTGAAGAAGAAGCTAAAGCTAAAAAGGAAGCTGCTCCTAAAAAAGAAGAAAAACAGGAAGTTAAAAAATCCCCTGAAAACAAGGGCTTTAAAAAGCCTGATCAGCAGGGCTATCAGAATGCTCAGGCTGACAGACGTAATAAAGATCAAAGGGGCGATAAACCCTTTAACAAAAACAGGGATAACTTTAATAAAAACGACGATAAGGGCGAAAATCGTAATCAGGAAAGAAAGCCTCAGCAGAAACCGCGCATGGCACCTGCTCCTGTTTTGCCTACTGCTGAAAAGGAACGCGTAAGCAATTACGATCCTAACAAGAAAAGCTATCGTAAAAACCACGATAACGAACAACAGCCTAAGCAGAATAAAAAGGAAAATGCACGCCGTCAGCAGAACTTTAACGCTGATGATGAGGATTATTTCCGCGTACGCAAGCCTAAGAAAGAAAAGAAAGAAGCTAAGCGCGAAATTGCACCTATCGTTATTGAAAGTGCAGTTATGACAACGGAAAATATCGGCATTAAGGATCTTTCTGAAAAATTAGGCAAGCCTGCGGCTGATATCGTTAAAAAGTTATTTATGATGGGCATTATGGCAACGGTAAACCAGGATATTGATTACGAAACTGCATTTATGGTTGCTTCCGAATACGGTATTGAGCTTGAACAAAAGCTTACAAAGACCTTTGAAGATACTCTTATTGACGTAACAGACGAAGGCGATAAAGACGGTGAAGGCTACGTTACACGTCCCCCTGTTGTTACCATTATGGGTCACGTTGACCACGGTAAAACGTCACTTCTTGACGCTATCCGCCACGCCAACGTTACCGCAGGCGAAGCAGGCGGTATTACACAGCACATCGGTGCTTATCAGGTTGAAGCAAACGGTAAAAAGATTACCTTTATTGACACCCCCGGTCACGAAGCATTTACTTCAATGCGTGCCCGCGGTGCACAGTCAACCGATATTGCAATCTTAGTTGTTGCCGCTGATGACGGCGTTATGCCCCAGACCATTGAATCCATCAGCCATGCTAAAGCGGCAGGCGTTCCTATGATTGTTGCTGTAAACAAAATGGATAAGCCCACTGCTGACCCTGACAGAGTTAAAACCGAACTTACACAGCACGGTATCGTGCCTGAAGATTGGGGCGGAGATACTATTATAGTTCCTGTTTCCGCTTATACAAAACAAGGTATTGACGACCTTTTAGAAAACATTCTTCTTGTTGCAGAAGTTGAAGATTACAAGGCTAATCCCGACCTTATGGCAAGGGGTATTATCATTGAAGCCCGTCTTGATAAAGGTCGCGGACCTGTTGCTTCCGTTTTAGTTCAGAACGGTACTTTAAAGGTTGGCGATACCATCGTTGCAGGTACGGTGTTTGGCCGTGTTCGTGCTATGATGAACGATAAGGGTGAAAAATTAACCGTTGCACCGCCTTCAACACCTGTTGAAGTTTTAGGTTTAAACGAAGTTCCCGAAACAGGCGATCAGCTTTATGCAACTGAAGACGACAGACTTTCACGTCAGGTTGCAGAAGAGCGCAGAGATAAAATTAAGATTCAGCAGGCTAAGGCAAAAGCCAAGGCTTCACTTGACGACCTTTTTGCACAGATTCAGGAAGGCGAATTAAAACAGCTTAACCTTATTATTAAGGCTGACGTTATGGGTTCAGTTGAAGCAGTTAAGCAGGCACTTGAAAAGTTATCTAACGAAGAAGTTAAAGTTACTGCTATCCACGGCGCAGTAGGTGCTATTACTTCAAGTGACGTTGCCTTAGCACAGGCTTCAAACGCTATTATTATCGGCTTTAACGTTCGCCCTGATGCTACAGCAAGAACAATGGCTGAACAGGAAAAGGTTGACATTCGCTTATATCGTATTATTTACGATGCTATTGAAGACGTTGAAAAGGCTATGAAAGGTATGCTTGCACCTGAATTCAAGGAAGTTATCCTTGGCCACGCAGAAGTTCGCCAGACCTTTAAGGTTCCCGGTCACGGCACAGTTGCAGGTTCATACGTTACTGACGGTAAGATTACCCGCCAGAGCAAGTTAAGGCTTTTAAGAGATAACATTGTTATTCACGAAGGTGAAGTTGAATCCTTAAGAAGATTTAAAGATGACGTTAAGGAAGTTGCAACCGGTTACGAATGCGGTATTGGTATCGTAGGCTACAACGACATTAAGGAAAAAGACGTTATTGAAGCTTTCATAATGGAAGAAATCGCAAGATAAGGAGATTTTAATGCAATATAAACGTTCTGACAGGCTTGGGCTTGAAATTCAGCGAGCCCTTGCCGATATTATTAGAAACGATCTTCACGACCAAAGGGTAAGCACCCTTGCAAGCATTGTTAAGGTTGAACTTTCAAACGATCTTTCCTATTGCAAGGTTTATATTACCGTTTACGGCACCGATGAAGAAAAAGAAAACACTTTTATCGGCTTAGAAAAGGCAAAAGGCTTTATTAAAAGACAGCTTTCAGGTATGGTAAAAATGAGAAAAATGCCTGAAATCACCTTTGTGCCTGATGATTCTATTGCTTACAGTATTCACATAAGTGAAATACTTAACAAAATCAATGAGGAAAAATAATGAAACAACTTGTTGAATTTATTAAAGACAACGATAATTTTGCAGTTATTTCACACGTTTCACCTGACGGCGACACTATGGGCAGTGCCGCCGCACTTCTTTACGCCCTTAAAAAGTTAAATAAAAAGGCATATTGGGTTTGCGAAGGTAAGATTCCTGCAGATTATATGAAAATTCCTGAAATCGCAAGCCTTATAGAATACGAAAAGCCTAAAAAAACAGAATGCGCTATTGCGGTTGACGTTTCTTCACCCGACAGGCTTGGTAACTGTTTGGAGCTTTTTAATAATGCAAAGAAAACCGCGCAGATTGACCACCATATCACAAACACAAACTACGCTTTAGTAAACGTTGTAAAAGACAGAAACGCCTGTGCCTTTAACGTGATGGAGCTTATAAATGAATTAAATATTGAGCTTGATTATAATATTGCCCGCGCCCTTTTTGTTGGAATGATGACCGATACGGGAAGGCTTTCACACGCAGGCGTAACCTATAAGGACGTTGAAGACGTTAGCAAACTTTATAAGTTAAACATTGACCATAACAAGATAATTGCAACTATTTTTCAAACTACTACCTTAAAAAAGGTAAAGTTAAAGGGCAGAGCCTCACAGCATTTACAAATGGCATTTGATAATAAGGTTGCTTACACTTATCTTGATACCGCTGATTACCTTGAATTTGATGCGGATAATTCAGATTCCGAAGGCGTTATTGAAATGACGCGAAGCATTGAAAACGTTTTAATCGCGTTTTTTATCCGCCAAGTGCCAAACGGCTACAAGGTAAGTATGCGTTGTGCACCTGAATATGACGTTAGTTTAATCTGTTCTTCCTTTGGCGGTGGCGGACACAAATTAGCCGCAGGCTGTACCATAGAAGGCACAAAGGAACAAGTTATTTCTATTTTACTTGATAAGATTAAAGAGGTGCTTTAATGGAAGGCGTTATTAACGTTTATAAAGAAGCAACCTGGACAAGCGGTGACGTAGTAAACAAGTTAAAAGGCGTGCTTCACCAAAGGCGCATCGGTCACGGCGGAACGTTAGACCCTGATGCAGAAGGCGTTTTGCCTGTTTTAACAGGTAACGCTACACGTCTTTTTGACTATATGACCGCTTTTAAAAAAACCTACGTT
The DNA here is from genome assembly GCA_045652205.1 of Clostridia bacterium. Lineage (GTDB taxonomy): Bacteria > Bacillota > Clostridia > Christensenellales > QALW01 > UMGS1322. Next base: position 12,162 of record JAZRTX010000012.1, read on the forward strand.
GCCTGTGTTTATTTTGGAAAAACTACCGACACGCAAGATGCAAGCGGAAACGTTTTAGAAGAAAAGGACGTTAACTTTACAAACGATGATATTTTAAATGCTTTGCCCCAGTTTATCGGGGAAATTATGCAAATTCCGCCAATGTATTCTGCCCTTCACGTTAACGGACAAAGGCTTTACGATTTAGCAAGAAAAGGCGAAACTGTTGAAATACAACCCCGCAAGGTTTTTGTTGAAAATATTGAGCTTGTTTCACCGTTAAAAGACAACAGATGCGTTTTAAGGATAACCTGTTCAAAAGGCACTTATATCCGCACAATCTGCCACGATTTAGGGCAAAAGTTAGGCACGGGCGCTTTTATGGAAACTCTTTTAAGGGAAGAATGCGCAGGGCTTAATATTAAAAACGCATACAAGATTTCAGAAATTGAAGAAATGGTAAAAAAAGACGATTTATCCTTTTTAATTCCCATTGAAGAAGCTATTTCTTTTATGCCAAGAGTTAATATTGAAGTAAGCCAATTAAAAAAACTTTTAAACGGCAACCCTGTAAAAACTGGGTTTGCAGATAAAATAGAAAAAGGAAACGTTGCTATTTACTGCGATAACAATTTCTTTGGTATAGGCGAGGAAAAAGACGGTTTTTACCGCTTTAAATGTATGCTTGGAGGCAACAAATGAGCGTTTTAGTGCTTGGAACTTTTGACGGTGTTCATATTGCCCACCGTCAGTTAATAAAAGAAGCAAAAAAAACAGGCAAAAAAGTTGTTGTCTGCGCATTTTCTACGCCTTTTTCACGTGCAAAAGTATTGACAGATGCCTGCGAAAAAGAAAAAATCTTAAAAGATCTTGGCGCTGACGAAGTTTTTATTCAAGAACCTGAAAACGTAAAAGAGCTTTCACCTGAAGAATACATAAAAATTTTAGTTAAAAAGTTTAATCCAAAGTTTGTTGTTGCAGGCTTTGACCATCGCTTTGGCAAAAATGCCCAAGGCAATCTTATGACCCTTAACTTTTTAGGCAAAAAGTACGGATTCACTTTAATAACCGTTCCGCCTGTTAAGTATGATGGCGTTTTGGTTTCTTCAAGTAATATCCGTTTGCTTTTACTGCACGGTGAAATCCAAAAAGCAAACCTGCTTTTAGATAGATATTATTCTTTAAAAGGTATAGTTACAAAAGGCAAGCAAATAGGCACTAAAATCGGGTTTCCTACTGCAAACATTGAATGTTCAAGCGATAAACTGATTCCCGCACCTGCCGTTTACGCCACTTTTGTAAAATTAAACAACAAACTTTATAAAGGTATGACCAATATCGGCTTTAACGAAACAGTTTCAGAAAATAACACTTTAACCGTTGAAACCCACATTTTAGGCTTTGACGGGGATATTTACGGTAAAAACATTGAAATTCTGTTTTTAAAAAAGGTGCGCGAAGATAAAAAGTTTGACAGTTTAGATGATTTAAAAAATCAGCTTTCAGATGATGCGCTTTTAATAAACGCTTATATTGATACTATAAAAAAATAAAACTCGCTTTTTAGCGAGTTTTTTATTTTCTTAAATATGTTCTAAAATTTCCAATGGCGAATTCACAAAGATTTTTCCGCCTTTTTCTTTTAAGAATTCTTTGCTTCTAAATCCCCATAAAACTGAAACGCATTTAATATTAGCGTTTTTGCTTGTTTCAATATCAGTATCTGCATCGCCTACAAAAACAACCTCATCATTTTTAACGTTTAATATTTCCATTACTTTTAAAACACTGTCGGGCGCAGGCTTTTTCTTAACAAGCGGGCTTTCGCCTACTGCAATGGTTATTAAGCCTTTAAAGTACTTTTCCTTTAATTCCTGTACTGCCCCATCAAACTTGTTTGAAACGATTGCACATTTAATGCCTTTTTCATTAAGGGCTTCCAATAATTCCACTATATCATCATAAGGTCTTGTGTTATCCTGACTATGAATTGAATAATGCTCTTTAAAAAACGCCAGAACTTCTTCAAAATCGTCAATTTCTTCGGGGCATGCCAACGTCATAAGCGCCCTGATTCCGTTACCGATAAAATTTTTAACCTCCTCTTTATCGCGAAGCGGATAATTAAAATGCTTTAACGCATGATTAACGCTTATATATAAATCGTCTAAGGTATTTAATAAAGTTCCGTCCAAATCAAAAACAACTGCCTTTGTTGCCATAAATATTTCTCTCCTTTGATATGGAAACATTATATCACACAAAACCCTTTTTTGCAAATTTTTTAAGTATTTTTTGTATATTTTTGATAATAATATATATAAATATAAATTTGGTATATTGACTTTTGGTTTTTAATATGGTACAATTTACCACACGTAAGGGAGTAATCGGCGCATTTTATGCGTAGAACCGGTCAACAACACTGCAGTATTTACTGCTGGCCTTTCTTAAACCAAATCATTGTAGCTTGGTTAAACGATAAGACTTACCCGTAAAATAATACGGGTGGGTCTTTAATTATTCCCACCGATAAGGAGTGTAAGAATGAAAGAGTATTTACTTTCAACCGAAGAAGTGTTAAAAAACACAAACAGCAATAAAGAAACAGGCTTAACAGAACAAAAAGCACAGGAATTATTGCAAAAGAACGGCCCTAACAAGCTTAAAGAACAAAAAAAGGATTCCTTAATTAAAAAGTTCTTTAAACAGCTTGCCGACCCTATGATAATAATTTTGCTTATCGCGGCAGCCGTTTCAGCTATGACTGAAATTTTTGAAGGCAAATTTCCCACCGATGCAATTATTATTCTTGCAGTTGTTTTAATTAACACTGTTTTAGGTGTTTTTCAGGAATCAAAAGCCGAAAAAGCCATTGAAGCCCTGCAAGCTATGACTGCGGCACAAAGTAAAGTTATCCGTGATGGCAAGCTTTTGCACATAAAAAGTGAAGATCTTGTTGTTGGCGATATTATCGTGATTGAAGCAGGTGACGATATTCCTGCGGATGCACGTATTTTAGAAAGCGCTTCCTTAAAAGTTGAAGAAGCCGCTTTAACAGGCGAAAGTGTTCCTGTTGAAAAGCATAGTGACGCTTTAACAGGTGAAGTTTCATTAGGCGACCGAAAAAATATGGTTTATATGGGGTCAGCCTGTGTTTACGGCAGAGGCGTTTGCGTAGTTACCCAAACAGGAATGGATACCGAAATGGGTAAAATTGCTACCGCGCTTTCGCAGGCTGAAGACGGACAGACGCCCCTGCAGATTAAACTTGCACAGTTATCTAAAATTTTAAGTTTTCTTGTTTTAGGTATTTGCGTTGTTGTTTTTGCCATCAATCTTTTAAGAATTGACTTTGGCTCCGGCGAAGTTTTAAAGGAAATTATTGAAACCTTTATGATTGCCGTTTCCTTGGCGGTTGCGGCTATTCCCGAAGGCTTGGCGGCAGTTGTTACAATCGTTTTATCAATCGGTGTAACCAATATGTCCAAGCGCAGCGCAGTTATCCGCAAATTAACCGCAGTTGAAACCTTAGGTTGTGCGCAGGTTATCTGTTCAGATAAAACAGGTACTCTTACACAAAACAAGATGACCGTTGTTAAAAGTTATACGTTGGCTGACGAAAACACACTTGCTACGTCCTTAATGATGTGCAACGATGCTAATTTAGATGAAAACAACTTAGCTCAAGGTGAGCCTACCGAAGCGGCGTTAGTAAATTACGCTTATACGCTTGGTTTAGATAAACGAGTTTTAGACAGTAATTATCCAAGAGTTTGCGAAGCGCCTTTTGATTCAATGCGTAAGATGATGAGCACCGTTCACAAAAGGGAAACGGATTTCATACAATACGTTAAAGGCGCCCCTGATGAACTTTTACAAAAGTGCAGTAAAATTCTTATAAATGGCGAAATTACCGCGCTTACAGATGAGCATCGCGCTGAAATTTTAAACAAGAACAAAGAGTTTGCTGATTCTGCATTACGCGTTTTAGCAGGCGCTATGAAAGAATACAACGAAAACCCTGATTCTTCTGACCCCAACGTGTTGGAACAGGATCTTACCTTTATCGGACTTGTTGGTATGATTGACCCTGTTCGCCCTGAGGTTAAGCCCGCCATTGAGCTTTGTGAAAAAGCAGGCATCACCCCTGTAATGATTACAGGCGACCACAAGGATACCGCAGTTGCTATCGCAAAAGAACTTGGTATTATTAAAGATGCATCAGAAGCTTTAACAGGCAGAGAACTTGATAAAATTCCCGAAGACGAATTACTTGAAAACATCAACAAATATCATGTTTATGCCCGTGTTCAGCCTGAACACAAGGTTCGTATAGTTTCTGCCTGGAGAGAAAAAGGTAACATTACCGCTATGACAGGTGACGGCGTTAACGATGCACCTTCAATTAAAAAGGCAGATATCGGCGTTGGTATGGGTATTACGGGAACAGACGTTACTAAAAACGTTGCTGATATGGTGCTTGCCGACGATAACTTTGCAACAATCGTTTCAGCCGTTGAAGAAGGCAGACGTATTTACGATAACATTCGTAAGGCAATGCAGTTCCTGCTTTCAGCAAACCTTGCAGAAGTTTTAACTATTTTTACTGCCACCTTAATCGGTTTTGAAGTGCTTGGCCCTGTTCATCTTTTATGGATTAACCTTGTTACAGATACCTTCCCCGCAGTTGCATTAGGTATGGAACAAGCAGAACAAAACGTTATGAACCGCGCCCCCAGAAAAGCAAAGGAAGGCGTTTTTGCAGGCGGTCTTGGTTTTGATATTTTCTCTCAGGGCATTATAATTTCCGCTATTACTTTAATTGCTTACTTTGTAGGCTTAAAGATGGATGGCGCACAGCACGGTATGACTATGGCTTTCGTTGCCCTTTCTATGACGGAAATTTTCCACGCGTTTAATATGCGCTCCCGTCGTGCTTCTGTGTTCAGCCTTAAAACACACAATAAAACCTTATGGCTTTCAATGCTTTTTGCCTTAATTCTTACCGTAATCGTTTTATTTGTGCATCCCGTTGCAGCACTTTTTGGTTTTACCGAAATTACTGTTACAGAATTTTTAATTGCTATGGCTATTGCTTTTAGCATTGTTCCGATTGTTGAAATTATTAAATTTATACAAAGAAAATTAAAAAGGTGATTAAATGTTAGATTTAGATTTAAGTATATTTGGTAATATCAGTTGGTTTACACAGCTTAACTTTTGTTTAAGAATAGTTGCTGCCGCTATGTGCGGTTGCTTAATTGGTTACGAACGTTCAAGGCGTTCAAAGGGCGCAGGCGTAAGAACACATATGATTATCGCCCTTTCATCTGCTTTAATGATGGTTGTTTCAAAATACGGCTTTGTTGATATGCTTAAACTTGGCTTTAACGCAGATGCTTCACGTATTGCCGCACAGATTGTTACAGGTATTCCCTTTTTAGGTGCAGGCGTTATTTACGTTAGGCAGAATCAATCTTCCGTTCAGGGCTTAACCACCGCCGCAGGTATTTTAGCAACCTGCGGTATCGGTATGGCTTTCGGCGCAGGCTTATATTTAATCGCATTGTTCGGCACCGCGCTGTTACTTGCATTACAGTTCTTACTGCATAGGGTTCTTACCGGCTACGATTCCTCTTTTGCAGGGGAAGCCATTTTAGTTGGTGAAGCTACATATGACGCAGCGCAAACGATCTGTTCAGTTTTTGAAGCTTATTCTGTTACCATTCAGAAATGCCGTCTTAAACGCCTTGAATCAGGGTTAATTGAATACCGTATTCACTTTAAGACCACCCACGATATTCCCCCACAGGTGCTTGCGCAAACGGTTGCTGATAACGAGCATTTTGTTACAATAGAAGTTTAAAGATTAAGAACTGCGTTTTATACGCAGTTCTTTTGTTTTTGTGTTGTAAAATTCTTTTTATTATGCTATAATTATAATATATTACAAAATCTTAATATTTGGAGGATTTTATGGCTAAACGCGTTTTAATTGTTGATGACGAGCCATTGATTGTAAAGGGTCTTAAATTTAATCTTGAACAGGAAGGCTATGAAACCGATTGTGCATATTCGGGTGAAGAAGCCTTAAATAAATACCGCGAAAATTCTTTTGATATTATTTTGCTTGACGTTATGCTTCCGGGAATTTCAGGCACGGAAGTTTGCCACACAATTCGCGAAGAATCAATGATTCCTATTATTATGCTTACTGCAAAATCCGCAGACGAAGATAAGATAGAGGGTTTAACAGAAGGTGCTGACGATTATCTTACCAAGCCTTTTAACACCAATGAATTAAAGGCAAGAATGAAAAACCTTTTAAAGCGTAGCGAGGTTGCAAACAAGAATCCTATGGAAATTAAGGTTAAGGATCTTGTTATGGATAAAGATAAGCGTACCGTTACCATTAAAGGTAGCGAGATTGAGCTTACTGCAAAAGAATTTGATATTCTTTTATTGCTTGTAACAAATCCCGGCAAAGTTTATCGCAGAGAAGATCTGCTTGAATATATATGGAAGGACTATTCAGGTGATATCCGCACCGTTGACGTGCATATCCGCCGTCTTCGCCAAAAGATTGAAGCGAACGAAAATGCGCCTGAATACGTTTACACTAAGTGGGGTGTAGGATACTATTTTGCGCAAAAGTAAACCTGGGCTTAATATACTGTTTGGCGTAACGTATATCGTAATCGTTGTTGCAGTTTTAGCCATCATTACTCTTTCTGTAACTACATATTTAGGAAAGTACTTTCTTAACATAAGGTATCAGGAGCAAACCGATACCTTAAAAAGCTGTGCTTCTTCCTTACTTCCCTATATGGAAGATATGGACCCCGATTTTGTTAACGGGGTTCTTTCTGACTACGCCCGAAAATCCAACGGGCGAATGCTTTTTATTGATCAATCAGGGTGCGTGCAGGCAGATAGTTTTTCTACTTTAAACGGTACAGTTCCATATTCAGAAGAAATTGAGGCGGTTTTAAAGGGCGAACAGGATACTATGGTTGGCTATCATAAGCAAGCCCTTTCACCTACCGCAATTACAAAGGATAATGAATTTATAAATAAATCTCACGGCTCCGTTTGGGTTGGCTATTACACCCACGCGGTAATTTCCTCAGGGGAACAAAAGGGCGTGCTTGTGCTTTCTGCACCTGTTCAGGATATTGTTGATAACGTTTCGGAAGTTACTTTGTGGCTTTCTGTTTTTAGTCTTGTGTTTACCTTAATCGTTTCTGCAATAACATTCTTTGTAAGCAACAACCTTACCCTTTCTATTCGTAAATTTAACCGCGCCATCGCAAAAATGAGTGGCGGTGATTTTTCTGTACGCGTTGACGAAAACGAAATCGCTGAATTCGGTGAGCTTGCAAAGGCGTTTAATATGATGAGCGAAAAGCTTGAAAATTTAGATGCTTCACGCAATCAGTTTGTTTCTGATGCTTCCCACGAATTAAAAACACCCCTTGCTTCTATGAAGATTTTATCTGAATCTTTAATTGACCAGCCTGACGTACCCAAAGAGGTTTATCAGGAATTTATGGGCGATATAAACAGTGAGGTTGACAGGCTTTCGCTTGTAATCAATGACCTTTTAACTCTTGTTAAAACCGATAAAGGTGCTGACACCCTTTGCCTTAATTCAGTTGATTTAAGCAAGCTTATAAGAAAAATTACAGGAACTCTTGCACCTTTAGCCCGCAAAAAGCACATTACCGTTTCTTACGAATACGTTGATACGGTTTTATTGGGCGATGAATTAAGATTACAACAAGTTTTTACCAACCTTATTGATAACGCTATAAAATATTCCCCCGAAGATACTACGGTTTCCGTTTCACTTACCCAAAGCCTTACTAATGCTATTATCACCGTGCAGGATCAGGGTATCGGTATGAGCCCTGAGGATCTCAGCCGTATTTTTGAACGTTTTTACCGCGTTGATAAAGGCCGATCCCGTCAGGCAGGCGGAACAGGCTTAGGGCTTTCAATCGTTAAGCAGATTATTGAACAGCACGGTGGTAACATTGAAGTTAAAAGCGCATTAAACGAAGGCACTACCTTTACCGTTACCTTACCGCTTAATAATCAATAAAAGGAGTATAGTATGAAAAAATTATTATCAGCATTTTTAGTTTTAATAATTGTTTTTGCCTGTGGTTGTTCTTCAAGCTATATGGATAAAACTGACGGCGATATTATACCTCCTGTTCAGGATTCAACTGTTTCCACGTTTTCTGTGGTTGCACCCCTTTATTTCAGGTTTTACAACGAACCTATGCTTATCCGCTATGCTTTAAACGTTGAAACCACTACCCACGAACAGCCTGAATTTTACGCTTTAACTGCTCTTTTATCTAAACCCTTAGGTGAAAGAAGTGATATTACTTATCTTTTTAAAGGTAAAACAAAACTTGTTTCAGTTAAATCTGACGGCAATTATCTTTACGTTACTTTAAGCCAGGATTTTTATGAAGATACCAAAGGCGCAAACGATGAAGAAACAAGGCTTAACCGCAAGCTTGCCATATATTCCATAGTAAACACAGTTTGTGAAATGGGTAACCATAATTACGTTCAGGTTTATATTGAGCAAAACGGCGCACAACTTCGCCCTGATTCATACACGGTTGGATTGCAAAAATCACAGGGTGATTCTACCCCACTTGGTCCGCTTTCAAGGGAAACAGCCCTTTTGCTTACACCATCTAACGTTACAAAAACCGCCTTAAACCATTATTCAAAAACTGAGTGGAGCAAACTTTATCTTTATTTAACAGAAGGCAGCACCAAGCTTCCCGTTTTAGAAGAAATGGCGCAGAATTTTAACTATCTTGACCTTAAAATGAGCGAGTTTACAGTTGAAGATAATTATACGGTTTCTGATGATGGCAAAACCGCCTACGTTCAGATTTCTTTTAAAATAAGAAGCCAGAATACAAGTTATGAAGTTTCTAACGTACCGCTTCAGCTTAATTTAAAAGGCAGGGCGTGGCTTATAAATTATGATAGTCTTTTAAAGCACTTGGGGGTACAAAAGTGAAAAAGATTATCGCCACTTGTTGTTTAATTTTAGTTTTGCTTTTTACCGCTTGCAGTGAAGAACCTTATATCAAAAGCAAAATTGCCATTACTCTTTCCCCCTACGAGATGCCACAAGCCCAACCCCAATGGGTTACCCTTTATTATCCAAGCGATGATAATTTAAAACTTCTTGCCTTTTCACAGGCATTATCTTCCACAGGCTCTTTTTATGATTCAATTATGAATGCGTTGCTTTCCGGCACCGAAGAAGGCTACGTTTCGCCGTTCCCTAAGGGCGTTTCATTAAGAAGTACTATGTTAAGGGAAGACGTTTTGTATATTGACCTTTCCTGGCAATTCAGCAAAGTAACCCATGAAAAGTTTTTTGCCTGTATTTCGGTACTTGCAAACACATTTTGCGCTTTAAACGAAGTTTCTTTTATTAACGTTACCGTTGAAGGCGCTCAGCTTACCGCCCCAAATAATCCTGAACAACCTATAATGCTTCTTTCAAAGCACACAGGAAGCATCAATCAGTTAACGCAGGATTATGGGTCTGTTTCTACACCGCCTACGTCTTTTTACGGTACGGTTTACGTTAATGACGTTACCAACCAGTTTCTTTTACCACAGGTTGTTAGCATTAACTTAAAGGATTCAAACTATCCCCTTGCGCTTTTATCTTCCTTAATAACAAAAAGCCCCAACATCTTTCCCGATGGCTTTTTAGTTAAATCAGCACCTAAGTACACAAAAGGCACCCTTAGTATTGAACTTATCTGCCCTAATTCATGGGAGTATAAAGAAAACTGGCTTGGTAAAAACGCCATTGTTTGCACCCTTAACACCCTTTATCCTGATTTAAAAAATATTCAGTTAACAATTAAGGATAGCCAGGATAATACCAAGGCTTTAATAAAAGAGCCTTGTGTTGACGCGTATAATTCTATCCGCAGCACTGCCCAAGTTATTACGCCTAAAAGCAACGGAACAGGACTTACACATACTGAAATGCTTGTTTCAAATATGCCCACAAAAAGCAACATTGCAGAATTTTTAAACGAATATATTTTTAACGTTACACCCGAATTCAGAAGTGATGCAAAAATTATTAACAACGTAACGGTTTTTAATGATACTGTTATTATTGATTTAAGAGCGTCTTACTTTGATTATTTCTTCAAAAAGAATCTTACGCAAGAACAAGAATATACTATTATTTATTCACTTATAACCACCGCTTGCACCTTTACAGGCGCAAAAAAGGCACAGATTTTACAAGATAGCCAGAAGCGTTCAACCCTTTGCGGACACATAAAGATTGATAACCCATTACTTACGTTATCTTCTGATTTTCTTGAAACCATCTAAATGAACAAAAGGTATCTCTTTTTTAGTTTTCTTGCTTTGGTTTTGGGAATACTTATTGCCGTAATATGTGATTTTAATATTTTATTTTCACTTTTTCCCTTTTTCAGCGGGTTAATTCTTGTTTTTATAAAAAAGTTGCGATTTATTGGTATTTTGGCTTTTATTTGCGCTATCGGTTTATTTTATTCGGGGTGTTTGTTCTTTGAACCTGAAAAATCCTTTTTAAACTCAACAGTAAAAGGTAAGGTTACGCTTATTGAACAAACAGATTACGATTACCGTATTTTGCTCCAAGACTGTGAAGTTTCTTTAAAACAGAAGGAATCCGTTGAAAAAATATACGTTTACTGCGAATTTTTGCCCGAAAAGTTAAAGCAGGGCAATATTGTTGAATGTAACGGTGACGTTTTACCTATAAAAGAACCTAAACACGCTAATCCCGGTGGAATAAGTTCCCGCCTGACAAGTCAGATTGACGGTGTGTTTTATTATGCAAGAACTAAAAAGCTAACCGTTTTAGAAAGCACTGCGGATATCAATCATAAATTTACTCTTTTAAGAGATAAAATCAGGCAACATATTTATACCGCTGCATCATCAAGCGACAGTGCTTCAATACTTTACGCTATGATTTCTGCGGACAAGGAATTTATAACAGATGACACAACGTTTTTGTTTTCTGAAACAGGAACAAGCCATCTTTTAGCAGTTTCAGGGTTACATATAAATATACTGATTTCTTTTATTGCCTTTTTCTTGAAAAGGTTTAACGTAAAACAGGTTGTTTCGCTACTTATCTTAGGAACGTTTTTAGTGTTTTACGCCTGCTTTACAGGATTTTTGCCATCTGTATTGCGTGCCGGAATAATGGCGATGTTGTTTTCCTTTGCTTTAAATTTTGGTACAAGATATGATTCCGTTAATATTTTAAGTTTAGCAGGTATTTTGATTTTAGCTTGCAATCCCTTTATTTTGTTTGACGCATCTTTTCAGCTATCATTTTTAGCTTGCTTTGGAATTTTTGTATTTATAAAATACCAGATTAAAACAAAATATAAAATACTTAATTCTTTATTTAATCCTTGCCTTATAACCTTTGGGGCAACAGTTTTTACCCTGCCTTTACAAATTTATTATTTTGGAAGTCTACCGCTTTTTAGCATTTTTGCAAACTTAATCGTAGTACCTTTGGCTTCCTTTAGCTTAATGCTTGGATTTACGTTTTTATTGCTTTCCTTTTTATTTAACCCTATTGGAATTTTAATAAAAATACCTTGCCTTTTACTTGACGTTGTACTTTTTTTATTAAAATATTTAAGCAAATTGCCTTCAATTACCTTTAAAACCTTTAACCTGATTTTTGTTTTAATTGTTCTTTTTATTTTTATTCTTTTAACAAGGTTTTTCAGATTTAAAAAGCTAAAACTTATTGCCTTATTATTAATCCTTTGTTTGCTTTTTACTTGTTGTTATTCTACGTTTTCTTTAAACACTATAAAGCTTCACGTTCCTCAAACAGACGGTAACCTTTGCGCCCACATTGAAGGCAAAGGCATTTACGTTTTCGGGCTTTCGGGCATAGAAAGTCACTTAACAAGAAGCGCACCAAAAATTGATTGCTTATTTTTGCTTAATGAAAACGATATTAAGGCGTTAAATAATCTTTCAAAAAGCGTAAAAATAAATAAAATTTATCTGCACCCTGACCTTAAACACACGTTAATTTCTATTAAACATAAAGCAACCCACTTAAACAGCGAAATACAGGTAAAGGACGGTTTAATTTATCCCTTTAATTCGGGCTTTGTATTTGAAAACGGTGAAAATTCCTTTTTTATCGGCAGTAAAAGTTACGGGCGCATTTATACAGTTGCCATTACTAACGATAATCTTGTTCGTGCTAAAACGGTTATTGCAAAGGGCGTTAAAAATAATAATTGCAAAAATTATTACGATATAAAAACAAACGGATACACTTATTTAATTTTCAGGAGATATAATGAATCATACCGACTTTTTTAAAACCTTAAAAACAGGCGAATTATCCCCGGTATATTTCTTTACGGGGGAAGAGAATTTTGTGCTTAAAAGCGCCTTAAAACGCTTAGAGGACGCGGTTGTAAGCGAAGATATGAAAGATGTAAACCTTACCGTTCTGCCAAGCGATGCTGATGGGCAAAAAATTTCTGAGGCTTGCGAAACGTTCCCTTTCTTTACAGAAAAAAGAATGGTTATTTTAGAAGAAAGCGGATTTGTTTCTTCTTCAGCAAAGCCCGACAAGGAAGACCGCTTTTTAGAATACTTAAAAGCACCTATGGAAAGCACGGTGTTAGTTGTTGTTTCTAAAAGTCCTGACAAAAGAAAAAAGTGCGTATCCGCTTTAATGAACCAGACTCACGTTGAATTTAATGCGCTTTCTGATTCTGAACTTATGGCGTGGATTGAAAAAACCTTGCGCGGCTTTAATTTAACCATTGAAAAAAGTGCTTTGTTATTTTTAATTGAGTATGCAGAAGCTTCGCCCCAAAGCCTTATTTGTGAGCTTGAAAAGTTAGCTTCCTACAAAAAAGAAGGCGTTATAAATAAAGAAGATATATTAAGCATAATTACCCCTTCAACTGATTATAACGTGTTCAATATGACCGATGCTCTTTTAAGAAAAGACGTTAAAAGCGCCCTTGCTCTTTTAAGTTATATGCTTTCACAAAAAGAAGAGCCTATTTTGATTTTAGGCGCAATTTCAAAGCAGTACCGTCAGATTTTAATGATAAAAAGTATGCTTGAAGAAAAGAAAAGCAAGCAGGAAATACTTGCGACCCTTAAATTAAGAGATTTTATTTATAAAAAATATGAAAGCGTTTGCCAGAAGCGTTCAATTAACGCATTAAACAAGGCAGTTGACCTTTGCTATAAAACTGACGAAGGCTTAAAAACAGGCAAGCAGTTTAATGAATCTGCCCTTCATTCACTTATTTTACAGCTTGCAACCATAGATTAAGGAGAAATTATGGATTTATCACGCCCTTGGCTTGATTATATGGAGCCTTTTAAAATTGCAGATAACCTTTATTTTGTAGGAACAATAGGTGGATCTTCCCACGTTATTGATACAGGCGAAGGCTTAATTATGCTTGATTCAGGATATCCCGAAACGTTATATCAGGTGCTTTTTAATATGCAAAAAATGGGTTTAAACCCAATGGATATAAAATATATTATTCATTCCCATGGTCATTACGACCATCTTGGCGCAACAAAAGCGTTAAAGGAATTAACAAATGCTAAAACCTTTATTGCAAAGGAAGACGAGCTTTTAGCCAACGGCACTTTAAATTTAACCTGGGCAAACGAACTGGGCGTTGAATATACCCAAGGGTTTCAGCCTGACGTTTTATTAAATGATGGAGATATTATTAAATTAGGCAACACAGAAATTGAATGTGTTTTAACCCCCGGCCACACAAACGGCACAATGAGCTTCTTTTTTAACGTTTTTTACAAAAACAAAACCTACCTTGCAGGTATGCACGGGGGCGTAGGCTCAAACACAATGAAAAAGGAGTTTTTGGAAAAATATAATCTTCCCACTTCTTGCAGAACTGATTTTTTAGAAGGCTTAGAAAAGGTAAAAAACAAGCCTGTTGAAATCTTTTTAGGCAACCACACCTGGAACAATAAAACACAAGAAAAATTAAAAACCCTTTCCCCCGATTTTAACCCGTTTATAAACAAAAACGAGTGGAAAGAGTTTATAACAGAATGTAAAAACAAAGTGCTTAACTTAATTGAAAGCGAAAAGCCAACGGAATAGTACGACTTCTCATAAAAACGTTTAAAGCCGATAGATTCAAAAAACGAATCTATCGGCTTTTATTATACGTAAAAATCCTAGTTCTTTCAAGTTATATTCCGACTTTGTCGGAGTGATATTATTGCCTTAAGGCAATAGTTTTATTGAAACCTTGCGGTTTCAGTGGTATTTTATTCGCCCATAAACTGCCGAAGGCAATACCACTTGGACAAGGTCCAAATACAACTACGAAGTAATACAACTCGCCGTAAGGCGAATAAAACTGGCGTTGTATCCTTACGGGTACAACGCCTAACCGTTGGCTTTTTTATTATTTAAAGAATTCACCCATTGCTAAATAGGTCATATACACATCTAATTTTGAAACAGTTTCATAGGGCGCGTGCATTGAAAGAACAGGTACGCCTAAATCAACTGTATCAATATCCATTGATGCAACGTACTGGGCAACTGTTCCGCCGCCGCCAATATCAACCTTGCCAAGCTCACCTGTTTGCCAAACGATATTTGCTGAATCAAGCATCTGCCTAATTTCAGCCATATATTCTGCAGAAGCATCATTTGAACCGCTTTTACCACGTGCGCCTGTATATTTTGTAATAACTACACCGTTATTTACAAAAGATGCATTTCTCTTTTCAAAAACGTCCTGGAAGGTGGGGTCAACTGCCGCGTTAACGTCAGCAGAAAGGCACTGTGATTTTCTTAAAGCGTCCTGTGGCTCAACCCCTTGCATTCTTGCAATATCACTGATAACGTGCAAAAGGAAATGTGAGTTAAGACCTGTGTTACCAACAGAGCCGATTTCTTCCTTATCCGCTAAAACGCAGATAGCAGTCCTTTTAGGAACTTTAATATCCATTAACGCCATTAAGGAAGGATATGCGCAAACCCTGTCATCGTGGCCGTAAGATCCGATTAACGCCCTATCAAAGCCAACGTCCTGTGCTTTAAAACTTGGAACGATTTCAAGTTCTGCAGAAAGGAAATCGCTTTCGGTAACACCGTATTTTTCATAAAGAATATTTAAAATATTTAATTTAACAAGTTCACTGCCTTCATCTGATTTAAAGGGGAAACTGCCAACTAAAACGTTTAATTCTTCACCTTTAATACCTTCGTTTAAGGTGCGCTTGTTTTGTTCGCTTGCTAAATGGGGTAAAAGGTCGTTAATTACAAAAACGGGATCAGATGCATCTTCACCGATTTTCACGTTTACTGTTTCACCGTTCTTTTTAACAAAAACACCGTGAAGCGCCAAAGGAATTGTTGCCCACTGATATTTTCTTACACCGCCATAATAATGGGTTTTAAAAAGCGCAAGGTCAATTTCTTCATAAAGGGGATTTGGTTTAAGGTCAAGCCTTGGTGAATCAATATGTGCCGCGCCGATTCGTACACCGTTTTCTACGCTTTCTTCACCAACAACAACGAAAACTGCGCTCTTTTTGCGGTTATTGATATAGTATCTATCACCTTTAGCGTACTTTTTGCCCTTTTCGTACTGAGTAAAGCCGTTTTCTTCTGCAATCTTAATTGCTTCTGTTACTGCTTCCCTTTCGGTTTTTGCATTATCAAGAAACTTCTTATAATCTTCGCAAAAAGCATAGGCTTCTTTTATCTGTTCTTCCGTTGCCTTTTTTAAGCCGTTTCTTGTATCAGAAAAAAGTTTTTCTTTTAATTCTTTTACGTCTGCCATAATTTAACCCTCCTAATTATTAAGTATATTATATAATTTATCTGATATAATTGCAAGATTTTTAATTGAAAGCGCTTCACCGCGAATTGTTTTAGAAAACCCACATTCTTCTATTATATTTTCCGCAGTTTCTCTCGGAATATTAAATGATGCAATTAAGTTATTTGCCAAGGTTTTTCTGCGCATTGAAAACGCTGATTTAACTGTTTTAAAAAACATTTCTTCATCTTTAACTTCAACAAGTGGTTTTTCTAACCTTTCAAGGCGGATTACCTGTGAATCAACCTTTGGCGCAGGATAAAAACAGCTTGCAGGAATTTTTGAGCAAAGGCTTGCTTTTGTATAAAACTGTACCGCGCAGGTTAATGCACCGAATTCCTTGGTGTTTTCCTTTGCCGCCATTCTTTGTGCAACTTCCTTTTGCACTAAAACGGTGATGGTTTTAAACTTTACACCGCTTTCTAAAAGGGACATTATAATGGGCGTTGTGATGTAATAAGGCAGGTTTGCGCAAACAACAAAATCTTCTTCTAACTCTTCTTCATAGAACTTTTTAATATCAAGCGCCAAGAAATCCGCATTTATTACTTTAACGTTATCAAAACCATCTAACGTCTGCTTATGAACAGGCAAAAGAGATTTATCTACTTCAACTGAAACAACTCTTTTTCCCTTTTGGGCAAGAACACGTGTTAACGTGCCTGCGCCTGTGCCGATTTCAAGCACGGTGTTTTCTTTTGTAACTAAGGCATCATCGCAAATCATATTAAGGATACGCTCATCCCATAAAAAGTTCTGCCCTAAGGATTTAGAAAACCCAAAGCCTGTTTCATTAAAAATACGTTTTAATTCATTACCTGTAAGCTTTTGTATCATTCACTTAATTCCATCCATTCTTCCATTAACTTATCAAGCTTTTCTTTTAATAAATTATACTGTTCCTGTGTTTGCAATAATTTTTGCTGATCCTGATAAATTTCGCCTTTGGCAAAAATTTCTTCAAGCTCCTGAATACTTGTTTCAGTTTCCTGAATTTCCTTTTCAAGATTGCGAACGCGGGCTCGTTTTTGTTTTTCCTGCTCCTTGTTCTGCTTTTCCTTTTGCCTTTCCTTGTTGGCTTGGGTTTTATTGATTTCCTGTTTAATTACAGGCGCATTTTCTTCTTTAATTGATTGAAGATAATCATCGTAATTACCTTTAAAAACGCGGATTTTTCCGTTTTCAACAATCCAAAGAGTTTGCGCAATACGGTTAATAAAATATCTATCGTGGGAAACGGCAATTAAAGTGCCTTCGTATCTTTCCAAAGCATCTTCCAACACTTCGCGGGAATCCATATCCAAGTGGTTGGTAGGCTCGTCTAATATCAACGTGTTTGCACCCATCAAAGAAAGCTGTGCTAATGCAACTCTTGCTCTTTCACCGCCTGAAAGCACACTGCCTTGTTTAAAGACGTCTTCACCAAAGAAAAGCATCGCGGCGCACCTTGTGCGAACCTGAGTCTGCGATAAATCGCGGTTGCCCCACCACACCATATCCATAATGGTATCAGCGCCCATAAAGGCTTTGTGGCCCTGTTCGTAATAGCCAACGTCAACGTTTACGCCTTTAACTATATCGCCCTTTTTTGCTTGCTTTTTGTTTAATAAAAGCTCCATTAAGGTGGTTTTACCTGCACCGTTGGCGCCAATAATTATAATCTTTTCCCCTTGCTTTATTTCATAGGAAAAATCTTCAAAAAGGGTTTTGTTTTCAAAACCCATTGAAATATTGCGGATTTTAAAAACGTCGCCCCCTGAAATTCTGTTCATATTGAAATTCAGGCGCATATCGTTATGGCTTTGGGGCGCATCAACAAGCTCCATTCTACTTAACACCTTTTCTCTGCTTTCGGCGGCACGAATAGATTTTTCCCTATTAAACTGCCTGAACCGCGCAATAATTGCACGTTGGCGTTTAATCTCGTCCTGTTGCTTTTCATAAAGGCGTTGATTTGCCTTTAATTCTTCTTCCCATTTAATAGTATACTCTGTATAATTGCCCTTAAAATAACGAAGCTTGCCGTTTTCAATCTGGGCAACACCTGAACAGAGTTTATCCATCATATAGCGATCGTGGGAAATAAGTAAAACTGTGCCATTAAACCTTAAAAGGTAATCAGTAAGCCACTGTGCCGCCTGAATGTCAAGATGGTTTGTAGGTTCGTCTAACAAAAGCACGTCATTATTTTCTAAAAGCATTTTTGCTAACGCTAAGCGTGTTTTTTCACCGCCTGAAAGAGTGCAGACAGGCTTATCCCAAAAATCTTCGGTTAAGCCTAAACCCTTTAAAACACCTGTAAGGCGGCTTTTCCAACCGTAACCCCCAAGGTTCTCAAAATCCTGCTGGGCAATAGTATATTTTTCACCTAATAAATCTATATCCGCATCAGGCTTTGCCATATCTTCTTCAATTTTGTGTAAGCGTTCTTCCGCTAAAAATAAAGGTTCAAAGGTCTTTGTGGCTTCTTCTAAAACAGAATGAGTACCGTTTGCGGTATGTTGCTGTTCTAAGTAACCGATTTTTAATCCCTTTTGAACAGAGATACTGCCCTCATAGTCAACCAAGCCCATCAGCGCTTTAAATAATGTAGTTTTTCCTGCGCCGTTAAGCCCTGTTAAGCCAACGCATTGACCTTTTTGAATCTGTAAGGTAATATCAGAAAATATCTGTTTACCATCAAAACTAACGGAAAGATTATTTATATCAATAAGAATCATTTTTAAAAAATAAGGGGCTTAAATTAAAGCCCCTAAAAAGTCAAATTATTTTATTTTGCATATTCAACCATTCTGGTTTCGCGCACAACGTTTACCTTGATCTGACCGGGGTAAACCATATCGGTTTCTATGCGCTTTGCAATATCCTTTGCCATAAATACGGTTGCTTCTTCGGAAACAACTTCGGGCTTAACGATAATGCGGATTTCCCTACCTGCCTGAACTGCAAATGAACGTTCAACACCGTTAAAGGAGTTTGCAATTTCTTCAAGCTGTTCAAGACGCTTAATGTAAGCTTCAAGCGTTTCTCTTCTTGCGCCGGGGCGTGCACCTGAAATAGCGTCAGCCGCCTGAACAAGAACTGCTTCAACAGTCTGAGGTTCAACGTCATTATGGTGGGCGGCGATACAATGAATAACCTCATTATTTTCACGGTATTTCTTTGCTAAATCAACACCGATCTGAATGTGAGTGCCTTCAATTTCGTGGTCAACCGCTTTACCAATATCGTGCAACAAGCCTGCGCGCTTTGCCAAAGTAACGTCAGCACCGATTTCGCTTGCCAAAAGACCTGCGATATAGGAAACTTCCAATGAATGCTTTAACACGTTCTGACCGTAGCTTGTACGGTATTTAAGCCTACCTAAAATCTTAACAAGTTCAGGGTGAATGTTGTGAATGCCTGCATCAAATACTGTGGCTTCACCGGCTTCTTTAATCTGCTGTTCAACCTCTTTACGAGCTTTTTCAACCATATCTTCAATACGGGTGGGATGGATTCTTCCATCAACGATAAGCCTTTCAAGAGCAATTCGGGCAATATCCCTTCTAACAGGATCAAAAGATGAAAGGATAACTGCTTCGGGAGTATCGTCAATAATAAGTTCAACACCCGTTGCGGTTTCAATAGCCTTAATGTTTCTACCTTCCCTACCGATGATACGGCCTTTCATTTCATCGTTTGGAAGAGCTACAACTGAAACTGTTGTTTCGGCAACGTGGTCAGCGGCGCAACGCTGAATTGCCATTGTAATAATGTTTCTTGCAATTTTTTCGCCATCGTTTTTAGCCTGTGTTTCAATTTCCTTTACCTTTAAAGCGGCATCGTGGCGTGCTTCGTTTTCTACTGTTTCAATTAAGGATTGCTTTGCTTCTTCAGCAGAAAGCCCTGCAACCTTTTCTAATTCCTTAACCCTGCGCTTGTTTAATTCTTCAGCGGCGGCAAGGTCTTCTTCAAGTTCCTTTTCTTTAACAGAAATTCTTTCTTCTTTTGCTTCAATAGATGCAAGCTTGCGATCCATTTGTTCTTCTCTTTGGATAACGCGCTTTTCTAACTTTGAAACTTCGTTTCTACGTTCTTTACATTCTGCATCACAATCGCTACGTAAGCGGTGAACTTCTTCTTTTGCTTCGGAAATTCTTTCTTTTGAAAGGAATTCCGCTCTGCTTTTTGCGTCTTCAAGAATGCGGTTAGCAGCTTCTTCAGCCCTGCCCATTCTTGCTTCAATTGTCCGTTTTTGTATTAAACTGCCAATAACAAGCCCGATAACAAGGGTTGCAACGGCAATAACTATACCTAACCATAATTGTATCATCTTTAAACACCTCCTGTTTTAATTTTTTAGATTATACGAAATTTATTTTAAACAAACAAAAATTGAAAATATTTCCGCTGATATCATTATACAGTATAAACCTGCGAATGTCAACAATATATGTAGGGATATTCATACGAAAAACAACAAAAAGAACCCGACAAAAATCGGGTTCAGTTTGTTTAATTTTATTTATTCAACAGGTATAACCATTTCAAGCAATTCACCCATATGCCCTTCGTATTCACCTACAACGTTAACCGCCGTAACTGACATTTGGCATATTATAGCGCGCTTGCCGTCTTTTAATATTGTTAAAGTATATTCAGGCTCACCATAATCAAGTCGGTCATAATTATCTTTTTTATCACTATAAATAGAATCTACCTTCGTTATTACTGCCTGTTTAATTTGTTCAAAATCAATATCATCTGTTTTTGTGTTAACGGGCACCCTATCCAGCATAAATGCCGAATACGAATATATGCTTCCATCATAATTAACGCTTACCCTTATCTGATCTGTTGTTTTGATTCCATTTATATATTTTATAAAAGTTACTTTATAACAATCATTTTTAGTTTCATCAACAACTTCAACAGTATATGGCGTTATATCAACTATATCTTTTAAAAATTCCTTTGCCTTTTGCATACATTCTTCTTGCGAAAGAACGTTTTGCGTTACCTTTGTATCCGAATTAAAATAAAAAACCGGTTTTCCATTTTCATCAACGCTGAACTCAGCACCGTTGCTGGTTCTATATTCAAACTCAGGATAATAATTATATGCTTTAAATCTTGTTTCCCTATAGTTACCGATAAATTCTTTGTCTTGTACCTTTACGTTTTTTTGTTCCTGAATTTTTATATTTTTATATTTTTCAGTATCCGCAAAATCATATTCCTTTTGCTTTTTGCCCGAACCGATTGAATCTGAGAAGTCATACAATAACGCAACGTAAGAATTTTCATCCGTTTGTAGATTACACCCTACAAAGCAAAAAAACAAAACAATCAGCATTATACAGCAATATATTTTTTTCATAAAAACTCCTCCCCCTTTTTAATACAATGTAATGTTTTCATCACCGCATATAACCACGCTTTGAATATTGCTTTCTTTAGAAAATCTATCACACGCGGTTTCGACAGCATCTTTTAACGTTTCTCCTAAAATCAATTGTTTGTACACAAGTTTTGTCCATTCATTAGCTTCACTACAAAGAATTTCTTCTTCAAATCCAATTGCCGCCGTAGCTCCTTGCTCAACCACTCGTGTTGGAAGGTTATTTGCTCCTGCGCCACCTTTCGCTGTGTGGCATGCAATAAACATTGCAATGCGTACTTCTGAAAAATTATCTTGTACAGATATATTTTCAAATGTTGACTCATCAAAGCAATAATGACTAAATAAAATTGATTTATCTTCAAACTCTTCTTCATCATTCAAAACTATTCCTGTCGCCACTACAATAGATGAATCGCTACCACTAACAACAAGCTGGCCATGACTGCGACTTGTAAAAACATCATATTTAAGTAAATCTTCTTTACAATCTAATGCCGCAAAATTACCTTCTTTAAAAGCAACAGCATCAATGCCCACATCTGCTAATTGTCCTTTAACATTATTTAGGGCAGAAGAGTGATCATGTCCAAAGTTGCTTATACCGTAAAAAACAACACTATAAGTTTCTAATTCCCACTGCCCTTTTTCTTGATTATTAAGGTTGCTATAATTTCTATATTCTATATTTCTTCCATCAGCTCCTATGCCTTCGCCAACAGCCATACTCCAATCTATATTTGCATCTATTGCAACTTTAGGCATTATTTTAAAATTGCCGTTATCAAGTTGTTCAATTCTCCATTTTTGTGTGTTTGTACCTATATATTCTGATACTTCTAACGCTACATTTGCATGTTCGGTATCAACAACAGTAATAGCCTTGCCTCCTGATACGCAAGTTATTTTGTAATAGCCCTCGCCAACATACGTAATATCCCATCGTTGCTCATCATTTCCATCAAACCCCCAAGCTTCAACTATTACACCTCCATCATCATCAAGTTGCGTATAGTTATCAAGTCGCACGTTCTTTATAAAATATTGCCCATCTTCAATGCTCTTTACATCAATATCGCAAAATTCAACTTCAGTATTATTATAAATAATAGTTATAGTTGTTTTCCCTGGCGAAATAGCACGTACAATTCCATTTCCGTCAACGGTAGCAACATTCGGTCTAGACGATTCAAATACTAAATTATTATATCTATTCAAATCTAAAATAAGTCTATCACCCACAAACAATGTTGCTTCAGTTGGTATTACTGTCAACGGATCGACTTTCTCTATTCTTACATTATCAATATAAATATTTTGATTTGCAGTTGGTGTGATAAAATCAAAGCAAAGGTTAAACAAGTCGCTTTCATCGCTTATGTCAACACTATCTACTACAAACGAACCCGTAAAATAATGCCACTGATTTTCAACGAACTTTACTGTTGAAGTTAACTTGCAATAATAGTTTCCATTACTCCTAGGCAATATAAAGGTATTTGGTTGATTTCCTCTAATTAACAAATGACCGTATTCGCCGCCATCTACTAATTTATCAACAAGTACCGCCATATTGACCATGTAAACACCAGGTCCACCCTGCTTTATAATATTATATATATTTATCGCAGGTGAATCCCAGCTGTGTGTTCTTCCTGATATTTTTAAAGATTTGTTTCCTGTATATGCCTGTTCATTTGTTACGGAAAGCTGTCCGCTCCAAGGGGAATACCAGCCTGTACGCGTACCATCTTCAAAGCCGTAAAACCGGTTTTCAAAATCAACTGCTTGTACTGCAATATTTTGTAATAACGGCATTACAAGGCAAGCAATAAGCAATAATACAACTATTTTAAATGATAATGTTTTAGTTCTTTGCATAATATATGTTCCTTTCGTTTTTTGATTGTTTTATTAGCATAAAGGTACATTGTGCATTGGACTCACCCCCTTTTTTGATGCACCTTTGCTTGTTTTACCATATTTTACCATATATTACCATTTTTTGTCAATAGTAAAAAAGTAAAAATTTAACAGTTAGCAAAGAACAATCGGCGATGATTCCTTATGTGAACTAAAACATATTTGCTCTCTTTATTTTAATTTTACCACTTTGATTATCTGTTTGTCAATACACGAAAAAAGAACCCGACAAAAATCGGGTTCAGTTTTTATTTTTAAAATCCTTCTAAATCTTTATAAAAATCGGCTTTTTTCATAAATGCGATATAATCGTTTAATTTTATTTTATCGCCTATTGCACCTGTAAAGTGGTTAATGCCTGTTTGTTCGCCATTCCACTTAATAATATAGTATTCACCATTTTGTTCCTTGAACGCGCCTATTTCTATCTTTTCATCGGGGTTAACTGAAACGGTGCCTTTAAGCATTGTTTTATTTGTTTTTGCTTCGGTAACAACGTAATTAACGGTT
Source organism: Clostridia bacterium (assembly GCA_045652205.1). GTDB lineage: Bacteria > Bacillota > Clostridia > Christensenellales > QALW01 > UMGS1322. The sequence goes on from JAZRTX010000012.1 coordinate 35,913, forward strand.
GCGGGATTTCTTGTGTCGTTTATGGCACAAAGGGTGATTTCACCGTTTTTATCAGGCTCATCACACATTAAGGCAAATGGCTGTTGGCTACGCTTTATGTAGCTATACGCAAGCTTTTTAGTGCCGTACCAATCAACTATTGCATCGGAAATCTGCGGCCAGCCGTCAATGATATTCCACCACAAAATGCCCCAACGGTAATTTTTTTGGATGCGGAAATGTTCAATAAAGAATTTAACTGCTTCCCCTTGGGAAATCTGGCTTTTAAGGGCATATTCAGAAATATCACCTATTTCACCGTCAAAAAGACGTTCAATCTGCGCCGTCATTAACGGAATACGGTAAGCGTAAATTCCGTTAACATCAGTATTCATTCCTGAAGCGTGCACAAGCCATTGGGGGTCAGTGCAAATTTTACTATCTCCTACGTTTTTAAGGTTTTCTTCATTCATAAACTTACGTAAGCTTTGGGGGCTTGGGCAACCGTGATAGCCTGTTTCAGATGCAAAATGGCATTTTGAATCTAAATTATAATAATCGCCCTTAAAGTAATCCCTTGGGCCCCAAAGGTGATCTTCACTGGGATTACCGTTAATAAAAGCAATTTCATCTAAATAAGGTGAAGACGGCAAGAATGAGTGAACGTTATCAAGGCGGGAAATAACAGAAGGTAAAACTTCCCTTGTTATTTTATTGTTGTTGGGGTTAGATTGATGGAAATTATCTTCCTTAAAGCTGATTCTATCCCAAACGTACATACCATCGCATTCATTATCACCTGACCAAAGGGCAAGGCAGGTGCGGTTGCGAAGGCGTTTTACAATATATTCGGCTTCTTCTTTGATTAAAGATAAAAATCTTTCGTCATTTGGATAGATGGCGCAAGCCATTGAAAAATCCTGCCAAACCAAAATGCCGTTTTTATCGCAGAAATCATAAAATGCTTCTTCGGGGTAAACGTTACCGCCCCAACAACGAATCATATTGCAGTTAAGATCGTTTACCATTTCTAATCCGCGCATCGTGTATTCCTTATGGCGCGATGGGAAAGCATCAGTTGGCACCCAGTTTGTGCCAAGGCACATAATTGGCTTGCCGTTTACTATAAAACGGAACGTTCCGTTTTCCCCTGCTTGAGAAGTACGTTCCAACAAAACTGTGCGAATACCTAATTTCAAATTAACGCTATCACAAGTTTCACCCTTATATAAAAGTGAAATGGTAACGTCGTAAAGTTCAGGCTCGCCATAGTTTTTGGGCCACCATAATTTTGGGTTTGCAATATTTATGTGAAGCTTTTTATTTACGCCAAAGGCTTGTTCGCAACTTGTAAAGGTGCTATCTTTGCACTTGCCTTCAACTAAAATTGCAAAATCCCTTAAATCGTCTTCCTGGGTGGTAAAGGAAATATCCAAAGTGATTTCGGCTTCGTTTTCAAAAATCTTGGTGGTGCTTAAACGGTAATCCTTAATCCTACTTTTATTCTTGTAAACGACGCTTACAGGCTTCCAAAGTCCCCCTGAAACAATACGGGGCATTATATCCCAACCATACATATACGGCGCTTTACGGATTAAAAGGGAATCAAGGTTATATTTTAAGCCTCTGCATTTAGGGTCTAATGGAATATCGCGGGTATAAACGCTTGCAGGAATAATATGTACCATAACTTCGTGCTTGCCTATATCAAACCCATCAAGAGAGTATTCGTAAGGTATAAGCATATTTTCTGAAAAAGCAAAAAATTCCCCGTCAATAAAAATCTCTGCGGCGGTATCAATGCCTTCAAACAGAATAAACGCATCTTTATCCGTTTCTTTGATTTCAAAATCCGCAAAATACCATAAATGCGTGCTTTCGTACTTTTGTGTTTCTAAAACGTTTACGCCAAAATAAAGATTTTCAGGCAATAATCCTGCCTTAATGAAATCTATTTCAAAATTCCCGGGAACTGTTGCATTTAATACGGGAACGCGGGAATCTTCAATATCCCTTTTTGTTACAGGATAAAAATCACTTTTTGCATATTCACTATGGTTCATATAGGCTAAACGCCAGTTTGTAATGTTTACTTTTTCCATTATTTTTCCTTATTTATCAAAAAAGTTTTCTTCTACCTGCGCGCAGATAGCGTGGTAAACGGGAAGATGTAATTCCTGAATTTTAAAGGTTTCGTTTTCAGGAACAACGATTGTAATATCACATAATTCCTTTAATAAACCGCCCGTTTTGCCCGTTAAGCCAATGGTGGTAATACCAAGAGCTTTTGCGCATTTAACTGCAAAAGAAACGTTTTTAGCGTTACCTGAGGTGGAAATACCCATTAAAACGTCGCCTTTTTTACCAAGTGCATTTACAAGCTGAGCATAGGTTAAATCGGGGTCAACATCATTACAAAAAGCAGAACCTAATGCAGTTAAGCTTGCTAAGGGAATAGCGGGAATACCCTTTTGTAACTTTGATAAAATGCCTTCTTCAAGGTCAAGTTCGCCTTTTTCGTAGGGGCGCAATTTTAAAAAGCCTTTTAAAAATTCACCTGAAATATGCTCGCAATCGGAACAGCTTCCGCCGTTACCGCACAAAAGCAATTTTTTATCGTTTTTATGCATATCGCAAATAACGTTTATAGCGTCAATTATATCCTGCTTGTTTGTTTCAAGCACAGGGTATCTTTCAATAAGTTCGTTAACGTATTTCATCATAAACCTCCATCGCAACGGCTAATGCCGCTTTATCTCCAATTTCTTCCTGTAAAAGTGGCGGAACAACCTTGCACACTTTTCTTGATTGTGTAAGGGCTTCTTCATTAAGAACTTTGTTCATATAAGGTGCTAAAAGGTCTTCGCACCTTGCATAAACGCTACCTATAATAATTTTTTCGGGGTTTAATAAATCTATCACTATTGAAAGACCAACGCCTAGCTTTCTGCCGCAAAGTTCAAAGGCTTTTAAAGCCGTTTTATCGCCTTTGCGCGCCCATTCAGCCATATCCTTAACTTCAAAATCGTCAATGTTATTATCCTTTATAAAAGGAACTTTTTCGCCCCTTTGAAGCGCTTCACGGGCAAAAGCTCTGCCAAGTTCTTTTAATCCACTGCCTGAACAAAAGCCTTCAAAGCTACCGCATTTGCCATATCCCGCAGGACCAAACTCACCTAAACGGATATGCCCAAGCTCCCCTGCGTTACCGTTGGTGCCTGAATAAAGTTTGCCGTTTAAAATTAAGCCTGCACCAAGCCCTGTGCCAAAAGTCATAAACACCATATTTTTAGTGCCCTTACCTGCGCCAAAGTACCATTCAGCCATAGCACAGGCGTTGGCATCATTCCTTACACCGCAAGGAACGTTTAACGCTTTTTCAAGCATTTCTTTTATTTTTATATTATCCCACCCAGGTAAATTAGGGGGTGAAAGTATAATACCCTGTTCTTCATCTAACGGACCGCCGCAGCTTACGCCACAGGCAAAAACTTTATTATCGCCTTTTATTTTTACAGCGGTTTCAATTATGTTTTTAACGGTTTCGTTTACTGTTGTAGTTAAAAACCGTTCCTTTTTTATAATATTACCCTGTTCATCGCCTAAGGTAATAGCACATTTTGTTCCGCCGATATCAACGCCTATAAACATTTAATTCACCTCGTATTTATTTTACACTTTAAAAAGCAATATTTCAATCTAAATTTTTAGAATAATTCGCAATTTTTCAAGATTTTTATTGATTAAATTTATTTTTTGTTGTAAAATACTTTTGGTGAGTAATTTTATGAAGAAAAAAGAGCCAAGATTAGACAAAAACACCCATATCGGCAAAGACAAGCATCTTTCGGTAAAACGACGCTATTCACAGACCTTTCCTTTGCACGCCCACGATTATTTTGAGGTTGAAATTATTTTAAGCGGCAAGGGTATTCAGTACATTAACGGCAAGAAGCAGGAATTAAAAAGAGGTAGCATTTCAATTTTAAGCCCTTCTGACTTTCACGAGGTTGTTGCCGAATCAGATAAATCCTTAATGGCGTGGAATATTTCTTTTGATGAAACCGTGCTTTCACAAGGTAGGCTTGAAGCCATCTTTTTAAAGGGATCAGGCTACACACGCGATTTAGATGAAGCCACCTTAAAAAAGATTGATACCGCCGCTGACCTTTTAATGAAAGAATCCAAGTGCGATGGTTGTATCCGCCCGTTAACCGAATATCTTTTAACGCTTTTAATGGATAAAGAAGAAGTTTCTGATAATCTTGCACCTATGCGCAAGGCGATTTTGTATATTGAAACGCATTTCAGGGAAAATCCATCCTTAGCAGATGCGGCAAAGCAAGCCTGCCTTTCACCTGTTTACTTTGGCAATCTTTTTAAGCAGATTACAGGTAAAACTTATTTAGATTATCTTAATTCCCGTAAAATCAACTGCGCGGCGATGCTTTTAGAAAGCGGTTTTTCCGTTGCAGAAGCCTGTTTTTCATCGGGATTCGGCTCACTTTCAGGCTTTTTACACACCTTTAAGCAAAAAATGGGAATGTCCCCTGAAAGTTATAAACAAGCACATAAAAAATAAAAAAAGATTTTTTATACAGCACAAAAGATTAACTAAAGTTAGTTAGTCTTTTATTTTTTAATCTGTAACGGTTGATTTTTTTATTTACGTATGATATAATTAAACAAAATTTGCGGCGTGCTGCAAATTTAATATTGAAACGGAGTTTTAATGAAATGAACTTAAAATGTGCTTCCTTTTTTGCAGGCGTCGGCGGAATAGACAAAGGATTTGAATTAGCCGGATTTGAAACGATTTTTGCCAATGAATTTGATCTAAACGCTTCCATTACATATAAAGCAAATTTCCCAAATGTTGAATTTGCTTTGAGCGATATCCGCAATTTAGATGAAAAAAAAGATATTCCTGATTTTGACATTATGCTTGCAGGTTTTCCTTGTCAAGCATTCTCCGTTGCGGGATATAGGCAAGGCTTTAATGACGAAAAAGGACGAGGTAATTTGTTTTTTGAGCTTGCGCGTATTATTGAAGCAAAAAAACCTAAAGTGGTTTTTCTTGAAAATGTTAAAAACCTTGTTTCACACGACAACGGAAATACTTTTACTGTTATTAGTGAAACATTGGAAAAATTAGGATATTATATAAAACCGTTTGTACTGAACGCTTGTAATTATGGTAATATACCGCAAACACGGGAAAGGATTTATATTGTTTGTTTCAGGAACAAAGAGCATTATAGAAATTTCGAACACCTAAAACCTATAAAACTAGAAAAGACTCTCGCTGACTTAATTGATTTTGAAAACAGACAAGATGACAAATATTATTATACAGAAAAATGTAATTTTTACGATAAGCTCGTTGAAGGTATTACAAAATCTGATACATGCTATCAATGGCGCAGAGTTTACGTTAGAGAAAACAAAAGTAAAATGTGCCCAACACTCACAGCAAATATGGGAACAGGCGGGCACAATGTTCCTTTGATTAAAATGTACAATGGGGATATTAGAAAGCTAACGCCGAGAGAATGTTTTAACTTGCAAGGGTTTCCATGTGATTTTATTTTACCTGATAGTCTTTGTAATGGCGCATTATACAAACAGGCAGGTAATTCAGTAGTTGTAAGCGTAATACACAGAATTGCCGAAGAAATAAAAAATGCAATAAAATAAAAAGGTGCATCTAATAGATGCGCCTTTTTCTATTCTTCATCCAAAACTTCTTTTCTGGCAAATTTCTCATAGGTTCCCACTTCGGCAAAATCAACCGAATATCTTGATTCTCCAAGTTTTGTAAAAACAACACAATCAATGCCAAAGATTTTAAGCATTTCATATGTTAAAAGCGTTTTTTCTGGCAATTCAAACACTTTTCGCAATAACCACTCACCCAAAACTTTATTGGGATTGCTCATTATTGCCTTGTTGTCTTGTTGACACACCTTTGCCGAAATTATAGTTCCATCTGGTAGCAACAACTCAAAATTTTGGTCACGATTCGGAAAAAATCCTGCATATCTTTCTCTATCTTCGGCCGGAAATGGAATGTAGATTTCGTTTGCATTCCTTTTTCTGCCACTTGCATTCCATTGATTTAAGCCACTTTTGGGTGCAACAAATTTTGTGCCGTTGGGTTTTGTAGAATACAAACGCAAACAAGCCTTATTTGTTGTATCAAAACTACCTTCTTGATTTGTAACGCTTTGAGTAATATTTTCCGCTAAACCCATCAAATAAATGTAGGGGTCATCAAGTATATCTACTGTAAACGAATCTAAAAGCTCCATATCATCAAAAATCATATAGAGAGTATTTTTTGACATGCTAAAATGATAAACGTGTTTCCCATCGGTAAAATACGTGTTATTTATATTGCCACGTTCGGGTAATAAAGTTATGTTTTCAATATCTATAGGCTCAAAAACATGTTCAAATATTTGCATCGTATTAGGAATACGTTTAACTATATGATAAATAAGATTATCTATGCCGTGTAAATTCTTTGTTATGCGAATACGTTCATTTCTAAATTCCGAAACTTTTTTTGCCAAATCTAGACCTGTTAATAGGCTTAACTTTTCTCTCAAACTGTCAAACTCTGCAACCTTTTGATCATTATTTCCCATCCAAGTTTTTAAACCTACGCCTATTTTACCTTTTTTAGCATCGGCAGAACAATCGCTACGAGATAAATTTTCGGCATCAAAGTATTTACAAAAAACATTTTCTTGAACTCTATATGGTAAGTAAGGACAAGCATTATCTGAAAATAAGCGTGTTAATTTACCAATTATACCAAGCATTTGTTTATACTGTTGTTTTTGTTCTTCAGATTGCAAATCGTAAAACATAATAACTCCTAAAATAAAGTTTTACTATATTATAGCATTATCTTTTTGTTTTTTCAATCAGTTTTACGTAAACAAAAAGGTCGGTTCTTTAAAGCCGAGCTTTAAAGTTATGCAAATCAGTTTCATATAAAAAAAGGAAGATTTTTAATCTTCCTTTTATTTTTTAATTTCCGCCTAAATGTGAAAAGGTAAGCCAGCAAACGAAAAATCCAATAAGAAAGCCGACAATAACCATTACAGGTATCCATTTTGTAATATCTATGGGCTTTTTTGTTTTTTCCTTTTTCTTTGCCACGTTACACCTCAAAGTTCTATTATGCGGATGCTTGAAAGCAGATTAAGCTTTTCAAACTTTGCAAAATGATTTTTGTTTATATCTTTTTCTAATATTGCGCCGATAATGCCGTTTTCGTTATAAACGATATCTGCATCGGGATAAAGGTTTAAAACATCTTCCTTAGAACTATCTGTTCTGATATACCAGGGTGAATAAAGTTCTTCCTGCTTTAAAACACTGCCCGGAATTTCATCCTGCCAGCCCCAGCCTTTAAGGAATTCAAAATGCTTGGCGGCATCTAAAATATCTGCAACAACTGCGCTTGCGGTGGGCAGTTTACCTGCGCCGCGGCCCGAAAGAAATACGTCGCCTACTGCGTTACCCTGTAAAAGCACGCTGTTAAAAACGTCCTTTACCCCTGAAAGCAAGCTATCGTGGGGAACAAGTGCAGGTGCAACCATTACTTTTTTGTTTTTGCCGTAATTTTCGCCCTGACCGATTAACTTAATTGAAAATCCGCATTCATCTGCAATAGCAACGTCTTCTAAAGAAATCTTTGTAATGCCTTCTGCGTAAACATCCTTTGGATAAACGTGATTGCCAAAGGCAAGAGATGCTAAAATGCACATTTTTCTACAAGCGTCAATACCTTCAACGTCAGCAGTAGGGTCGGCTTCAGCATAGCCTAATTCTTGGGCGTTTTTTAAAGCATCAGAAAACGCAACGTTTTCTTCAATCATCTTTGTTAAAATATAGTTTGTTGTGCCGTTTAATATGCCAAAAAACTTTGTAATTTCGTTTGCAGCCATACAACGATGCATTGGGCGGATTAACGGAATACCACCGCCAACGCTCGCTTCAAAGAAATAGTTTACGTTGTTCGCTTTTGCTAATTCTAAAAGTTCATAACCCTTTTGGGCAACAAGCTCTTTATTGCTTGTTACAACGCTTTTACCTGCTTTTAAAGCGCGAACGGTGTAATCATAGGCAAAGGTTGCGCCACCGATAACTTCTGCAACCACTTTAATATCAGGGTCGTTTTCAATGATAGAAAAATCCTTTACAAACTTATCCTTATAAGGACTGTTCGGAAAATCCCTAATATCAAGAATATATTTAACGTTAAGTTGGTTTTCAAGCTTTGATGCGATATGTTCTTTATTCATATCAATAAGTTCAACAACGCCTGAACCCACTGTACCGAATCCTAAAACTGCAACGTTTATCATTTAAAAAATCCTTTCAAACTTTGTATATTTATATTTTATGATATATTTTAATTTATGGCAAGTGTTTTAAATGATATTTAGGTTAAAAAAACAAAATATAACAAAAACAGGCGCATAAATAAGCTACACCTGTTTTTTATTAAATAGCGATCTACCACTCAAGCCATTCCATATCTGATTCCACTTCCCAAAAAAATGGATTTCAAAAGAATATATTTGGTCATTAGTGTTATATATCAAACCCTAAAAAATATTTTGTTCCGTTATACATAATAGTTTCCTATTAAAAAGTTATTATATCAATAAATCCTGATCTCCATTTATCATTTTATAATCGCCACCGATTAGGAATATTCTATTACAATTTCATTTTCAATATCATAAAAAGATTTATTATCAAAAATTAGGGCTTTGAGAAAAGATTCAATGCTTTCATTTCCATCTTCCATTCTTTTTGAATAAACCTCTTCCCAAGTTTTTGGTTCGGCTTTTTGTTCATAAAATGGTTGGTCAGATTTAATTACTTCAATAATGTGATATTTAGGTGTAGAATTTATTTCCCAACCACAATTTATCATATAATACCAATTATTAAAATGCAATTCTATATCAGCACCGTAATACAACTTGTCGTACAACTCATTAAATGTTAATCCTTTCACAATTAGCGCCCCCTAAAAAATTTCTTGTATTTTTTATATTCATCATCGGTTAGTGTTCGCCCAAGAGGGTCACGTATTCCATTATTATATTCGTGAATATGAAAAATGGGATTATAATGACCAGATATTTTTCTTTCCGGGTGATAATCAATGTCAAATTTAGAAGTATGATTAGAGTTAAATTCACGGAATCTCACAAAATTTCCTGCACTGTCTGTTAAGATATAGGCATTACTACTGTGTGATTCTTCCGGTAAATTATGCTTACCACCTAATCCTTGAAGGACCTTTACGCCATCAATTTTTTCCACGGTTTCATAACTATATGGAACAGAATTACCGCTTGCAAATGTTCCTCTGCCACCCATATTAGCGCACCACCTTTCGTGATGCCATATAATCAACGGCGATTATATTTCCTTGCATTTCGGGAAATGGCGAACCAAAACATATTATTTTTGAAGGCTGGATTCTTTTTAGCATTTCGTTATAGCCACGCATAAAATGGAGTTTTGATTGTTTGCACCCAATCATACCTACCGCTACAATACTGCCTTGCTCAATGCCGTCAAAGCAAAATTCAAAACTGCGAGCATCGCTCCAACTGACTGTTGGGATTACAGTTTTTCCTTTGCTTTGCCAATAAGCACCTACCCAACGATTTTTTGCAACACTTTCAAGCTGACGCCAAAAATCCATATCTGCATAGGTGGAGAAGTCAGGTGAAAGTAAGAATGCATACTGTGAATATCTTTCTAAGGTTCTTTCAGGATTATCATAAATCCCATTGAAACGATAATCATCAACAAAAAAGTGAACGCCTTTTTTCTTATTTTCTTCATTATCGTTTGCTCTTGTGTCAGAGCACGCCACCAACATAATATCATTGGTGGAAAGCTCTTGCTTTTTGATAAGAGGGATGCCCCACTTACCGACTGAATCAAAATTGTTACGCATAAATAGAGGGTTATCCCTCATTGATTTACTGGTCATATTATTACACCTCCGAAAAATTATTTGTTTTTTTGCATAACATTTTTGCAGCAGAAAGTTCTACATTTTGTGCGATTTCTGTTGCATTTTTCTCCGGAATGTGCTAATATGTACTTACCAAGGTACGAATGGCAACATTCGGAGAGAAGCACTGTATTGATTGCGGGAACAATCTTTACGGTGTTTTCTTTTTGTCTTGTAACAAGCAAATTATATCACCGCCTTTTCTTTAATATTAATATTTTAAGCGTTTATCGGCCGCAGCTTTTGAAACACCAAAACTATTCATAAGTTCTTTTGCTGACATTCCGACAGTTACATCATAAGGCATCATAACCTCTCCAGCAAGAGCCATTACGACCCATTCAAGTCTTCTGTATGGGGGAACATCCTTTGTTAAACGCCTTGAAAAAATAGGTTTAAATCCGAGTTTATCAGCAAATACGTGCATAATTTCATGCATTATGTGCATACGGTGACCACCCGTGCCTTTTTCATAGGCTCCACTATATACAGAGTCTTTTATTTGAATCAAATATCCATCTGCGTTTATTTCACATTGCGCAGGTACATTACCGGGAAGCTTATCGTTATATACTATTTCATATCTTACATCTTCAAAGCCATCAAGGTCAGGCAATTTATCAAGAAGTACGATAGGGTCAATAGGCTCGTCAACAGAAAGACCACAAATCGCCCTAAAAAACTTTGCGCAATGACGCAATTCGTTTCTGCTTGTGGGTCTAATCTCGTAATCCATCAATCGTCCTCCTTGTTAAGAAGTTTCATAATGGCGGTCGCTGTATCATCGTCAAGTTTTTCAAACGAACGTTGAAACTGTACTGCCAATCTACGTTGAGTATTGTTAGTAGATACCAGGTTGATTTTTACCTGAGTTTTTGACTGTTCAACAGCTTCGTATAAATCCGCTTCTTCTTCTGCGTTTAAATTGTAATGTTCAATAAGAATGGGAATCCATTCATCTGGAACATTCCTTTTTCCTCTTTCAACTGTGGATACAAAAGGAATTTTTACATCAAATAATTTTGCTGTATCACCCATAACCTCGTGATTTTTTACTCTCTGTATTCTCATAAATTCTCCAAACTTCGTATAACTCACATTCTTCACCCTTTCTTTCCAATTAATTATATCACCATTTAAACCAAAAGTCAATAATTAATTTAATCATTTTTTGATTAACTTAATACATAACAAAACACCGCAAGAATTTTCTTGCGGTGTTTATTTTTATTATGCGTTTACTGCTTCAGCTTCAACAGTTTCTTCTGAAAGTGCTTCAACTTCTGCTTCTGCATTTTTGCGGATAACGTTAATATCAATATCCTTATATCTCTTTACGCCTGTACCTGCAGGGATAAGCTTACCGATACATACGCATTCTTTAAGACCAAGAAGCGGGTCAATCTTGCCCTTAATAGCGGCATCTGTAAGAACCCTTGTGGTTTCCTGGAAGGATGCGGCTGAAAGGAATGATTCAGTTGCAAGGGCAGCCTTTGTAATACCAAGAAGGATTCTACGGCTTGTAGCAGGAATACCGCCTGCAAGACGGGTTTCCTCGTTAACCTTTTCAACCTTAAAGATATCAACAACGTCGCCGGGAAGAAGATCAGTATCGCCCGCATCTTCAATACGAACTTTACGAAGCATCTGGCGAACAATTAACTCAATATGCTTATCAGCAATATCAACGCCCTGTACCTTATAAACAGTCTGAACCTCTTTGAGCATATAATCCTGAAGTGGAACTACACCCTTAATTTTAAGTAAATCGTGGGGGTTTACTGAACCCTTTGTAAGCTCCTGACCAACTTCAACCTGCTGACCTTCTTCAACAGCAAGGTGAGCATTGTAAGGAAGGGGATAGTTCTTTTCTTCGCCATCAGAGGTAACGATGCTTACGCTACCCTTACCGCGAATATTGTTAACTTCAACCTTACCTGAAACGTCAGAAAGAATTGCAAGTCCTTTTGGCTTACGTGCTTCAAAGATTTCTTCAACACGGGGAAGACCCTGTGTAATATCTGTACCTGCAACACCACCGGTGTGGAAGGTTCTCATTGTAAGCTGAGTACCGGGTTCACCGATTGACTGTGCTGCGATAATACCAACAGCTTCACCGATAGCAACGGGCTTATTGTTTGAAAGGTCAGCACCGTAGCACTTAGCGCAAACACCGTGTTCGCAACGACAGGTGAAGATTGAACGGATCATAACCTTTGTTCTGCCTAAGCCACCCTTTTCTTTGGGAAGGGTAATCTTATCAGCAATTTCATCGGTTACTAATGTACCGTCAGTAAACACAACGTTGCCGTTTTCGTCTACAATATCTTCAGCAAGTGTTCTGTTCTTGATACGTTCTGCAACGGTTTCAATAACTGAACCATCGTGAATAATATCTTCAACGTAAACACCGTTAGGTGTGTTGATTGATGAATGATTCTGATGGCAATCTTCTTCACGAACGATAACGTCCTGACAAACGTCAACAAGACGTCTTGTAAGGTAACCGGAGTCAGCTGTACGGAGAGCCGTATCAGCAAGACCTTTACGTGTTCCGTGTGAAGACATGAAGAAGTCAATAATTGTAAGACCTTCACGGAAGTTTGCCTTAACGGGAATTTCAATAGTTCTACCTGATGGGTCAGCCATCAAGCCACGCATACCTGCAAGCTGTGTAATCTGTGATTTGTTACCACGAGCACCGGATACAGCCATCATGTTGATGGGGTTGAACTTATCAAGACCGTTCATAAGCTGAACTGTAACGTCGTCCTTGGCGATACGCCAGGTATCAATAACTGCACGGTATCTTTCTTCTTCGGAATAGAATCCGCGTTTTGCCAAATCGTTGATTTTTGCAACGTGCGCATCTGCTTTTTCAAGGATTTCCTTTTTAGCCTTAGGAATAACAGCATCCTTAACACCAACGGTAATTGCACCGCGGGTTGCATACTGGAAGCCCTGTGCCTTAATAGCGTCAAGCATCTGTGCAGTAATTGCTTCACCGTGAACGGTGTAGCACTTATAAACAACCTTGTTAAGTGATTTCTTATCAATTAAGAAGCCGATTTCAAGGTCAAATTCGTGTTCGGGATCGTTTCTGTCAACAAAGCCGATATCCTGTGGAACTGCGCGGTTAAAGATAATCTTACCAACGGTTGTCTGAATAATCTTTGAACGTGTTACACCGTTTTCGTCAGTCTTTGACATACGAACGTTTGTCATTGACTGTAAGCCAAGATTGCCCATTTCGTAAGCAAGAACTGCTTCTTCAGGTGAAGAGAAAGTTCTGTCTAACGCAGGCTTATCATCGCGAACGATAGTAAGATAGTATGAACCGATAATCATATCCTGTGTGGGTACAACTACGGGTCTGCCGTCAGCAGGTTTAAGAATATTGTTTTCAGCAAGCATTAAGAAACGTGCTTCAGCCTGTGCTTCTACTGAAAGTGGAACGTGGCAGGGCATCTGGTCGCCGTCAAAGTCAGCGTTAAATGCGGTACAAACCAATGGGTGTAATTTAATTGCACGGCCATCAACAAGTACAGGTTCAAATGCCTGGATACCAAGGCGGTGAAGTGTAGGAGCACGGTTTAAAAGAACGGGATGACCCTGAATAACTTCTTCTAAAACGTCCCAAACCTCAGCAGTACCTCTTTCAATAAGACGCTTTGCGCCACGGATATTCTGTGCAAGGTTTAATTCAACAAGGCGCTTCATAACGAAGGGCTTGAAAAGTTCAATAGCCATTTCCTTAGGAAGACCGCACTGATGCATTTTAAGTTCAGGACCAACAACGATAACTGAACGGCCTGAATAGTCAACACGCTTACCTAAAAGGTTCTGACGGAAACGACCCTGCTTACCGCGAAGCATATCTGAAAGTGATTTTAACGGACGGTTGCCGGGGCCTGTAACAGGGCGACCGCGGCGGCCGTTATCAATTAAAGCGTCAACAGCTTCCTGAAGCATACGCTTTTCGTTTCTGATAATAATATCAGGTGCGCTTAATTCAAGAAGGCGTTTAAGACGGTTGTTACGGTTAATTACACGGCGATAAAGATCGTTAAGATCACTTGAAGCAAATCTGCCGCCATCAAGCTGTACCATGGGGCGAATTTCCGGTGGGATAACAGGAACAACGTCCATAATCATCCATTCAGGCTTGTTGCCTGATTTACGGAAGGATTCTACAACTTCAAGGCGCTTAATTACCTTAGCTTTCTTTTGTGTAGATTTAGTTTCCTTTAAGCTTTCAAGTTCGCTTCTTAAATTAGCAGCAACTTCGTCAAGATCAATTGCACGAAGAAGTTCACGAACTGCTTCTGCACCCATACCTGCACGGAATGAGCCGATATTGATTTCACTATCCATTACCTCACGGTAATCGGCATCGGAAATAACATCCTGAACTTTATATGCTGTTGCGCCTGCATCAAGAACGATAAAGGCTGCAAAATACAGTACTTTTTCAAGTTCCTTAGGAGAAACGTCAAGCAAAATGCTCATTCTTGAAGGAATACCCTTAAAGTACCAGATATGTGAAACAGGAGCAGCAAGTGCAATATGGCCCATTCTTTCACGGCGAACTTTTGCGCGGGTTACTTCAACACCGCAACGTTCGCAGACAAGTCCCTTATATCTTGCGCCCTTTTTGTACTTACCGCAAGAACATTCCCAGTCTTTTGTGGGTCCAAAGATCTTTTCGCAGAAAAGACCTTCGCGTTCAGGCTTTAAAGTACGGTAATTTATAGTTTCAGGCTTGGTAACCTCGCCGTAAGACCATTCAAGGATCTTCTCGGCGGGGGCAAGACCTATTTGTATTGAATCAAAATTATTAAGTTCAAACAAGGCTTCATCTTCCTCTCTTCAATTTGTCATTAGGTGCGGATTGAATATTATTCAACCTCATCCTCGTCGTCATCAGCAAACTCGTCTTCTTCATCAAAAAGGTCAAGCTCGCTTTCAAGAGTCAGTTCATCATCGTTAAACATATCCTCTTCGTCCTCTTCAACGCCATCAAGAATGTTAACTTCGTCTTCATCATCAAGATCGCCAAGATCAAAGTCATCATCAAGATCGCCAAGTTCTTCGTCTTCTTCATCATCGTCATAGCCGAGCATTGAAAGAAGATCGCCAACGGGAGCATTCTTTTCTTTTTCTTCAACGTATTCAACAACGTCTCTGTCATCGTCAAGAAGCTCACGCATCTCAACTTCCTTATGTTCTTCCGTTAAGATCTTAACGTCAAGAGCAAGTGAACGGAGTTCTTCTAAAAGAACCTTAAAGGATTCAGGGATACCGGGTTCAGGAACGTTTTGTCCCTTAACGATGGCCTCGTAAGCCTTAACTCTGCCTACAACGTCATCGGACTTAATTGTAAGGATTTCCTGAAGGGTGTGGGCTGCACCGTAAGCTTCAAGTGCCCAAACTTCCATTTCACCGAAACGCTGTCCACCGAACTGGGCTTTACCGCCAAGGGGTTGCTGTGTAACAAGTGAGTAAGGACCTGTTGAACGGGCGTGAATCTTATCGTCAACCATGTGGATAAGTTTAATCATATACATGCAGCCAACGGTTACTGGGTTATCAAAGGGCTGTCCTGTACGTCCATCGTAAAGGATAGTCTTACCTGTAAACACGTTCTGTGCATATTCTGAAAGTTCAGCCTGTGCCTGTTCTTCCTTCTTGTTCTTGTTTTCAATCTTTTCAAGACCAAAGAGAGGAGCCATATCGCCTAAAATCTTTGCAGTTGCTACAAAATACTTATCGGCAAGGGCAATTACCTGATCGGCAAGGGCAAACTTATCTTCTACAGTGTTATCATAAGCAAGATCCTTGATTAAAAGGAATTCCTTATCATAACTTTCAATATCAATCTTACCGCCATCATAATCAGGCTGATCCTTACCGCGAAGGATTTTGCCCATTTCTAAGAGCTGACCTGCGGTATGACCTAATGCGCCGTCAACAACAGGAATTTCTTCTGTTGAACGAAGGCGTGTTGCAAAGGTAAGAAGTGTATCAATTTTTTCTAAGAGCTTTGAAGCAAGTGAAAGTTTTTCAATATCCGCTTCGTGTGCGCCGTCAAAAACAGGTGTGGCAATTTTAATGCCAAGCTTTTTAGCGGCAATACCAAGGTGAACTTCAAGAACCTGACCAACGTTCATACGTGAAGGAACGCCCAAGGGGTTAAGGCAGATCTGAACAGGAGTTCCATCGGGCATAAAGGGCATATCTTCTTCAGGAAGAACGCGGGAAATAACACCCTTGTTACCGTGACGGCCTGCCATTTTATCACCGGCGTGAATCTTACGCTTCTGTGCAAGATATACACGAACCATCTTGTTTACGCCAGGTGAAAGTTCATCTTTATTTTCGCGGGTGAAGATCTTAATATCAACAACTACGCCGCCTTCACCATGAGGTGCGCGAAGTGATGTATCACGAACTTCTTTTGCATCGTTTGAGAAGATTGCGTGAAGAAGTCTTTCTTCTGCGGTAACGTCAGTTTCACCCTTAGGTGTAACCTTACCAACAAGAATATCGCCTGAGTGAACCTCAGCACCGATACGGATAATACCTTCTTCATCAAGGTTGCGAAGCATATCATCGCCAACGTTAGGAATATCGGGTGTGATTTCTTCAGGACCAAGTTTGGTATCCCTTGCTTCGCACTCGTATTCTTCAATGTGAATAGTTGTGAAGATATCGTCGCGGGCAAGACGCTCAGAAATAAGCATAGCGTCTTCGTAGTTATAACCGTTCCAGGGCATAAATGCGATAACGATATTTCTACCTAAGGAAAGTTCGCCCTGTGAGGTGGAAGGACCGTCAGCAAGAGTGGTTTTATATTCAACCCTCTGACCCTTTTTAACGATGGGAACCTGATTGATGCAAGTACCCTGGTTTGAACGGCGGTATTTTAATAATTCATAAGTTTCGGTTTCACCGTCATCGTGCTTAACGATAACCTTATCAGCGTCAACGTATTCAACAACACCGGGTCCCTTTGAAAGTACGGAAACACCGCTGTCACGAGCTGCCTTATATTCAATACCTGTACCAACGATAGGAGCTTCGGTTCTTAAAAGCGGAACTGCCTGACGCTGCATGTTTGCACCCATGAGAGCACGGGAAGCGTCGTCGTTTTCAAGGAAAGGTATCATAGCGGTAGCAACTGATACTACCTGCTTAGGTGAAACGTCAATATAGTCAACGTCATAAATTGAAACACGGATAAATTCATCTTTATTACGTGCAGAAACAACGTCGTTTACAAAATGTCCGTCTGCATCAACAGGTTCGTTAGCCTGTGCGATGATATAACGGTCTTCATCGTCAGCAGCAAGGTAAACAACCTCATTTGTAACAACGCCCTTTTCCTTATCAACCTTACGGTAAGGTGCTTCCATAAAGCCGTATTCGTTAATACGCGCATAGGTTGCAAGTGAACCGATAAGACCGATGTTCTTACCTTCGGGTGTTTCAATGGGACACATTCTGCCGTAGTGTGAATGGTGAACGTCACGAACCTCAAATGAGGGACGATCACGGTTAAGACCGCCGGGACCTAACGCTGAAAGACGGCGTTTATGGGTAAGCTCAGCAAGGGGGTTATTCTGGTCCATAAACTGTGAAAGCTGTGATGAACCGAAGAATTCCCTGATAACTGCACTTACAGGGCGGATATTTATGAGTGATGCGGGAGAAACGCTGTCAAGACTCTGGCTTGTCATTCTCTCGCGGATAACACGTTCCATTCTTGAAAGACCAACGCGAAGCTGATTCTGTAAAAGTTCACCAACGCAACGAACACGACGGTTACCAAGGTGGTCAATATCGTCAAGTTCGCCATGGCCTTCAAAAAGTGTAAGCATATAGTTAATGCTTGCAACGATATCTGACATATAAAGATGCTCAGGGGAAAGCTCTTCCATATCAGCAACAAGGCGTGCTTTAATCTGCTCGTCAGTTGAACATTCTGAAAGAATCTTCATTAAAGAATCATAATGAACATATTCTTTAATGCCAACTTCTTTGGGATCAAAGTTAAGATATGCCTTGGGGTCAACAAATCCGTTGGACATAACGCGAACAGTTTTAACTGTTTCTTCACCTGCTTCGTTCTTTAAAACGATGTTAAGGTTTACAAGCATTACGCCTGCGTTCTGGATTTCAAAAGCCTTTTCAGAAGTAATTACGTTGCCTTTTTCAAGCAATACTTCGCCATCAGGTGAAATAATATCTTCTGCAGCAACCTTTCCTTCAATTCTTGAAGCAAGTGCAAGCTTTTTGTTGAACTTATAACGACCAACGCGTGCAAGGTCATAATGACGGCTTTCAAAGAAGCTTGAAGTAAGCCTGTCACGCATAATCTTTTCTTCAGCGTTTTCACCTGGGCGGATACGCTTGTACATTTCGGTAAGACCGTCAAGCTCGTTGAAGATATTGTTCTGATGATCGTGTTCAATAGTTCTCTTTAAAACATCGCTTTCGCCTAAAAGCTCAATAATCTGCTCATCCGTGCCAAATCCAAGGCCACGAAGAAGGGCAGTAATAGAAACCTTACGGCTTCTGTCAACCTTAACGGTGAAAACGTCAGAGTTATCAATTTCAAATTCCATCCAGGCACCCCTGTTAGGAATAAGGGTTGCTGAATATTGGAACTTACCTGCCTGCTTATCATCTGCATAATAGCAACCGGGTGAACGAACAAGCTGTGAAGCAACAACACGTTCAGCACCGTTTATAATAAACGTGCCGGTAGGCGTCATAAGCGGGAATTCACCCATGAAAACGTCCTGTTCTAAAATTTCACGAACAGTACCGTCCTCGTTTTTAATTGTAAGACGAACCTTTACGCGCATAGGTGCGGCGTAAGTTACGTCACGGTCCTTGCACTCCTCAATGGAATACTTGGGTGTATTCTCTATGTAGCAGTCAAGAAACTCTAAACTCATTGCACCTGAGAAATCGTCAATTGGTGAAAAATCCCTTACGATAGGACCAAGTTCTTCCTTAACAAACTTGTTGTAGGAATTCTTCTGGATCTCAATCAGGTCGGGCATTTCCAATGCGGCATCAATCTGTGCAAAAGATAATCTGTCTTCCTTTGCGGTTTCTGCTACGTTTAATACCTTATGAAGCATACTTTCACTCTCCTAATCTTGATAGTTGTAGGATAAACCAAAACGCTTAAAAACCCCTTATTTTCAGGCGTTTAGGGGACAAAATGCCCTTACCCACAAAATTTGTGCGCAATTTACCCCATAATACAGTTTTATACAATTGTCAAGTTTAACAGAAAAGTCAATACTTGTCAAGGATTTTTTGGGTATTTTTTTATCGTTTTTAATAGAATTTTTGGGGCTATCTATATGTAGTATGGGCAGAATATTAAAACACACAAATCGCCAAAAATAAAAAAGCGGAAAACTAATTTTCCGCTTTATTTTTATAATCATTATATCCATTTTTTCCTGTTTGGATCAAGCACGATATTGGTTTTACCGTAAAGTGCATTCTGAAGTTTTTGTGCCGCAAGGGGATAATCCACCTTCCAGTACCAAGCACCATCATCAGAATTGGTAAAGCCTGTGGCACAACCATTATCAGGCAACGTTATCTGCTTGATATCATATTTAAGCCAACCTTCTGTAACCGCAGTTACTGCATAGGCTAAAATATTTTCAGCCGTAAGACCTGTACGAACGTAAGGAATAACCGCCTGCGCCAAAGGAACTATCTGACTTGCTGAACTGTTTTTAATATTGTTCATAAGGGTCATAATAACCTGTTGTTGCCTGCCAACACGGGCAGTATCACCGCCTGCGGTACCTTTACGGATACGCATATAGGTTAATGCGTGGTAGCCATCAACTTTCAACTTGCCACCGCTTGCAGGAATCTTCCAGCCAATTGAACGAAGATACGTTGCTTCATCCTTGGTTACGTTGATTTCAACGCCACCCATAGCGTTTATTGCTTTAGGAAGTGATGCAAAGTTCAAAATAACGTAGTTATCAATAACTACCTTATAATAGCGTTCAATCATTTCAACCTGTTTGGCAGGGCCTGAATAACTTAAAGCGTGATGGAATTTTGTGTATCTTCCTTTGTTGCCTGTTATAATGTAGCTGTACTGATCGCGCATTAAAGATGCAAGGGTAATTGTTTTTGTACGTTTATTGATTGAAACGATCATCATAGCATCGGCACGACCATTTACGGAAAGATCCTGCGGATTACCGTATGCATCATTATTTTCCATACCTATTAAAAGAATATTTATAACCTCACTATCCCTTACGGGCGTTCCGTTATTTATCCAGTTTTTAATATTGCTTTGAAGGTTAGAAAGACTTGATGGCCTTATGGTAGGTGCGTTACTTGAATCAGGGTCGCTTGTTGGGTCAGGTTCGTGAGTTTCGTCAGGAGCCATAGTCTGAACAACAATGTTATCAGCATTATTGATATCCTGTCCTTGTGAAGCCTGATAGCCATCGCCATCGGTCATTGAACCGAACACTGCGTTCCAGCCTATCATTAAACCGCCTGTAATAACTATCGCAATAGAAAGGGCAACTGCTATTATACGCAGCCACAAGCTTACATTATCACGGGTATCAAAAATCATAAGCTATACCTTCCTTTCAGTTTAAATTTATTACATTATACACCATTTTTTTATACTTGTATACTCTTTTTATTAAAAAAGTATTACGTTATCCGTTTTTTTACTTATTGACTATTCCTTAGCTTTGTGATAATATCAGTTTGTGAGGTATATTATGGATAGAAAAATTACTGTTCTTGTGGCAACACACAATAGTGAAAAGTACATACGCGCTCAGCTTGACAGCCTTATAAATCAAACGTTTAAGGATAGTATGTCCATTTTAATTTCTGATGATGCGTCAAGGGATTCAACTGTAAATATTGTTGGCGAATACATAAAAAAATACCCGTTTATTTCGTTAATAAAAAGCGAAGCGCCCTTAAAAAGTCCGCAGGCTAATTTTTGGTTTTTATTAAAAAACGCACCAAAGGCAGAATATTATATGTTCTGCGACCATGATGACGTCTGGTTAAAAGACAAAATCGCAAAAACCTTTTTGAAAATGCAGGAAGTTGAAAACGGAAAGCCTGCCCTTGTTCACAGCGATTTGTTTGTTGTTGACAGTAATCTTAATACCATTTCAGATTCAATGTTTTTATCCCAAGGTCTTAATAAAAATCCCGATTTAAGAAATGCTCTTGTTCAAAGCAGTGTTACAGGCTGCACAATGATGATAAATAACGCTTTAAGGGAAATTGCAATTAAGAAAACAAACACCGAAAATATGATAATGCACGATTGGTATTTAACTATTCTTGCTTTAATCTTTGGCAACGTTGGTTTTGTAGATGAGCCTTTAATATTATACCGTCAGCACGGAAATAATGAGGTTGGCGCAAAAAACACAAAGAGTTTAGGTTACATTTTTAATAAAGCGTTACAGTTAAAAAAGAACAAGGAAAGCATCAAAAACACCTATTTACAGGCAAAGGATATTTTTGATAATTTCAACGATAATACCGAAAAATTTAATTTGGTAAAAGCCTATGCCGATAATCTTAACAAAAACAAAATTAAAAGAATTTTTTCTGCCTTTAAATTTGGCTTTTGGAAAAACACTTTTTTAAGAAAGCTTGGGCAAATAATTTTTATGTAAAAAACGAGATGAATATTCATCTCGCTTTTAATATTTTTATTCTTCAAAAGTAAAACTTTCCCAAGGAATATTTACTTCTTTTTTATCTGCTATAATTTCATTTATATGCATAAGCAACGGAAACTCACTAAGATTAACAATGCCTTTTTGAGCTTTCACTTTAAGTGCCTTTGCAACACGCTGAGCAACAACAAGGGATTCAAGGGTAACGCCGTTAAGTTCCGCCTTGGCTTCATCAATATTTTTTCCGCGGCCAAGAAGAATACCTACAAGGCGTGTTCTTCCGCCATACACCGTTACGTACAGATCACCTGCACCTAAAACAAGATTGTTAAAATCCTTTGCACCCTGCATCTGCAACAGTTTATTCATTTCCCTTACCGATTGCCCAAAAACTGCCGCCTGTGAATTAAAATGAAGTTCGCTATCAAGCCCGAATTCCTTTTGATTTATTCCTATGGTAAGTGCAATACCTAAGGCAAAACCGTTTTTTAATGCTACTGCACTTTCTACGCCAACGATATCTGTAGATAAGCTGATATGATAATAGCTTGTTGCCATAGCACTTTTAATCATTTTAAGCACTTCTTTATCTTTGCCGCAGAACGTAACTTCCGTTTGGTCGTGGGCAACAAGTTCATAACTTGTGCAAGGTCCACCAATAGCATTAAGGGGTATTTTTTTGCCTAACTGATCTAATTTTCCCTGCCAGATATCAAGATACGTAATAAGATCGCCTTCGCTTGTATCCATAAGGCCTTTTGTTACAGATATAACGGGAACATTTTCATGTAAAACAGGTAAAATTTCATCCCTGAACCAATCCACGCCAAAACTACTTACACCGCAGATAATAAAATCGGCTTCCTTAATGGCTTCAGTTACTTCCTCTATCTGATAATATGATATACCTTGGGGAAAATCCTTTTCAAACTTAGGATGGCGATTTGTTTTTTTGCAACAATCAATAATCTCCCTATCAAGATGTGTACCAACAATATGCACGTCGTTACCGTTTTCCCTTGCAGGAAACGCCAACGCTGAACCCATCATTCCGGCACCAATAATGACAATTTTTTTCATTTTGACAGACCTCTTTTTATGTGATATATTATAAATTATATTGTTTTTTTATTCGCTTGTCAACACAAATAGAAGGAGCTTTTTTATGGCAAAACATCAACAAGTTTTTGAAATTATAGATTCCCTTACCCCCGAATTTATTAAGTTCTGGGAAGACGTAGGTAACCTTGAAAGCCCTACCAATTATAAGGAAGGCGTTGACAAGGTTGGCAATTATTTTTTAGCTTACGCTGAAAAAGAAGGTTGGGAAACCGAAGTTTTTAAGCACGATATTGTAGGCAACGTTGTTTGTATTACAATGAACGCTTCTGTTAATGCTCAGCCCATCACTCTTTCAGGACACATGGATACGGCACACAAAGTAGGCTCATTTGGCAACCCTGCGGTTAAAATTGACGAAAACAATATTTACGGTCCAGGTGTTATGGATTGTAAAGGCGGTTTGGTTGCGGCGGTTTTGGCTATGAAAGCTTTAAAAGAGAACGGTTTTACTGCCCGCCCTGTTCGTTTACTCTTACAAAGTGATGAAGAAAACGTAAGTGCTTACTCTAACAAAGCAACCATAAATTACATTTGTAATAAAGCTTCTGATTCTATTGCATTTTTAAACTGCGAAAGCACAAGAAAAAATTCTGCGGTTTTATGGCGCAAAGGTTGTTTAAGATATAAGGTAACGGTTACAGGTAAATCCATTCACGGCTCACGCTGTGCAGAAGGTGGCGTAAGCGCCGTTCAGGAAGCCTGTTATAAAATTATTAAGCTTGAAGAATATCCTAAAGCGGTTGACGGTCTTTCTTTTAACTGCGGTATTATTAACGGCGGTGTTTTAGCAAACACAGTTCCTGATTTATGCGTGTTTAATGCAGAAATCCGTTTTTCTTCGCAAAAGCAATTAGAAGAAGGTCAAAAGATTTTAGATGATATTTTAGGCACAACCCATTTACAAGGCACAACAACCGCTTGGGAGGTTGAATCCTACTGTCCCAGTATGGAAAAATCACAAAAGAATTTTGATTTGCTTGATAAAATCAACGAAATTTACGCTAAATGCCATATGCCCCAATTAAAAGCAAGGCAAAGCTTAGGCGGTTCTGATGCGGCAGCAGTTACCGTTGCAGGAATTCCTTGTGTAGATGCTATCGGTGTTGCAGGTGACTTTATTCACACACCTAACGAATACGCTACTCTTTCTTCCCTGCCTGAAGCGGCAAAGCGTGTTGCGGCGGTTTGCATTTATATTTAAAAAAAGAAAAACGGAAAGTTTAACTTTCCGTTTATTTTTTTACTGTAATTATTACTATACTGGCGCCGATTACAAGGATTGACCCGATTATTACGGGAATACTCATAGGTTCTAAGAACACTATTGCGCCAACGATGACGCTTGTTGCAGGTTCAACAGAACTTAAAATACTTGCCTTTTCCCCACCGATAATAAACGCGCCTTGCTGAAATAAAACCACTGCCCCTGTTGTAACAAGGTTAGCAAACAATAAGCACAACAGCCAGCCGTTCAACGTTGAAGGCAACATAATGGTGTTAGTACAAATACCGATTGCAAAGGTAAAAATACTGCTTGCCAAGGCAATATAAAAACTGAACAAAAAGCCTGTACCCATTTTTTCTTTAAAAAAGGAAAGGGATAAAACGTAAGATGCAAAAAGCACCCCTGAGCCTAATGCCAGAATACTTCCTAAAAGATCGGGAATCTGACCTGGGGTATAAAAACAACTTATACCTGTAATACACAAAATTACGCCTAAGATATTGCCTAATTTTGCTTTTTTTCTAAAAATTAAAAGTTCGCAAACCACAACCACCGCAGGATAGATAAAGTGAAAAACCGTGGCAGTGCCGGACGCCAGATACTGATATGAACTGAACAGTAAAATGGGCGTTATGGTGCAACCAAGAAATGAGACAAGGCTTATTGGCGGAAACACTTTAAGTGGTACTTTTAATGTTTTATCGTTAATTAAAGCAAGAACCGCAAGCGACGGCAAAGCCAAAAAGTTACGTAAAAAAACAAGCGTTAAGGGATTAACGCCGTCAGCATAAATATACTTTGCCATTAAGGGCATACAGCCATAAATAACTGCGCTGATAAGCACAAATATATATCCTTTTGCCTGTTGTTTGTTCATAGCTTTTCACCTTTTTTCAAAGTATCATAATTATAGCACAATTTAAAAAAAGCGCAACAAAAATGCCCAACTATTTCTGTTGGGCAATTTTTTTATTGTTTTTTCTTTTTAATGATAACTGTAGTTGCCGTTGTTGCCGCAATTAAAACTGCCGCGCCCATTGGAACAAAATATCCCCAATGCATTTTATTTTCTTCCTGTTTTGCTTCTTGTGTTGGCAAAGGAGTATTTGTTAAGTTTTCCCCGGGATTACTTGTTGCAGTATTTATTACGGGTGTATCAGGCGATTCAGTGTTTTGCGGTTCACCCGTTGCCGTTGCACCTGCGGTTGCGGTTGTGTTTTCTGTTGTGCCGTTTGTTGCCTTTGGTGTTGCACTTGGTTTAGTTGTAGGCTTATTGGTTGGTGCATTCGTTTGCGGTACAGTGCCGTTTTTTAAATAATTATCAAGCACCTGATAAAGTTTTTCCGATGCAGTATCGTGGGCTGATGGTGCAGGATGTAAATCATCACTGCCTGCGGGAATTTTCCAAAGAGAAGAATCAATTAAAATAACTTTACTGTTATTTATCATTGAAACAACCTGCCTTATCTCGTTTGCCTTCGTTGTATTAAACGGGGTCATAACAAAAATTGTTACCCCTGAATACGTATTACGTAGTTTATTGATAAAATTAACGTATGCAGTTTTAAAGGTTGTATCATCTGTTCTTGAATCGTTTGTACCTAAATTTATTACAATATAATCGGGCTTATATTTAGTGGTATCCCAGTTTTTTATACTTAAGCTTATTGCCTTGCTTGTATCGGTTGCCTTGATATGTTCGCGTTCTTTAAAATATCTTTCGGGCATTGAAAGCCAGTCGTTATTTGCACTTGTACTTCCCTTACCTACTGCAATACCGCCAAAAGCAACGATATTAAAGCCAAAGTTATAGTTTTTATTAAGCTTTTGTCCTGTTTTATATGCAAAGGAATGTAAAACCGAGTTATTGTTTGCAATACCCGTATCTGCGTTATCTGCGCTGGTGCAGTAGCCTTCTGTTATAGAATCGCCTATAAATTCAATATTTTTTACGTTACCAACAGGCAACGTTTTTGCACCTTTATCAATTTTAAAGCCTTTAATGATTGGGCGGTGTTCCTGGGCAATAGCAAAAATCTTTACACTGTGTTCCCCATTTGAAAGATTTTTTACAACGTATGAAAGTGTGTTTTTTGTAAAGCTTTTGCTGATTACGTTTCCGCCATCAACCTGAACGTAGGTCCAAGATTTATCAATATTTACCTGCAAGAAAGTGCCTGTAAACTTAATTTCAACGTAGCTTTCAAAGGAAGCCTGCTTGCTACCGTCATCTAAATCAACCCATCTGCCTGACCAATTGATATTTTTATCTGTTAAAGGAACAATGCCATCAAAATAGGTGTTGCCTTGAGCCATAACCGTATCTCCTTTAATATTCATAACGCTTAATGCGGATATCGTTAATACTGCCACAACAAAAAACCAGAATATCTTTTTCACTTTTTTACCTTCTTTTAATTAAAACACTATCAAATATTATACTTATTGACCATTTCAAAGTCAATACCAAAAAAACAAAAAAAGAAGATGCTTTTTTGCATCTTCTTTAATAATTAAATTAGTCAACAAGCTCTAAGATAACCTTTTCTGCTGCGTCACCGCGGCGGGGGCCCATCTTAATGATTCTTGTGTAGCCGCCACCCTGACCTTTTTCTTCAGCGCGCTTTGCATACTTAGGAGCAAGCTCCTCAAAAATCTTTGTAATAACGGGATGTTTGTTACCTTCAACGCGAACCTTGTAAACTGCCTTCTTTTCGCCTGCTTCGCGAGCGATTTCTCTTTCATAGAGATATGCCATCATCTTGCGACGAGCATTAAGACGGTCAGGACCATCGTTCTTAACTTCGGTATCAACCTTCTGTCCCTTATCGTTAAGCTTTGACTTTGTAACTGTGATAACATCTTCATAGGTTTTGATGCCCATGGTGATGATCTTTTCAGCCTGTTTACGAACTTCCTTAGCGCGAGCTTCGGTTGTTTCAATACGGCCATACCATAAGAGATCGGTAGTAAGACCGCGAACAACAGCAACACGCTGATCGGTAGGTCTGTTAAGCTTTCTGTTACCGGCCATTTTATTATCCTCCTAATTAATCTTCGTTGTTCTTGAGTTTAAGTCCAAGACCGGCAAGCTTAGCGCGAACCTCGTCCATTGACTTTTTACCAAGATTACGAACTCGCATCAAATCAGCTTCATCAAGCTGTGCAAGCTCCTGAACGGAGTTGATGCCTGCACGCTTTAAGCAGTTATATGAACGTACTGAAAGATCAAGCTCGTCAATAGTCATATCAAGCGCTTTTGCCTGTGGTGCTGTACCTTCCTTGTCTTCTGCAAGCTGAATACCGCCTACGTTATCTGCAAGGTCAACAAAAAGTGCAAGATAATCATTCATAACTTTTGCGGCTATTGAAATAGCCTCGTCAGGTCTGATAGAACCGTCTGTCCACACGTCAAGGATAAGCTTATCAAAGTTATCATCTCTGCCAACGCGGGCATTCTGAACAAGATAGCTTGCCTTTAAAATAGGTGTGTAGATAGAATCAACAGCGATAACGTCAATAGGCATATCGTCTGATTTGTTCTTATCAGCGGG
The DNA here is from genome assembly GCA_045652205.1 of Clostridia bacterium. GTDB lineage: Bacteria > Bacillota > Clostridia > Christensenellales > QALW01 > UMGS1322. Next base: position 63,573 of record JAZRTX010000012.1, read on the forward strand.
AACGTATCCCATACCCTTATCAATAACGATTTCCATATTAAGTACGCCACCTTCATCAATGGTAGCAATATGAAGATCTTTGTTGATTATTTCAAGTGTGCTGTCACCTTTGATATCGCCTGCCGTAACTTCGCAGGGGCCTACTGCATTGATTGTAGCAGTAATAGGTGTATCACTGTTAAGCTTCATAGCAATGTTCTTGATGTTAAGAATGATGTTTGTTACATCTTCAGTAACACCGGGAACAGTTGTGAACTCATGTAACACGCCTTCAACACGAATCTGTGTTGCAGCTGCGCCTGGCAGGGAGGATAACAAAATTCTACGGAGAGAATTGCCCAAGGTATCGCCAAAGCCACGACGAAGGGGTTCTACAACAAACTGTGCATACTTTCCATCTTCGCTAACTTGCTTACACTCTATAACTGGCTTTATAATTTCTATCATAATATTTAACCCTCCTACTAAATTGCGATATTACCTGGAGTACAACTCAACGATAAGGTGTTCTTCAATGCTAAGATCAAGATCTTCTCTCTTAGGAAGTTCAACAACCTTACCTGAAAGTTCCTGGCTGTTAAGCTCAAGCCAAGCAGGAATGGTCTTGCTTGTGCCTTCACGCATAGCCTTGAACTTTTCAATGCTTGTTGAGGATTCGCTAATAGCGATAACATCGCCTGCCTTTACGATAAAGGAAGGAATGTTAACCTTTTTGCCGTTAACTGTAATATGACCGTGGTTAACGATCTGTCTTGCCTGTGCACGTGAATCACCGAAACCAAGACGGTAAACCACGTTATCAAGACGGCGCTCAAGTAATTGAAGCATGTTTTCACCTGCTGCGCCCTTCATATTTGTAGCCTTTGTGAAATAGCTGTGGAACTGCTTTTCAAGTAAGCCATAAGTTCTTCTTGCCTTCTGTTTTTCACGAAGCTGAAGACCATATTCGCTGGTCTTTCTGCGGCTTTTTGCGTGCTGACCGGGTGCTGTTCCTCTTTTAACTACAGGACACTTTGCACTATAGCAACGGTCGCCCTTCAAAAAAAGCTTCTGATTTTCGCGGCGGCACAAACGGCAAACCGCTTCAGTATATCTTGCCATAATTATTTGTCCTCCTAATTAAACTCTTCTGCGCTTAGGCGGTCTGCATCCGTTGTGAGGAATGGGGGTAACATCTTTAATCATGCTAACCTCAAGACCTGCTGCCTGAAGTGCTCTGATTGCTGCTTCGCGTGCGCTGCCGGGGCCCTTAACGTAAACCTCAACAGTGCGAAGACCGTGTTCCATAGCTGCTTTAGCTGCTGTTTCAGCAGCTGTCTGTGCAGCAAAGGGTGTGCTCTTCTTTGAGCCACGGAAACCAAGTCCGCCTGCACTTGACCAGCTGATTGCGTTACCGTTTACGTCAGTAATGGTAACGATTGTGTTATTAAATGATGAGCAGATATGTGCTGCACCGCGTTCAATGTGCTTCTTTTCAATGCGGCGGCGTCCGCCCTTTTTAACAGCTTTTGCCATAATTTCGTCCTCCTATCCTTACTTCTTCTTCTTAGCGCCGACAGTTCTCTTGGGACCCTTACGGGTTCTTGCATTCTGCTTTGTGTGCTGTCCGCGAACAGGGAGGCCCTTGCGATGTCTAACACCGCGATAGCAGCCGATTTCAACAAGACGTTTAATGTTAAGTGCAACTTCTCTACGAAGGTCACCTTCAACCTGTACGTTCTTGTCAATATAGTCTCTTATTAAGTTAACCTCATCCTCTGTAAGATCTCTTACGCGGGTGTCGGGGTTAACGCCGGTTTTATCAAGAATTTCCTTAGCGATAGCGGGGCCAATACCATAGATTGACTGTAATGCCGCTTCAACTCGCTTATCCTTTGGTATATCTATACCAGCGATACGT
>JAZRTX010000013.1:0-59167 GCA_045652205.1 Clostridia bacterium
TATGTTATACTATGTCATAATTATTAACAGTTTTTCATAATTGTTCATAATTTTGTAACATAATGTAGATTATGTTGTAAAAAACGGAGGTGGTTTATTTTGATGAAAATAAAGTGGAAAGGTATTGTGTCATTGTTGTTGGTGTGTGCTGTTATTGTATGTATGCTAACTGCCTGTACAACAAAATTAAATGGCACATATACGAACAATGAAGGGCTAATCAAACAAAGTTTTACATTTAAAGAAGATAATAAGGTAGAGGTTTCTGCCTTTGGCATTAACATAGAAGGCGAATATGAAATTGAAGATAATACTATCACTATCACATATTCGATATTGAATATTGACTATAATATGGAAAAAAGTTTTGTAAAAAAAGGCAACTCTATTTTTATAGATGGGGTTGAATTTATTAAAGAAAAATAAATCCCCAATTTATAGGGAAAAAGGAGATGATACTTTTTGAAAAGACTTTTAAGCGCGCTCCTTTTGGTTGCTTTATTATGTTCTTGTTTTTTAATAGAAGCGCCAAATACTCAGGCAGCTAAAAAGGCAGAAACGTCAAGAACTATTGCAATAGTTTTTGATAATTCTGGATCAATGTATGAAAACAATGGTCAAGCGTGGTGTAGAGCAACTTATGCTATGGAAGTTTTTGCTTCTATGCTAAACAAGGGTGATGTATTACAAATATATCCTATGCATCTAATTGAAGTAGGAAATAGGGAATACACAATGCAAAATCCGTTGCAAATAACTGATGCCTCGCAAGCTCCATCAATACGTGACATTTATACCCCTAATGCAGATGGAACGCCTATTGAAAGCGTTGATTACGCTATAAACGGATTAAAGGCAAGCCAAACGGATAAAAAATATTTAATTATTTTAACCGATGGTGGTATATTCCATCAAAATGGTCTTGGCATGAATAAAACCCAAACAACACAAGCGTTAGACCAACGTATTCAGGCTAATGCAAGTAAGTCTATGACTGTTATGTATTTAGGTATTGGGTCAGATGTTTGTATTCCAACCACCGCTCAATCAGAGTACTTTATCAAGAAACAAGCGGTAAATACTGCAGACGTTTTAGCAACTTTAACAGAACTTTGCAACTTGATTTTTGGTAGAGATACTTTGCCCAAAACAAGATTATCAGGTAATTCAATGGAATTTGATATTACTATGAGCAAACTTATTGTTTTTGTGCAAGGTGAAAATATTTCAGATTTAAAGATCAACATTAAAAGTAGTGGATCTGCAGGTAACTTGATTAGTTCGTTGCAACCTAAGTATTCTACAAAAGGCGCAGGAAATTATAACAGTGTTGAAGATTCATCGTTACAGGGTATGATTGTTACCTATGAAAACTGTGATGCCGGCACGTATACCATTGAATATAAAGGAACGGCAACAAGTGTTGAGGTTTACTACGAGCCAGACGCTGATTTGGATTTTGTTTTTACAGATTCTGAAGGAAATACCGTTGATATGAACGGCCTTTACGAAGGTGAATACAAAGTAAGCTTTGGTATGAAAGATGCAAAAACAGGCAAACTGATTGAATCAGATTTATTAGGTAACCCACACTATCAAGGCAGTTATTCTATAAACGGACAAAAAACACCAATTACACACGACGGTTATAGAGGTGAAGTTCCTGTTGATTTACATATGAACGATACCTTTGAAGCAGAACTTACCGTTACATATTTAAGTGGATATACCATATCCAAAAGTTCTGCAGACTTTGGTTGTCCTGAAGGTGGAGTAGTGGTCATTGCACCACCGCTTGGCGACTTTGATATGAAATTACAAGCATCAGAGAATTATCTGTTAATTGGTGAACTTGAAGAATCCAAAGCAATGATTGTTGACTTAACTATTGATGGTAGAAAGTTGACACCTGAAGAATTTAAAGCGGTAACGTTACAGGTTGATTGTGATGGTATTAAATATACTTTAATACCCGATGAGGCAGATTCATCATATAAGATCCAATTGGCTTCTACTGAAGGCATTGACGAAGGTCGTTATAAAATTAACGTAGTTGCTAACTATCACGATGAAAAGGATAGGGAAGCATCAGATACCGAATCAACAACAGTTACTTTAAGCAATACACCGCTTTGGCTTAAATGGCTGCTTGGATTGTTGGCACTATTAGTTTTACTTATTGTTATTTGGATAATTGCACATATAAGGGTATATCCAAAAAAAATCAATCGTATGGACAAGCGTGTAACTTTTAATAATGATGATGTATCAAACAATAGTTCACTTAATGTCATCCGAAATGGTAACCAATTAACAATTCGTTGTGAATATACTGATAAAGTTAATATTGTTATGAGTGTTAAACCAGGTAAGGATAGTTATCTTTATAAAAGACAAAAGAAACGTAGTATTGAAGTTATAAGCAATACTGTAAGGGTATCTGGCGTATCAACTGTGAATAGTGCAAATATTGGACGCGGTTCTTATGTATATGACAAAGAAAAGGACAATATTGTTCGCGATCCTGAAAATGGTAAGAATTTTGTATTAAAGAATGGTAATGATATACGTTTCTCAGGATTAATGTCCGATGCCAATGGTAAAGATAGACCATTTAATGCAAGTACAAAAATAAAATTCACGAAGTAATAAGAGAAAAGGAGAAAAAATCAATGAAAAAGACTATGGAAAAATTAAAACCAAATGAAGTTGCAGCACCAACCCTATTTGTTGGTGTAGGTGGTACCGGTTGCAAAATCGTAAAGAAGGTTGCAGATTTATGTGCACCTGAAGAAAAGGAAAATATTAATTTCCTTTGCCTTGACACAAACGTAAACGATTTATCAGTTGTTGCAAATGGTAAATCAAAGATTTATTGGGTACAAACCTCTAACACTCAAACAGTAGGTAGCTATCTTGATTATGATGAAGAAGCACGTAAAAAATGGTTCCCCAAGAATGCAGTAATGTACGATAAAACTGTTTCAGAAGGTGCAGGTCAGGTTCGTGCTATTTCACGTTTAGCATTAAACTCCACCATTAAAACAGGTAAAATTCGTCCTTTATATGATTCAATTGATGACCTTTTCCGTAAAACCGGTAAAGAAATGAAGCAGGCAATGCGTGTTGTTATTGCTTCAACAGCATCCGGTGGTACAGGTTCAGGTATTATTCTTCCTTTAAGTATGTTTATCCGTGATTACGTGAAAGAAAAATATCCCAACACAAGCTTGATTGTTCGTTCACTTATTATGCTTCCTGAAACACTTGATAGTGTTATTGATTCACAAACAGAACGTGATAGCCAGGCTCGTAATGCTTACGCAACTATTAAAGAGTTGAACGCATTTATGATGAAGGGTTCCGGCTTTATTGATTTAGATGATGACTTAAAACAGTTTAGCGATTTACACGTTAACGTATCTATTGCAGGTTCAGATAAGCAAAAAGCATTATCATTACTTCCTATGGACTTCTGTTTCTTAATGGATGGTCAGGATGCTGAAGACAGTACAATGATAAGCATTGGTCAGTATATTGACCAGGCTGCACAAGCTTTATATGAACAGAACATTGGCCCTATGCAGAAAAAGGCTTTCTCAGTAGAAGATAATATTATTAAAGAAATGACCAAGCCCGGCAACTATGGTCGTAACCGCTTTGGTGGTATTGGCGCAGGCGTTATTCGTTATCCTTATGAAAGAATCGTTGACTATGTTTCATATGATTTAGCAATGGATAGTATCGGTGGCGAAGGTGATGCTACAAAGTGGACAAAGTATGATAAAGCGGTACAAAAATACCACGAAGAACAAAAGAAGCTTGGAGTACCTAGAAGTACTTGGAAAGACGATAGTGTTATTTATTGTGATGCGATGCTCCAGGCAAAAGACCCATTTTCAATTGACCTTATTAATACCTACGAATTAGAGGATCTTGATGCAAGGATTACAAGTTTTCAAACAAGCTTTGAAGAACAGGCATATGGCGTTGTAACAAAAGACCCAACAGTTAAATTAGCTTATGATGGGGCTAAAGCTTGGGAAGGATTTAGTAGCTTTGGAGAAGATGACGATAAAAAAATATCAGATGCAGTAGGTGCTTTAACCAAATTTGGTAAATGTATATTAGCAAAAGGAAAAGATGGAAACCCTGCTATAGCAAGTGGCGTAAGTCGTTGGGCAGAAGCGTTATTTTCTAATGAACAAAAAGCAATTTCAATAAAAGATACATATAGCATAGAAAGTTTATTGCAAAATGCGCAAGGTGAATTTTTACACCCCTGTGCAGTACGCTTTGTTCTTTATAAATTGTTAGATGTTTTTAAAAGTGGTACTAAATCAACAGCAGCAGATGCAGAAAGAACTATAGCTGATTACAAAACACGAGAATATAATTTTAAATTCAAAAAAACACCAGTTATTGGTATTGAAGCATTAGGTCAATTAGCCGAGGCAGAACCCTCATTCTTTGATAAGTTAAAGGGTTATAAAGCTATTTATGATGAGGCTAATAATGATGTGCCCAATTATTACAAAGCACTTACAGATTATTGTAAGGCGGTTGCGGCACACGCTGCTTATACTAAAGGATTTGAGTATATAACAGAATTTATAAATGAGTACGAAAACTTCTTTAAAACTTTTGTAAATAAAGTAAAAGATTTAAAGCGTAAAAAGATTGATTTGGTTGACGAATTACAGTACAGAAAGGGCGATTCTTTTGTAAATATCTGTGCTGCAGAAGAAGTGTTAAACGAATTAAGCAAATTCTCCTTGCAAAAAGCTCAAAAAGAAACCACAATGCTTAATAAAGATATTAATGGTGGTATCTTTGACGCAATTAAGAATAACGCTATCTTTAAGTTAGAAATTGATAAAGCTGGTGGCGGATATATTGAAGAAGACCGCCGCGTAAATATCTTTGATGATATTTTAATGGGATATTTCCGCAATAGCGTAGTAGAAAAGTGTGATGATATTGATAAGGATATTATCGGTGCTATTGAATTAGAACAACGCTTAAAAGAACGTATCCGTTTACGCAATGAAAATGATGGAGATACTCAGGTATTTGAGCAGGTTTCAGTTGAGGATGCAAAGCGCCATATTCTTGAAGTTGTTGCTATGGGTGAACGTATTGCTGCACCTTCAGTACAGCGTGCAACAAACGAAGAACCCAGAGAAATCAAGGTTTGTGCTTACAACAAGGTTCTTTTAGATAACCGTAAGTTCCGCGTTAAGGATTTAATGCCTAACGGTGAAGCTGTTGATACTGTATCCAAGTACGAAATCCACTTCTATAATGCATTATATAACTTAACACCAAACAAACTTAAAAAGTTTGCTGCTCCTTTTGAAACCGAAACAGGTAAAAAGAGCTCAGGTACATATCATAAAGCATATACTGAATATTCACGCTTAATTGGTCCTGATTCCACCAAGAATGCCGCTATTTCAACACACATTGATAAGGCTTGGGATTCAATTAAGAGTATGCCTGAACTTGATTTTGATTATCAGCAGCAGGTTATTAAAAAGGTACATAAAGCCTTTGTTTATGGTTTAGTACATCGTGCTATTCAGCAGAGATCGCTTTCTGCAGTTGCAAATGGTAAAAAGGTTTACTTATATCGTGATTCAGAAAATCGTGATTTAGAATTACAGGTTCCAAATGGTACACTTTGTGATGAATTCTATGAAGTATTAGATGCTTTATACGTTAACTCCAAGGTAGTTGAAGATATCAATCTTATCAAAAACCGTAAGAGAGCAATGAGTGAAGCAAAGAACTGCAACTACGAAAGCACAGAATTCTTTAAGGATATGGCACAGTTCAATCTTTTAAAATTATTAGGAATGGACGATGCTAATACTCACGATTCTTGCGATGGTACACAAAAGAGCCTTGAAGCATTAAAGGAAGAACTTCGTAACAACAAGGAAGCTCGTTATAAATCACAGGAACACAGCTGGGATGTTGCAGATATTAAGGATGATGGCAAGAGATATGTTGAAAATGCAACAAGCTTGTTTGCAATTCCTTTAATGTTCTATTGCACATTACCAAATTCAGGTCGTTACATTTCAGAAATCACTTCTATGGTTGATGCTGTTATTGACGTATTCCGCGAAGAATATTCTAAGTGGGAAAAAGAAGAAGACGCTAAGTTTGTATTGTGCACACGTTTAACAGATGAATTAACATTATTAAAACGTAATTATCAGTTCTATGTTGATTACTTACGTGCTCCCGCTGCAAGCGATAACATTGTTATTGATATTATTCAAAGAAAGATTCGTGACGTAATTTTATCTGCTCCAGAACCTGAAGATTATGAAGCATTATTAGATAAAGTTGCTAAAGAATTTAAAGAAAGCGAACATTAATACTAAAAGAAACGGAGATGAGTGGTTTGTTCACAGTTTTAATAGCTGAAAAAGAACATATAGATGCCATACAACAAGAAAACAAGCTGTTTTTTGAACCGTTTCTTAATAGCAAAGATTTAGCTTTTTGTTATTGGAATCCTCAGGGACAGACTCTTCAAGAGGCTGTCCCCGGACTCCTTGATGCTGTGGGAAGAAAAAAGGAATGGCGTGCTGTAATTATAAATAATTGCACCATTGAATCTTCTAAAACACAAAATCCTTTTGACATAGTTGATTCAACTGCACTTAAGTCGTTAGTTGAACCTAATCGTCAACCAAAAGAAAAAGAAAGTTTAGAAGATTGGGTTTCTGCTTGGGAAAATTATTATGAAAATTTGACTCGAGCAAAAGAAATTGTTTATAAAGAGGCACTTGAACGTCCTTTTACAAAATTATCTACGTGGCTTTGTTTTAGACCGGAAGATTATATTAATAATGAGGTACAAGAAAAACAAGACGTTCACGATTGGGCTATGAAAGAGCTTGAAAAAGATAATTTAAAACCTAGCGTTAAATTAGAATTATTGGAACGAGAACAGTATAAGCGCGAATTACGTATGAAGGAAAGAATACGTAAAGTTTTTCTTGATGAAAACTATTTGAACATTGCTTATCCTAAAGAAGTACATTGTATTTCACCACGTGCGGCAGAAAATAATTACTTTAATCCTGATACATATTGGAATGTTCGCCAAGAAAGTGAATATTCGCTCTTTGCAGATAGGAATATGTACTTTGATAGAATGCGATTTATGGTGTTTGATATGCTTTCATATACGCACCGAAATTTCCGCACGGATTATATTCGTTTTCTTGCATCTATATTAATTTTTATTTCCAATCCGATTCCTGGTAGTGCAATGCAAGCACGCCGTTTGTATCAATTAGAGGCTGAAACAGATGACGCCCCCTTATGTACTTTGGTAACTTCCTATGATAAAAAGTTGGCTGCAACTTTTGAAGTTATTGAAAATGAAATGGAAAAGATTAAGGGTGAAATTCCTGCTGATTTAACAGATAAAGCAGCAGAAGCACTTTTTTGCACATCTAAAGATGTTGTTGTACTTTTAGATGAATCTTGCGATACAGAAAAAGTTATTGCCGAAAAGGATTACGGATTCTTTTACGATAGTCCTGAAAATGAGCATCACAAGTGGAATAACGATTATAATGTTTCACAAAAAGCACTTGCTTATATTGCTAAACAACGAGCCCGTGCTGTTAAAAAAAGCGTAGGGCAAATGCAAGCTTTTTGTGAGATTTCTGATGTAAATATCAGTCGTTTAACACCGCTTCAAATTGAGGATATTAAGGAATATACCAATGCAGCTGAAGATACTATGGTTGCATCAATTCCATCTGATCTTACAGATGTTTCTGCTTATACGCAGCGTTTGTCAACAGAATCAGAAAAAGTCAAAAAGGTAATCAACCGCCGTATGACTAAAAAGACGGTAGCAATTTTAAGTGCTATATGTTTGGGATTATATCTAATCTGCTTCTTACCATTTCTTTTTTCTAACAACAATACGGCTCAAACAGTAATAACGGCTATTGGAATAAGTTGTGTTGCAATTGGTGCAATGGCAATTATCTTATTTGTGTGCTTGTTCTTCTTGCGTTCGTCTGTTTTAAACGCAGTTAGAAATTATAATAACACTGCACGTGAAGTTTTAGGTGATATTAATTCGGCGTTAGAGCAGTTTTCAAAATATTTAAGCGCTTCATATAATGTGCGCAGGGGACACGCAGTTCAAAATTATGCACACAAAAATTTAGATGAATATACTAAAAGCTTGCGTGTTCGTAAAAAGCATCAAGAAGATATTCGTAAAAAGCGTGCATTGCTTTTAGAGGGTTACGGTGATTATTTTGGTGGTTGGTCATTCTGCGATGAAACTATGGCACGTCCATACGATTATGATTTTGATATACCAATGGAATACACATATCCTGCACCATTCCTTGCAGGAGATGAAAGACAAATTGAATTTATTAGTAATGGCAATTTTGTAACAGTTCCGTCAAGCTATATTACAAAGATTTTAGTAAGAATGGAGGGAATATATGAAAACTGATATTTTGTTTTTTGTAGTTTTAATTGTATCCTTCCTTCCGTTCATGCTTTTTGCGTTTTTTAACGGTAAGGCAAATACAAAAAAAGAAGATCGTAGCAAACAGTATATTATGCCTGTTTTTGCGATTGTATATAGTGCTGTGCTTTTGATTTTTTTAAGTAAAATATCAGCGCTTTGCACAAAATATTTCCTTATGTTTGCAGGCTTGTTTGATAAAATCAACTTGTCATTTATTGGTGATTTTATTAAAAATCTTTACACAAGCTGGGGCATTTATCTTGAATTAGTCCTGGTTAATACAGCGGCACTCTTGCTTTACATAATCGTTAAACGGATAATAACTGCAATTGTAGCTAAAATTAAAATCAATAAAAATTCTTTTATTGGCACTGTTGTAGAGTTGTTCTACGATTACGATGAACAGGATGACGTTTGGTACATTAAATCCCATTTTGGCCAAGCACGCACGTTTATAAAAACAGCCTATTTTGGTAGTTGCTTTGTTTCAGGTCTTGTGATGCTCATATCTTGTGGGTTATGTATGAATAGCTTGGTTAGCGCACCTTTTTATCCTGTGTTTGCAGTTATTGTAATAGGGGAAATGGCGTTTTATATAGATGGTTTAGAAATAGATGAATGCAAATCTTCTCTTACAATGCAAGCGGATAATTCGCGCCGAATGGTTATGTATCCTCTTTTGAGAAAGCCTTTAAAAGCCTTATTTGGTGATAAACTTTCTGCAGAAGGAACAACTGTTAATAATAACGTTGCTTCTGGTAGCGCGATAGAAGATATCTTAGCTAGCCTTGAACAAAATGGTGGCCATATTGGCAATAACTATTCTTCTTTTATCAGAAGAAAAATGGTAACAGGTCTTAAACCAAACGTTGACTATGTTCGTTGTGGCTATGATTTGGCAACAGGTAAAAGTCTTTTGTTTAATACACCATTTTACGATAAGCTTAATCCCTATGTTTTCTATGCGATGAACCGTGAATTGCTTACCGGTGGAAAAATACTTATTGTACTTGGTAGGCACGGTACTGAAGACGATTTAATGCAGTGGTCCGCAAATGGTATGCAGGCAGTTTCTAATGTGCCTGACTTGTGGAAAATTGCAGTACTTAACAGTAAAAAGATAAATGAAGATGAATTACCTGATATCGGTATTATTTCTCGTTCAGGTGTTCATGATTTAGAAATTCATAAAAACAATCTGTTATTTCTTAAAAAAGTTTCGTTTGTTATTATAGTTGAACCATCAAGATTAGTTACTACCGCACAAATTGGTTTAAATTTACTGATAAAGTGTTGTGGTAATGAAAAGGATATTACTTTCTGTTCTGTTGACCGTAACTGTGATGGTTTGGTAGATGCACTTTCACATATTTTAATGACAAATATAACAGAAGTTTCTGCTACTGAATACCCACACGGTATGAGTTCCTATATGTACTGGACGGCAGACGATGATTACTTACAACATCGTATTTTGCCCGGCATTTCCAGGTGCTTAGGTGTTGGTACTGAACTTTCTATGGTTGCATTGAAAAATCAAGTTAAAAAGACCATTTGGTATGGTGGGGAAGTTTTCCCTGTATTAGATGCCCACTGGATCGCTAAACAGTATTATTACGATTTACTTGGTTATGCTCAGCTTCCAACCAACCAAGAAACTTTTGATAACCGATTCCAAACATCATTCAATATGTGTAATGAAAGAGTAAGTGATTATTCATTTATTACCGTTGAAGATGATAGAAATAACTTGTTTGAAACAAGAAGAAACTTTGCAACAATTGCAGAAGAACAAGGGTTTGTAAACGTTATCTCTTCTGAATATATGTTGCGTGAGTATATGGCTACTAATACAGAAATGTTTACAACTGATGCTAAAGCAATCCCATATATTACCGCAGACTATGCTCGTACAAAAAGAAATACCATTTTATCCTTGTGCTTATTACTTTGCATTGATTCAGTACAAGAAGAAGCTTTACTTAGGCAATTAGTTATGCTTAATCTTGACACAAAGGACCCCATAACTGAAATCTGGAGGGAAATTTGTGTTATCTTTGGGCAAGAAGAACTTGCAGATAAGTATGGTACCCCGATCCTATCTGTTACAGATAGTGAAGGCAAAAAAGTAACCTTTGAAAAGAAATCAACATTGCTTTTTAAGAGAGAATACAGTATTGAAACAGGAAAGTTTGAAAGTGTTTATACTATAGAAAATGCTGATTTTTCACGCATTATTTTAGATGATTTACAGCACGCCAGTTACATTGCGGAACAAGAAAGCAAGGATGTTTACATCGGCACAGAATTAAAGGGACACGTTCATCAAAAGTATATGCCCGGCCAGTTCTTTACACTTAACGGCAAATATTATGAAATGATTTCTACCGCAGCAGATAATCGTATATTAGTACGCCGTGCATCCGAACATATTGGTGGCAGATTAGCATATCGCCAAGTTCGTAATTATACGATTAACAATATTGAAGATGCAACTTCTATGGGTGCGTTAAAGTCAGTAAACAACATTGATATCCATTATCAGTTTGCAGATTTTAGCGTTGAAACACCTGGTTATTGGAAGTTAGGTGCCTATAACGATTTTGATAACGGCGATTTAATTATCGTTAACGGCGTGCCTAAGCGTGAATATCACCACAAGCAGATATTAAAGTTTGATTTCTCTAAGTTTGGTGATGCTTTTACAGATTCAGTTCGTATGACGCTTACAAACCTTTTAAACGAGGCCTTTGTAACGTTGTTTGCTGATAATCAAGCATTTATTTCGGCAATTACCCCCGGAAAATATGATGCACCGTTAACTTATAGCCTTGAATTAAATGAAGGCATTGAAAACGCTGATAAGTGCATCTTTATTGTTGAAGATAGCCAGCTTGATATTGGTTTGCTTATTGCAGTTGAACGTAATATCAAACGTATCTTAAACATAATTGCAGATTACCTTGCTTGGAACAATGATTTGATTGTTCAAAGCATTGAAGCACAAAACGCTACTGAAGAAGAATCTGCCCCTGTTGAAGAAGAAAAAGAGCCTGAAAAGAAAAAAGGCTTCTTCGGTAAGGTTGGCGGTTGGATTAAGAAAACAGTTAGCAAAATCGGTGGTTGGTTTAAGGGCTTATTTAAGAAAAAGAAAAATGAGCCCCAGGATGTAGTGGTTCCTGAACAAGATTATATGATGATTTACGGAACCCCCCATAAATTTGTGAATGGCAAATGGGTTCGCTGCTCGCAAAAAGAATTTGATGAAAAAATGAAAAAACGTCATCAAGCTATAGAAGAAAAAGAGCTTGCTGAAAAGGAAGCTAAAGAAATTGCTAAAACATCAGAAGAAATTGAAAACACAGAAAATACAGAAACCATAGAAGAGAAAGAAGCAGAAACTAAGGAAATCGAAGAAACTGCGGACAAAACTGTGGAAGAAGCCACTGAAGAATCTGTGGAAGAAACTGAAGATGTTAGCGAACCAGCCGAAGAACAACTTGAAGAAAAACCCAAAAAAATAGGTTTGTTTGCAAGGATGCGTGCATCACTTTCTGAAAAGAAAGCAGCAAGGGAAGAAAAGAAAAAGGCTAAGAAAGAAGCCAAAGAAGCACGCAAAGCGGAAAAAGCCGCTAAAAAAGAAGAACCCGTAGAAACCGAAATTCCTACGGAGGAAACTGAAGAAACTAATCAAGAAGTTATTGAAACACCCGTTGAAAACAATGGGGAAGAGCCAACAGTAAACGAAGAGGAGGTGCGCGAGGATGAGTGAAAATAATATCTTATTAGAAGAAGCACCAACAGAAGAAGTTGCAACTCCTGTAGAAGAAGAAACAACACCTGTTGCTGAAGCATCTTCGCAAACCGAATTTAAGGCTATTCCTTACCACGAAAGATATTACTTAAAATATCGTGAAGGTAAGCGTAGCACTCCGCTTGATTTAGAAGGCACAATGGCTTTCTTAACAGAAATAGGCTTTGATGGTGGCGAACTTAAACAAGCTCGCGTTGGCAAAAATCGTGCCGAAAGCTTTGTTAATACTGAAAATAAGCCTAACCAAATGTACTGCTCATATTGTGGTGCAGAAATTTCAGGTGTTGAGTTTTATCGTATGCCTGATGGCCGTTTGCGTTGTTCAAACTGTAGTAATACTATAGTAAAAACAAAGGCAGAGGTTGAAGAAATCTGTCAACGCGTTATGGACAATATGGAACAATTCTTTGGGGCTACCATTGATGTTCCAATTTCTATTGAAGTGGTTGATGAACGTAAGCTTAAAAAGAAGGTTGGAGTGCCGTTAGGTACAAGGGATTCACAAAGCATTTTAATTCTTGGTGTTGCTATTAACAAAAATAAAAAATATAGCATCATCTTAGAAAATGGTGCACCACGAATTTCTTTAATCGCAACTTTTGCCCACGAATTAACTCATATTTGGCAGTACACACATTGGGATAATAAAAAAGGCTTTCCCAAATGTCCCAAGAATAAGCGTCTGCTTATTTATGAAGGTATGGCAAAATGGGTGGAAATTCAGTACCTTTACCTTGTAGGTGAATCTACCGTTGCAAAGCGTGAAGAGTATATCACACGAAATCGTCAGGATGAATACGGTGTTGGCTTCTGCTTATACGAAGACCAATACCCATTATCCCGTCAGGCTATGAACTGTGATGAAACCCCATTCACACCTAATAGTTATCCGATTGAGATATAAACTGACAAGTTTTAAGAAATACAACAAGGAGAAAAAAACAATATGGTAAAATTGTTAAGCGTTTGTATTGGACATACAAAACTTTTGGGAGGCTGGGCGTTCAATGAGCCACGGTCCAATTGTTATGGGGTAAGAATTAATTATAAAAATGAATCACAGAAAACAATCAAATATGTTACTTTCATTGTTAGTGCATATAACGCCGTAAACGATTTCATAGGAGGAGAAAGAAGATTACAGGTTACAGGACCTCTTCCAGGAGGTAGAGAATATACAAACACCTGGGATCCGCTGTGGTGCGATAAGACCGTTGTAGGTGCGAAAGTATTAAGGATTGAAATCATCTATACGGATGGAACGCAAGAAGTATTAACAGGATCCCAAGTAGAAGTTGCGAATGGCTGCTATGTTGCTACTGCGGTTTATGGTTCATACGACTGCCCACAGGTTTGGACTTTGCGCCGTTATCGTGACTATACCCTTGATGAAACTTGGTACGGCAGATTGTTCATTAAAACATATTACGCAATTAGCCCTACTCTTGTAAAATGGTTTGGACATACTGAATGGTTTAAGAAAATGTGGAAGGGTAAACTTGACCGTATGGTTGCAAAATTACAATCAAACGGTGTAGAATCCACACCTTACCAGGATAAATATTAATAAACAAAGGGGAGCAAATGCTCCCCTTTTTTTATAAACACTGTACTTATTATATTTTTAAAATTATCTTCTCAAATACTCATCAATTGCCTTTGCGGCAGTTTTACCTGCACCCATAGCAGAAATAACGGTTGCAGCACCTGTAACCGCATCACCACCTGCATAAACTGCGTTTCGCGATGTTAATCCGTCTTCATTTACAATAAATCCACCACGATTATTTACCTGAAGTCCGTCAGTAGTGGATTTAATTAACGGGTTAGGTGACGTACCGATTGACATAATTACCGTGTCAACGTCCAAAGTAAATTCACTGTTTTCAATAGCTACGGGACGGCGTCTTCCTTTTTCGTCAGGTTCACCAAGCTCCATCTTAACGCAAGACAAACCTGAAACAAATCCGTTTTTAGCATCCCTTGGGTCATCGGGATTGTTGAAGCCAAGAATTGCAGTTGGGTTACAAAGAAGCTTAAATTCAACCCCTTCTTCCTGGGCATGTTCAACTTCTTCTTTTCTTGCAGGAAGTTCATCCATTGAGCGACGGTATACAATATAAACCTTAACCGCACCTAAACGGAGTGCGCTTCTTGCAGCGTCCATCGCAACGTTGCCGCCACCAACAACAGCTACTTTACCGCCTTTCATAACGGGCGTATCGGGGTTATCAAGATAAGCTTTCATTAAGTTGCTTCTTGTTAAAAATTCGTTGGCGGAATATACGCCGTTAAGTGCTTCGCCGGGAATTCCCATAAAGTTAGGTAATCCTGCACCTGAACCGATAAATACCGCTTCAAAACCCATTTCAAAAAGCTCGTCAACAGTTAAAGTTTTACCAATTACAACGTTAGTTTCAATTTTAACGCCTAATTTTTCTAAGGTTTCAACCTCTTTTGCAACGATTTTTTTAGGAAGACGAAATTCAGGAATACCGTAAACCAAAACACCCCCTGCTGTATGAAGTGCTTCAAAAACAGTAACGTCATAACCTTTTTTTGCAAGATCACCTGCACAGGTTAATCCTGAGGGACCTGAACCTACGATTGAAACCTTATGGCCGTTGCTTTCAGGGCGAACAGGCTCGTTTTTACAATAAGTATTGTGCCAGTCGGCAACAAATCGTTCAAGCCTGCCGATGCCTACTGATTCGCCTTTTATGCCACGAACACACTTGGATTCGCACTGTGATTCCTGCGGGCAAACTCTACCGCAAACAGCAGGAAGCGATGATGATTTTGTAATAATCTGATAAGCGCCTTCAAAATCGCCTTCTTTAATTTTGTTAATAAATTCAGGAATATGAATTTTAACAGGGCAACCTGAAACGCAGGGCATATTCTTGCAGTTAAGGCAACGCATTGCTTCATCTATTGCCATTTCTTCGCTATAACCTAATGCAACCTCGTTAAAATTACGGGCGCGCACTTTGGCATCCTGTGTGGGCATTACGTTTCTTGTAAGGGACATATTAGCCATTTTCAGCGCACCTCCTTATTGAAAAGGTTGCAGGTTTCTTCGTAAGCATGGCGCTCAAAAGAAGAATACATTCTGCCTCTTGACATAGCTTCGTCAAAATCTATTTCATATCCGTTAAAATCAGGGCCGTCAACACAGGCAAATTTAGTAACCTTTTTGCCGTCAACGTTTAAAGTAAGTCGGCAACCACCGCACATACCTGTTCCATCAATCATAATAGGGTTCATTGAAGCCGTTACAGGTGTGTTATAAGGTCTTGCGGTTTCAACAACGAATTTCATCATAATAAGGGGACCGATAGTGATAATCATATCAAAGTTTTCCCCCTGTTCAAGCATCTCTTTTAAGGGAAGGGTAACGTTGCCCTTTTCACCGTAAGAGCCATCGTCAGTCATAATTTTAAGTGTGTTTGAACAGGCTCTGAACTCGTCTTCAAGAATAAGCAAATCCTTGTTTCTGAAACCGATAATGCTTGTAACGTCTGCACCCATCTGGTGAAGCGCCTGGGCAATAGGCATAGCAATAGCACAGCCAACGCCACCGCCAACGATTGCCACTTTTTTAAGCCCTGCGATATGTGTTGCAACCCCAAGAGGACCTACAAAATCCTGAATATATTCGCCTTCTTCTTTATATGAAAGCTTTTTCGTTGTAGCGCCAACTACCTGAAAAATTATTTTAACCGTGCCCAATTCCTTATTTGCGCCTGCTATTGTTAAAGGAATTCTTTCGCCTTTTTCATCAACGCGCAAAATAATAAATTGACCGGGTTTTGCCTTGTTGGCAACTAACGGTGCCTGAATCTCAAGCTGAATAACTGTTGGATTAAGAACTTTTTTATCAACTATTTTATACATTTCATAACTCCGATGGCAAAAGTGATGCTAAAAATAAACAATGGCATCTATTTTGTAAAAATTATTTCATTGATTTATTATTATATCACAGGCATATATAAAAGGCAAGCAGTTGTATTTACGAACAATTAAAAAAGTGCCCCTAACGCAAAACGCGCCAAGGACACTTTTTTTAGCTAAACGAAACAGGCCGTGTGTCGTTATTTGCAAAAGTGTTGGGTCCGGGGTCAGACATTGAAAAATACATTTTTGCGGCTTTTGTTGTGCCAAAATCTCTGTTAGAGCCTGAGTTCTGTACCTTGTTAAATGCATCACGGAACATCTGGTTGTGCGCTTCTTCACGGTTTAATAAAAAGTCAATGGTTTCGCGTACTTTTTTATCGTCAATCTGACGGTATAAATACTCATATACCACCTTCGCACGCTGTTCCGAAGCAATATTGCTTAATAAATCTGCGCAAAGATCTCCTGTAACCGTTACGTAATCACCGGTCCAGGAATAACCTGAAGCGTTGATTAAGCCGGGATTAAGTCCTAAAAGAACGTGGGTCTGAATTTCACCAAAGGGAACTTTTTCAGCATCAACGTCGTGTCCGTTTAAAAGATTGATAGTCTGTGCAACCATTTCCATGTGCCCTAATTCTTCAGCGGCAATATCAAGGAATAAATCTTTAATTTCAGGGTCTCTGATTCTGAAACTTTGGGACATATACTGCATAGCGGCTTTAAGTTCACCGTTACCGCCACCAAGCTGTTCCTGTAAAAGCACTGCGTACTGGGGATTAGGCCTTTCAACCGCTACGGGATGAAAAAGAGCTTTTTCGTGTTTAAACATATCTTTACCTCCTAAATTTTTCTCTTTAATATTTTTTCACTTTTAAAAAAATTTATGCGTTTTTTACATTGAATATAAAAATAGGAACATACAAACAATAATTAAAACAATTTTAGGAGGCTCTTTTATGGAATCTGTTTGGAAACAAACGGCACAAAAAATAAATTTTGATACGCTTAATGGCAACAAAAATACTGACGTTTTAATAATCGGCGGCGGAATTGCAGGTATTTTATGTGCTTACAAATTAAAAAATGCAGGAATAGACTGTATGTTGGTTGAAACCGATAAAATCTTGGGTGGCGTTACTAAAAATACTACCGCAAAAATCACTTTTTGCCACGGTCTTATATATGATAAACTGATAAACACCTATGGCGAAGAAAAGGCTTGGCTTTATCTTGATGCGCAAATGAGCGCCTGTGAAGAATACGCCCGCTTGGCAAAAAAAATTAACTGCGATTATGAAGAAAAAGACTCCTATGTTTATTCAATAAATAACGAAAGCAAAATAAAAAAAGAGGTTAAAGCATTAAAACTTCTTGGCGTAAAAGCAGAATTCACCAATAATATAGAATTGCCTTTTAAAATTAAGGGAGCAGTTCGCGTGAAAAATCAGGCTGAGTTTCATCCTTTAAAATTTCTTTATGAAATTTCAAAAGGTCTGCCAATATTTGAAAACACAAAGGTGCTAAATTTAAAGCCTAAAAAAGCCGTTACAAATCACGGCACAGTAACTTATAAAAAACTTATTGTGGCAACGCATTTTCCTATGTTTAATAAGCACGGCGCATACTTTTTAAAACTGTATCAGCACCGTTCTTACGTTCTTGCCCTTAAAAACGCGCAAAAATTAAATGGTATGTACGTTGATGAAAGAGATACAGGGCTTTCCTTTCGTAATTATGGCGATTTGTTGCTTTTAGGCGGCGGGGCGCACCGAACAGGTAAGCAGGGCGGTTGCTGGCAAGAACTTGAAAAATTTAAAAATAAATACTATAAAGGCGCTGAAATAGTAGGTAAATGGGCAACACAGGACTGTATGAGCTTAGATAGCATTGCCTATATCGGACAATATTCCAAAAACACCCCTGATGTTTTTGTGGCAACAGGCTTTAATAAATGGGGCATAACAAATTCAATGGTAGCATCAGATATTCTGTGCGACCTTGTGTCAGGAAAGGAAAATCCATATGCGCAGGTCTTTTCGCCTTCGCGCAGTATTCTGCACCCACAACTTGCAGTTAATATTTTTGAATCAACATTAGGGCTTATAACACCTACCGCCCCAAGATGCCCACACCTTGGTTGTGCATTAAAATATAACCCTGCCGAACATTCCTGGGATTGCTCCTGTCACGGCTCACGGTTCAGCGAAAACGGTGAACTTCTTAATAATCCCGCAACAGACGACCATCAGAAAATAGGAAAATAAAAACTTGCAAAAAAGAAAAAGTAATGATATACTCATAATAAGTAAATAGTGACTTTAAGCAGTTTTTATAACTGTGAATTTTACCGTAAACCTGACAGACTTGCGGTAACTTTCGGCAAAATGCACTTATGGTCGCAGATTTCGTCAAAAGGGGATAATTGTCATATTTTTGGCATCTGCGATTTTTGCAGATGCCTTTTTTGTCCTTTTTGCTAATATTATTAAGGGAGGAAACTAATATGTTTTCCAAATTAAAACTGTCATTTGCAAAAATCAACTTTAAACTTTATTTTGCTCTTCTTTTCCTTGGTTTTATACCTACCATATACTTAACGGTGCGGGTGTTCTTTCTTGGTCAATTGCCGGGTGAATGGTCTTTTTCTATTGCAGGGCAACTTTCCTGGGTTAATTTGCTTTATGAAATATTAAATGAGGCCATTATTCTTCCGCTGTTTTATTTTATTGGTGCGGTGAAAGATAATAAACAGGAATTTTCAAACCGCGTCAGAACAGGAATGATTATTTCGTTAGGAACGTATGCTGTGCTTTCTTTAATAGTATTTGTGTTTGCTGAACAATTGTTAAATCTTATGGCAACTGATACAAGCATTATAAAAGCTTCCACGGCATACATACGCATTGAAAGTGTTGCTAACGTGTTTTTGATTCTTACACAGTTTGCACTTGTTGCACTGATTACCGTTAATAAAAGTAAGTATCTCTATTTATTTACTGGTGCACGCCTTGTATTAAGCTTAATATCGGATACGTTCTTAGTTTCAAATTTACCTGTTTCGTTGAATTTAGGTGTAAACGGAATTGGTTTTTCTAATATTATAGTCAACGTATTTCTTTTAATTGCTTCGCTTGTGCTTCTTTTAAAGGAAGAAATCAAAGTGTTTTCAAAACAAAAACTTGATTTTTTATGGGCAAAAGAATTTATTAAAACAGGCGGTATTTCGGGTGTTGAGTCACTTGTGCGTAACGTTGCTTATATGGTGATGATTTCACGCATGGTAAACGTTGTTGGTGAACAAGGAACATATTGGGTTGCAAATAATTTTATTTGGGGATGGCTTTTGTTGCCAGTTTTACAATTAGGTGAACTTATTAAGCAAGAAATTGCAACAAATAAAGAAAATATCCGTTCTAATACACTTGGATACTTTGGGATTACTATAATTATAACTATTTTATGGTTTATAAGCATTCCATTATGGAAGCCGTTTATGGCAAATATTCTTGGCTATACTGACGTTGATAAACTGTTCAACCTTGTGATGCTTCTTATGGGATTTTATGTTCTTTACGCTATTCAGAATGTGTTTGATTCAACCTTTTACGGTCTTGGCAAAACTAATTATATGTTGTTTGAATCTGTGGTAACTAATTCAATTTATTACGGTATAGCGTTTGTTTTGTATAAAACGGGAGTTTTTGTGCCAACACTTACGGGAATTGCATTACTATTTGGTATAGGTAATGCATTTGATAGCGTTGTATCCTTTTTTGCCTATAGATATCTTTTGAAAAAATATAAAATAAAATTTAATTAAAAGATTTTTGTTTTTTAGGGTAAAATTCTTGAAAAAATGTTAATTTTATGATATCCTACTTATATACTTAAAAAAGAGGTAAAAAAACTATGTTAAAAAAGATATTAATCGTCTGTTTAGTTGCAATTTTATTAACCTTTGCCGTTGCCTGTGAGCAGGAAGAAAATGGGGTAGAAACCCCCATTCCCACCGGAAGCAGTACTGCAACGATTGAAAACGTAACGCCAACTGCGTCAGTAACTCCAACACCAAGACCGGTTATTTATGCCGAAGATCTTCAGATTTTTGAAACCACTTATAATTATCAGAGTTTTAAAGCATATCTTGAACAGTATATAAAAACTAACGAATTTACATACGGTACACCTCCTGGGATGACCTATGATATGCGTGATAAATATCAACAAGTAAGCATTTTAGGATATTGCAGTTCAATGCAGGATATTTATGAAAACAATTGCTTTACCGAAATCAATACATTGTGGCTTACACAAAGCGATAATTTTACCGATGATAATAACGAAGAACTTGAACGCTTTGATATTAATTTTAACGTTCAGTATAAAACAAGCGAATTTGTAAAAAATGCATTGGTTCGCGATATTGATAAAATGAAAGCCTTTACAGGTGTAGATACCATATCTATCGGTTTTAACAATAAATATTATTCTAAATTGGAAGACATTCCTCAAAACGAATTAGAAAAATTATATAACGGCACTGAACAAACCAATATAAGCGTTAGTTTTTATACCGATGACGTTAAGGCAACAATGCGAATCGTCACAAATACTTTAGAAACAGGAGAAAAAATGTTTTCTTCATTCTTAAGTTTTAACTATAAATAGAAGCAGGGAAGAAAATGAAAGATTTTTTTAAGTATTTTTTAGGTGCAGGTGAAACGGAAGAATTCACAAATTTTAGTTTAGCACATTTTCTGCCTATAATAATTGGCGTGGTAATAATATTACTGATATACTTTTTCAGGGATAGATTTAAAACTTTCAAGCGTGAAGATAATATCCGTCTTGTGTTTGCATTTTTAATGATGGTATGTGAAATGTCTTATTTCTGGCGTCTTATAGCCGTACGGGAATTAAACCCAAACCCTGTTGACCATCTTCCCATAACCGTTTGCGGTTGGGGTGTTATATTAGGCTCGTTTATGCTTGTAACAAAAAATAAAACCTTATTTGATATAACGTATTTCTGGCTTTTTTCAGGAACGGTTTTTGCCTTAATTACACCAACGGTAATAACTTATACGGGTCCAACCAGATACCGTTATTATCAGTTCTGGTTTGAGCATCTTTCAGGCTATATAGCAATCTTTTATATGATTTTCGTTCACGGAATGCGCCCAATCTTTAAAAGCGCAGTTAAATCCTACGTTGCACTTTTAGTTCTTGCGGTAATTGCTTATTTTGCAAATACAATTATCGGCCCAGGGGCAAATTACTTGTTTATGGCAAAGCCTGAAAGCACACCGTCAATTTTAGATATTTTGCCGCCAAACTTTACTTTAAGAATAATAGTTATGGCACTTGTTGTAACGCTGATGTATTTCCTTGCATACTTGCCTTGGTTAATCAAAGATAAAAAACAAATCGCAGAGAATTAAATCTCTGCGATTTTTTTATTAAGTACCCGTTAAAAATCTATCAACAACCAACTGTCTGAATGTAGGGGAAAGTGAAGCAAAATAAGCGGTAAAGCCTGTAACGCGTACCACAAGATCAGGATGAAGATCAGGGTTTTCATTGGCTTGTAACAACTTTTCTTTATCTAAAACGTTAATGTTTATTAAAGTTCCGCCTTGCTCAAAATGCCCTAAGATAAGGTTTAAAACAGTTTCAATGCCTTTTTTATCGGCGGCAAGCTGCGGGTCAAATTCTATCTGCAATGGGGCGGTATTACCAAAACCGCATTGAACGGATGCTATGCCGTTTGATTGTGCGGTAGGTGCACCGTCCTGTCTGAAATGGGGGTTAGGATTAGCCCCGTGTGAAATAGGTTCGCCTGCCTTTCTGCCGTTAGGCGTTGCAGGAACAGGTTTACCATATTCAATGGTGCGTGCCCATGAAAACCAGCCTGGTACAAGGCATCTGTTTTTAGGCATCTTTTGTGCCTTAACAAGCGTTGTCCAACTGTTTGTAAGTTCTTTTGCCCAATTATCAGCAACTGAGCCACCGCTACAATATTTAGGTGTTGAATTCATTATTGCCTGAATTCGTTTATCTTCAAAATTGTTATCTAACGCCTCATAAAGCTGATCCCAGGTGATCAGTTTTTCTTTTTCAATACGCTGTTCAATTGCGGCAAAACTATCTGCAACAACTGCAAGGCCTGCGCCGTCAACGCCAACAGTATAAAGGCTTGCGCATTTTGAAATATCTTCGCCTGATTCTATTGTGTTTTCCATCATTAAATTCATAATAAGTTCAGGTGTAACTTCTGCCTGATGGTCCAAGTGAAGATTTATGCCCTGTGCAGTAACGTCAATTGCTTGTGCAAGATGTTTTTTATAGATGGAATAAAGCTTTTCTAAGGATTTTTCTTTATCGTTTCTCATTTCATCCAAGGCAACGGACATAACCTTTGCAACGTTGATTTTTACTGTGTCGTTCATTGGAAATTCCTTGCCCGGCACACACATCCAGTTGCAACCAACTGCAATACGTTCTCTTGCAGTTTTCTTGTCAACACCGTTTCGCATATAGCCATCGCAAAGTGCCTTATCATTGCAAAAGCGAGGCCAACCGTTTTTATTTTTTAACAAGTAATAAACCGCTTTATTTAAAAATTCCTTATCGCAGTTTTCGTGTACGCGAACTGTTAAATTGCAGGCAATATTAATCCAATCTGCCGCCTCTAAAATTAAATAAGAAAGATGATTTGTTAAGTCGTTATCACTTTCATCAACCCCTGAAATCTGATAATAATGGGGGTCGATTAAAAGCAAGTTGGCAATTATAAACTTTGCCTTTTCATCATCTAAAATGCCTGCTTTAATATCGTTTTCATAATAGGGTAAAAGCAGAGTATCAAGCTGAAAGCCTGCACCATCGCGGGTGTACATACGGGAAGCACAGTTAAAAAACGCAGTCCATTGGCAAGCCTCAATAAAGGTTTTGGGTTTATCAAGACGAACGTTTTCACAGGTTTTAAGCATATTTTCAAGATTTTCTTTTATTTCGGGGCGTGTTTCTGTTTCTAAAAGTTCTTTAATCTTATCAATATGCCTGTCAATAAAACGAACAATCGCCTTAACGCATACTTCTTCCGCATCGTAAAAATCTTTTTTATTAGGGTTAATCTGGCGATATTTTTTAATTTTTTCTAAAAATCCGCCAAAACCAAGCTGAAAACCAATTCTGTAATCACAGGCAAAATGAGCATCACCATCAATACCTGTCTGAATATTATAAAGCTTCTGTAAAGGTTTAAGATCATCATAGGGGAAGTTTTGTTCATCCCAACGTTTACTCCATTGCTCGTTGGCAGAATTCATCAGCTTCATAATTTCAGGCTTGTTTTTTAACCAATCGGGCATATAATGAACGTCGCCGCGATAATTAACAAGCATATCACGCCAACGGCCGCAGAGCATCTCAAAGGGGTCAACGTATGCGGGGTGAGCATCAATAAGCCGTTTAAAATTTTCAGCCATTCCTTTAAACCCGTAAAAGCTTCCGTTAGCAGAGGTATAAAGTGGTTCCATTTTATAATCTTCCGTTATGGGAACTGTGCCAAAATCATCAAGATCCGTGTAGCCGTTTTGTGTGCGTTTTTCTAAAGTGTGGCGTACTTTTGTTTCTCTTAAAGATTGCATACGCATATCTAAAGTAATCATTCAAATCTCTCCTGAACTTTACCTAATGCCCTTGCTTTTTCAATACCAAGGGGATGATATTTTAAAAGCTCGTGGCTCGTAGCATTTTTTAAATTACTTACAAAAGCCTTTATGCTTTCAATATCCGTTACATTTTTAATCATTGGTGTACGAACAACGTAAGGCTTGTTAAGATTGTCAAGTTTTTTAAAGTTTTCTAAAATAGTTTTATTGGAAACACCTGTATATTTTTTATGTAATTCATCGTCAAAAAGCTTAAGGTCAACCATTATATAATCAATATTTTTAAATATTTCTTCATCAAAATAAATTAACGAAGATTCAATGGCCGTGTTAATATTATGCTTTTTACATTCGTTAATCATTTCAATTAAAAATTCTTTATGGCAAAGTGGCTCGCCACCGGAAAACGTTACGCCGCCACCGTTTTTATAATAGGGTTTATCAAGTAAAATTTCGTCCATTAGCGCTTTAACGGTCATTTCTTTGCCGCAAACAACCTTTGCGCCTGAAAAACAACCTTCGTCGCATTTTCCGCAACCAATGCATTTTTCAGGATAAAAAAGAACTTCTTTATTAAAGGAAATGCATTCAGGATTATGGCACCAGGCACAAGAAAGGGGACAACCCTTAAAAAATACAGTTGTCCTAAGCCCAGGTCCATCATGGATGGAAGATCTTTGAATATCAGCAATTAAAGCTTGTTTACACATTTACTTTTTCCTTGTTTCCTGATTTTGAAGATTTTATCGCTGCATCAAGTAAAGCGATAACTTTTATGTTCCAATCAAGTGTAACTGTTTTGTGTAACGGCAAATTGTTGGTTTTACAATAGCCGTAGTGATCAGGCATGTTAAGTATATGGGGGGTGATCTCAAAATCAGGTAACGGTATGGGTTCACCTTTAAGATCTACAGCTAAAACATTCTTGTCTGCATCGCAGAAGATTACGCCTTTTGTTCCGCAAAGGATAGGGCCAGGGGGCAGTGTGCATTGTGGAATAGCCCATGTGCCTTCAATAACGCCATAGGAATCCTTATATTCAACGATTGCCGCAACGTTATCAGGTGCATTCATATAAGGTGTGTTGTAGTTGCCTGCAAAGCCCATAACTGATTGGGGCAGATCATCGTCATCACGTACCCAGGTGTTTACCATACAACCGTAGCAACCCATATCAAGAAATGTTCCGCCACCGTACTCGCCTTTATACCACCATGTAGAAGCCCTTTGTTCATCAGTAATATCTTCAATAGGCGTCATAACACCGCGGTGTTTGGCACCTTTGCCTAAAGGTCCTGTCATACCAATGTTAAAATAACATTTCATCAGCTTTCCTATAACACCGCTTTTTAATGCCGCAGCCTGAATATGATGCCAAGGGCGCCAGGTCAACGGCCAGTTAATAACTGCTTCTATACCGTATTTTTCAACAGCTTCTTTAATCTGTAAAGCGCCTTCAAGGCTCATTGCCATAGGTTTTTCAATAGAAACGTTTACTTTACGCTTTGCACATTCTGTAACAACTTCAACCTTGCGTGCGTTTTCACAAAGAATAAACGCAATATCAGGTTTAAGTTCATCAAGCATAAGCTTGTAATCTGTATAAGCAATCATATTGAATTTTTCACAATTGTTTTTTAAATTCCATGTGCGTGTGTATGTTGCATCAGTAAGTTCAGGGGCAAATGGGGGAATATCTGCCATACCTATAAGCTCCATAAACTCACTGTTTTTAATATATTCAGTAACTTCATTAACGTGCATGTGCGCAAAACCGATAATAACTGCTTTTATCATAATTTTCAATCCTTATAATTCACTAATTAAAACTGTTCTTTGTTCCTTTGCAGAAATATATCCCGCTTCCATAATTGCGGCGGTGTTGATTGTTTCTTCGGGCTTAACCATTAACTCTTCTTCGCCAAGCAAATATTTTGCAAAGTTTCTAACTATGTAAAAATGTCCTGCAAAAGCGTGGTCAAATTCACTTTGTTCTGTTTCTAAGGGCAAAACGTCAGAACCCTTATAAACTTCCTTGGCGCCTGTATTAAAACCGCAACCAAGCCCTGCAACTGAAATACTGTTTTCGTCCTTTAAGTTTGCCGCCCAGGTGGCTTTAAATAACATAATGATACCGTTATCAAAGGCAACAGAGCCGCTTGCAAAGGATTCAACGTCCATATCATCAGGGTTAAAGGAAGAATTATCAGCGCTTTTATCTCCTGTTAAAGCACCTGCTTTTAAAGGATCAACTATTTCGTTTTCGTGAACAATATGCATTCTTGCATCAACTGAAACGGGGTTAGGATTACCGATAAGCCAAAGGGCAGAATCTATTGAATGGCTACCCATGTCTAAATACGATCCACCGCCGTTGTATTTTTTTATATGGAACTTGCCCCAGTTAGGAATACCGCGTGAACGTACGCGGGCATATTCGCAACTGTAAATTTTACCAACCTGGCCTGAATCTATAAGTTTTTTAGCCGCAAGGCGTTCAGGCATAAAACGTAAGGTCTGGCAGGCGGTAAGTGTAACGCCCTGTTTTTTAGCAAACTCAAACATTTCTTGAGCTTCTTTTTTAGTTAAAGCTAACGGTTTTTCGCAGATAACGTTTACTTTGTATTTAAGTGCCGTCATTGTTAAAGGATAGTGGAACATATTACCTGCACAAACCGAAACAACGTCTAAATCATGATTTTTCAGCATTTCTTCAGCATCTGCGTAATAATTAGGAATATTAAATTCTTCCGCAGTGTTTTTTGCCGCTTCAAGATTTATATCGCAAACTGCAACAATTTCATAATATTCACTAAAATGTTTATAAGCAGGAATATGTGCGCTTCTTGCAATCATACCACAGCTGATAATACCAACTTTTTGCATTATTTAATCTCCTTTAAAAAACCAAAAGTTTCTTCATCGTTTTTTGTGGCTCTGTATTCTAAACCGATATAACCGTTGTAGTTAAGTTTGTTGATTTCAGATAAAATATCAACGTAATTAACGTTGGCAGTTCCGGGCTCGTGTCTTCCGGGTGCATCTGCAACGTGAAAATGTCCGATATAATCAATGTTTTCTTTAATTTCTTTTAAATCAAAATCGCCCATCATATTCTGATGATAAATATCGTAAAG
Organism: Clostridia bacterium; assembly: GCA_045652205.1. GTDB lineage: Bacteria > Bacillota > Clostridia > Christensenellales > QALW01 > UMGS1322. Next base: position 27,058 of record JAZRTX010000013.1, read on the forward strand.
CATTTTAATGCGTGGTGAATTCAGTCGCTTTAATAAATTAAACACAGGCGTAGCATAAGGCATAGAATAATTTTTTCTGTCAATATCATTAAGTGGCTCAACGATTAAATTAACGTCATTTTCTTCTAAAACAGGCTTGGCTGCATTTAAGCAGTCAAAACAGTTATCCTCATTAAACGGTGCATTTTCGCCAATTAAAACAATCATTGCTTTGGCGTTTAACTTTTTATAAACGGGAATGCTTTCCTTTAATGCTTTTATAAAATCGTCTTTTCTGCCATTGTTGATAATGCCCCTTGAAAGATCATAAGAAAGGCTTTCGTCACTGCTATCAAGATTGAATATTGAAATATCCATACCTTTTTTTACAATTCCGTCAATATCCTTGTTAGTCCATTTCCAGAATTCAATGGTGTTTAATCCGCAATTTTTAACTGCATCAAAACGCTTCATAAAATCAAGGTAAGAAAACATCATATCAATGCAAACACTTATCTTCATTTATCATAACCCTCAGTGTAATCAATTGTCTGCCAGTCCTCAGGTGGCTGACCAATTTTTTCAACAGGAATCTTTATTGTCTTTCCGCCTTCCATAGCTGAAAGATGCGCATAAATACCCGTAATTGTGTAATATGCCGCCATCCAGGGATTAACAGGTGCCATCTTGCCCGTTGTAACTGCACGAACAAAATCGTCAACCAAAAGTGCATGGGAACCGTTATGACCCATCATATTAGCTGATTCCATAATTTCAGGTGCAAGGTAGGATTTCGGTAAGTGTTCAATGTTATGGCACTTTGAAAAGCCCGTCATATACTTGTAATTTGTTCGGCCTTCACCGTTCTTTAATCTATCCTTATCCGCTAAAAAGTTAAAGGTATTGATTTCATCACTGACGTCCGTTGATGTAAATTCGCGGTTGTTATATGCGTCGTTTCTGCTGAAAAGGTGCTGATTTCCGCTACCTTCATAAGCACCTGTATCACCGTAAAGACCGGTAATGTATGAAGAAGGTCTAACAGTACCAACACGGCGGAATTCATTGATTCTTGCAATACCGCCCTTACTCATTCTTAAAATAGCAGTTTCGTTTGAAAACGGGTTATCCCATTCATTATTGCCTTTTCCGTAAATGCCGTCACCCTGCGTGTCTTCGTAGCCAAAACAGGTAACTTCCGTAGGGTAATCGTCAATGGCTGAAAACAGCATTGACATTGAATGTGTTGAATAATACATAGGTGGAACACCTGCAATACGCTTCCAGCCATCACCGTTAGATTCAAAGGCCCTGAACATATCTGCAATATCGTGATAATACTGTGCTTCGCCAAAAACGAACTTGCCAAATTTACCTTGTTTATAGGCTTCACGGCACCAAACGGCGCAGGGGAAATAATAACAGGTTTCTGCCATCATATAGGTTAAACGTGTCTTTTTAACGATTTCAAGAATCTTAAACACTTCTTCTTCGGTAATTCCCATAGGCACTGCTGAAAAAACGTGCTTGCCCTTATTTAATGCGTCAATAACCAAAGGACCGTGTGTGTGGCGCTGTGTAAAAATAGCCACACTGGTTAATTCAGGTTCGTTTTCAAGCATTTCATCATAAGAAGAATACATTTTAATGCCGTATTTTTCTTCAATATTATTTCTTCTTTCTTCAAGAATTTCTGCACCAACAACTTTACTTACGTTGGGGTGCCTTAACCAGAATTCAAGATAGCTGATAGAAAACTCACCAAATCCAACTATACCAACACTAATTTTCATTTTATAAACCCCCTGTGTTTTTCTTTTTTTTATTGTATCATTATTTTTTTTATTCGCCAATAGACAAATCAACAATAAAGTTGTATAATATAACAAGAATAAGGAGGCGGATTTTGTATGAATAATATGAATTTCGGTGATCTTGATATAAACGTAACCCACTTATCTGCGGTAAGAAAAGGCTTGTTTAAGGAAACAAGCGGAACGTTTGTCTGCAAAAAGGGCACAAGGGTGTATTCAAGGCTGTTTCTTGTACTAAACGGCGAAACGGAATTTGTATTTTATGATAATTCAGGTAATGTAAAAACAGTTAAAGCCCAAAAGAACGATATTGTTTATCTGCCTGATGATATTGCATATACGTCTACCTGGAAGAATATTGACGATATAGATTATGTTTCCATTGAATTTAAACTCAAAGACCAAAATGGTTTTCCGATACTTTTAAATAATGAAATTACCGTAATTGTTACTGATAGATATAATATGTTTACCGCCGCTTTTGAAAATTTTTACTCAGTTTATACTTTGGGCGCATTGGGTTATAAATTAAAATGCAGGGCTCTGTTCTTTGATATTTTAATGAATATTGTTGTTGAAAATACCCGTAACGATATGAAAAATATTGATAGTTCAATGTATAAAGGCATACTGTTTTTAGAAAACAACTATATTGAAGACGTTTCTGTTAAAGAACTTGCCAGAATGAGTAATATGTGCGAAACAGGCTTCAGGGCAAAATTCCATAAAATAAAAGGTATGTCACCAATAGAATATAAAAATTATCTTCGTATAAAACGCGCCGCAGAACTATTAAAAAACGAAGAATACACCATTTCTGCCATCGCTGAAACAGTAAATATCCCTGATATATGCTATTTCAGTAAACTGTTTAAAAGGCATATAGGCGTATCGCCAAGGGAATATAAGCAAAGCCTTAAATAAACAGTGATATTGACATTTTTTTACGCTTTTGATACAATATAAAAAACAAAATTAAGGGGTCTTTTTTATGAATAAATACACGATTACAAAATTTAAAGATTGGCAAAGCGTGCCGATTGTAAACATTGATAACGTTTTCAAATTGCAGGCAGAAGGCGTTAGCGCATCGGCACAGATTGCTTATGATACTGATAGCATTCTCGTTCACCTTTTTGCAAAGGAAAAGGATATAAGAAAAGAAGAAAATGACGTTTTAGGTATGCCTTGCTATGATAGTTGTTTAGAATTTTTCTTTTGCCCAAACCCTGAAGAAGACAGATATTTTAATGTTGAATTCAATCCTAACGGATGTATGTTTTTAGGCTTGGGTGTATCCAATATTTCAAGGCACACAAGGCTTATTGCCGATCCCAAAGAACTTTTTGATATAAAGATTAACTTTACTTCGGATGGATGGGAAGTTTTTTATAAAATCCCTGAAGAATTTATCCAAAGATTTTTCCCTGATTTCACTTTGGAAAGTGGCAAAAAAATCCGTGCAAACCTTTATAAATGCGGGGACAAATGTGTTCAACCCCACTACCTTGCGTGGTGCCCCGTTGTACCCCTGCCTCAATCATCCTTCCACAACCCCAAAGTGTTTGGCGAAATGGATTTTGAATAAGCAAATAAAGCTCACCTTAAAAGGTGGGCTTTTTTTCTGTATTTTTCGGTAAAATTTGTTGAATTATGTTATAGAAGAATATTACTTTTAGTGTTATTATTTAATTAAACGAGGTGAATATTATGAAGTTTTCGGTAGGTTATCAGTTAAAAAACGATGATAGCTTAATAAATACTATAATTGAAAATAAAGAAAATATCAACGAAGTTTACTTTTCATTTGGTGATTTTCCTAACGGCAGGGGTAAGTTAAACGATCAGGCGGAGATATCATTTCTTGCTCAGCAAAAGCAATTAAATGATCTTAAAAAGTTAGGGGATATGCCACTTAACCTTTTGTTAAACGGTAATTGCTATGGCAAATATGCTCTTGCCCGTTCATTTTATAACAAGGTTGGGGATACCGTTGAATATCTTCAACAAAACTTTAACCTTAAAACCGTTACAACTACCTCACCCTTAATTGCAAGGTTTATTAAAGAGAATTTTACCTTGGAAACACGTGCTTCTGTAAATATGAGCATAAGTGCAGTTGAGGGTTTTGAATACGTTTTAGATCTTTTTGATAGCTTTTATCTTGCAAGGGAATACAATCGCGACCTTAAAAAAATAAAAGAAATCCGTTCTTTTTTAAAATCAAAGGGTAAAGGTCTTTATGGCTTGGCAAACAGCGGTTGTTTAAAAAATTGTTCAGCTCACACCTTTCACGATAACCTTGTTGCACACGAAGATGAATCTAAAGAAATGGATAACGCCTATATTTTTGAAGGTCAGTGCAAAACTTTCTTTTCCAAAAAGGAAAACAGGGATAACTGGCTTAAATATATGACCTTTATCCGCCCTGAAGACGTTTTTCTCTACGAAGACCTTTTTGACGGCTTAAAACTTGCAACAAGGGTAAATAAAGATCCCGAAAAAGTTATTAAAAGCTATATTCAAGGTTCGTACGCAGGTGCGTTGCCTGAACTTTTAGAGCCTAACCACGCCAATCTTTTTTATCCTGAAATTATAGAAAACAAAAAAATTGACCCTGAATTTAATAAAACGGTTTTAAACTGCGATAAAGATTGTTTAAACTGTTCATATTGTAAAAACGTACAAAAATCAGCAACCATTGATTTAATTAAAGGAGAGTAAAAAATGCTTACCTCAAAGATGATAAAAGAAGCAGCATTAAAAGCAGGCGCAGATAAATGCGGTATTGCACCAATGTCCCGTTTTGAAGGCGCACCGCCTGAAATGGATCCAAGAATGCTTTTTCCAAATGCAAAAAGTTGTATCGGCTTTGTTTTCAGAATTCCCCGCGGCGTTCAAAGGGGTATTGAAGAAGGCACACAGTTTTTTCAGTATCCGTCAATGGCTTATGGCGGAATAAACGAAATTTTTGCACCTGCGGTTTTGTATAGTGTAGGTAAGGTTATTGAAGATGAAGGCTACGAAGCCTTTGTTTACCGTAACACAGGTGCCCGCGGATGCGTTTCAGATATGGATGGTAGCCCCGGAAGCACTCTTTCACCTGAAGAACAGATTGAAGTTAACGAGCACGCAAAAAATTCCACTGCCCACCACCGTAACGTTGAATTTACAAGGGCAACAAGGGAAGATAACGTGCCACCGGATTTACAGTTTCAGTTCCGTATTGCCGCCGTTGCCTGCGGTTTAGGTGAAATCGGCTGGTCAAAAATGCTTTTAACTGAGGAATTTGGTCCACTTCAGCGTGTTGCGTTCCTTTTTACCGATGCAGAACTTGAATATGATGAAATGTATTCAGGCAAGCCACTTTGCCGCAACTGTGGTGCTTGTGTTCGTGAATGTCCCGGTGGCTGTATACCCGCAATAAATTCAGGCAAGGCGGTTGAAATTAACCTTGCAGGCAAAAAAATCAGATGGGCAGATATAGATATGTGGCGTTGCTACGCTTTCTATACCCACGCAGGCAGGTATTATAACCCATTTGTACCCAAAGAAGTTTTTGATGAAAACGAAAACGGCAATCTTAACCTTTTAGAAGGTAAAACAGAAGCAAGCGAAAAAGAAATCATCAAAGTTTACGGCGCACTTCAAAAGTATTTTCCAAGCTGGGTAGGCTACAATATGGCAAAGTGTGGCGGTTGTATCAGGGGATGTATTTCTATGCTTGAAAAGAAAGGCGGTTGTATGGAAGACCGCTTTGATAAGCCACTTCGCAATCGCAATAAACCCTGGAAGCTTGATAGGTAAGGAGTGAAAAAAGTATGCTTACAAGTGAACAAATAAAACAAAAAGCCTATGAATTAGGTGCTTCTGTTTGCGGAATAGGTGATATAAACGAATATAGGGCATCATCCTTGCAAACTGACCCCAAAGCAATTTTGCCAAGTGCAAAATGCGTTATTGGCTTTGGCTTTGCCGTACCTAAGGGCTTATATTTAACAATGGATAAAAACAGTCAGTATTACTCTTACACTACGTTAGGCGTAAAGTATATTGATGAAGAAATGGCGGAAATCTTCCTTTTAAAAATAGGCGGAATGATTGAAGATGCAGGCTATGATGCATGCTTGCAAAAAAGCGTACCTAATTTAAGGGTAAAGGGCGATAAAACCACTAATCCCGAGGTTAAGGATACGTACGAGCTTATCCACGCTGTTCCCGTAGAAAGTGGTAAACCTGCACCGGACGTTATTATTGAATTTGGTGAAGCCGCAAGGGTTACGGGCATTGGCAAAAAGGGCTTAAGCGGTAGAATATTAAACGAAAAGTACGGCCCGTTTATGCGTTATTGCTTTTTGATTACCGATGCTCCGCTTGAATGTGATCAGCCTATGGAAAATGATCTTTGCGATAACTGCAAAGAATGCTTAAAGGCTTGCCCCGGTAACGCAATCAGTGATAACGGTTTAGATACTTGGCAATGCGCAGTTTATTATAAGGGCGCGCATAAATCAAACCCCTTTATTACAGATGAATTTTTAAAGGATGATCCCGAAAGGGAAGATATTTTAAACGGCAACAAACGTTTTGATAGCGTTTCGGCAAGAGAGATATTTGAAAAAATGGACTTTTTGCCAACAACACAATGGGGATATGCACCTTGCCTTTGCGGTAAAAAGTGTGATATGGCGTGCTTTAAACACCTTAAAAGCAAGGGGGTTTTAAAATGAAAGAGCAAATTATAAAAATCGCAAAAGAAAACCTTGCGGATATCGTTGGCTTTGCTTCAAAAGAAAGATTTGAAAAAGACGATCCGATTTTTAAAATTTTTCCTGAAACTAAAACGGTTATCTGCCTTGCGTTTCGTGTTTTAAGGGGCATTTTTAGGGGTACCGAAGAAGGCACAACCTATTATCAATACACCACAATGGCAGTTGAAAATATGGAAGAAACCATTATGCCTATGGCACAGATTCACGTAGCAAACTTTATTGAAAGCAACGGATATTTTGCAGTACCGCAAAGAAGGCATCAACAGATTATGGCAGAAGAAAACAGCACCAATCCCGAAGTTGCCTACGATGCTATTTATCGCAACAAAAAACAGGAAAATCAAATGGATTTCTTAAACACCGCCATTAAATGCGGTATTGGTGAAAAAGGTCTTAACGGATCAGTATTAACCGATGAATTCGGTCCAATGGTAAGGTATTGTTTTATTTTAACCGATGCTAAAATTGAAGAAACACCTATTCAACAAGCGCATCTTTGCGATAACTGTAAAAAGTGTATTAAAGCTTGCCACGGCAATGCCATAAAGGAAGATGGTTCGGTTGATCCTTGGCAGTGCGCAGTTTATTATAACGGTGCTAATGGCTTAAAAAATCCCTTTATGCCCGCTGATGCATACAAGGATTTTGAAGATAGAATTAAGATTATTGCAGGTGAAGCAAAAGTAACACCTGAAAAGGCAAGAAAGATTTTGGATGCAACTTTCTTTTATCCACCTGCACAGCACGCGTATACAGCTTCAATCTGCGGCCGTGCCTGTGATACTGCTTGTTATATACACCTTGAAGAACAAGGCAAATTAACTAAAAAGTTTAAACGCCCGTTCCGTGAAAGAGAAGAATGGAAGTTTAAAATAGAGGATTTCAAATAAAAAATAAGATGCTTTGACATAATGTTTCAAGGCATCTTTTTTATATAAAAATATGGACTGCTTTTGCAAAATGTGATATACTGTTTAAAGTGAAATATAAATGCAATACCTGGCATAATCGTTCAGATTGCATTAGTTCCCTTTGTTGTTATAATTGCACAAAAATATTAAAGATAGAAGAATAAATTTATGATAGAAAACACCAAAGCGCTATTAATTGATTATTGCAAACGCTATCCAAAACTTCAAATACAGGATATTTTTAAATTCCTTTACCAAAGCTCCTTCGGGTGCGAACATCTTGTTTCATCCTTGGATTTTGTAAAAGAATATATTTTTAATGAATATACCGCAAGTGATTTTTGCAACGAAGATGAAATTGAACGGCTTGATGGCGATTACGTCAGATTACCGCTAACTTATATTGATAAAGGTCTTTCAATCAACACTTTCAGTAAACTGTTTGTTGCTTCTTCTAAAAAAGAAGAAAACGGCTTGGAAAAATTAAAGCAAAAATTAGATTTAACAGAAGAACTTATTTTAAATAATTCAATCCCCTTTTCAAAAGAAGATTTTATAAAAGCAAAAACAGAATGGGAAGTAAAAGGTTATCCGGCCATTCATCATTCTGAAATTTATCGTAAAACATATAACCCCGCATACCGCGTTATTTCAAAGGAATTCGTTAAATTTTTGCCACTGTTCATAACAATTGATACAATGCTTAAATGTGGCAACGTTAAAATTGCAATAGATGGCGGCAGTGCAAGCGGTAAAACAACTTTAAGCCAAGCACTTCAAAATATCTACGATTGCACAGTGATCAATATGGACGATTTCTTTTTGCAACCGCATCAAAGAACGCAAGAACGTTTTCAACAAATCGGTGGCAATATTGATTGGGAACGCTTTTTAAAAGAAGTTGTTACTCCACTTAATAATGGGTTAGATGCAACCTATAAAAAATTTGATTGTTCTTCTATGAGTTTGGGTGAAGAAATAAAAGTTACAAACAAACAATTAACCGTTATTGAAGGTGCGTATTCAATGCATCCTGAATTTAAAAAGTATTACGATTATTCCATCTTTTTAAACGTTAATAAAAATACGCAAAAAGAACGGATTTTAAAGCGTAATACCAAAGCATTTGCTAAACGCTTTTTTAATGAATGGATTCCCCTTGAAAACGTATATTTTGATAAGACTGATATTAAAAAACGCGCTGATTTAGTTATAGATATTTCAGAATAAAAAAACGGCAAAAAGATAATGTCTTTTTGCCGTTAATTTTTACATTTTTATTTTTCAAACTTTGTCATCATTTTTCTGAATTGCGTAGGGGAAACGTCAAACTTGTTTTTAAAAAACTCGCAAAATCTGTTTTGATTGGTAAAACCTGCTTCTTTTGCTATTTCGCAAATTGAAAGCTCTGTTGCAACAAGTAATTGCTTTGCATAAAGGGCTTTTTTGTTTAAAACGTAAGCATGCAGTGAAACCCCTAAATGTTCTTTAAAAATATTGCTTAAATAGTTGGGGTTAAAACCAAATTTTTTTGCCAAAAAACTGTTTGTTGGGTTTTCTAAAAAATGTTTATCAAGATAACTTAATATTTCAACAAGATATTCAGGCAAATTGCTTTCCGCATTTAACGTGCGTGCAAGCTTAATTAAAAAAGTTTTAAATTTTGCCGAAACAATATCCATATAATACGGTGCCTGACGTGCATATTCTTCATAAATATCAAGTAATTCCTGCATTAAATCTTTACAGTCAATAAATAAAAACTTGTCAAAGGGCTTTATTGTAAGTGAAGAAAAATCACTTTCCTTTTTAAAATCGCTTGCAGGAATAGGCGAAAGGGCATCCGTTTCACTGTGACTTGAATCCATATCAAAGTTCATTATTAAAATTTCTGATTGCGCTTGTCTTTCAAGGCGGTAAAAGGTCTTTGGCGGAATTAACGCCAAATATCCCTTCTTTAAGGGCATAACGTTATTTTCAACTATCAGATTACAACCATCGCTTAATCCTAAAAACAGGCGGTAATCATCGGCGTACATATTAACGTTGGAACAAAAATATTTATCCGTTATAAAAAAGTAACGCACGTATGGGTTTAATAAATGAAAATTCATAAAAGTCCTTTTAAATTTTATCTTCGTTTAATAAAGTAAGACATTTTGCAAGCATTCGCATAACGTGGAACGGTCCTTTATACGTGTGTCCCTTGCAAGGTGGCTCGGTAGGTTTGCCATCACGCCTTAAATAGCCAAACCATTCACCGTATTCTTTGTCCGAAAAATGTTCAAAAGCATAATCAAAAACTTTAAAAAAGATTTCTTTATACTTTTCATTGCCCGTGTGCTTATAAAGCATTAAAGAAGCAATAATTGCTTCGTTATGTGGCCACCATAATTTCATATCGTGTTCGTAAGCCTCAACGGGTAACCCAAGAATATCCTTAAAGTAGGTTATACCGCCATATTCTTTGTCCCAACCAAACTCAAAAGCATTATCAAACATTTCTTGCGCAAATTGTGATAAATCCGTATCGTTGTGCTTAATGGCTTCTTCTAATAAAAACCAAGCGCATTCAATATCGTGGCCGGGGTTAATTACGCGCATGGGCGCAGAATCCAGTATTACGCTGTTATCAAGCGCCGAAACACATTCAAAGGTGGCTTTGTATTCAGGCTTGTAAAAAGCTTTGATATCGTCAATTAAAGAAGTTATAATTTTATCGTAATAATCAAATCTTTCTGTGTCTGCATTACGCATAATGGAAGCAACGTTCATTAAAATCATAGGGTTGGCCAAGGATTTTACGTTGCGCGTTTCATTAAAACATTTAGGTGTGATTTTGTATGGATCGGTGGTTGGGTCAACGTACATACCATAAACAAAATCAAAATATTTTTTTGCGGTGTTAAGATAATTTATATCTTTTGTAGCCATAAAATATTCTGCGTTAGCGATAATGTAAAAAGTTTCACTAAACCAATATCTGCGCTTGCGTAAAGGAAGCCCTTCCTTTGTAACGGTAAAATACATTCTTCCGTCACTGTCTATGCAGTTTTTTGTGGCAAAATCAATGCAACTTTTAGCAAATTCAAGATACTTTTCGTTTTTATCAAGGTTGTTGTAAATGTATGAAAACGTCCAACCCGCCCTGCCTTGCATCCAAACGCTTTTATCGCATGAATATAACTTGCCAAAACGGTCAAGGCAGTTTTGCACACCGCCAAACTCGTTATCAACGCCATAGTTCAACCAAAATGGAATACAAGAATCAAATAATTCACTTTTTAATTTATTGTAGATTTCTTTCATAATACACCTATTTATTTTTATTAAGCCAATTAACGTAATCTGTGTAAAGCTTTTTAGAAGTTTCATCATATCCACAATGGGCAATAGTGTTAGGATTATTCATCATACCCTGATATGCGTAAACGATAATCTTTTCAACAAAAGGCGAAATAGCTTCCATCTGTGCTTTAATGCGTTCAAAGGGGGCGGGCAGTAAAGCGCTTCTGTAAACGGTATCTTCAAATTCAAAAATTTCCATGTCAGCCCAGATTTTAGCACGTCCTGCTTTTTTGTGCGCCTTATATAACCCTTCGAAATAAGCACCTTCATTATATGGTGTTGCTTTTTGAACACCAACTTCATCCTGGTAAGCAATTATATCAAGATCCATACTTTCAAGCTGTTTAACGTATAAATCATCAGGTTCAGCAATACGAGTACCATATGGTGCAATTAACGTCTTGTTTTTAGGATTTAAAGTACGTGCTTCTTTAGAAATTATGTTGATATACTTTATAAATCTCTCGTCAAAATGACCTTCAATCTGCCATTCGTCAGGCATATACCAACCTTCAATGCTTTTGTGATGGCCGTAATGCTTGGTAATAAAGTTCATAGCATCCAAAGAACGCTTAATAATTTCAGGATCAGTAGTGTTGCGCTTAGGTTCGTGCCAATCGTTATAGAACCCTGCTGATAAAAATACCTTTTGTCCTGTTTTATCAGCTTCATCCAATAAAACTTCAAGTACGTTTTTGCACTTTAACTGCTTTGCATAGGGGAACATTCCACCCGGATAATAACATTCATCATACATGGCCGTTTCCATCAAAACAAGAGTATCCATACCAAGTTCTGCCGTTTCACGTACCTTAGCACGCCATTGTTCCTCAGTAAAAGCCCACATAGTTTCGTTATAATATTTTCCTTCAAACCGATTGTGATGATCAAATTCAAAAAAAGTACCGGTAATAGCTTTAATCATACCACATCCCCCTTTTTTTACTTAAATATTATACCATAGTAAATTTCGATACGCAATAGTTAAAAGAAAAAAGCACCGACTACTTATATAGGTATAAATTCGTCTGCGCACCGGGAAATGATTTTGGGTTTGAAGACTTTGGTGCGGATAACAGGACAAAGATTTGCCGTGCAAATCTTTCGTGCTTGCCGACCCAATGCTACGCATTCGGTACCCGTCTGCGCACTGCTCCGCTAAAAAACAGTACACTGTACTGTTTTTTTACGCTACGCACCTTCTTAAGCTTCAAGTCCCGTTATCAAAATAAAAAAACACCCTGATGGGTGCTTTTTTATTTGCCTTAAACGAGTAAAAAGGTCAACTTTTTCCCTGCTGCCTTCTCGACAAATTGGAATTTATCGTTCTAATCAAAAATGATTCTCAGATAAATATTTAATGTTGTTTGCAATCTGCTCGATAACCTCAATAAACACTTCATCGCTCTGTCCTGTCGGGTCTGGCAATCCCCAGTTATCGTCAAAACTTCTGCCAATATAGGGACAACCTACATCACAACCCATGGAAATAGCAATATCGGGAGCAGGAATTTCATCAATAGTCTTGCTGTACTGGGTTTGCTCCATATCAATGCCATACAGTTTTTTCATCAGTCTTACGGCATCTTGATTGATTTGCGGCTTGGTTTCTGTGCCAGCCGAATAGAAGTCAAACCTATCACCAGCAAGATGTTTTCCCAGTGCTTCCGCAATCTGACTACGGCAAGAGTTGTGAACACAGATAAAAGCAACTTTTTTCTTATTGCTCATATTAGAACCCTAACTTCTTGAATAGATTTACGACATCAGCCGCCTTCAACACCTTGCCCATTGAAACAACTTTTTCATTGACGACCAAAGCGGGCATACTCATAACACCATATTCCATAACCTTTGCCATATCTGTGATGTATTCAACCTCTACCGACAGTCCCATGTTTTTAACGGCTTCCTTTGCATTTTCATACTGCTGATGGCAGGAAGGGCAACCCGCACCAAGCACTTTGACACAGCAAATGCTTTCTACGGTTTTTCCACAACATTCGTTTGTAGCAGTCGTTTCTTGAATAGGAGCATTGCAAGAGCAACGACAAGACTTCTTTTCTTCTTTCTTCTTTCCTAAATTGAATAATGACATAATGTGTACCTCCATATTTTATTGTTTTATATAATCAATGGCTGAATTAAGTTAAAGAAGTATCCGACAAGGATAATACCCACTGTGCAAATCGCAACGAAGATACCGAGCAGTTTCGGTTTTACCGCCTTGCGGAGCATAATAATAGACGGCAAGGACAAGGTAGTAACCCCCATCATAAACGAGAGCACGACACCGAGCAGAGCCCCCTTTGCGAGTAATGCTTCTGCAATCGGAATTGTACCAAATATATCCGCATACATCGGAACACCTGCAATAGTAGCAAGAATAACACCAAAGGGGTTATTGTCGCCAAGTGCTTTGACAATGAAGTCTTCTGGTATCCAGTTGTGAATGATAGCACCAATACCAACACCTACAAGTACATAGGGAGCAACCTTTTTAGCGGTGGAAATAACTTGCTCCCAAGCATATTTCATACGGTCGCCAAAATGCAGTTCTTCCTGCGGAACATCAATTGACCGTCCGTTACGGATATATTCTTCAACTTGATTTTCAAGGTGCAGTTTTTCTATGAGTGTTCCGCCGACAACGGCAACAAGCAACCCGACAAGCACATAGATGATTGCGAGTTTCCATCCGAAAATGCTCATTAGGAGAACAAGACTACCGAGGTCAACCATCGGGGAAGAAATAAGGAATGAGAATGTTACACCAAGCGGAAGTCCTGCACTTGTGAACCCAATAAATAGAGGAATAGATGAACAAGAACAGAATGGTGTTACTGTTCCCAATAATGCAGCAATGATATTTGCACCGATACCGTGGAATCTGCCAAGAATCTTCTTTGTTCTCTCTGGTGGAAAGTAACTCTGAATATACGAGATAATCAAAATCAGTACACCAAGCAATATCATTATTTTTATGGTGTCATAAATGAAGAATTGAACACTTCCACCAATGCGACCTGTGGTGTCCAGACCACAAGCATTCAAAACCGAACCAATCAACTGATTAAGCCAGTTCATGCCGAGAATTTCATTTTGGAAGAAATCCCATGCTGTTTTCAATGTTTCCATATAGAAAACCTCCTTTTCATATAGTTATATTGAAATGTATCTATATATTGTTTTTAAGGAAAGTCGTGCGGGAAAATTTGGACTTTCCTTACTTTTCGCAACACGACTTATTTTCGCTTCTACAATCAAGGGATGTCAGTTCCTTTAAGCAATCCGCAGCAACCATTGCTCCCTCTGCTGAGATGGAGTAATGCATCCACTTGCCCTCTTTGCGACCAACCACAATACCTGAATCGCAGAGAATTTTCATATGATGAGACAGTGTAGGTTGTGTCACATTGATTTCTTCGAGCAATTTACAAGCACACTTCTCGCCAGTTCGCAAGAGTTTCACAATACGAATACGATTTTCATCACAGAATGCTTTGAAAATCATTGCAGTTCTTTTATCGTTCATCTGAAACCTCCCATAGATATTTATCTATATGTTATTATATGCAACACATAGATATTTGTCAATGGGCTTTGCGAATTTAGTAAATTCTTATTTATCGATGAGTTTATTATATCATAAAAGCGATAGTGTTTCAAATGAAATATTCGGCTCACGCCGAATGTGAAATAATTCACTTCGTGAATTGTGAAATATTGCTCCTTCGTCGCAATGTGAAATGAAACAAATCCCCTAACGCGCCGTAGCGCATTTTACACGCGGAGCGTATTTCACGCACGCAGTGCATTTCACAAATCCCGCAAAGGATTTATTTCGTTGAAAAAAGCACATATTTGTCTTGGTAGACAAATATGTGCTTTTTTCTGGTGCGGATAACAGGACAAAGATTTGCCGTGCAAATCTTTCGTGCTTGCCGACCCAATGCTACGCATTCGGTACCCGTCTGCGCACTGCTCCGCTAAAAAACAGTACACTGTACTGTTTTTTACGCTACGCACCTTCTTAAGCTTCAAGTCCCGTTATCAAAATAAAAAAAACACCCTGATGGGTGCTTTTTTTATTTGGTGCGGATAACAGGACTTGAACCTGCACGTCAAAAACACTAGATCCTAAGTCTAGCGCGTCTGCCAATTCCGCCATATCCGCGTTATAAAAAGCGATTATTCATCGCTTTCTTTCTTTTTGAAACCGTAAATGGCAAGGCGCTTCATAAAGTAGTTCCATACCATAACGATTAAAGTAACGATTACTTTTGCAATGATTTTGTCCATTGATAAAACGTTTAATGCAAAAAGCATTAAAACTTCCGTTAAACCTAAGCCGATAACGCTTGAACCAATAAAAACAATTTGTGATTTTAAATCTTGCTTGCCTGCGCCTTTAAATACCCAAACCAAGCATAAAATATAGTTTAATATTACCGAAACCGTAAAGCCGATACCGATACACAGCCAAGGCGCAAGGGGGGTAAAATCCATTAACACCGCCATAATAGCAGCATCAACTAAAAAGCAAACGCCACCGTTAACGCCAAAGCGGAATATTTCCCAAAGTTTAGGGTTTTTTAAGAGTTTTTTTAACATAATATCACCGAAAGTATTTTATCACCAATTTTAATTTTGTTCAAGTAAAATTAAAAGCCAAGATCTTCGCCACAGAAAATAATTTTAATCCTGTTTTTAGGTCTGCAAATGCGGGTAATAACCATCTGTGCACAAATGCAATCAGGATTTTTACAATCATAACAAGCACCTTTTTTAGTGCAGGGTGTGTCAAGATTAAAACGCTGTGTGTTTATTGGGGAAGCCACGTTTCTTGCCCTTTTGATTGCAGAATCAAGATCAGGTTCTACCTTATTAAGCCCTGCAATAACGATAATTTGTTCAGGACCATAGCATAATGCGGCTACACGGTTGCCCATACCATCAATATTAACTAACTCACCTTGTTGGCTTACTGCATTAGCGCTCATTAAAAAAGTGTCCGCGCTAAAAGCTTGACGCATTAAATCCTGTCTTTCATTAAGGTCTTTTGCGCTATCTCTGTCAATAACCTTATAATCACCGTTTTTTATTGCATCAAGTAATCCGCATTCAATAATGCTCATACTACCGCCCCAAGAAACAGTAGAATTTTCTTCAATCAAAGAAAGAGCTTTTTGCTTAGCTTCTTCCTTTGTGGAACAGTAATAGCTTTCAAAAAATCTTTTATTAAAATTTTCAACCAATGTTGCGCCTAAAAGGTCGTTTCGTATCTTTTTATAATCCATAAATTACACCTCAAAAAACATTGTACCACAATATATTAAAAAATTCAACGCTTTAAAACTTGCAAATAGCATTTTTATATGGTAAAATTATCTAAAACAAAAAAGAACAGGTGAAAAAATGGAAGCAATTAAATTAGCACAAGAATTTAAAATTCAAACTTGGCAGGCAGAAAACGTTATCGCACTGATTGATGAAGGCAATACAATTCCCTTTATTGCCCGTTACCGCAAGGAAAAAACAGGCTCCTTGGATGATCAGATTTTGCGTGAATTTTCTGACCGCCTTATTTTTTTAAGAAAGTTAAACGAAATGCGCCAAAAGGTGTTAGAAACCATTGAAAAACAGGGCAACTTAACTGAAGAAATTGCTTTAAGCCTTCAAAACGCTGAAACCTTAACGGAAATTGAAGATATTTACCGCCCTTTCCGTCCAAAACGCAAAACAAGGGCAAGCGTTGCAAAGGAAAAAGGTTTAGAGCCGTTGGCGGAAAAAATATATCTTCAAACCGACCTTGACCCCTTTGAAGAAGCCAAAAACTATATAGATGCAGAAAAAGGCGTTGAAAACGAAGAAGATGCTTTGCAAGGCGCAAGAGATATAATTGCCGAAAAGATTTCCGATGATGCTGAAACAAGAAAGCGTATCCGTTACGTTTGTTACCATAATGCTGATATTGTTTCAAAAGGCGATAAGGAAGATTTAAGCGTTTATGAAACCTACAAAGAATTTAGTGAACCTGTAAATAAGGTTGCAGGGCACAGGATTTTAGCCCTTAACCGCGGTGAAAAAGAAGAATTTTTAAAGGTTTACATTGATTTTAACGAAGAAAAAGCCTTGAATATCATTAAAAACATACATATTACAGGTGATAATCCTTGCTCAAAGCAGGTTTTAATTTCAGCAGAAGATGCTTATAAACGATTGATTTTCCCTGCTATTGAAAGGGAAATCCGTAATGAATTAACGGAAAAAGCAACTGAAAGCGCAATAAAAGTGTTTGGCGTAAATTTAAGGCAACTTTTAATGCAACCGCCAATTAAAAATAAAATTACGTTAGGTCTTGACCCTGGCTACCGCACAGGCTGTAAGGTTGCAGTAGTTGATGAAACGGGTAAGGTTTTAGATACAGGCGTTATTTATGCAACCCTTCCAAACCACGATAAAGAAAAGGCAAAGGAATTTTTAAAAGCCTTAATTAAAAAGCATAAGGTAAACGTTATCGCCATCGGTAACGGTACTGCAAGCCACGAAACTGAGGTTTTGGTTGCAGATATTTTATCTGAAATGAAAGAAACAGACCTTTCATATATGGTTGTTTCTGAAGCAGGCGCATCAGTATATTCTGCTTCACCCCTTGCTGCCAAAGAATTCCCTGATTATGACGTTTCTTTAAGAAGCGCAGTAAGCATTGCAAGAAGATTACAGGACCCCTTGGCAGAATTAGTTAAAATTGAGCCAAAAGCAATCGGCGTAGGGCAGTACCAACACGATATGCCCCCCCAACAGCTTGATAACACATTAGAAGGCGTTGTTGAAGATTGCGTTAATAACGTTGGGGTTGACGTTAATACCGCGTCACCACGATTACTTTCATTCGTTGCAGGTATAGGCGAAAGCTTAGCAAAAAATATTGTTGCGTTCAGGGAAGAAAACGGTGCATTTACAAGCCGTGCACAGTTTAAAAAGGTGCAAAAGCTTGGACCAAAAGCCTTTGAACAGTGCGCAGGCTTCTTACGTGTTCCTGAAAGCAAAAACGTTTTAGAAAATACCGCAGTTCACCCCGAAAGCTATGATGCTGCACAAAAATTGCTAGAAAAATGCGGTTACGATATTAAAAAGGATAAA
Organism: Clostridia bacterium; assembly: GCA_045652205.1. Classification (GTDB taxonomy): domain Bacteria; phylum Bacillota; class Clostridia; order Christensenellales; family QALW01; genus UMGS1322. Next base: position 45,028 of record JAZRTX010000013.1, read on the forward strand.
GTGTTTATTGGCTTAAAGGAAAAGGCAGAATCTATCGGCATTTCTAAAATTGCCGAAGAACTTTTAGTGGGTGTTCCAACGTTAATGGATATTATAAAAGAGCTTGAAAAACCTGGGCGCGACGTTCGTGATGAGCTTCCACCGCCAATGTTAAAGCGCGAGGTTTTAGGTATGGAAGATTTAAAGCCCGGTATGGAAATTAAGGGCACAGTCCGTAATATTATTGACTTTGGCGCCTTTGTTGATATTGGCGTTCATCAGGATGGATTAGTGCATATTTCACAGATTACTGACCGCTATATTAAACATCCTATGGAAGTTTTAAAGGTTGGTCAGGTTGTAACCGTGTGGGTTATCAGCGTTGACGTTAGCAAAAAACGTATAGCATTAACTATGAAAAAACCCGTTTAAATCATTGACTATTTAATTTAATTAGTGTATTATATTATCATAAAAAAATTTTTTAAAAGAGGTGCTTATAATGAAAAAAGTTTTAGCATTTGACTTTGGCGCATCATCAGGTCGCGCAATTTTAGGTACGTTAGAAGATGGCAAAATTACTTTGGAAGAACTTCATCGTTTCTCAAACGATCCTGTTGAAGTAAACGGCCATTTTTATTGGGACGTTTTAAGATTATTCCACGAAATCAAACAGGGCATTTTAAAATGTTCAGCAGCAGGACATAAAGATATTGCCGCAATCGGTATTGATACCTGGGGCGTTGACTTTGCTTTAATTGATAAGCACGGCGAAATGCTTGCAAACCCATACCACTACCGCGATGCAAAGGTAGAAAATATGGAAGAAACATTTAAAGAACTTGGTAAAGAAAATATTTATGAAAAAACAGGTCTTCAATTCCTTGCATTTAACACACTTTATCAGCTTCGCAATCTTAAAAAGAACAGACCTGAACTTTTAGATAGGGCAGAACATCTTTTACTGATTCCTGATTTATTCAACTACTTCTTAACAGGTAAGATGGCAGCTGAATATTCAAACGTTTCAACAACACAGCTTCTTAATCCCGTTAAAGGCGAATGGGAATTCTCATTAACCGATGCTCTTGGCATTGATAAAAAGATATTTAAGGATATCGTTGATGCAGGTACAGTTTTAGGCACACTTAAGCCTGAACTTGCAAAGGAATTACAGATGCCTGAAGTTCCCGTTATCTGTGTTGCATCACACGATACAGGTTCAGCCGTTGCATCCGTTCCTTTTGATGATCCCAAATCAAGCCTTTACATTTCCTGCGGTACCTGGTCCCTTATGGGTACTGAACTTGAAAAACCCCTTATCAATGATACCACAATGGCATTTAACTTCACCAACGAAGGTGGTGTAAACCGCACCTCACGTTTCTTATCAAACATTATGGGCTTATGGCTCATTCAGGAAAGCCGCAGACAGTGGAAACGCGAAAACTTTGATTATTCCTTTAATGATATGGAAAATGCCGCAAAAGCATCAGAACCCTTTAAGTCCTTTATCAATCCTGATTTTGACGGCTTTACACCTCCTGGGGATATGCCTTCAAGAATTAAGGAATTTAATAAAAATGCAGGTCTTAAAGTGCCCGAAACAATGGGTGAAGTTGTTCTTTGTATCTATCAGAGCCTCGCACTTAAATATCGCTACGTAACTGAAGCAATGGAAGAGATGATGGGCACCAAGATTGATACCATCCACATGGTTGGCGGCGGCATTAAGGATAAGTTCCTTTGCCAGATGACTGCCGATGCAACGGGCAGAAAAGTTGTTGCAGGCCCTGTTGAAGCAACCGCTATGGGTAATATAGCAGTTCAACTTATGGCTTTAGGCGAAATTGATGACCTTGCAGGCATTCGCGATGTTATTAAGGCTTCTACCGATACAGCAGTATATACACCCTCAGGTGATGCAGGTTGGGATACAGCATATGAAACTTTTAAAAAAACTTGCTTAGGCAAATAATTCCAAAATAAGCAAAACCGCCTTAAAGGGCGGTTTTATGTATTGGTTATAATTTTAAAATATGATATAATACAAAAAACGTAACGAGGTAATTATGTCTGATTTTTTTAAAAAAGCAAAACAAACCGTTGATGCAACTATTCAGTAGTGGTATAATTATGTGGTTATAAACGGAGGAAAAATATGAAAAACTTTTATTTAAAACCGGAATTATTTTTATCACTTAAAAACTATTCAAAAAAGCAATTTCTAAACGATATAATTGCAGGTGTAATCGTTGCAATAATTGCATTACCCTTATCTATTGCCCTTGCCCTTGCTTCGGGTGTTGAGCCTCAATGCGGTGTATATACAGCCATTGCAGCAGGCTTTGTAGTTTCCCTTTTAGGCGGAAGTAAGGTGCAGATTGCAGGACCTACAGCCGCATTTGCAACTATTGTTGCAGGCGTTGTAGCAACGCAGGGGATGGACGGTCTTTTTATTGCTACCGTTATTGCAGGTATTTTGCTTATTTTAATGGGTGTTTTTAAAATAGGCAGTTTTATAAAATATATGCCTCACACAATAACTGTTGGATTTACAGGAGGTATTGCAGTAACCATTCTGTTAGGGCAGATAAAAGATTTTCTGGGCATTACTTATGCTGACGGTATAAAACCCATTGAAGCCATTGAAAAAATGGAAGCCAATATTGAATATATTTCCACTTTTAGCCCTTGGGCGATTTTAATAGGTGCAATAAGTCTTTTGATACTTATCGCATATCCTAAATTTGAGAAAAAAATACCGCCTTCGTTGATTGCGGTTATAGTAAGTGCGTTGTTAGTTAATTTTATTCCTGCTTTAAAATCAGGCGTTTATACTATAGGTGATTTATATACTATACCTGCAGGCTTGCCCAGCGTTGATTTTAACGGAATAGATTTTTCAAAAGTTTTTGCAGTTATTCCTGATGCCGTTACCATTGCAATTCTTGCGGCAGTTGAATCACTTTTATCCTGCGTCGTTGCTGACAGTATGGTAAATGCCAAACACAATCCAAATATGGAACTTGTTGCCCAAGGATTTGGTAATATTGCATCAGTTTTCTTTGGCGGAATCCCTGCAACGGGTGCCATTGCAAGAACTTCCGCTAATGCTAAAAACGGTGGAAGAACTCCCATTGCAGGTATGGTGCACGCAGTAATTTTATTGCTTGTACTGTTATTCCTTATGCCTTACGCTTCTTTAATACCTATGCCCACCATCGCGGCAATTCTTTTTATGGTTGCTTATAATATGAGTGAGTGGAAGAAGTTTGTTGAAATATTTAAGTTAAAAAATGTATCCCATATTCTTGTATTGGTGGTAACTTTTGTATTAACGGTTATATTCGACCTTGTTGTTGCAATTGTTGCAGGAATTATCTTACATATTATACTTCTTTTAATTAAAAAAATATGGGCAAAAAATAAAAAAAGAGATTTTTGATTTTTGCAACAAAAAGGATATTTTAATGGTGTAAGCACATCATTTTAGAAGTGAGCCAGGTCATGCATTTGCCCATATGCGCTATGTTCACGGCATTGAAATATATAATCCTCATCCCTTGTTTCACCCAAATGTTGATATGGCAATAAAAATTGCTGAAAAAATAATCTTAAAAATGCAGGCAGTGATTTTTACGTTAAATCTTAGGGGGCAATTCAGCAATGATTTTCTCAGATGACGTTTCCGGCCAGTTTATAATACGCAATTATCATAAACAAGGTAACGTAAAAATATATTCCAAAGATAAAAAATATTTTGACTGATTGACAGTTTTTAAGTATAATACTTTTATATTTTATTTGAAAGAAGGCTTTTTTCGTGATACGGATTGGTATTGTTGGCTACGGCAATTTAGGCAAAGGTGTTGAATGTGCCGTAAAACAAAACGATGATATGACTCTTTACGGTGTCTTTTCAAGGCGCGACACTGAAACTTTAAAAACTTTAACGGGCGTACCTGCATATAAAATTGACGATATTTTAGCACATAAAGATAATGTTGATGTTCTTATTCTTTGTGGCGGAAGTGCAACTGACCTTCCCGTACAAACACCCGAACTTGCCAAAAACTTTTCTTTGATTGATAGTTTTGATACCCACGCAAAAATTCCTGAGCATTTTAAAAACGTTGATGAAAGCGCAAAAGCAGGTAACAACGTTGCAATGATTTCTTGCGGTTGGGATCCTGGTATGTTTTCTTTAAACCGCCTTTATGCAGAGTGTATCCTTCCTGAAGGCGAAACCTATACCTTCTGGGGCAAAGGTGTTTCACAAGGTCATTCCGATGCTATAAGAAGAATTGACGGTATACTTGATGCAAGGCAATACACCATTCCCGTTGAAAGCGCTCTTGAAAGGGTAAGGAATGGTGAAAATCCTCAATTAACCACAAGGGAAAAGCACACAAGGGAATGTTTTGTAGTTGCCCAGGACGGTGCTGATTTAAAGAGAATTGAAAATGAAATAGTTACAATGCCCAACTATTTTGCCGATTATAATACAACAGTTCATTTTATTTCAATGGAAGAATTAAAGCGCGACCATTCAGGTATCCCTCACGGCGGTAATGTTATACGCTCAGGCAAAACGGGACTTAATAAGGAAAACACCCACGTTGTTGAATATAAAATCGCCCTTGATTCTAACCCCGAATTTACTTCTTCTGTAATCGTTGCTTATGCCCGCGCAATTTATAAAATGAAAAATGAAGGTATGTCAGGCTGTAAAACAGTATTGGATGTTGCCCCCAAATATCTGTCAAAATGTTCAGATGAAGATTTAAGAAAGAGATTGCTTTGATATGCACCTCCCAAAGTGTCTAACTTTTGGGGTTCACTTCAGTTTGGGTCATGCAGGCGATGGCAATCTTCACGTTTATATTTGTAGTGATGACCTTGACCATAAAAAGAAATATCTTAAAAAGCAATACGGTAAAAATAATATTGCAATTATGCATTGAATTAAGAAAGATTTGGATGAAAAAATATTCTTAATCAGGGAAAAATTTATTAAAAAAAACAGTTGCTAAAAAAGCACATTAGTGCTATAATTTGTTGATGTTGAAAAAAGCGGTATCTTGCCGCTTTTTTTGATGAAATAACGCTGGCAATAAGAGCGAATAACCCTTTTACCAACGAAAAAAAGGAAGTTTTTTTATGAGTACTCTTTTAGTTGTTTCCATTGCCCTTCTTGCGGGACTTTTGATGACAAGGCTTTTTAAACCCTTTAAATTGCCGTCGGTAACTGCGTATTTAATTGCAGGTGTCCTTGTTGGTCCTTACTGTCTTGGACGATTGGGCATACATGGCGTAGGCTTTGATTCGCACGAGTTTATTGAAAGCCTTCAACTTGTTTCTGAAGTAGCATTAGGCTTTATCGCGTTTTCTATAGGAAATGAATTCAGGCTTGACGAACTGAAAAAAACAGGCAAGCAGGCACTTGTTATCGGTATAGTACAAGCGCTTGTGGCAACGCTTTTTGTTGACCTTGCCCTTTTGGCACTTCATTTTATAATGCCTGATAAATTCACCATACCTCAACTTATCACTTTAGGCGCAATTGCAACGGCAACCGCACCTGCCGCAACACTTATGGTTGTAAGGCAATATAAGGCAAAAGGCCCTTTAACAAAACTTTTGCTTCCCATTGTTGCCCTTGATGACGCTGTAGGTCTTGTTGTGTTTGCTGTATCCTTCGGTATTGCAAAAACTCTTGTTTCAGGGGAAATTGACTTATTTTCAATTCTTGTAAACCCTCTTGTAGAAATTGTTTTGTCCCTTACCTTAGGCGCTGTAATGGGTTGGGTGCTTACGCAATTAGAAAAATTATTTAACTCAAATACAAACCGTCTTAATCTTACCATTGGAATAGTGCTTATAACGGCATCTCTTGCAATGATTGATTTTCATATGGGCCCCGTGCACGTACAGTTTTCTTCACTTCTTGTATGTATGATGCTGGGTACGGTTTTCTGTAATATCTGTCCCTTGTCCCACGACCTTATGGGGGCTACCGATAAATGGACTTCGCCTGTATTTGCTTTATTCTTTGTAATAAGCGGTGCTGAACTTGAATTAAGCGTGTTCACCGATTGGGCAATAGTTGTTATCGGTATTGTTTATATAGTTTTCAGGTCTTTGGGAAAATATTTCGGTTCATATATTAGCGCAAAAGGAACAAAATGTTCCTCGGCAATCTGCAAATATCTCGGAATAACTCTTCTTCCTCAAGCAGGTGTGGCATTAGGTATGTGTACCACTGCTATGGCTTTAGGTGAGCAGGGCAACCTTATTCGCAACATCACGCTTTTTGCAGTTCTTATTTATGAACTTATAGGTCCCCTTCTTACAAGGCAAGCACTTACTGCCGCCGGCGAAATCGAGCCTATGCCCGACCACGTTAAAAACCGTCGTCTGCATTTGTTGAATGAAATTAAGAATAAAGATAAATAGTAAAAATCCGAAGCCTTTGCTTCGGATTTTTTGTCAGCATATTCTTAAAAGCCTTATATAAAATTCAACTGCACGTTCCAATGCTTCAAGGCGGATTTTTTCATTGTTGCCGTGAATGGTTGCCCGTTCTTCTTTAGTAAGGTCCATTGCGGAAAATTTGTATACGTGATTTGAAATGTCTTTATAATGGCGTGAATCGGAACATTGTACCATAAGATACGGTGCAACTATACAACCGCGCCAGGTGCTTGCAACTGCCTTGCTGACTTTATCCCACTGAGGACAATAAACCTCAGAAATAGGACTTGGTTCCATATGACTGCCTACTATAAGTTCAATATTCTCGTCCTTTATTGTTTCTTTGATTCGGTTTAATGCACTTTCAACCGAATCTTTGGGATTAAGGCGCATATTTGCAACAAGCGTTGCGTTTGGCGGTATAACGTTTGGCGCGGTGCTCCCTTGCGCCTGAGTAAATGCAACGGTAGTTCTTAAAAGCGCATTCATTTCTCTTCCGCCTTTTTTTGCAATAAGGTCAAGAACGCCTTTAAACAACCACATATTTGCGAATATCATTTTAAACACAAAAGTTGAATGTCTGCCCAAAATGTTAAACATTTCTTTTGCAGGCGTTGTAAGATGCATGGGGAAGGGGTTATCTTCCACCTTTTTGCAGGCACGTGCAAGAATACCTATAGGGGTGTGTGGTTTAGGTGCAGATGCGTGGCCGCCTGATGAATTTGTTTTAAAAGTAAGATTCATCATACCTTTTTCCGCAATACCGATAAGTCCGCAAGGTGCTTTAACGCCGGGGAAGACGTTTTTAACAACTCCGCCACCTTCATCAAGCACAAGGTAAGGTGTGATTTTATTATCCTTAAACCATTGTACAATATTTTCCGCACCTTTGCCATTGACTTCTTCGTCCCCTGAAAAAGCGAAGTAAATATCGTTTTCGGGAACAAAGCCTTTTTTAATAAGTTCATCTGCGGCAGAAAGAATAGCGTTAAAAGTAACTTTAGTATCAAGGGTACCGCGTCCCCACATTACGTCATCTTCAATAATAGCTTCAAAGGGCGGTTTTTCCCACATTTCTTCCTCAACGGGAACAACATCATAATGCGCCATCATAACGGCAGGATTTTGGCTACTTTTGCCTTTCCACAAGAACAATAAAGCGCGGTCAGGTAATTGTGAAAAAGTACAAGTGTTTTTTACGTTGGGATAAAGCTGGGGAATAAGGTCAATGAGTTTTTGAAATTCATTATCGTCTTCAAGGGATTTATCGTAATAAGAAACAGTTTTGCATCTTACAAGTTTTTGAAGTGATGCAATAGCCTTTTCTTTATCAAAATTAATGGTATCCGTATCAGGTTCGATTTGTTTTTTTTGTTTAAAAGTAAAAGTCCTTGCTAGTACGGTGATGATAAGAAGTGCAATAATTGCTAAAATAGTATATAGCCACCACATATTACAGCCAACCTTTCTTATACATAAAACGGCTAACACCCAATGAGAATAATGCGCTTACGGGCACCATTATACCAACAGTACCCTCGTTAAGTGCAGGAATGGCGATAAATAAAATAAGCATAAGCACAATGGGCGCAATGGAAATTTTCCAATTCTTTGAAATGAACACAACGCCAAGTCCGCCAAAAAGTGCAGGAATCATCTGGTCAAAGGCGGGGGTAAGTACGGGTGCATTGAGTATAGGTGTAAGCGGTACGATAAGAATTACGCCTAAAATAATTATAACAGTAGTAACTATGCTTGAAACGGCTATGGCAATGGTTGAAACAACTTCGCCTTCCTCGGAGTTTGCATTAACGCCTGCCTGGCCAAGAGCGTTAAGTGCACAGGGAAGTTTAAGGTTTGAAATGTTTCCCGTAACGAAGGAAAGGTATGAGCCACCTGCACCAAGCATGGGGATATAGGTGATAGTTTCAATTACGCCAACCGCCCAATACATAGGTGCCGTTGCAACAAGTCCCATCAAAACTGATCTCCAATCGGGCAATGCACCGAAAATAACCATAACAAGTACGGGGAAAGCAATGAAAAGTACCATAATACTTAAATTCCAGATAGTACCCCAACGGTGTACTTTATCCATATAATTCATAAATTATACCTCCTTAACCAAGCCAAGCGGTTAGCGGAATTGCACTTGCCATACCAAGTACAAGACTTGCAGGTAATGCATAATCGGATATCCAATGGGCGTTCTTGAAATTTTTTACTAAAATTCCGGTAACAGCCATTACAAGGGCGGAAATTACCATAACAAATACGGGAATAAGTCCCTTTGTTTCGCCCGAGAAAACTAAAGAAAAGTCGCAGAAAATAAATCCTACAAATGCAGCAATCATACCAAGGAATATGGCATTCTGAAAAATTTCCGACCATTTTTTATCGCGCTTTTCAAGGTTTATCATACCTTTTTGTAATTTTTTTGCAATTACGGGAACAAGCCAAATACCTACTAAAATACTTATAGTCATAACGAGTGTAACTGTAACGTACTGTGATGCAGTTTCAATACCTTGCAACTTAATGTTATTGACTTCTTCTATGGCGTTTAAGGCATTTTCCTGCGCAATTGTTTCGTAGGACATTGAACCTACAACACTTAATCTTAACCAGGGCAGGGGCACACCTAAAGATTTTACTAGTGCAAAAACGCAAATGATTATTGAAATCGCAGGTGCAATGGTAAATATTGCGGCAGTAACAGCAATACTTCTGAGTTTTGATTTTTCCATACCTAACTCTTTGCCGCGAGTCCATGCTTTTTTTAGAAAAAATACTGATTGTGCAAGTACTGCGCCAATAATTACTGCGGCAAGTACGTACAATATGGGGTGATTTAAACTAAATTCCATAATATACACTCCTAATTTTTTTTACTATTATATAGCATTTTTGCATTTTGCTCAAGTAAAAAGAGGGCGTGTTTTTGATATATACTATTGTACGTAAGAATAAGGCTATATTTATTTGACTTTTTTTCTGTTAAATGATATACTCATTGAATGAAAAATTGATTTGAGGTATTTTCAATGAATCGAGTAATTTTACCAAAAAAATACGTTGAAAAGCTTGATATTTATCAAACACAACTTGCTATCGGAATTTTAAGGCAGTATTTTCAGCAAAAACTGTGTCAAAAACTTAATTTAAAGCGAGTTACTGCTCCCCTTTTCGTTCAGCCTGAAACGGGACTTAACGATGACCTTAACGGTGTTGAGCGTGCAGTGCAGTTTGATGTTAAGGCAACGGGTGAAATGGTGCAGGTTGTACATTCCCTTGCAAAATGGAAACGTATGGCATTGCACGAATATAAATTTTCCGCAGGGTGCGGTCTTTATACCGATATGAACGCTATCCGCAGAGATGAGGATTTGGATAACTTCCATTCCATTTACGTTGACCAGTGGGATTGGGAAAAGGTGATTACCCGTCAGGATAGAAATGAGGAATATTTAAAACAGGCTGTTCAGGATATTGTTGATGCTATTTGCGATACTGCAGATATGATTAAAAAGGAATTTCCTACAGTCAATATTGACCTTAAACGTGAAGTAAAGTTTATTACCACTCAGGAACTTGAGGACCTTTATCCCGATATGACCGGCAAAGAAAGGGAAAATGCCATTACCAAGGAATATGGCACGGTATTTTTAATGCAAATTGGCGACCTTTTAAAATCGGGAAAGCCTCACGATGGCAGGGCGCCCGATTATGACGATTGGAAACTTAACGGCGATATTCTTTTTTGGGATGAAGTTATGGGTTGCGCATTGGAAATTTCTTCAATGGGCATCCGTGTTGATGAAAAATCATTAGATGAACAGCTGCGGAAAAAGGACTGCAATCATCGCAGAGAAATGCCCTTCCATAAAATGCTTTTAAACGGTGAGTTACCGCTTACCATCGGTGGCGGTATCGGTCAGTCAAGGCTTTGTATGCTCATTCTTCAAAAGGCGCATATCGGGCAGGTGCAAGTATCTGTTTGGGATAAGGAAACTAAAAAAATCTGTCGTGAAAACGGCATAGCGTTACTTTAATGAGGTGTTATTTATGAAATACAGTTATAAAACAAGTGGTACGTGCTCAAGCAATATCACTTTTGATATTGAGGGCGACGTGATTACAAACGTTCAGTTTACAGGCGGTTGTAACGGTAACCTTAAAGCAATTTCTTCACTTGTTGAAGGTATGACGGTTTCTGAAATTGAAGAAAGAGTAAAAGGCATTACTTGCGGTTGGAAAAACACAAGTTGTTCCGACCAACTTTCAAAAGCAGTGCGCAAAGCATACGATGAAAATTTTAAGTAAAAGGCAAATATTCTTTCCCAAAAATCTTGTTGATGCCTTTACAGAAGAAAAAGTAACAACGCTTAAATTGGAAGCAGGCAAAAGCGTGTTTTTGGAAAAAATACAAAAAAACAGCGTAAGAAGCAAAAATCTTCTTACGCCGTTTCTTTATTTACAACAATATTCAAATGATTGGCAATCGGTACACTCAACAACAGTTGGATTTGTTTCGTGTGTGCCTACGTTAATGTGAGCAAGACTGCAATAATCTGCATTTTTACAATGGTGTTTACAAGTCTGTATAGTACATGAAATTGCTTCGTTTCTCTGCATAATAAATATTCCTCCTTAAAAGATTTCGTAATTATCTTGTGCTGAACAATATTTTTTATACTGCAAAAATTTTTTTTATTTTTTTATAAAAAAGTGCTTTACAAATTTTTGTAGTTGTGTTATTATATGAGCGTTCTTAGGAATGCGGTAGTAACTCAGCTGGTAGAGTGCCACCTTGCCAAGGTGGATGTCGCGAGTTCGAATCTCGTCTATCGCTCCATTTTTTTTGCGGGTTATTAGCTCAGCTGGCAGAGCACCTGACTCTTAATCAGGGTGTCCGGGGTTCGAACCCCCGATGACCCACCAAGCACTGAAATCAGTGCTTATTTTTTTAACACCGTAAGTAGTCGCTTACGGTGTTTTCTGTTATATTATAATAAGTTTTGTATTTCGTTTTTTAAAAAATGCTAAACACTATTTTTTAATATGTTAAATTATAGGTATATAATTGTTTTAAAACTTTATCTAAATCTTTAAATTCACTATTGTCAATTACTTCTGCCTTTTTTAACCGTTTTCCGTGATAACCGTCATTTCTTTAAATGTGCGCATATAATCGGAAAGTGTATCTTCAAGGGAAAACAAACCTTTTTCACATAACTGCAATGCCACAGTACAAGTTATAGCCTTTGTAAACCGCCAAATCAAAACCGCGCACGCCCTAATCTGAACACATATCGCAAAATTTTTCAGTTTCTTCAAACATAAATATCACCTTTTGAAAAAAATCTAACAATGGTTATAATTGTATATAACTTTTTAGGTAATGCCAAATTATTTGTGTTTTGTTACAGTACAAAAAGAAGACTCTTTTTATATTTTTGGCTTGAAACTGAATGCGTTTTATGATACAATATTAAAAACTGTGATTTAGGATGTTTTTTTATGGCTAAAGAGTTTTCGGCGGCAGATATTTTCAATACCCGTGTTGATGATGAATATCAAGCTGATTCCATTGTGGATCAGGCGTATTTAACGCCTGAAAAAACTGAAGAAGTGATTACGGCACCTTTTGAAAATGAGGAGCCTTCAATTGCTGCACCTGAAGAAATTTTAGATGACGTTCCTTTAGTTGCTATTCCCCAGACGACAGAAGAAGTTTTTGTTTTTGAAAATGAACCTGAAAAGCCAGAAAAAGAAATTAAAATAGATTTTTCCAAAGTAAAGGAAAAAGTTGAAAACTTAAAAAATCTGCATAAAACAAAAAAGGAAAATCACAAAAAAGAGTTTTTGGAAGAAGCGATAGAAGAAGTTGAAGTTAAAGAGCCCATGACTCCGCAAAAAAAGCGAAACAAAATTATATTTACTTCCGTTATGGCACTTGCGGCAGCACTTATCTTCGTTTTATTCCTTGTATTTTTGTTACAACAATATGCTTTTGTAATGCCAAACCATGATGACTACGGCTATGCAACCCTCAGTTACGTTTATTGGGAAGAGGGGATGTGGGGGCAGAACTTTACAATGGATCAACTCATCCATTATCTTACCCAACATTATAACCGATGGGGCGGACGTATACTAAGTTTCGGTCAATCTATTTTATTGTTGCGCCAAGGTCTTGATTTTGCGCAAGGATTCCATGCAATAACGTTATGTGCAACGTTTTTACTTGCTTTCTTATTTGCGCAAAACGGTAAGAAAACAAAGTGGATGCCTCTTGCGGCGCTGTTTACCTGCGCTTTGCTGGGTATGATAGGTAAGGATATTTCCATAAGTGGATTCTATTGGTATTGTGCGGCAATTTTATATACTGTGCCGATTTTATACGTTTTTGTCGGCGCGTGGCTATTGTATGTGATGCTTCTTGATAAACGTGAAAAAACAATCTCGGTTTCAAAACTGATGATGTTACCTTTTGCAACGGTGCTGTTCTTCTTTGCAGGTTGGTCTATGGAACAGGTCGGCATTTTTGCCGTTGTTGTTGTTGCAAGTATGCTCGTGTACGCTTGCTTTACAAGAAGAAACCCTTTATTGCTTATATACGGCGTACCGCCAATGCTTTCAGCAACTGCAGGATGTCATATTCTTATAAATTCTATAGGCAATAATTCAAGGCAGAGCACTCATATGGATTATTACGGTTTGCCTTTTTCAAAGCAGTTACTTACAAGTGGCGATACAATCGCAAAAACTCTTTTCAGGGCAGAGAACATTTTAACTGTATTGCTTATTGCGTTAGTTGCCGTTTCTGCCGCAATATTTATAGTAAAAAAGAAAAAGAATATTTTTTCGTGTACCCTTATTTGCTTGAATAGTATTTTAGCGGCTTTCTCCTTGGCGGTAAGTGCCCACAACATTAAAAGTGCCGAAGTTTCAATTTGGTTATGGATATATCTTGTTGTAATGGCAATAACCGTTACCATATGGCTTTTCTCAACGAAAAGAAAACAAGACTATCTTATTTGGGCATTGTTTTTCGGCTCCCTTGCATCACAAGGCGCCTGCCTTATTTCACCCATTTTCCCTGACAGATGTCTTATGATGTTCGTATTAACTCTTGTTGTGGTTGCAAGCCGTGCCTTTAATGAAGGTGTTTCGCTTTTTGAACAATTTGAAAGAAAAAAGGCTATAGCAAGTATTTTAAGCGTAACTTTTGCATTTTCTATTATGGGCGCAATGGGTATGTATCAAGTGTATAACGGGTTTAAAGAAAACGACCGTGTTCAGCAGTACAACAACAAAATGCTTGAAATTACGGGCAAAATGTATGATGAGTTCGATGTAGTCGTTGAGGAAATTCCCTTAATGAAATTAAAGGATGATACTTATGCCGGTTCCACACAGCCTTACGATCGCGATTTGATTAAGGATTGGATAAAAATTTATTATAAACTTCCTGATAATCTTCAGTATGAGGATTTTGTGTATGAAGATTATAATGAGAAGCGTATTTCGGAACTTGAAGAAATTCTGAAAGAAACCGAAAATAAATACAACGAACTTAAAAATAATGCTTCACGATTTTGTGTCTTTGATGTATAATTACCCAAGTAAATAAGGGAGCATATTTGTTCCCTTTATATAGGGGAGTGGCTCAACGGTAGAG